>NZ_CP077769.1:4318611-4935555 GCF_020386615.1 Chitinophaga pendula
AGACTTACAGATTTGGGGGAGTAGTGAGCTTATCCAGCTATTGCTGCAGCATGACCTGGTAGATGAGTTCCGGCTTAAGGTATATCCATTGATCCTTGGCGAGGGTAAGAAGCTGTTTCAAAATGGTATCCTACCGGCAGCGTTTACCTTAGCAGAAAGTGTGGTAACATCGAAGGGGGTTATTATCGCGCATTACAAGCGTGCTGGCGAGGTGGTGACGGGTGATCTTACAGAAAGGTAGAAAAGGAGCGTACGAGTTCTACGCCTTCTTTCAAAGAGGTTGGTTTGGTCAGGTAAGAGCAGGCACCGAGGCTGATGCATTTATCCTTTTCGAAGGGATTGATAGAGGTGGAATATATGATAACGGGGATGCCGCTGAACCTGTTATCTGCCTTTAGCTTTTCCAGTATCTGGGTACCGTTCATGATAGGCATATTGAGATCGAGAATGATTAGTTTGGGGAGGGCCCCATTAACATAATCGATATCCAGCAGTTCAAGTGCTTTCACCCCATTTTCGACATAATTGACCAGGATGCTGAGATTATGTAGTGAGATTATTTCCTCTAGTATTTCTTTGTCACTGTCATCATCATCTACTAAAAGGATGCCTGTGATGTTCATAATTAGCGGTTTAAATTGCGGTGTCTACCGGAATAGAGACCGTAAAGGTCGATCCCTCTCCTACCGTTGATACGGCATTGATCCTTCCTCTATGCACGTCTACTATCTTTTTACAGATAGCCAACCCTACTCCTGTTCCTGCAAATTCACGGCTTGTGTGCAGTCGTTGGAACAAGGTAAAGATCTTCGGTAAATACTTTTCATCAAACCCGATGCCATTATCTTTAAAATGGAGGTCGACGAACCCATCTGCTTGCTGGGCCCATATTTCTATGAGGGGGCGGCGGCCTTCGGCGGCATATTTCAGGGAATTTCCGATGATATTGGCAAAAAGCTGCCTCATCATTCCCCGGTCACAGTGGAGAGAAGGCAACACTTTTATGTCGATCAAGGCTTCTTTTTCGCTGATTTTCATTTCGAGGTCCTGGCAGGTCTCGGTGGCGACGATGTTGAGGTCGACTACCTGGAAGCGGGAATCTTGTTTGTCAATCTGGGAGAACAGGAGGATATCCTGGATGAGGTTTCTCATGCGGGTGGATGACTGGTGGATATTGGACAGGAAGTTCCGGCCTTTATCGTCCATGGCATCGCTGTATTTGTTCAGCAGGTAGTCGCTATAGAACAGGAGTTTGCGAACGGGTTCCTGGAGGTCGTGGGAGGCGATGAAGGCGAACTGCTGGAGTTCGCGGTTGCTGCGGTTGAGTTCCTGGATATACCGTTCTAGTACCTGTTGGTTATCTTCGAGTTTAGACTGGGCTTCTTTGAGTTCGAAGTTGTCTTTCAGTGTTTTTTCGAATACCTTCTGGGCGTGGATGTCGACCATATAGCCGATCCAGTATTGTTCGCTGGCTTTGTGCAGGGCGACCTGGTGCCAAAAGAATACGTTGTTGACAACGTTCCTGATCCTGAGTTGTGCCTTGGGATGTTCTACATCGGAGGACAATACGGGGGGCATGATATTGAGGAAGGCATTGTAGTCTTCTTCGTGTATGACGGAGCGCCAGTTGTTATCGTTGAGTTGTGTAATGGTTTGCCCGGTGAACTGTTCCATCCAGGCGTTGCCATAGCGGAGTGTTCCATCGAGGCCTACGGAGAATATGAGCATGGGCAGGTTGTCTGTCAGGATGCGGTATTGTGTTTCGCTATAGCGTATTTTTTCTGACAGTTCGAGCAGCTGGCTATTGCGGTTTTTGAGTTCTTCGTAGGGGGAAACGGAGGATTCGTTGCGCAGGGCGATTTTCCATTCATCGATCTTCTGGGCATCGATCCTGAGGAGGTTGCTGATGTTGAAGAAGAGGTCGATGTAGGTGAGTTGACCGCTGGTGGATATTTTGTGTCTGTCGGCGAGTCTTCTGGCGTATTCGAGTCCTGTTTTTGATTCTAGTTTAAGTTGTTGTTGGGAGGCGACGAGGCGGGCGACTATATTTTTTTCTTTAGAAGTATTTTCTATGCAGAGTATAAGTGATCCGGTGCGGCCATCTTCCATGATGATGCGTGATATTTCGGATACGGCGGTGGCTACCGTCGTTTGTACTGCGAGTGTGAGGCCGGTGAGTTCAGCCAATTTCATGGATCTTTTGTGTGCGAGGATAAGATCCATTTCATTTTCAAGGGTGACCTTGGCCAGTTCGTACATAAGCAGCTGCATTTATTTTACAAGTCAAGATCCCTATATCGTCTGTGTTGCGTGCGTAGTCATTTAAGAGGGCGGCGCAAAAGACGGAGGGATCGTAACGGGTAATGCCATGATATTTCAGCATATCCCAGCGGGACCGGATACCGTCGCTGCACATGACAAGCTGCTGGGTATCGTCGTGCATGATCTGCTGGGTTTTCAGGTTTCGGGGGACATTCAAGCCGACGATGCCGTTGTACGGCATATAGTTTTTGTGTCCTTCGCGGCTCAATATTTTAGTCATAATATTGCCGATACCGCAGATGCTCCATATTTTCTTTTTCAGGTCGAATATGGCGACTGTGGCGACGGCGCCCCGTGTTCTTTTGAGTGCGACGTTGAGGTGGCCAATCATGTCGACCGGATCTTCGGTGGGATAGTCGAGAAAGGCCTGGCCAGCCAGTTCGGCTACTTTGGCGGCGTCGGGGCCATGTCCCAAGCCATCGCAGAGTAATAGTTTCAGGTGTTGGTCGTTGACGGTGTAGTAACTGCCATCGCCGCACTGAGATTCTCCTGGTTTCGGGACGAGGATGGATCTTACTAATGCTTTGGGAGATTTGGCTCTGCTGTTATTGGGTTTACTCAATACGCGTATGAGTACGATGGTTCCCCAGTTTTTCTGGGAGTATATCTGACAGTCGTCGGATAATCTTTTGAGGGCGCCTAGTCCTCCGCCTAGTGTGTTGGTGGTAGATACGCCATCGTTCATCATGCGGTTTACGTCAGCCATTCCCGGACCTTTATCGAATGCGATCAATTCCAGTTCCTGTTGCTGATCGATATGTGCTGTAATTTTTAGGAGCAGCGTACCGCTTCCGGCATGTTTGACGATGTTGGTCAATATTTCGGATACGATGATATCTATTTCAGCAACTTTCCTGGCGGGGAACCCTGCTGACAGTACGAGGGTATGAATTTCTTTTTTTATGATCGCGAAGTAGCTCCTGTCTCTTACCAGGAATGCCAGATGTGTTCTACCCATTTTTCCATTTGATAATGGAGACGGTTGTGCCCTCTCCTACTTTACTTTTCAGGTCGAACTCATTCACCAATCTTTTGGCTCCGGGGAGGCCTATTCCGAGGCTTTTGCCGGTTGAGTAGCCATCTTTCATTGCGAGTTGCGTGTCTGGTATGCCGGGGCCGTGATCCTGGAATACGAGTCGGATGCCGTTATCACGGCCCTGGCTGATGATTTCCATGACGACGATGCCGCCATGCGCATATTTGAGCATATTTCGTACCAGTTCGCTGGCGGCTGTTATGAGTTTGGTCTGGTTGACCAGTGACATGCCGATTTTTACAGCCATTTCTTTGACGCGGGCACGAAAGGGTACGACATCTTGTTCTCTCTCTATGCGCATGCGGTCTTTACTCAGGACTATCTTCATCGCTGTCGGTTTCTTCGTCAGGGCCTATCTTTATTCTGAGCAGTTCCATTCCTTTTTCGACATTGAGTGCGGTGTGTACGCCTTTGAGTTCGAGGCCGAGTTCTATCAAGGTGATTGCAACGGCTGGTTGCATGCCTACCACTACGGTTTCTGCGTCGAGGATCTTGGACATGCTACCGATGTTGCCTAATATGCGTCCCATGAAGGAGTCGACTATAGACAGTGCGGAGATATCTATTAAAACGCCTTTAGCCTGGGTTTTACTTACCATTTGTACGAGATCGCTTTCAAGGTTGGTGGCCAACCTGTCGTAGAGGTCGATCTGAATGGTTACCAGTAATAAATTCCCCATGCGGAGAATAGGAATACGGTCCATAACCTTTAATTGAGGGTTTTATCTTTTTCTAATTTCCTCACGGTCAGGTTGAGCATGGCGTATGCTTGTTTCAGGGCGCTGGCGAGAGTAGCTTTTGTGATGATGCCGGTCAGGTCGATGCCGAGGTGCACGATGGTTTGTGCGATTTCGGGGCGGATGCCGCTGATGATGCATTCTGCACCCATCAGACGGGTAGCGGCGACAGTTTTGATGAGGTGTTGTGCTACCAGGGAGTCTACGGCGGCGACGCCGGAGATGTCGAGGATGGCGATGGTGCTGCCGCTGTCCACTATTTGTTGGAGCAGGCTTTCCATGACGACCTGTGTCCTGGCGCTATCGAGTGTACCGATGATGGGGAGGGCCAGGATGCCATCCCATACGCGGATCACGGGTGTTGATATTTCGGATATTTCGTCTGTCTGGCGCAAGATTACTTCTTCTCTTCCTTTGATGAAGGTTTCGAAGGAGATGATGGCCAGGCTGTCCATGAGGCGATTGATGTTGTACATGGCATCGAACAGCAGGGCGTAATCATCTTTCACTTCTGCCTGCAATATGGAGATGATGGCGTCTTTGAGGCTGAATAGATAGATCCCTGTTTCTGCCGGTGAATACCCCTGCTGTGCGCGGGAGATAGAGATACCGGCGAGTATTTCCCTGACATCTTCGAGATCGTCGGAGTTGGTTTCTTTCAGGTTTTTGTCTGTGAGGGCTTTCAACAATGATTCGAGGAATTCATTGGATAGGTTTCGTAATTCATCATTGCTCATCAGGTCCTGGCGGAGTCCTTCGTTCATTAGCTGGTTGTTCATCCAGTATTCCAGTACCTTCTTTTGTTTGCGTTGCAGTAGTTTCGCTATGTCGGTTGCCATTAATAAGAAAGATTTAGGAGACATATATTAATAATCTAGCCAACGATTTATAACTTCTGGTGTGCTTATATGGTAAATCTTGTGGAATTCAGTCTACAACGTGGTTACCTGTGATAAAAACTATTTTAATTCCTTTGTTCAGCGGTGCAATTATGTCTAAGAACTGTAGAAATCCTGTTTACTTTATTGCCCAGAATGCGGAAAATGTGGCATGACGATTCCTGCGCATCCACATAACATCTTTGTGTGAGACGCGATGGGGCGGCTGACAGCTATTGTTTGATGTGTCTTCCTATCTATGCGGACAAAGCCTGTACCAGACCGTTGGTGTCTTCGAGGAGGCGATATTTTATGATCAGGCCCTCGTGTATGGTGATCTCTGTAAAGAACAGAGAGGTGTATACGCGGTCGGTCCGTAACATGCGGGTGACGAAGCGGCCGGCGGTAAGGTTGGTATTACCCTGTGTGAAGGAGTGGAATATTTCTCCGGCTACGGGTTCTGTTTCCTGCCATAGTAAGGCAAAGAATTCCGCGATCTCCTTTTTGGAGGAGCGAGTACCTACCCATGGGGCCAGGGTTTCGTCGCCTGGTATATGCCAATCCAGGGTTGTTGCGAAGCAGTCTAATATGGTATTTAAGTCTCTTTGGGCCAATGCCTGAAAATAGCGATCGAATATGTGTTGTGTCATAGTTGTTTATTTATGACACAAAGATGGGGTGATGGGGAGCATGTATTGTTATCCCCGTACGCCAAATCGTTATCTTCCTATGCCAACGTTCATTCTTTTAGTATCTCTCTATGCGGCAGCAGCGAGTGTGGGTATGTTTGTGGGTGTAGGTATGTTTGCGGGTATGTTCGTAGGTGTGGGTATGTTTGTATGCGGCGGTTGCGTCTGCCGGGGTGGACGGTGAGGCTGTTCCGTACAATCTTTTTGACGGTGACGGGTTTTCTTCTGGCTGTTTTGCGGGCGGGGGTGGTGGGTTGTTGCCTGTTGAAGGCGACGATATCTGCGGCGATGCTTAGCCTGTCTTCGCGAGGTATTTCATTTTTATAGTCCTGTACTTGTAGTACGAGTATGCATGTGCCAGGGCCGGGGATATCGGCATGGAGGGTCAATCCTGTGAACGCGGCATGGAGGTCGATGCGTTGGGATATGGAGCGGGTGGCGATGACTTTGCGATTGATAAAGTCGATGCGGGCGGCGACGAGTTTAACATGCAGGTGGGTGGTATGTTGCGGGCGCAATATTGTTTGTGCGGGTATGTGTATTTCTCCCGGCCCTTTATATATGGGTGGTAGCCGGAAGAATTTATCCAGTGTGGCATGTTTATTAAACCGGAATCCTTCTATGCTATCCGGGTCTTTGGTACTGCCGGTGTGGACGAGTGTTTTTGTGAGGCGGTTGACCATGGTACCTTCATAGCAGACATCCAGCTGCGGGATGAATGCGCTGCGAATGAGGCGACCTTTTGTGCTGGCGGTACCGAAGTGTTGGGCGGCTTTACGGGTGGCCGGGGTTTGCCGGACGCCATCTACGTTGCGTCGCAGGAAGTATACACCGTTGCGATAGTATCCGACGAGGTTTCCCAGTTTACCCGTAAAAGTTATTGGCCCGGTTTGTCTGGCCATTGGATGTGTTTTCCTGGAAGTTACAGCAAAGGGATGAATGTTATTATAAGTATCGAAAATATTCAACGGTGCTTTTACTCTCCTTAGATATTTGCTAATATGGCTTCGACCGTTGTTATGAAATTTCGAACAGGCGGTTCTTTTGCCGGTATGGGCAGTAGTTGGCAGCAGGCGTCATGCAGGCTAGGAGAAGGCCGCTTTAGCTACAGGATATGTGGACCCAATATGGGTATTTATTGCAGTAGCTGTGGGTTGTCTATATTCACCGGGGGTCCGTTGGGGTAGCTAACGATACTTTCGAATGCTTTGCCGAAGTACAGTGCATAGCTTGCTTTTTCGATGTATCCGAGATGGGGTGTGCAGATGACGTTGGGCATGTTGCACCATGCGACGTTGGTGTCGCGCGATATTATGGTTTCGTGTGCAGCTAACAGTTGGAAGCAGTCGAGTTTTTCAATGACATGCTGGTAGTTGTCTAATATGGCAATTACTTGCAAATCAATATTTGGAATGTCCGATTTTTACTATATGGGGGATTTTCTTCCTGGTAGCTTTGTGGCGTTAGTGCATATTTAATGCATAATTCGCAAAACCAAAATCGTATCTATGATGCACCATTTTACCCCTGTAAAGAGGCCGGTCTTTCTGGCGGCCCGAAAATTATGTCCTCTCGTGCTGGCTGTTGTGCTGACATTATCGTGTTCGAAGAATCATATAATAGGGCCAGCGGCAAAGCCTGTTCCTACCTTTACGGACAGGGCTACTGCGAAAGCGTATGTTAATGATGTATTGAACCGGTATGCAAAAGTTATTGCTTCATTAAGCCGGAGCAAAAGTGTGCGGGCTGCTGTTGAGGCTGCGGTAGCGAAGAAATTTGACGGAGATTACAATGTATTGATCAAGGATCTGCCGGCGCTTTTATCAGGAAATACGGGTAGTTTTTATTTGCAGAGAAGCGGGTCTGGTCCTGAGGTACCTGAGCCCGGAGGCGGTGGTCTGCCTTCTCCGGTGGATCTTAACGCGTTGGCTGATCTGTTGCAGCAGCCGGTGGTAGTAAATGCGGACACGTTGTATCCTCAGATCTATATACCATTTTTCGGTGACGAAGCGGTTGTGGTTGATGAGTATGATCCATGTGCGAATGCCGCTGTTCCTACTCCGGTTCCTGTGGAGCCGCTTCCTTACCCGGTAGTTGTGCCCTTTGACGGGGATGAAACTATGAGTAATGATGTATTCAGCGGTTATACGTATGATGCCAACGGCAACCAGACTGTTTGCGGTAATATATCGGAATGTTTTGCGCAAAGGAACCGGGTGTGGGCGGTTACGTTCAATGAGCGTGTTGATGCCACGGGCAGGATCCCTTCCCTGCCTAATATTCCTACTCCTACGACAGCGCCTAATAATCCGGATGTCTATTTTCCTAATATGACGGTGAAGGTGCATAAGGAAAGCTGGATAAAGGGCGGCAGTGAGATTGCTGTAGGGTGGTATCTGAGCTGGTTTACGGGATATAATCCGGCGACTGGTAGTAAACAGCTCACGCTTTATCAGCAGCTGGGTAATCCTCAGGAGGTGGCGTTCTTTTCCAGGAAGCAGGTGCAGAAACAGACACCCCAGTATATCAATACTACTTTTGCTACGCTATCTACCTGGTGGTCCTGGGATCATCATCCTTATGCATCGGATGGGGATTATATGTATCTCATCATCTATGAGTTGGACAATGGTTTCTGGGAAGGTTTTGCGAGTTCCCTGGGTCTTGCCACTAATAATGAAAAGGAGCAGCTTTATTCGGCCAGTGGCAACTTCCTGGAGAATATCAAGTATCCATCCAATGAAGGTTCCTTTATCACGGTACCTATTAAGATCATTCCTAAAAACACTTTTGTTTCCGGTGTCAATACGTCGAATTTCGGTACTGATAATGGGGCGATAAAATTCCAGACGGCGCATCGATAAATTGGTCTTCTGCGTGAAGGAATAGTGTGGATATGTTTGATATGGATATGTTTGATATGGCGCAAAGAGGCGACCTCAAAGATATTTTGGGGTCGCCTCTTTGTTTTTATTCAGGTGGTGATGAAACCATATTTTTTGAAGATGGCCTTTGCGGTGGGGCTGACGAGGAACTGCATGAAGTCGGCTGCTGCTTTTTTGTGCGGGGCATTTTTCAGGAGCGCTGCTACTGCTTTGGCCTCGATATTTTCCGCAGCTGGTATTTCTATCATGTCGACCGGGTGGCCGATGGATTGTTGGTATTGTGCTTCTGTGTACCATACGGGCGCGACATCTGACTGGCCGTAGAGGATGCGCATGGGTGACTGGCGATGGTGTATGTAGGTGAGATAGGTGGTGCTATCGGCTACTTTGGTTTGCATGACGGTGTTGCGGAGGTGTTGTCCACCTGCTTTTATGTATGCTTCTTCTATCCGTTTGCCGATGCCTTCCCATTCGGGATTGGGCATGCTGATTTTGACGCCGGCGGTGGCGAGGTCGGTTAGTTTTTGGATATTTTTCGGGTTGCCTTTGGGAACGAGGAGTGCGAGGCGGTTTTTGGCGTAGACGGTTGTTTGGCTGAACCACTCTGGTGTTTGTGCGATGCGACCTTCTCCGGCGGTGTATATATCGGGTTTGAGGTCGATGCGCATGTTGCCGATGGTGAGGGCGCCCCCTGCAATTTGTTTAGCGAGGATACCCGGGGGCAGCGTTTCTACGAACACTTTTTTGTAAGCCGGGTATGTTTGTTTGAAGGCAGCGATCAGTTCGTCGATGACCATGAACTGGTTGCCACCGAAAAAGATGACGAGATCTGGATTGTTGATATCTCCGAATAGGTCGGGTATGTTGTCTACTCCGGGAACGGTGAAGTGGACGGCACTTTCGGGCGGTTTGTTCCAGGGAGGGTCGAAGTGATGTTGTTGGCCGTATGTGGTGGTGGCGGTGATGATACAGAGTGGTATGCTGAGGAATATCTTTTTCATGGAGGTCTTTTTTAATTACGGGTGAATGGTGGCCCAACCCTGGTGGGCGCGGATGATGATTTCTCCGTTACCGCTGGGGACGAATGAGATGAAAGGCCACAAGGCTGTTTTGTTAATATTTCTTTCGCGCAAGGTGTTTTCGCACTGGGCGAGGATGACGCCTTTTTGTTGTAGTGGCAGGAGGAGTGTATCGTAGGCGCTGGTATTTTTGAATGCCTCTACGCCATCGCCGAATACGACCAATTCTACCTGGAGGCGGCCTTTGAGGCGTGGGTCTTCGAGGGCATTTTTGATATTGCGGAGGGTGCCTCTGATCTTTTTATCATCGGCGTTGTTGAGGATATACAATGCTTTGTATTCCTTTAAGGTGGCGGCGGCTCCGTGGAAGGATTGCGGGGAGGTCTTTTGCTGGGCGTATGCGCCGGTGAGTGCGGCGGTAGCCAGTGCGAGTATCATTGCTGTTCTCTTCATATATGGTGGTTTTTGACACATTTTCTTTACCTGGTTTTACGGGCGTATATCAGTGGTTGATAGGGACCGTATTTATGTTGTTGTTCGCTGTATTCGTCTGCATAAGGGCCGAAGGGGGCGTCGTATGATTTTTTGCCCAGGTCGGGCCAGTCGTTGTGCTGGTCGAGATGCGGGCGGTATTGTGAGTTGACGAATGCGGCTACGTCCCAGGCATCTTCAATGCTTAGTGAAGGTTGTGAGTGAGCAGCCTGGTTGTAGGGCATGTTGTTGTATACAAAGCTGGCGAATTTGGTGAGGCGATAGAGGCCTGCGCCATCGTTGTAGCTATGTTCGCCCCATAGTGGCGGGTATGTATATTCATTATTGTCTGCGGCGAGCACGCCTTGTCCCTGATCGCCGTGGCAGGATTGGCAGTTGTTGCGATAGACGATCTGTCCTTGAACGGGATCGGCGGCTCTGGGGAGGAATGGCAGCCGAGGTAGTCCGGCGCCATAAGGTTTACGGCCTTTGGGTACGGTGATGCCGAGCCAGCTGATATAGGCCTGTATGGCTTTCATTTCGCGGCAGCTGGTATCCATCGCGCTACCGTTGAGGCTGCGTTGCAGGCAGTCGTTGATGCGGTCGTAGATATCCTGCATGTTTCCGGAGCGACTTCTCATTTGCGGGTAGGTAGCATATACCGCGCCATAGTTGTTGCCCCAGGGGCGAGTGCCGGCATCGAGGTGACAGTTCTGGCAGTTCATGCCATTGGTGATGCGGGCGACGGTGCCTTTCGGGCCGAGATAGACGGCGGTGTGGGCGATGAGTTGCTGGCCGTAGATGACGAGGTCTCTCTGTGCACCTTTGAGTGCGACATCGCAATACAGGCTTGGCGCTTGCCAGGTGCTGTCGGCGGCTTCTGTGGCCAGGTAGGTTTCAAATTTCTTTTTTTGTTCTTTCCTTTTCTGCAGGCTTCCATGTACTTCACTGCCGATAACGATGGAAACGACGAGGAATAACAGGATGGCGAATATGTTGGACTTCACACTTTTCATAACTCTTTTTGCACATCAAAAGTAGGCTGGCGGTATGAAAGCACCCCATCACGACTGTTTATGCGCAATAACCAATTGTAATATCAACATCCACGCAATATAACAGTAATCCCTATACGCCCATAGCGAAAGAGGTCCGGTAGCGGACCTTTTGTCCGGAACCGGACAGTTTTTCAGTTCAGAAAATACATAACAATTTCATTATCAATAAGATATGTTTGGCATTTCCCTTGGAAAGGGGAATGACAATAAAATCTTTCCATGGATACATTGATCGAGCCGGCGGTTCGTTTACAAAAAAAGAGGAAGCTGATACGTTTAGCGGTGATGGTGGTGATGGTGCTGGTAGCTATCATATTGCTGTTACGTTTTTTCTTGTCGCCCAGTGTGCACCGGGGAGATATACGGGTGGCGGTGGTGGAGACGGGCAATATAGAAAACACGCTGCCGGCGGGTGGGGAGGTATTGCCGGAGTTTGAGGAGGTGATTACGAGTCCGATCAATGCGGCGGTGCAGCAGGTGTTGCTGGATGCGGGCAGTACGGTGAGCAGTGGTCAATCGATATTGACGTTGGACAAGCGTATGGCGGAGGCGGAGTATGCGAAGCAGCGGATACAGTTGGAGTCTAAGCAGGCTGCTATTAAGAAGTTGAAGGTAGCGCTTGACAAGAGTTTTTATGACATACAATCCAGCAACCAGGTGAAGCAGTTGCGTATCAGCAGTCTGGAGACGGAGGTAGACAATGCGCAGCATTTGTTCAAGGCAGGCGGGGGTACGCGAGCGGATATAGAGAAGGCGGAGTTGGAGTTGCAGGTAGCGCGGTTGGAGAAGCAGCAGTTGGAGAATGAGATCAAGAGTAAGCAGCAGTCTATGCAGATAGAGATGCGGGAGGCGGAGCTGGCGGCGGCGGTGCAGGAGAACGACTTGCAGGAGTTGGGGCGTAAGCTGAAGTTGGCCAGTATTGCTGCGAGCCGTGCGGGTGTGGTAACCTGGGCGAACCGTAATATAGGAGCGAATGTACGGGAGGGGGATGCGTTGGTGCGGATAGCGGATCTGCGCAGTTTCAAGGTACAGGGGACGATAGCGGATCAGTACCTGGGTCAGTTGCGTAACGGGATGTCTGCGATTATCCGTGTGAGTGAGACGATGACGATACGCGGTACGGTGGTGAATATACAGCCGGCGATACAGAATGGGATCGTGACGTTTGATCTGCAGCTGGATGTGCAGCAGCAGCAACAGTTGCGGCCGCATATGAAGGTAGATGTGTTCCTGGTGACGGCAGCCAAGCAGGGGATATTGCGGGTAGCGAACGGGCCTACTTTCAAGGGACCTGCGAGCCAGGATGTGTTTGTGTTGCGGCAAGGGAAGGCGGAGCGGCACCGGATACAGACGGGGTTGAGCAATTTTGATTATGTGGAAGTGAGTGCGCCGTTACGGGCGGGGGATAGTGTGATCATTTCGGATATGAGTGCTTTTAAACACGCGAACGTACTGTCTATTATCAACTGATTGTCATGAACCGATATATTATTTATACCTGCTTATTCCTATACCAGTTTATATCTGTTACTGGGGTCTCGCAAGTACACCCGGACACTGTAGCATTAAGTCTGCCTGAAGTGGTGGAGCTGGCTAAATCGGCATCCATCGCTTCGAAGCAGGCGCTTACGACGCGGGAGACCAAGTACTGGGAATACCGGACGTACCGGTCGAACTATCAGCCACAGTTGTCATTGAGCGGGACATTGCCCGGGTATAAGAAAACCTTTACGGAGGTATTGCAGCCGGATGGTACGATCAAGTTCCAATCGGTGCATAACAACAACTCTTCGCTTGATCTCTCCTTCAGCCAAAGCATCGCTGCGACGGGTGGTACTATTTTCGGTACTACCCAGCTGCAGCGGTTTGATGATTTTGACCGGAAGAATGATCCATTGTATAACAGTACGCCATTTGGGATCGGCTATAACCAGCCATTGTTCCAGTTCAACCAGTTGCGATGGGATCGGAAGATAGCGCCATTGAAGTATAAGGAGAGTGTACAGGCATTTACGGAGGATATGGAGCAGATTGCGATACAGGCCAGCAGTTATTATTTCGTGTTGTTGCTGGCGCAGGTGAACCAGCAGATTGCGGAGACTAATTTGGTGAATACGCGTAACATCCTGCGTATTGCCAATGAGAAGTACAAGTTGGGTAAGCTATCGCGCAATGAGATATTGCAATTGCAGCTGGAGCAGCTGAAGTCGGAGAAGGCGGCGGGGGTTGCGCGCAGGGACCGGGAGATTGCCTCATTGAATCTGCGATCGTATATAGGTATGCAGCATATGGACAAGATATTATTGTTATTACCTGGTACACAGACGAGGATGCAGGTATCTATTGACAAGGCGTTGACGGAGGCTTATGAGAACCGTAGTGATGCGACGGCATTTATCCGCCGGGTGGCGGAAGCGAGGCGGGATGTGGCGAAGGCACGTGGGGAGAACGGGTTGAATGCGACGCTGAAGATGCAGCTAGGTTATTCCAAGAGTGGCAGTAGTATTTCGCAAGCGTACCGGTCGCCGCAGGAGCAGCAGGAGGTGCAGGTTGCCTTTACGATACCGATACTGGACTGGGGGCGGTCGAAGTCGCGGACGAAGACCGCGGAGGCCAACTTACAGTTCACCAACTATGCAGTGGAGCAGGACAAGCAGACCTTTGCGCAGGAGATACTGACACAGGTAACATTGTATGACATGATGCGGGGGCAGGTATTATTGACGGCGGACGCAGATAGTATTGCCAGTGAGAAGTACCGTATCGCGGAGGAAAAGTATATATTGGGGAACTTCGGCATTACGGATCTCAGCATTGCTTTTCAGGAGAAGGACCAGGCGAAGCGGGATCATATCATGGCTTTACGAGACCTGTGGAGTTCCTATTACCAGTTACGTTATCTATCGCTTTATGATTTTGAGCAACAGCAGAAGATCACTTATCAAAAAAAATATACATCAACCGACTTTTAACTAACGCCATATGATCAGTTTACAAAACATAGAAAAAGTATACCGTACGGATACGGTCGAGACGCTGGCTCTTCACAATATCAACCTGGAGGTATCGAAGGGTGAGTTTGTTTCCATTATGGGGCCCTCGGGATGCGGGAAGAGCACCCTGTTAAATGTGATGGGTTTGCTGGATGCACCTTCGAAGGGCGGTGTGCTGATAGATCAGCAGCGTACGGAGCAGCTGTCTGACCGCCGGTTGGCGGAGTTCAGGAACCGGAAGGTGGGTTTTATTTTCCAAAGTTATCACCTGATCAATGATCTGAAGGTGTTGGATAATGTGGAGTTGCCATTGCTGTATCGTAAGGCCAGTGGCAGCGAGCGGCGGGAGCTGGCGACGGCGGCGCTTGGCAAGGTGGGGTTGAGCAACCGGCTGAAACATTTCCCGAAGCAGTTGTCGGGTGGGCAGAAGCAGCGGGTGGCTATTGCGCGGGCTATTGTGGGGAACCCGGAGATCATACTGGCGGATGAGCCGACGGGCAACCTGGACAGTGCGATGGGTAATGAGATCATGGACATCCTGCTGGATCTTAACAAGCGGGAGGGTACTACGATCGTGATGGTGACGCATGATGAACATATGGCGCGGAAGACACACCGGCTGGTACGTTTGTTTGACGGCAGCCAGGTACAATAGTCTATTCATTTCAACTATTTCCTTATGCTTAAAAATTATTTCAAGATAGCTATTGCGGTGTTGCAACGACGTAAGTTCTTCACCTTTCTGAGTTTATTCGTGATCAGTTTTACGCTGATGTTGCTGACGGTGCTGGCATCTTTTGTCAACAAGATGTTTAACGACAATTACCCTGACCGTAAGCGGGATCGTTCTTTATATATTAATGCTGTGACGATGACGGGGCCGGAGTCGATGAACAGGTCTATGTTGTCGAAAAGCCTGGTGGATGATTATATCAACAAGTTGAAAACACCGGTGAGTGTGGCTATTTCCACCTGGGCCAGCAGTACGAACACGTATCTTAACAACAAGAAGATCTCTCTTCAGTATAAGTATACGAATGCGGCTTACTGGGATGTGCTGGACTATGATTTTACGGAAGGAAAACCCTTCAGCCGGCAGCAGCTGGATAATGCGGAGCGGGTGGCTGTAATTTCGGAGCATTTGAAGCAGGAGTATTTTGGAGGTGGCGAGGTAGTTGGCAAGTTTATTACGGCGGATGATATCCAGTACCGGGTGATCGGCGTGGTAAAGGATGTGGCGGCATCCAGCCAGATGTTTTTCAGCGACATGTACCTGCCTTATACGGTGTCGAAGAAGGATTACCGGAAGGAAAGCGGGTATTTTGGTTCTTTCCGGGTGATCTTGCTGGCGGGGCGTGTTGCGGATGTGGCGAAGATGCGTCAGGAGTATGAGCATATGGCATCCAAGTTACCGATCACGCAATCCGGGTATGATAAGATCGAGAGTAAGGCACAGGATTATTTGCATGCGTTCCTGGATTTCGGACGTTTGGGGACGGCAGGCAATGTCTATCTGGCCATTGCTATATTTGTGTGCCTGGTGATGTTTCTGCCAGCTATCAACCTGGTGAACATCAATATTACACGTATTATGGAACGATCTTCCGAGATCGGGGTGCGGAAGTCTTTCGGGGCTACTTCGTGGACGTTGACCGGTCAGTTCATTATAGAGAACCTGATATTAACGCTGGGGGGAGGTTTGCTTAGTATTCCCTTATCGTTGGCGGCGCTGGCGCTTTTCAATTATTTATCGCTGATCGATCATTTTCATTTATCGTTGAATGTGCCGGTGTTGCTGCTTAGTCTGCTGGCATGTATCGTATTTGGATTATTATCCGGTGTATACCCGGCATGGCGGATGTCGCGGATGCATGTGATCGTGGCTTTACGTACGGCCTCTTAATTACAGACCCTTTAAATTATCAATAACTATGTTCAGGCATTTATTTACATTAATATGGAACAAGAAGGGGCAGCACGTGTTACTCATCATAGAGATGGTGGTATCCTTCTTTGTGTTGTTTGCGGTATTTACGTTGATGGCTTTTTGTTTCAACAACTACCGTAAGCCGATGGGTTTGACGGACCGGGATGTTTGGATTGCTACTTATAACAATACGATGGAGACGAATGATAGTGATTCGTTGCTGACTTTTTATGAGACGTTGCGGCGTACGGTAGCAACGTTGCCGCATGTGGAGGGAGTGAGTTATATGACGAGTAATGCGCCCTTTGCGAATTCGACGATACAGACCGGCACGCAATACAGGGACATTAAGGTGACGGGGGTAGATATTTACCGTACGGATATGCACCTGGCGAAGGTGTTGGGTATGGTTGTCACGGAGGGTCGTTGGTTTGATAATACGGATAAGGCCAGTACGACGCAAGGAGTGGTGATCAATGAGACGCTGCGGGAGCGGTTGTTTGGCAATAAGAACGCTGTGGGAGAGTTTATCGGTGAGGATTATAAGAGTGAGGGTAATAAGGGCCGGGGGCCGCGGGTATTGGGGGTAGTCAAGGATGCGAAGTTCAAGGGAGATTACTCGACGGTATCGCCGGCGATGTTCGTGCGGGCGGACAGTACTGATTACAAGTGGTTAGGGAGTATGATTGTGAAAGTGGCTCCCGGGAGTGGGATTGCGCAGGAAGGTCGATTGTATAATACGTTGTCGCGTACGATGAAGGGATCGAATATTGACGTGCAGCATTTAACGGCGCAGCGTTCGAGTATTAACAATCTGGCATTGGTGCCACTGATCGTTTCTTCGATAGTGGCGGGGTTCCTGATCATCAACGTGGCATTGGGGTTGTTTGGGGTGCTTTGGTATACTATTAACAAGCGGCGCGGGGAGATCGGGTTGCGGCGGGCGATTGGCGCGACGGGTAGTTCTGTGTCGGGGCAGCTGGTAGCGGAGTCGTTGATATTATCGACATTTGCGATACTGATCGGGTTGTTTTTTGCGATGCAGTTTCCGCTGCTGCATGTATTTGATCTGGCTACTGGTATTTATCTGACGGCGATCCTATTATCGGTGGTATCTGTTTATGTGCTGGTGTTTTTATGTGCTATATATCCTGGCAGGCAAGCGGCGGCGATTTACCCGGCGGTGGCATTGCACGAGGATTAAATTTTTCAATTTGTAACTTGCATACCAGCTATGATACTTATAATAGACGATGATATAGCGGTACGCGCTTCGATGGAATTATTATTCGGCAATGCCCGGTATAAGGTATGTAGTGCTTCTTCTGAGCGGGAGGCGTTGGATCTGCTGTCTACGCGAGTTATCAGGCTGATCATCCTGGATCTGAACTTCAGTGCGGCGACCAGTGGTGAGGAAGGGATGGCATTGCTTCGTATCATCCGGCGGGAGTATGCTGATATTCCGGTGATTCTGATTACGGGGTGGGGTACTATTGCGCTGGCGGTGCAGGGGATGAAGCTGGGCGCCAGTGATTTTATCAATAAGCCCTGGACGAACGAGCATTTGTTGCAATCTGTGCAGACGTTATTGCAGTTGCGGGAGCAGGCAGTGCAACCGCAGCATAGGAAGGAGTTGGATAAGTTATATGATTTTGGGGCTATTATTACGGGTGATGAGCGGATGTTGTCTTTGTTGGAGACGGTGGGCCGGGTGGCGGCTACGGATGCGCCGGTGTTGATCACGGGGGAGAGTGGTACGGGTAAGGAGTTGATTGCGGAGGCAATACATCAGCACAGTATGCGGCGGAGCCGTGCCTTTGTGAAGGTGAACTTAGGCGGTATTTCGACGACGTTGTTTGAGAGTGAGATGTTCGGGCATGTGCGAGGGGCATTTACGGATGCGCGTACGGACCGGGTGGGTCGTTTTGAGTTGGCGCATAAGGGGACGATCTTTTTGGATGAGATAGGTGATCTTGACTTCGGGAGTCAGGTGAAGTTGTTGCGGGTGTTGCAGGACCGGACTTACGAGGTATTAGGGAGTAGTCGTACGCGTGTGGTGGATACGCGGGTGATCTGCGGGACTAACAAGCAGTTGGAGCATATGGTGTCGGCAGGTAGTTTCCGGGAGGATTTGTTTTACCGTATTAACCTGATCACGGTGCATTTGCCGCCGTTGCGGGAGCGGCCCGGGGATATACCTTTGCTGGTGCAGTTTTTCATTAATAATCTTAAGGAGATCTATAACCGGCCGGCGTTGACGGTGACGCGGGAAGCGATGAAGTGGTTGCAGCAGTTGCCATGGCCAGGTAATATCCGTCAGTTGAAGAACCTGGTGGAGCGGTCGGTGCTGATATCGCGGCGAGATGACCTGGATACGGCGGATTTCCGAGCGCAGCTGGAGTTGTCGGCGGCTCATAAGGGTAGTATACAGTTGCCCCAGGTGGGTACGGTGACGCTGGATGAGATAGAGGTATTAATGATACGGAAGGCGATGGATTTTCACAAGAACAAGATTGCGAAGGCGGCGGCATCGTTGGGGTTAACCCGTAGTTCGCTGTATCGTCGTCTGGAGAAATATAATATTCCTTACGATGAGGCTCAGGACTAAGTATATCCTGTTTATCGGGTTGTTGCACCTGGTGGCGCTGGTATTAAGTTACTCTGTGTTCCGGTCGAACAAGGTATTGTTTATTGTTTCGGAGGCGGTGTTATTGTTTTCGTTGTGGTTGTCGTGGCGTTTCTATTTGCAGCTGATCTCTCCCTTGCGGTTGCTGGTGGAGGGTGCGGAGGCGATCAGCAGTAAGGATTTCGCGGTGAAGTTGCTGCCATCGGGGCAGTATGAGATGGATCAGCTGATAGCGGTTTATAACCGGATGATCGATGAGTTGCGGCAGGAGCGTATCAAGCAGGAGCAGCAGCATCTTTTCCTGGAGAAGCTGATACACACTTCTCCTACCGGCATTGTGATATTGGATTATGATCAGCAGGTCTCGCAGGCGAATCCGAAGGCGCAGGAGATATTGCGATTTCATCCGGTGCTGGCGCATATACAGCAGCTGGAGCCGGACCGATCGATGACGGTGACCTATAACAATGCGGTGACGTATAAGTTGCAGAAGTCTCATTTTATGGACCGGGGCTTTGCCCGTCAGTTTGTGTTGATAGAGGAGTTGACGGCGGAGATACTGGCGGCGGAGAAGAAGGCGTATGGTAAGGTGATCCGGATGATGGCGCATGAGGTGAACAATACGATCGGGCCGGTGAATTCTATTTTACAATCGGCGCTGGCTACGCCTGGGTTGTCTTCTTCGGAGGTGTTACAACATGCGTTGCAGGTAGCGATACAACGTAATCAGCATCTGAATATGTTCATGCGTAATTTTGCGGATGTGGTGCGGCTACCGGAGCCCAGCCGTCAGCCGGTGGACCTGCACCAGCTGGTGGCAGGTGTAGCGCGGCTGATGGAGATGAAGGCGCAGGAGCGGGATATCCGTTTTGCATATCATTTATCGGCGGGATCTTTTCTTATAGAGGCGGACCCGGCGCAGCTGGAGCAGGTATTGATCAACATTGTCAAAAACGCGCTGGAGGCTACTACCGGGCCCGGTGTTGTTGAATTTATCACGCGGCAGCCGGAGCGGGTGCTGGTTATTGCGGATTCCGGAAGTGGTATAGACCCCGCTATTGCGGAGCAGCTGTTCAGTCCATTTTTCAGTACTAAAAAGAACGGGCAAGGGATCGGGCTTACGCTGATCCGGGAGGTATTGCACCAACACGGGTATGAGCTATCGCTGACGACGGTAGCACCCGGCAGGACGGAGTTTGTTATTCAGTTTTAGCTGCCGGCATTTTCACATATACTTCTATTATTTCGTGGTTAACCTGCAGGCTATCGATCTTTTCGATGCCTTTCTGTATGAGTGTATCTTGTTTTATTTCCAGTTGGAAGGAGAAGTCCCTGTTTTCCCATTCGCGATAGCTGCAGAACTGTAAGTGTTCTTTATACTCGTTGCCGGACAGTTGGTAGGTACCGCTGCCGGCGCCGAAGGTAGCGGCGCTGTCTTTACCTTTATTGAGATCGTGTGAAAAGAAGGCGAAGTGGTTGTCGTTGAACAACTTGATGGTTTCGAGGCCGGCGGGCGGTGTGGTGTTGAGGGTGTCTCCGTTTTTGATCTGCCAGCTGTTGAGCAGGCGATAGGAGCCATTGAGGGAGGCGGGCCGGGAAGTGGCAGGTTGTTGTTGTGACTGATTGCAAGCCAAGGCGGCGCTTGCGATGATGGTGAAGGCGAAGCAAGTAGATTTCATAACGGGTGAGTATTTCATTGTTGGTGCAAAGATATACAAACGGTTAAGGGATCAAAGGGGGATGTTGAGGGAATAAATGGGTCTAGATAAATAACGTAAAGAATAGTGCTTTCATTCCAATAATTGAATTTGTATATTGTATGGACCAAGAAAAGCATTTTTAACCCTTCAAATCCCTAGTATGAAAAAATCCCTGTCATCGTTGTCATTCCAATCGATGGACCGTGCGGCATTGCGCACATTAAAAGGCGGCGGCATGAGTGTTAGTGCCGTGTTCTGTGAGAACAGGCGTTGTGTGCCATTCCAGCCGAACCAGTGCGATGTGAGTACGCAGTTCATGTGTTATTGCGGCTCGACCAGCAGCCCTGGCGTGTATGCCTGTACGAGAGGTTAGTCTGTAAGTGTTGCTTTATTATTTCCTGTGGTAAAGACGCTCTCCGTTGGCCGCTGCTCCTGAAACAAGCGGTGGTAACGGAAGCGACTACTGTTCCTGATTAGAACGATCAGGTGTGGAGCAGTTCGGTACTGCCGACTACTGGTGTGGAGATGATACGGAGGATGTCTCAACGATCTTGTTGAGACATCCTCTTTTTATTAGCGGCATCAGCTATCAGCGTTCTAATATCTTAAGATCAGAAGCGGAGTGACAGTACGCGGTTGGCGATCTGTTTGCCGGTGGTTTTGCCTGCTTCGCTATCGTATTCGTAGTGGATGCCACCGTATACGCGGGAGATGGCAGCTTCGTCTATCATGGCGGAGAAGGTGTTAAAGGAGCGGGCGGAGAATCCATCCGGTATTTTTTGTTTATCGGAGAAGGTGAAGTTATTGCCGAAGTTGCCGGCCAGTACGTTACCAGCGGCGCTGGTGAAGGTGGCGTGTCCGGAGGTGTAGGAAGGGAATGGCGGGGTGTTGATGAGAGGGTTCCAGGCGGAGTCTATTTGGTTTTTGATGTAGGTGACGGGGCGGACGAGGTTGTATTTGTATTTATACTTCCAGCAGAGGATGCCGGCGTCGTTGAGGCTGATGCCTACCTGGGCGAGGAGTCTGGCGGTCCGGGCCAGGGAGAGTTGTTGTTCACCTGCCAGTTGAACGGCGATGGCGATGAGGTGACCTGGCGGGGTGAAAGTGCCGCCACCGTCGGCCCAGTAGAGGGCGATGGTACGTTCTTCGGGGGTGAGGGTGATGCCTTTGTGGTATACGAGCCAGGCGGCTTTATAGAATGCGGAGGTGGTGTCGGTGGCGTATGGGGGGTGTGGGATGTTGGGTACATCGGGGGTGGCGGGGCGTACCAGTGGGCGGTTGTTGCCCCAGTATGGGAGTAGTGCGCGCTGGAATTGTGGGGGTGTGGGTACCCATAGGCCGGGGCCTACTGGCGGGATGTAGTCTGTGGGGAAGTTGTTGGCATAGCCATCTTTGCCACCATCGGTGTTAGACCATTGGAGGATGGCGGCGGCGATTTGTTTGCCAAAGTTTACGGAGCGGCTGACCTCTGCGGAGTCGCAGTTGTTGGAGAGGGCGGCGAGGTTATCGGTTTCGAGTTGGTTGATGGCGGTGACGTTTGCCGGGGAGGCGTTGGGATACAGGTTTTTGGTGATGGCGGCGAGGGCGCTGTTGGCGGCGATGCTCCATTTATATCTTTTGAACCTGTCGGGGCGGGGTAATTGGGAGAGGCCATTGAGTTGTCCATTGAGGGAGGGGTATCCCTGTATGCCCGGGGCGACGGCTTCGTAGCCGGCTACGCCGGTGTATGCGATGGCGCGTGCGGCTACGGGCGGGCTGAAGCCGGGGGTTTCTTTTATCAGTTTGAGTTGCAGCTGGTACCAGGATGCGGGTATGGCTGTTTCGCCGATGCGGGCGAGGGATTCGGTGATGGGGGCACGTTGATCGTCTTTGATCTGTTGTTCTTTGCGGCATGCGAAGATGCAGAGGAGTAGCAGGCAACAAAGTCCGTTGCGCAAATAGTTGGGTTGCATGGTTTAAACATTGAAGGTGTTAACAATAATGACAAGGGTTGCTAATGAATTATGATGGTGCTGATGGTGCTGGTTTCCGGTTGTAAGGTCGGGAGGGGCTACGCTGTGTATCGGCGTGATGGGATTTGGGTGTTCACTAAAACATTAACGGACAGGATGGGCCTGTCCGTTAATTAAGTATGGTCACTGTTCTTTATTGTTGTACGGCGTTGGGATCCATGTAAACGATCTCCCAGCGGTGTCCATCGAGGTCGTTGAAGGTACGGCTGTACATGAAGCCATAGTCGGTGGCCGGCTTGGGTTCTGTGGCGCCTGCGGCTACTGCTTTGTCTACCAGCTCTATCAGTTGTTCTTTGCTGTCTGCGGAGAGGGCGAGGATCACTTCATTTACTTTGGAGGTGTCGGCGACCTCTTGGTTGCTGAAGGATTTAAAGTATTCTTCTGTGAGCAGCATGGCGAAGATGGTATCGGAGATGACGAGGCAGGCGGCTTTATCGTCGGTGAATTGCGGATTAAAGCTATATCCCAGTTGGGTGAAGAAGTCCTTTGATTGCTGGAGGTCTTTAACCGGGAGATTAACGAAGATCATTTTAGCCATGATGTTGCGATTTAGGAAGTTAAGTTAATTCGTTTTTAATGTTGATGGTATTACTATTTGTGTATCGGGATGAGTTTACGTACGGCGGGGTCGGTGAGGTACAAGGCGGCCCATGTGAGTATGCCCATGATGAGGCAGAAGTAGATGGGTTGGCCTGCGCGTATCATGACGGCGGTGGCGCCACCGAGGTATCCTGTGAGGAGGATGGCGCCGAGTACGGCGGTCCGAGGGATGATATACAGGATGGTGCTGACGAGGAGGGCGATGCCTATACCTTGTACGGCGTCGGCGGGCCAGCCCAGCTGTACGGAGCCTTCCATGGAAGGGGCGGCTTTTATGACTTTCATGATGGCATCGACGAGCATGAACAGGATGACGAGGATACCGATGATACGGCCGGTCCATAATGCCGCTTTTGACGGTGTCTGTATGGTGGGTGTGATGTGAACAGCTTCCATGATTATTATGTTTTGATTGATTTGATAATGCAAACGTAGTTTGATTTCTTTTTTATCAGGCTGTGTGATTGCGACAATCCAGGGGGGAAATCAGGACAAAAAGTGTTTTTTGTTATCTGCCGGCCTGTAATTGCGGGAGGGATTAGCGCGCTATCTGTGGAGGTATGATATATATTATCGAGGCAAGGAGGTGGTGCCGTTGATATTTTATTAAGGGCTTAGCGGCATATCAGGGGATATTAATACAAAAAAATACGATTAGTGCATTTGTTAGTTTGTTTGTTAAGGCAGTTGGCTTTGCTTTGTGTTGTTTGTTAAAATTCCATTAAAATTCCATGTTATGCACCTGTTCATACTACCTACCGGACCCTAGTGTGTATTATCTTGCGCGCCTTATTTGCACACCATATCCAATTATTAAAAACTCAAGAAGCTATGAAAACCAGTAAAAATGTCGGACAGACATTTATCCGAATGAAGCGGGTATCTACTTTTCTGCTTGCCGTTGTGGCATTATTTCTTTTTAGTTGTACGAAGCAGCACGAGGATGTAGCCGGTGACGGTCGTGTTGTGAAAACGGAGGCTTCGCCTGTGGGGGATGTAGTTGGCAAGGTGACGGTAGGTTACCAGGGGTGGTTTGCCTGTGCGGGGGATGGCTCACCTATCAATGCCTGGTGGCATTGGACGCAGAACTGGGGGCAGTTGCCCTCGGCCGGTAATAACGGTATTAAGTCGTGGCCGGATGTGCGGGATTATACTGCTACGTATGTGACGGCATGGCCTAATCTGAACAACGGTCAGCCGGCGCGATTGTTCTCTTCTTTTTCTGATCAGACGATCAATACGCATTTCCTGTGGATGCAGCAGAACGGTATTGATGCGGCGGCGTTGCAACGATTTAATCCCAACGGGCAGGAAGGGCCTGTGCGGGATGCGATCACGGCGAAGGTGCGGAATGCGGCGCAGACTTATGGGCGAAAGTTTTACATCATGTATGATGTGAGCGGCTGGCAGCATATGCAGCAGGAGATCAAAGCAGACTGGACGAATAAGATGTCGGCTTATACCTCTTCTTCTGCATATGCGTATCAGAATGGGAAGCCGGTGGTATGTATCTGGGGATTTGGTTTTAACGACGACAATCACCCATGGCCGGCGGATGTGTGCCTGGATGTGATCAACTGGTTTAAGGCGAGGGGTTGTTATGTGATTGGCGGGGTACCTACGCACTGGCGTAACCAGGAAAGTGATTCCCGGCCGAATTTCATTGGGGTGTACCGGGCATTTAACATGTTGTCTCCCTGGATGGTGGGCCGTATTGGTAACATTAACGACGCTGATAATTTCTTCAATAATGTGAATACGCCTGACCAGTCGTATTGTAATGCTAATGGCATTGACTATCAGCCCTGTATATTACCCGGTGATCTGCAGGAGCATCAGCGTGCGCACGGGGATTTTATGTGGAGGCAGTTTTACAATATGATACGGGTAGGTGCGCAGGGGTTGTATATTTCGATGTTTGACGAGTACAATGAAGGTAACCAGATTGCGAAGACGGCGGAGAATGCCGCTATGATACCGGCGGGTTCTAACTTTGTGACATTGGATGAGGACGGGGTTGTATGTTCGGCGGACTATTATCTGCGATTGACGGGTGATGGTGGGAAGATGTTGAAGAAGCAGCTTGCATTGACGGCTATCCGGCCTACGCCGCCGGTGCCAGGCGGTAGTAATCCGACGGTCCCATTTGGCCAGACGATCACGTTACGCGGTTCTAACGGGCAGTATGTAAGCAGTGAGAACGGTGCGCAGCCGATGCAATGTAACCGTGCGGTGGCGCAAGGTTGGGAGCAGTTTACGGTGGTGAATGCCGGTGGCGGCAAGGTGGCCTTGCTGAACGGCGGTAAGTATGTGAGTTCTGAGAACGGTACACAGCCTGTGAATTGTAACCGGCCGGCGATAGGTCCCTGGGAGCAGTTTGAGTGGGTGGTGAATGCGAACAATACGATTTCGCTGAAGGGAAGTAACGGGCGTTATCTTTCTAGTGAGGGCGGTACGCAGGGGATGACCTGTAACCGTACGACGATATCTGCTACGGAGCAATTTACTTTTTAATACCCGATACCCATTTTTTCCGGGGCCGGTCTTGGAAGACCGGCCTTTTTTATGCGGGAGGGGATATAGAAACGGTATATAGCAGTTATACGAATGATACGGGAGCGGTGGACGCGACTTATAGATGTTACAAGTTTGTTATTGAATCCCTTTTAAGAATCTGTCCCAGCGGGGGCCATGTTTGCCATAGCTCATCCAGGTGATCCAGGGTTTGCCGACGATGTGGTCTTCGGGTACGAAGCCCCAGAAGCGGGAGTCGAGGGAGTTGTGCCTGTTATCTCCCATCATCCAGTAGTAGTCCATTTTGAACGTATAGGTGTTGGCGGGGTTGCCGTTGACGAGGAAGTTACCTTCATTTTCGGCGAGGGTGTTGCCTTCGTATACGCTGATGATGCGGCGATATATTTCGATATTATTGCGGCTGAGGGAGATTTGTGTGCCTTTATGCGGGATGGTGATGGGGCCGAAGTTGTCCTGGTTCCAGTGGTACAAGGCGGTATCGTGGGGGAAGACGGCTCTGTCGGCCACTCCCCTGCCGTTGATATCTTTCTGCACCTGTTTTACTACCGGGAAGTTGTGTAAGGTGGCGGAGTCGGCGGTGGTGAGATTATAGAGGAACTTGTTATTTTCTGTCTGTGCCAGTATGGGGTCGATGACGCCCAATTCGTCCAGCCGGTCGGGGTTGAGGGCATCGCCGGTGGTTTGAATCCAGTAGGTGGTTTCTCCCTGTGGAGGGGTGAAAGCTTTTTGTCCGTTGACAAAGAGTACGCCATCGATGCTTTGGATTACATCGCCAGGTATGGCGACGCATCTTTTGATGATATTTTCCCGTTTGTCGACCGGGCGGGCGATGACGTGGAATTCTTTCCAGATGCTTTCGCGGCCATATCTTCTGACGAGGTCGTAGTAGTTGCTTTTATCTTCTATTTCGAGGGCGACGGTATCTCCTTCGGGGGCGTTGAATACGACGATATCGTTACGACGGATATTGGCGAGCCCTGGTAGCCGGTGATATTTCCATTGTATGGCGGTGGTATAGGACGGTGTATGTGCGGTGAAAGGCAATTTGTTGTGTACAAAAGGCGTTGCCAGCGGCGTCATGGGGGTGCGGGGGCCGTAGCTGATCTTGCTGACGATAAGGTAGTCATTGACCAGCAAGGTACGTTCCATGGAGCCGGTGGGGATGGAATAGGCTTCGAAGATGAAAGTGCGGATGAGGGTGGCGGCTATTACGGCGAATACGGCGGCATCGAGCCATTCGCGGAATATGGACTTTTTGCGCGGGTTGGCGGCGGGATCCTTTTTCTTCCATAGACGATTCATGGTATGCGATTTATGTTACTAAAAGTAAGGAATGAGGCAGCGGAAGTCCAGGGTATATTGATCAGCGGCAAAAAAGCCGCCATCCTTTTCGGGGATGGCGGTTAGCGAATATTATAATATTATCAAGTAGTGTTAGCAGGTAAGGGTGAGGCCGGTGTTGAAGGCGCGGTCTTTGCCTTTGGCGTAGAAACCCGGGATCATGAACCACTATGCCCTGGCGGGGAGGTCGTCTTCATTGAACAGGTTTTCGACGCCTACGGTGAGGGTGGTGGCTTTATTGAGGCGGAGGCTGCCACCGAAGTTGAACAAGTTATACGCCTGTATGGGGCCTTCGTTGCCGTTGTAGGTATTATTGTTGTTTTTTGCAAATCGGTTTCGGGAGCCGCTGAGGTGGAGGTTTTTCAGCACATCATATAGCGGAGGCGCTGAGGAGTAATGCGGTAATAAGAGTGCTTTGACGCATGGTTTGCTTAGCGGTTTTTTTTTGATGATATGCAGGGCTGCAGACGCCGGAAGAAGGCGTGAAGTTAAGTATGGCGGGATGGGTGCTATTTACGAGATCGGGAAAATATTACGGGTGATCTTCTTTGCCCGGGGGGCGATAGTTGTAGCAGCGATATACGAGGAATTTGCGGATGATTCGATCTCCTTTTCTGACGATGACGGTTGGTAGTGGCATTACGTTTTCGAAGTAGGGTTGCAGGTTGGCGGCGAATTCTATTTCGCTTTCTTCATTATCGATGTCGGGGACGGAGTTGATGAACAGGGCATTGCGGCCTTCGAGGGCTTGGAGGTTGGTACCGATAAAGTCGAATTGCAAGGCAGGTTCGCCCAATATGTTAGCGGCGTAGACGGTGCTATCGAGGTAGACGTTGAGTACGGCGCTGGTTTTGTAGCTATCTGCGGAGAAGACAAAATCCTGTGGGTAGCGGGATTGGAGAGTGTTGATCTCTATGGACAGTTCTTTCCATCCTAGCCATATATCGTCTGATTTGACGGGGATGGGATACCAGATGATCTCTATGGCGACGGCGATATGTATGACGGCGGTGCATATCCATTGCCAGTATAGTTGTTTTTTGCTCAGCCATTGGCTGACCCAAATGATGCCGGTGATATAGGCAGGCATCATCCAGTTGAGTTTTATCCAGTAGAAGGGGGATATGAGGAAGAAGCCCAGGAAGGTGGGCAGGAAGAAACAAAGCAGGAACAGTTGCGCGGCGGGGATGAGTGGCTGACAATCTTTATAGCGGCGGTAATTGCGATAGATGAAGTATAGGAGTGCGCAGAAGAGGACGGGCATTATGAGTAGTGCCTGGTGGCCGATGACGCCCAGTACGTCGGGCAGATTAAGGCTGATATCGGCGGCGCGGGCGGTGGATTGGAAGCGGATGGAAGCGAAGCCATGTTGTATATTCCATATCCATACCGGTGCGGTGGTGAGTAGCGCGAAGCCCAGTGAGATCCAGGGCCAGGGAGTGGATAGGTGTTTACGATGGGGAGGGCTGCTGAGGAGGAACAAGAGGATGCCCAGGGGAAGTGCGGCGGCGGTGTACTTGCTGTTGAATGCGAGCCCCATGGCGATGCCGGTCCATATCCAGTAGGTATTGCGCTGGCGGAAGACGGCCTGGTAGCAGCAAAGTAAGGTGAGTGTCCAGCATAGCAGGAGTGGTACATCGGGTGTGGATACCAATGAGAGCACGGTGATCATGAGTGTGGACAGCAGGAATAGCAGTGCATGGATGGCTTTATGTGTGCTCAGGAAACATTTGGCCAGGGCGTAAAAGGCTGTTATGGTGGCGGTGGTGATGATAGTATCGGCGAGTTTGAGTGCCCACACTTTTTTACCGAACAGGAAGGTGATGCTTTTTAGTATCCAAGCGATACCACCCGGGTGATCGAAGTAGGACAATGCGGGATGTTGGCCATAGAAGGCGTAGTAGGCATCTTGTGGCATGAGGCCCATTAATCCGACGAAGGACCATCTTAGTATAACGATAGCGCCTACTGCTTTTAACAGCAGGTGACTTCGGAATCTGTCAGTAGGTAGTATTTGTTGCTCCGCTCCGGCTCTCTCCATGCTGGATTATTTGCTCATTCTGATTAGTTCGCGGTACGGGTATAAGGGATAAAGTAGCAGTGTGACAAATGTCATGGGCGATGCCGCAATATAAAGGGAGAAAATCAAAGAAAATCAAGTTCGCATATTGATCTTGCTGGCAAAGTGTTTCAGACATGTTTTTGTATCGCCATTGTTGGCGAGGTGATACAAAGTTTGTGTTTACTTATTACAAACGGTTGGTCAAAAAGTTCATTTCTTTCTGATAATGAGGGAAAAAGGATGTTTTTGTGGAGATGTGGTTGAGGCCGGTAAAAACTATCTGTTCCGGCGGCTCGTATATAGTCTATGTATTTAGTGGACTAATTATTTTTACAGTTATCACCCTAAAAAAAACCAACCCATGTCTACATTATTGCAACAAGAGCGCAGCGAGGTACACCAGGAGGTGTTGGCTGCGAATCAGCGTTATGCGTCGGAATTTGGGGAGAAGGGGGCGTTGCCGCTTCCTCCCGGGCGTCGATTTGCTATATTGACTTGTATGGATGCGCGGCTGGATCCTGCGAAGTATGCGGGATTGTCGGAAGGCGATGCGCATGTGATCCGTAATGCCGGTGGCCGGGCGAGTGATGATGCGATCCGGTCGTTGGTGATTTCGCACAAGCTGTTGGGAACGCGGGAGTGGTTTGTGATTCATCACACGGATTGCGGGATGCAGTTGTTTACGGATGATGTGATCCGTGATTTGTTGGCGGGCAGTCTGAAGACGGCGACGGTGGATGAGCACGGCTGGCGGAATGTGGAGGAAGGCGGTGGTTCTGCGGAGGCGCGTCATATTGCTTTTCTGACGTTCCGGGATCTGGCGGGGAGTGTGGTGGAGGATGTGACGCGTATCCGGCAGCATCCGTTGGTACCCGGTGACATTCCTATTTACGGGTACATTTATGATGTGAAGACTGGTAAGCTGCTGGAGGTAGCGGCGGCTACGCAGGCTGGCAGAGCGAATTAGCTATCTGTGTGTTGCTGACCCATTTTGTTCAGGAAGCCGCCTTTTTGCCGGATGCCCACCTCGCCAGCCGGAAGACGGCTTCGTTTATACGGTTATGAATATCCTTTTTTAACGATTATCTTTATTACATTCTAAAGAATGTAATGCTCATGTTATCTGAATTCCGCCGCATGACGCTGCTCGGCGTCTTATTTGTTCTGGCCTTTTTCCCTTGTTTTGCGCAGACGGTACCTTTTAAGGTGATTGCTTTTTATACGGGTAGGCATGACCGTGCGCATATTAGTTTTGTGCATGAGGCGAACCGTTGGTTTCCGCGGATGGCGCGGGAGCATGCGTTTGTGTATGATTCTACTGCTGACTGGAGTAAGATGAATAAGGAATTTTTGTCGCAGTACCAGGTGGTGGTGTTTTTGGATACGCGGCCGGAGACGGCGGATCAGCGGGCGGCGTTTGAGGCGTATATGGAAGGCGGCGGTGCGTGGATGGGGTTTCATTTCTCTGCTTTTGCGTTGACGCCATCGGATTATCCGCAGGATTGGGATTGGTATCATAACCGGTTTCTCGGGTCGGGATCGTATGTGAGTAATACGTGGCATCCGACCAGTGCGCGTTTGCGGGTGGAGGACCAGCGGCATGCGGCGGTGAAGGGGTTACCGGCGGTATTTACGTCTGCGCCTAATGAGTGGTATCGTTGGGAGCATGATCTGCGTAAGAACCGGGATATCCGGATATTATTATCTATTGACCCCAGTAGTTTTCCGTTGGGTACGGGACCTAAGCCGCATGAGATATGGCATAGGGGGTATTACCCGGTGGTGTGGACGAACAAGCGGTATAAGATGATCTATTTCAATATGGGTCATAATGACATTGATTATGATGGGGGTACTAATAAGGAGTTATCTTTTTCTTTTGACAACGAGACGCAGAACAAGCTGGTTTTAAACAGTTTATTATGGTTAGGCGGCCGTAAGTGATTTTTTTCCCTTTATTTTTTGTGCGCCGTAGGGGGTAAATGCATGTGCGGTGTCACATGTAAGTAAGAAGCCCTGGCCACGCACTGTAAAAGGTGTGTTGCCGGGGCTTTTGTGCACCCTCAAATCCGCCACCACAGGGCATCACAACAGATCAATCACTAATCAGACGGTTCAACATCTTCAATTGACGGTTCAACGGAAAATGATTTGATTAGCGCGGCTATCCCTGCAATTTTACACCATAAATATTTTTGACATGGTACACGCGGGATTATTGACGATCATTCATACGGTGCTGTTGCAGGCGATGCTGGCGGTGGCGCCGGCGCCGGATGATTTCAAGCTGGTGAAGCGGGATGGGACGTTATCGTTGTACGAGCGGTGGATCGCTTCGAGGAGTGGGGATAAGGTACGGGAGATCAAGGCGGTGTTTTCGGTGCGGAGCCGGACGCCGGATATTATTCACCTGTTGAAGGATGCTTCCAAGGGGAAACAATGGAACCCGGATGTGCGGACTTACCAGGTGGTGGGAGGTGCTGACCAGCACCGTTGGCTGACATATATACAATATGATTTTCCCTGGCCGCTGGAGGACCAGGACTGTCTGCTGGCATATCATTACCAGGCGGGGGTGACGGACCGTTCGGTGGAGATCTCTTTTGAGAGTGCGTTGCACAGTCAGTTTCCGGAGAGCAGGAATGTAACGCGCATTACCGGTACGCGGGGGAAGTGGGTATTGGAGCCGCAAGCCGGGGATGAGTTGCGGATCACTTATATTATCACGACGGACCGTAGTAAAAAGATCCCCCGTTGGGTTTCTGATCCGATCGTTCATTCTCACCTGTTCAAGACTATGTCCAAATTTAAGCGCCTTTTAGAAACTACTGCACATGAGTAATCCAAGTAAATACACACTGATCACCGGGGCGAGTTCCGGTTTGGGGAAGGAGTTTGCCATTCAATGTGCGCGGAAGGGGATGAACATTATCCTGATTGCGTTGCCCGGAGGGAATACGAGTTCGCTGGCGTATCATCTGATGCTGGAGTACCAGGTGGATGTGCAGGTATTTGAGTTTGATCTTACGGATGTATCGTTGTTAAAGTGTAAGCTGGAGGAGATCATGCGGCGTTATGCGATCGACTTTCTGATCAACAATGCTGGTGTGGGGGGTACGGCGGCTATTACGGGTGCGCCGGTGGACAAGATCGACCAGATCATCCTGGTGAATGTGCGTAGTACGGCGTTGGTGACGCGGTTGCTGCTCCCGCATTTGTTGCAGCATGAACGTAGTTATATCATGAATATTTCGAGTATGGCGGCATTTACGCCTATTGCCTATAAGACTGTTTACCCTGCCTCGAAGGCATTTGTTTCTTCTTTCTCCTTGGGATTGAAGGAGGAGCTGGCAGGTACGGGGTTGTCGGTGAGTGTGGTGTATCCCGGTCCTATTATGACGAATTCGCTGACATCGCGGCGGATCATTGTGCAAGGGGCGAAGGGTAAGATGGGGTTATTGCCTACTTCGGAGATTGCGCGTATAGCGCTACGGAAGACGCTGGCGGGGGATGGGGTGATCATTCCCGGGTTTATGAACCGGCTGAATCATATGTTGATGAACATTATTCCTTTAGCATTAAAACTAAAAATTGTGTCGAAGGCGGTGAAGAAGGAGATCCCCTACTCTTCTATGCCCGCCTGAGGTGATAACGACAGTAAGTATGAGTAAAGTATTAGTAACGGGCGCCAATGGTTTTTTGGGTGCGAATCTGACCCGGGAGTTATTCCGGCTGGGGTATGAGGTGAAGGCGATGGTGCGGCCATCTGCGGATCTGAAAGGCATTTCGGATATTCCCTGTGAGTTGTTTTTCGGGCATATAGACGATGCAGCGGAGGTGATGCAGGCGGTGGCCGGCTGTGACATTGTGGTGCATACGGCCAGTATTACGGAGCAATGGGATATTGACTTTGCGGCTTATGAGCGAGTGAACTTTACGGGGACCAAACATATTGTAGCGGCTTGTCTGGCACAGGGAGTGCAAAAGTTCGTGCATGTGAGTACTGCGAATACGATGGGGCCTGGCAATAAGGAAAATCCTGGTAGTGAGCTGAACGGTTTTGCGCTGTTCAATGCTAATTCGGGGTATATCAACAGTAAGTACCTGGCGCAGCAGTATGTGCTGGAGCAGATAGAGCACTGTAAGCTGCCCGGCGTGATTGTGAATCCGACGTTTATGATAGGGCCTCATGATACGAAGCCCAGCAGTGGCAAGTTATTGTTATACGGTTTGGGGAAGAAGGTGGTGTTTTATCCTCCCGGCGGTAAGAACTTTGTGCATATACAGGATGTATGTATGGGTATTATCAAGGCGATAGAGCGGGGGCGTATAGGTGATTGTTATTTGCTGGCCGGTCATAACCTGAGTTATAAGGAGTTCTTTCAGCTGGTGAACGAGGTGGCTCGGGAGCCGAAGCTGATCGTTCGTATTCCGCCGGTGGTGTTGAAGGTGGGTGGTTTGATCGGGTCGATGGTGGAGCGGGTGACGCGTCGTTCGCAGAAGCTGAACTATTCTTCGGCTTACCTGTTGTGTCTGGAGAATTATTATACCGGTAAAAAATCGGAGCGGGAGTTGTCGGTGCGGTACACGCCGATGAAGACGGCGGTAGGTGATGCGTTGAACTGGTTTAAGGAAAATGCCTATTTTTAATTTAATGGACTTTCAAAAAAGCGAGCGATTATTTTCGAGCAAGCTATTCCGGTATTTATCGAGGATATTGGTATTGTATGTATTCAGTACGATCTTCAAGTCGTTTGACCTTTCTTTCCAGGAGCTGCATGTGTTTAATATGCGCGGGCATTTATTCAGCCTGTTCTATGTATTATTCGGTTTGTTGGTCTGGGAGGGAGCGATATGGGTATCGCGTAAGACGGAGCGGGCGGTGGAGCGTAAGCACTCTACGGCCCGGCTTTGGTATATCTGTGGGGTATTGTTGTTGTATGGGCTGTGTGCGGCGTTGTTATTCGGGTTCCTATATGGGTTGCTGGATGTGCTGGTATTTAACCGTTATGAGGCCTGGGAGAGTTTTAAGGCATTTAGTTATGACCTGAACTTCGGGACTTTCCTTTTTTACTTATTGATACTGACATTTAACGGGGTGGTGTTTTACTACAAGGGGTGGAAGGAGTACCAGTTGCAGACGGAGCGGCTGATGCGGGAGAATATCCAGGCGAAATATGATGCGTTACGGAACCAGATAGATCCACATTTTTTTTTCAACTCACTCAGTGTGTTGACCAATATCGTTTACAAGAGTCCTGACCTGGCAGCTGATTATATTACGCAGCTGGCGAAGACGTACCGGTATATCCTGGACAAGAAGTTTGAGAACCTGGTGCCGATACAGACGGAGCTAGACTTTCTGGATTCGTATCTTTTCCTGATCCGTATCCGGCATCAGCATAGTATACAGTTCATTTCGGAGATTATGGAAAAGGTGAAACACAAGGGGATGATACCACCGGCGACGTTGCAGTTGCTGGTGGAAAATGCGATTAAACACAATCGTTTTTCCGTGAATGATCCGTTGATCATTACGGTGCGTAGTGATGAGCATTCGCTGACGGTCACCAATCATATACGGCCCAAGCTGCATCCGGATCATTCGTGGGGGATTGGCTTGGAGAATATCCATAAACGTTATGAGCTGGCCAGTGGCCAGGGTATTCTTGTGAGCCAGGAGGGAGCGCTGTTCATTGTTAAAATACCTATTATATTCCAGTCATGAGAGTGGTCATATTTGAAGATGAAATGCATAATGCGGAGCGGCTGATCCAGTTGTTGCATCAATGTAATCCTGCGATAGAGGTGGTGGCTATTATTTCGTCGGTAGTGGAGGGGATGCGATGGATGGAGGAATCACACCGGGTGGACCTGATGATGATGGATATCCAGCTTTCTGACGGGAATTGTTTTGAGTTATTCAGCCAGACGAAGGTGCATACGCCTATTATTTTTACGACGGCTTATGATGGATTTGCGTTGCAGGCTTTTAAGGTGAATAGTATAGACTACCTGATGAAGCCGATCGATCTGAAGGAGTTGCAGCAGGCGCTGCAGAAGTATGAGCAGTTCCGGCCTGCACAGCCTTATAATATTGATATTTCAAAGATTGCGGAGGAGTTTTTACGGCGGGACAATACGCGTTTTATCGGGCGGCTGAACAACCAGTTGATCTATGTGAAGGCGAAGGATATTTCGTTTATCCAGTTTGTGAAAGGAGGTACGTGGGCGACGACCAATACGAGCCAGCGGGTGCCATTGGACTATTCACTGGATCAGATAGAGAAGATGCTGGACAAGGGCCAGTTTTTCCGTATTAACCGGCAATTTATCATTCATATAGACGCTATTAAAAAGATCACGGCTTATTATAACAGCCGGTTGATCCTGCAGTTGGAGCCTGCGGTGGATGAGGATGTGATCATCAGCCGGGAGCGGGTGGCGGATTTCAAGAACTGGCTGGAAGGCAAATATGAAGGTATGTAGCTAATATTACCCCATCCGTTAAATACTGTTAAACAACCTTGCCTCTTTGATAATTACTATATAATTTTACCCCAAAATAGTATTATTTTAGCAACTCCTTTTAAAGAAGGAGGTGAATATGTTGTATTTACGTTGTTATTTGTTATTAATGCTCCCTGTTATTTCCCCATTGACCGCTGTGAATACTAAAGTATTCCGGATGCAGTCCCAGCTGGCGGTACGCGGTCATTTGGGGGCGGTGGTGCTGGAGGCATTGGAGTATTAGTTTTGTCCTTTATTACTTATCCGTAATTACCCTATAAGAGATCTACCTGTTAGTCAATCCTTTAGTGTTCAAAAATTCGACGCTGCCATCTGTTGAGAAACGGGTGGCAGTTTTATTTTATGGTACTTTTTAGGGGTATCGGTAAAAAGTACCATAATAAGGAGGAAAGGTGCCATTGGGGGCGGTAGGTTTTCGATAATTTTGTGTCAACCAAGTGATCCAATATGGCAAGTGCAGCGATACCGGTATATGATATTTGTAGTATCAGTAAAAATGGACATCCTCAGGACCTGCTGGCGGAGCGGTTTCCGGATTACCTGGAGCAGCATTACCAGTATTTGCATCATCCGCATCGTCATACTTTTTATCATCTGGCGTTGTTTACGCGAGGAAGTGGTACGCATACGATAGACTTTGTCAAGTTTGAGGTGAAGGCATACCAGTTGTATTTTATGGCACCCGGACAGGTGCATAGCTGGAATTTTGAGGAGGGGATAGATGGGTTTGTGGTGCATTTTTCTGCTGATCTTTTCCGTTCTTTTTTGCTGGACCCGAATTACCTGGAGCAGTTTCCATTTTTCAGCGGCAACAGCCGGCAAGGTGTGTGCCAGTTGCCCGGCGCTGTGCAGGGGTTGGTGACGGGGTTGCTGGAGGATATTGTGCGGGCGGGCAAGCAGGCGCCGCATCCTGATGTGGATATTATCCGGTTGCGGTTGATTGAGTTATTCCTGACGGTGGAGCGTCATTGTATGACGGCGGATGCTATTAAACATCCGAAGCAGCAGTCGGTGTTGCTGAACAATTTTCAGCAGTTGATCAACCAGTACTACCGTACGATGCGATTGCCGAAGGAGTATGCGGAGTTGTTGTATATCACGCCTAACCACCTGAATGCGTTGTGCCGGGCGTTGCTTGGCAAGACAGCCGGCGACCTGATACGGGAGCGGGTGTTGCTGGAGGCGAAGCGGTTGCTGACGAATGCACATATGAGCATTACGGAGATCGCCTATGAGTTGAACTTCCAGGACAACTCTTACTTCAACCGGTTTTTCAAGAAAAATGAGGGGATGACGCCGGAAGAGTTCAGAAAAGAATTTATTCATCAATAAAATTATCAGATCATGTGTGCCCACGCTAAACAGAAGAAGCCCAATTTGTTGCTCAGTATCTTACAGAATAAGTGTCCCCGTTGCCGCAGCGGTAAGATATTCAAGTCTGACAATGCTTATAACCTGAAACATTTCACGGAGATGAATCAGACCTGTGCGGAATGTGGGCAATCTATCGAGATGGAGATAGGATTTTACTTTGGGACGGGGTATGTGAGCTATGCGTTGACGGTAGCGATCAGTGTGGCGTCTTTTATTGCCTGGTGGGTGATCCTTGGATTTTCCCTGTATGACAATCGTTTATTCTGGTGGTTAGGATTTAATGCTTTGTTGTTGATATTGTTGCAGCCACCGTTGATGCGGTTGTCCAGGACGATATGGCTGGCGTTTTTTGTGCGATACCAGCCAGATTATAAAGCGCATATGCACACGCTCCCGCAACAGACTGTGTCTTAAGCGAAATGCCCTCTCCGGAGGGCATTTCTTTTTGTATGGACAACTATTCATGGCTGTATATCTTACAGATACCCGGCGGCATGGGCACTGCCAGGCCGGTATCACACACACAGCTATAAGGGCCATCTGTTTCGGGACAGCGACCTGGCAGACAAGTGCCTCTGCAATAGGCAGCAGCATGTGCTGCGATCCCTCCTTTAATGTTTTTGAGCGCTTCGCGCTTCAGTCCTGCTCCAATGTTTTTGATGCTTTTCATACGTAAAGGTTTTGTAGCAGGAATCTACGGCCTGTTGCTGTAATCTCCTCTCAGCCACTTATATCCATTTCAGCAGCAGTAACAACAGGCAGCACAGCACGATCGCCACAGCCACCCTATTGGCTACATATAAAGTATTGATCAGGCGTTGTTGTTGTATGTTTTTTTCCATTATCATTTGTTTTTTCCAGGTACGTATTTAATGCCTGCCACGGGCTTGGGCCAGCTTTCTTCTTTGTGCGGTACGTATTGCATGGCCTTGGATACGATGGTTGCCAGCTGAGGGCCATTGAATTTACCGACCACATATATAGCGGCGTCGATGCCGGAAGTGATACCGGAGGCGGTGATGATATTACCATCTTCCACGAAACGTACGTCTTTTTGCAGGTGGAGGCTGGGGAAGGTCTCCTGGAAATTATCGGCTACGAACCAGTGAGTGGTGGCATTACGGCCTTTGAGCAGCCCGGCATGGCCGAGGAGATAAGCGCCTGTGCATATTGACATGGTCGTACCTGCGCGGGCCGACATATCACGGATGAATGTGAGCAAATCGGTACTGTCTTTGAGGGCGGCGATCGTTTCCATAGCGGCGCCGGGTATTACGAACAGGTCTGGTTTTGGATAGTCAGTGTGGCTGTTATAATCCGGTTGTAAGCGGATCATTCCTTTTTCTGTCTGTATAGCGTTGGCTTCCAGCGCAATGGTATAGATATGATAGCTATCCTTTGTGAGGCTACCTGCTTTGATGAATACATCGGTGGCGCCGGCGAAGTCCATAAGTTCGACACCCGGATAGATGAGTACTGCTACATTGATACGTTTGTGTTGGGCGGGGGCCTGCTGTGCCTGTGACTGCCAGCTGACGAGCAGCAGGCAGCAGCCTATGTAAAGTATCTTTTTCATGGTACAATATTACTTATCGGGGGGCGAGGGGTTGTTTTGCATAAGGGGATTTGTATACTGTAAAAGCGGGGTTTTTATATTGTTTTTCGGGAGTGGGGGCGTATAAAAAAAGCGGCAGGAAGGTCCTGCCGCGTGAGCCATGGAAGTAAAAAAAGGCGCGTTAGCGCTTGAACTGCGTTTTTGTGATGTTGAGGTACAGGTCGCCGTAGCTCTGTGCCGGTTCGAGTTGGGCATCGTTGTTCCAGTCGTTGAAGGCACTGATGAGAATGAGGCGGGTGGACTTGCTGGCGTTCATCTTAGCCACATTACACAACTTCTTATACAGTGTTCCATTGTCCTTCCGATCTACGGTAGGGTTCTGGTTGGACGGGTTCTGTATACGCCAGTCGTATGCCGGGAATATGTTGGGTACGTAGTCAACGCCCATTTGTTCGGCGAAATATTTCGTGGAGTATTTCCAGTTCTGGTCCATGATCTGTGGGAGCAGGTAGAAGCGATCGTAGCCATCGGGCAGGAAGGGCTGGTGGAAGATAGCATCTACGCAATGCTGGAAGCGGAAGGGGTATCTGCCTGGCGGGGACCATCTGTCCTGCATACCTACGATGTAGAGCTCCACTCCTTTTGTGGACAGGCGGCTACGGAGGGTGTTATATATAGCCGGGTTGTTGGCGGAGAAGAGGTTATGGGCATTCATGATGTAGAGCAGTTTTTTGTTGTTGACGGTCATGTATTTGGCATCTGTCATCCAGGCGGCTACTTTTTCCACATCGTTGAAGAACTGTTCTAATTTGACTGGATCGTTTTCCAGCAATGCGTTGGGTGAGATACCGAATACATCGTTGGAGAAGTTGTATGCCAATGCGAATCGAACGCTGGTGGGTGTGGCAGCGGACAGGTAGGCGCTGACGATGGCGGAGTCTCTTCGGAAGCCGGAGACATCTCTTGCTGCTGAGCGGAAGGAGAAGAGGAAATAGTCCAGTCCACCGGTGGCGGCGTATTGGAGGTGTTTGGTCATGATATCCGGCGGGACTATGCCATTGAGCATGTTGTATTTACCCAGTATGGGTACCTGGGTGACGTTGGCGTTGAAAGCCGGTACATCCTGGTAGAAGGCACCTACGACGTAGTTGTCGGTGACGGGCACTTCGGGTATTTCATAATTGAGGAAGTTGTCTTTTGCATCGGGGCCATTTTCTTTTTTACAAGCTATGGTGGCGATGCATAGTAAGGTGATGTATATGATGTTTTGGAAGTTCCTTTTCATAACGAGGTGTTTCATTATTGTTTATAAGCGCGGACGATCTTATAGGGAATGCCTTTGGCGCTGAGATCTTCGACGTTGTTGCCAAACCATTTCTGGATGAAGGAGAAGTTGAATGCTGCCGGTGCGGTGTTCCAGTTTTTGCGTTGTAGTGGCTGGAGGAAGCGGAGGTTGGTGTACGGCGAGTGTTCGTCGCCACTGAGTTTGCTGACGGCATCGGCGTATCCGGCGGCATTGTAGGTGACTACGGTAGACGGGTATATCCATCTGTTGGGTAGGTCGGCGTATATCTCGGAGATGTATTGATTAGCCGGGTTGGTGAGAGGTGGCAGGTCGAGGAACCTGGTTTGGCGTTCGAGGCACCAGGAGTCGAATCCGCCATCGGGGAAGTAGTTGATCCAGCGTTGTATCCAGATCTTATGGAGGTTATCTGCCGGTATATCCGTTCCTGTGATGTTGAGGTAGGTGCGGAAGCCTTTGCCTTCGGTGTCCCATAGTATGCCTGGTTGTGCTTTGTAGGTAGCGGCGGCGGTAGCTGGGACGTTCCAGTAGGAGCAATTGGCATCTATGCCGGTGTTGTAGTACTGTTCGGCGGCGGCGGGGCCACCGAATCCGAGGAGGGCGGCTTCTGCTTTGAGGAAGGCGGACTCGGCGTATGACAGGAAGATGAAAGGCCGTTCGGGGGCATAGAAGGTACTGCGGCGCGGATCGGAGTAGGCGTTGATATTAAGCCCACCGATCGGATCGCCGGAGAGGCCCCATGCTGGTAGCAGGAAGGGCGATTTGGGGATACCGAAATAAGGGATGGGATAGGTGACGATGCGCAGGGAGTCGTCGTGGGTGCTGGTGAGTGTGTCGGTGAGTTGAAAGCGATTGATGACCGCTGGTATGGAATCGAAGTAGATGCCGATGCGGGGGTCTTTATACGACCGGAAGTAGGTGAAGAGGAGGTCACTCATTTTGGGCATGATATCGACCGGGTAGTAGTTACGAATGAACTTAGTGTAATAAGGGTTTTGGTTACCATCGATATTTTCGTAGGCTACTTTGGCGGTTTCATTTTCTGCGCTGAGGGTGCTGGCGGGGTCCTGCATGATCTCGCTGATGTGTTTGTCGGCGACGGTCTGCAGGTTTCTGCGGCAGCGGAGTGCGATGCGGAGGCGGAGGGTATTGGCGAAATGTTTCCATTTGAGTAGGTCGCCGCCGTAGAGGACATCGTAGGTGAGTTTATCTTTTGCCGGATCGATCTTGGCGGCGGCGTCTTTTAGGTTGTCGAGGATGGCGGTGTATACTTCATCTTCGGTATCGAAGAGGATGGTAGGGCCTTGATTGGGTTTGAGCGCATTTTTCATGGGGATGGGTCCGTAGGTACCTACCAGCAAGGCATATACGAACTGTTCCCATATGCGGGCGATCTGCACGCGGTTGCCGAAGCCCTCTTTATCTGCGAACTGGATATTTACCTGGTGGAGGTTGCCGAGGAGTTCTACGTAGGCGGTTTCCCAGAAGCCATCCTCTCCTACTCCGTAGCGGGAGCTGCCGGCGGTCATAGTGATAAGATGGGAGTATGTCCAGTGATAGTTGGTGTTGGCTATTCCCATCATATCGCCGGTACGTTTGATGGCACCGGCGAGGAGTGCTTCGGGGGTGGATTTACCGAACTGGTTAGGGTCGGTATTGGTTTCCGTGAAGTTTTTGGTACACGCAGCTAGTGTGAGTATGAGTGGGATGATATATCGTAGTAGTTTTTGCATGGTTGGATACTTTAGAAGTTGAATTTGAGATCGAAACCATATTGTGCGTATGGGAATGAGCCCCCTTGTTCTATGCCCTGTGCGTTGCCGGAGGTGTTGGCTGCTTCGGGGTCTATGCCTTTGGGAGTATGTTTTAGGATGGTCCAGAGGTTACGCCCTACCAGTGCGAGGCGGGCGCCCTGGAAGAAGCGGCGGGTGTTGCGGCTGAGAGGCAGGGAGTATCCGAGTACGAGTTCTGACACGCGTATGGAGGTAGCGTTGAAGAGGTTGTGTTCCATATCGAAGTCCATGGTCTGCCAGTAGCCCTGCGGGGATATCCAGTGGGCGTTGGGTGCTCCTGGTTGATATCGGCCATTTTTGTCCAGTATGGGTTTGCCGCTGGCATCGAGGAGGGGGTAGTACCCGGGATGTCGCATGCCTTTGTTGCGAGCATCGAGGTAAGGGTTACCGTATAGGCCTACTCCTTTTTGTTCGTCGCCGGACTCTCCGAGGACGAGGGAACTGAAGAGGAAGGCATCGCGGCCTTCCAGGCTGGCGATGGTGTTGCCGGTGACGTTAGCTTTGTGGTTGGATACGGAATAGATATCTCCCCCCCATTTAACGGTGACGAGGAAGGAGAGATCGAAACCTTTATAGCGGAAGGTGGAGCCGAAGGAGCCTATCCAATCGGGCCGGAAGTTGCCCAGGTAGGCATTTTCATCGTAGTAGGGCTGTCCATTGGCCGGGTTGATGATCAGTTTGCCCTGGTTACGATAGGCGACGTTGCCACGCAGTACGCCGTAGGGCTGTCCTACTTCGGCGTTGGAGCTCATCATCCACCAGCTACCCAGTACGTAGCGATTGACGCCAGGTGTGAGGGATACTACTTTGCTATTGTTGGTGGCCCAGTTAGCGAGGAGGTCCCAGGTGAACTTATTGGTACGTACAGGCGTGGCTTTGAGGGACAGTTCTATCCCGCTGTTTTGTATTTCTCCGGCGTTGAGTATCTGTTCGGTGAAGCCGGTTTCTCTTGCCACCTGTGCGCGCATGATCTGATTGATGGTATTGGACTTGTATACGGTGGCGTTGATGGAGATGCGGTCTTTGAAGAGGGAGAGGTCCAGGCCTACTTCTCGGGAGGTGGTTTGTTCGGGTTTCAGGTTTTTATTCTTGAGGAGGTTTTCGTAGTCGAGCCAGGGGGTACCCAGGAAGAGGCCTCCGTATTGGTAGTTGGATTGCAGGTAGTATGCGGGGGCGTCGTTGCCTACCTGGGCCCAGGATACCCTGAGCTTGCCGTAGTTGACGATGTTGCTGATACTTTCCAGGAACTGGGTGAAGACGAAGCTACCGCCTACGGATGGATAAAAGAAGGAAGCGTTGCCGGTAGGCAGGGTGGATGACCAGTCGTTACGGCCGGTGACATCGAGGAAGAGGAAGTCTTTATATCCCAGGGTGGTGGCGGCGAATACGGAGTTGACCTTCCGGCGTACCAGTGATTCGGTTGCCCGTGGGTATGCGTTGCTGTTGGCGATGCTGGGCATATCGTGATTGATCAGCGAGGCTACGGAAGCCTGGCGGAAGAGGGAGTTGCCGAAGTTGAAGTTAGTACCCAGGCTGGCGGTGAGGCTGAAGTCGGGTTTAAGTTGTTTGTTGTACAGCAGGAGTCCTTCTATGTTCCAGTATTGGTTTTGCTGGTTGAAGTTGGAGTAGAAGCCATTTTTGTTCTGGCGGGCGCCTTTTTCGCGGTATTGGTAGCCGTTGCCGAAGGCGAGATCGCCGGCTATCTGTGCACGGAATTTCAGGTCGGGCAGCAGGTCGATGGTGGTGGTGACGCCACCGATGACGCGATGGTGCAGGTCCTGGTTTTCATTTTCGTTGATGCTCCAATATGGGTTTTCGTAGCCATCGCCTTGTGCGCCATAGGCGTAGGCATCTCCGTTGTCGTCCCGATAGGGATGCAGGGAGGCGATGTCTATGCTTCTGAGCAGGTATATGTAAGCGTTCATGGGGCTTTGGGGGTCCATGTTACGATAGGTGCGGTTCCGCATGTTGTCGTAGGTGTAGAGGAGGCGGGTATCGACATTGACCTTTTTGCCCAGGCCGCGGCTGGCGGTGAGGTTGAGATTGTGTTTGTTGCGGATGTTCTGGTTTTCCAGGACATCGTTGGCGCGGGTGTAGGTGTATGACAGCCGGAATGCGCTAACGGAGTCGGACTTGGCGATGGCGACGTTAGTGATATTGGTGAGGCTAGACCTATACAGATCGCGGACGTTATTGGGTTGTGGCAGGTATCCATGGGGCTTACCGCTGTAATCGTTGTATGGCTGGCCTAACATGGGGACACCCCAGCTGCGGGTGTTGGTGCCCATGTTGATAGCGTTAGTGCCCGGGACGATATTGTTGGCATTTTGTACGAGGCGGAAGGCGTTGCCTTCTCCGTATACGTTTTGATAGGCGGGAAATTCCGAGATGGTGTTCCACATCATGTTCTGGTTGACGGATACGCCCAGAGAGCGGTCGCCTCTGCCCCTCCCCTTTTTGGAGGTGATGAGGATGGCGCCGTTGGCGGCTTTGGAGCCGTAGAGGGCGGCGGCGTTGGGACCTTTGAGTACTTCTATGGATTCAATATCGTCGGGGTTGAGATCGGAGACACCATTGCCATAGTCGAGGTTGTCGCCGCGCCCATCGCCGGAGGGGTTATCGATGGGGACACCATCTATTACCCACAGGGGTTGATTGTTGCCGGTGATGGAGTTGTCGCCACGGATGATGACCCTGCTGGAGCCACCTGGCTGGCCGCTGGTGGTAACCTGGAGGCCGGCTACTTTACCGGCGAGGGTGTTGGCGATGTTGACATCGCGTGCTTCTGTCAGGCGGGTGGGATCGACGGACTGGGAGGAATATACGACGGATTTGGCTTTACGGGTAAGGCCCAGTGCGGAGGTGACCACTACGTCTTTGAGCTTTACCGGGTCGCGGACCAGGCTCACATTTAGTTGAAGACGGCCTTCCAGGGGTATTTCCTGGGTGAGGTAGTTGATGTAATTAACGAGGACAGTGGTCTGTTTGGGGTCGTTGACCCTGATGGAAAATGATCCGTCGGGCTGTGTGACGGTGCCTGTAGTTGTTCCTTTGATACGGATGGTCGCACCCGGAAGGGGGACTTTGGTATCATCGGTCACTATTCCCCGGAGTAGTTCCTGACTGCTGGCGGATATTGTCCATAGCGATAGCAGGAGCATCAGTAGATAAGTTTTCATAATCGTGGTATTTAACTGTAAAGGGATATATGACCGATCAGTATGCCGGTTGGCATACTGTTCGAATCAACTGGAAGGTGGAATATGCTAACAGCCGGGTATTTACCAGCGGCTGTGTGACAGACCTGATATTCATGACGTGGAACTTTTTCAGTACGTGTTTACAAATGAAGCCCGACTCCCCTAACAAATGGCCTAACGCGCACATTAACAGTAGTTTTTTCTTTGTTTTTATATTAAACAACTTATTAGTGGTCAATATATCATTAGCGGTTATACGATTACGGGCAAGAGGGACTAGGTGATTCTTTCCCGAAGGGGATTCAGGGGAAGGCTATGGGGTGAATGATCCTTGTATTGCAGGGAGTGATCTGTACAAGGTGTGTATATAGGCTTTGCTTATAGGAATGTTATAGGAGAACTATACGAATGATACAGGAGAGGTGGACGCAAGCGGTTAAGACGTTCATTATCGATAGACATAAACAGGCATTGTGTTACTGTTACGCGGAGCCTGTTTATGTTGATGGATTATTCGCTGATGACATCCTGGAAGGATTCGTGATAATCTTCTCCGTAGATCTCTGCGTATTCGCGGCGGAACTTTTCGTAGGCTGTTTTGGCCTGGGAGTGGCGGCCGAGTGCGCTTAGGTTTTTACAGCGGAGGTGTAAGGCTTCTTCGTTGACCGGGTCAAAGAGGAAGATGGCATGAGCGATCCCGAGTTGCAGTTCGGCGTCGGTGGAGGTGTGGGTGGCGGCGTCGAGCAAGGTGTTGAGTACTTTACCAGATATTTCGGAGCGGATATCATCCAGCCAATCGTAGTCGGTATGGAGTAGTAGCTCTCCTCTGTTGACGAGGGAGAGTATTTCTCTGATCCAGTTTTTGCTGGTGTGGTCGCTATTGACCAGGAGGAAGAAGAAGCGGGCGAGGTCGATCTCTATTTCCTGTTCTTCCCATTGGATGAGCCATCTATCGGATTCTTTCTGGATGGCGCAATGTCCCAGCTTATCGAGGATGCCTTTCAGTTTGACCATGTTGACAGAGCGGTTGTTCTGTGCGTCTTTGCTGGATTTGTCTTCCCAGAGGGTGGCGTATAATTTATTGGAGGATACCCCTTTGCCGGAGCGAAGGGTAAATACGGTAATGAGCAGGAACATTTCCTTCAGGAGAGGGGAGAACAGGCGGGTGAGGTCTTCTTCGCGGCTGTTGATCACTTCGAAGGGGCCGAACAGGAATATGCGTGACCTGGCTGGAGCGGTGGCGACCGGTTCGGGCGGTGCAGGCGTAGTAGTGGTGGCTGATGCAGGTGCTACTGGCGCTGGCGGTGGCTGAGTTATTTCGGGGGTAGGTTCGGGAGCGGATGTTGCTGCCGGCGGGGGCAACTTGCGTCTGCGGCCGGTGGTCCCTGTGAGTATGACTACCAGGATTGCACCTGCCAGCAGGGCGAGGAGCAGGTATCTGCTTCTTTGCAGGAAGGCGGTACTTGTGTTGGTCGCCTGCCACTTGTCTGGTGGGAACTGGATGGTATAAATCTTAATGCTGGTGGTGTTGGTTTTATCGGTATACAAGGTGACGGCGACCAGCTGTTGTGTCAGGGGGCTGTACCAGAGGTCGGCGAAAGAGGCGATATCATAGAATGCGTATGGGATGGCGCCGCCCAGGGGTTCCCAGGTGGGGGTATGCAGGGAGCCCCGGATGAGCTGTAGGGAGGAGTTGAAAACGTCGTTAGGATAAGTGAGTGCGTAGTATAGGCCGGACTGGCTGTCGATGACGAGGCTGTTGGCGAAACAGAACTGCCGGTCGGGCCGGGGCAGGTGATATATATTTTTGAAGCGATGGTTTTTAGTGCTGAAGGCGGTGAGGTCATAGTTGTATCGGGGGTTGATGACCTGTTCGCCGGTGGCGCTGCCGTAGCCCCCGAGGATATAGGCGGTATCGCCCGTGTCGTTGACGCCGAGGCCGGAGAGGTATTTGGGCATGAGGGTATCACCATGTACGGGGATGCTGTCCCAATGGCCGGAGGGGAAGTGGTAGCGCTGTACTTTGTTCTTGTATCGTAGCTGGCCGTAGCCGCCTACGATATACAGGGAGGTATCGGCGGGGTTGAAGAACTTGTTGGCCTGCCAGTATTCTGTAAGTTCCATGCTTTTGTAGGTGCTATCCCATTGGCGGCGGGTGCTGTCGTAGGCGGTAACGATCTTTTCATCGATATAGAAATTACAGAGGCGGCGTAGTGCGGGGATGAATATGGACTGGTTGCCGGCGGGCACTCTACCTCTGGGGATGGCTAATGCGACGGCGGAACGTTTTTGCCGCTGGAGGGCGTAGTCGTATATGGAGTCGGCGGTGGTGATGTATACGGTAGCGGATTGGCGGTCGAAGGCGATACCGGGACTGCCCTGTACTTGCCAGGCGGCTGCCAGCTCCCAGTTCTGGTGTTTGTCTTTCAGCCATACGGGGTTGCTGACGGTGGCGACTTTTCTTTGCAGGATATCCACCACCTGAGTGCCGGAGGTAGCATCGAGGGGCCAATGGTAGCGGGGATGGCCATTGATGTTGACCTGGATATCGCGGATGTTCATGGGTGGTATATCGCCGGTCCGGAACTCTTCGAGGTTGTTGGTACCGAAGTAGAGCTGGCAGCATGTTTTGCCAGCGGGTTGCCATTTGTGGGCGGCGGCGGGGCGGCCATTGGCGTAGAGGGCGACCTTTCCTGCGGCGGCATCGAATTGTACCCGGAAGGTATTCCACAGGTGATACAGCCGGGGGGTATCGATCTTATAGCTGCCCGCTACCTGTTCGCCGACGATAAAATCGAACTGGCGGAGGCGTTGGTTATAGATGAGGTCAATATTTTCTTTGTTGCCGATGATGAGGCGGAAGACATATCCGAAATATATCTCCATGCCTGGTCTTAGTTTGAGGCTGAAAGTGAGCTCTGCCTGTTTATCGAAGCAGAGAGGTGCTGCGGGGGTGAGTTGTAAGGAGGTTCTGTTTTCCTGAACGACCTCATGACTTAAAAACCTTAATCCATAGGACTGAGCGTGAGCGATCGGTTTCAGCAGATGCACCAGCAGATATAATAAAAGGGTCGTTTTTCGCATGCTAACGCAGGAGCTAAAGTTAATAACTCCTTAATTTAAAGATATTTTGATACAGATACACCATTGTGGATTAAATGATGTGATGTGGATGCTGATATGGAGGAAGATACCGAAAGTCGGTCGATGTTGGTTTGCAGTCGTGGGATTGACCAGAGAGATTGGCGAGCAGGTGCTTGGTGTGGTGAATACGGGTCTGCCTCTGTGTGGGCAGACCCGTAAGGTTTATTATTTTTTTGCATCGTGCAGTTGGCTATCGAGGTGATAGGCCATGCCTGCTTTGGCGGTGAGTGTACGTTGTATGTTGCCGGTGCGGAGCTGGCAGGCGCCATTTTGCGTGGCATGTACGGTAGCGTTGGTTACTTTACCTTCTTTCCAGCGGATGTCGATGATGAAGCCTCCTCTTGCGCGGAGGCCTTTTATTTCGCCGTTGGCCCATGATGAAGGTAGTGCTGGCAGTAAGGATATTTTACCATCCTGGCTTTGCAGCAGTAGTTCTGATATGGCAGCTACGGCGCCGAGGTTACCATCGATCTGGAAGGGGGGATGTGCGCAGAAGAGGTTGGGATAGGTACCACCCCCTGTTGACATATCTACTTCTCTTACTGGTACGAGGCGCAGGAGGCGGTCGAGTAGTTTGAGGGCTCTGTCGCCTTCATAGAGGCGGGCCCAGCAGGCTACTTTCCATGCCAGAGACCATCCGGTGCCGCTGTCGCCTCTTTTCTCCAGGGATTTGCGGGCGGCGGTGGCCAGTGCCGGGGTGCCGGACATGGTGATCTGGTCGCCCGGATATAGTGCGAAGAGGTGGGAGAAGTGGCGGTGGGTAGGTTCTGCTTCGCCGAAGGGTTGTGCCCATTCCATGAGGCGGCCATCGGGGCCTATACCCGGCAGCAGTAGCTGGTCGCGGGCGGCGCTGATGCGTGTTACCAGCGGGTCATTGCTTTGCAGGGATTGGGCTGCTTTGAGCGTATTGTTGAACAAGTCATGGATCACTTCCTGATCGTGGGAAGGGCCCATACTGATCTGTGCGTGGGTGCCATCGGCGGTGATGAAGGTGTTTTCGGGTGAGCTGGCCGGGCCGGATACCAGTTTGCCGGTGGCAGGATCTTTTACGAGCCAGTCGAGGTAGAACCGGCACGCGTCGAGGAGGACGGGCATTACTTTTTCCAGGTATTTTTTATCGCCGGTGAATGCGTAATGTTCCCAGAGATGTTGACATAGCCAGGCGCCGGCGCCGAGGTGGAGGCCCCAGCTGGGATGTTCGCCCGGCGCCGTATATCCCCATACGTTGGTGATGGGATGTACGCACCAGCCCTTGGCTTTATAATGTATGCCGGCGGTGCGTTTGCCCGGTGTAACCAGGGAGGCGATGAGATCGGTGAGTGGTTCCTGACAGTCGGCGAGGTTGGCCACTTCTACCGGCCAGTAGTTCATCTGTACATTGATGTCGGTATGATAGTCTCCGTTCCAGGCGGTTTGTATCTGATTGGCCCATATGCCCTGCAAGTTGGCAGGCAGGCTGCCTTTGCGGGAGGATGACAGCAGCAGGTAGCGGCCGTACTGAAAATACAGCTGGTATAGCAGCGGGTCGTTGCCATTTGCGGTAAATTGTTCCAGGCGCTTGTCGGTGGGCAGGTTATCAGGCGGTGTGTTATCGAGGCGGAAGGTGACGCGGTTCATGAGACCGGCGACATCGGCAACATGTCTGTTAAGTAAAGCCTGATAGGGCTGTGCGGCTGTTTTTTTCGTCTGTGCTTCCAGCTGGGCCGCATAGTTATCGTTTACGTAGTCGGGATAATGTAAGCGGTAATTGGTGGCGGCGGTGAGGATGAGCACCACTTCATCCGCTTTGGTGATGAGTAGGCTATCGCCCTGTGCGGAGACCTTTCCTCCCTTCACTACGGGGGTGACGATGGTCTTATACTGCATGCCGTTGCCCCCTTTACCATTGCTCATGGCGCCGGACATTTCCAGGCGGCCGTTGGTAGCTTTGGTGGTGAACCGTTCGGGTCTGTCGGCTTTTACGCTAAAGGACAACGCTCCTTTAGCGGATGCGGTGAGGCGGATGACCATTGCCTTATCGGGATAGCTGGCGAATATCTCTCGCTGGTAGCTAACGCCTTGCTGGCTGTATTTAACGGTGACCAGTCCTTTTTCTATATCGAGGCCGCGGTAGTAGTCGGACCAGGGTTGATCTTTATGGAAGTTGAGTCGCAGGTCGCCCATGGTCTGAAAGCAACCGAAAGGTACATTGGCACCATTACCTTCTCCGGAGCCAGCACCTTTACACACCTGTGTTTTTTCGGTGAGGGCAACGGCCTCTTTATATTTGCCTGCGAAGAGCAGGTTCCTGATCTCCTGCAGGTGGGCATAGGCATTGGGATTATCATTATCGTCGGGGCTGCCGGACCAGAGGCTCTTTTCATTCAGCTGAATGCGTTCGCGGTTGACGTCGCCGAAGACCATACCACCGAGGCTGCCATTGCCGATGGGGAGGGCATATACCCATTCCGGTTCATTCTTCCAGCCTTTGAGACTGTCGACAGCGGCGGCATTAGCCGGTTGTTGATACCAGATCCTTAAAGGCTGACGTTGCTGTGCCTGGGTCATTACCGGGACAGCGATCACACATGCTACTAATAGGCGCCTGAGACGCGAGGATACGATCTGCATAAGCGGAGAACAATTTTAGTCAGAGCCATTTTACGTGGAATACGGCCTGGACACAAAATAGCGCAGCGGGTAAAGAATCGCAACTGTCGCTGAATAAAGTATTAGTATTGGTGTAAAAAGCATTTAACAAAAAATTAGAAACCTGTTGACGAATTTTTCACAACCTGGATGCTATCCTTGCAATGTGCAACTAACCAAAAGACATACCTATCTGCTGATACTTTTTGCTGTGATAGCGGCGATGTACAGCGTGCGCGCAACAGCGCAAGACAAAACGGGTTACATAGACCTGCAACTGTTACTCCGAAGTATGCCGGAGGCCAAACAGGCTTATGCCAGCTTACAGCAATATGAAAAGAGTCTGAATAGTCAGGGGCAGCTTTTGCTGGATGACTATACTAAAAAGCTAAGGGCGTTGAATAAACCGGTGCAGCCACTCAGTGATTCCGTAAAGCTATCTCTTATGCAGGAGATTGCGGCAGCGCAGGAGAGGATGGAGCATTACCAGGAAGAGGTAACGGAGAAGGTGTCGCAAAAAGAGCAGGAGTTAACGGCTCCGCTGGTAGAGAAAGCGCAGCAGGCGATACAGGCTGTTGCCAACGAGCAAGGTTATACGACGGTATTGAATAATGTACGAGAGGTGTTGCTGGTAAAGCCAGCAGGAGATGATCTCCTGCCGGCCGTGAGGCGTAAGTTAGGTATTGCCGCTACTGCTGTCACTCCTAAAGCGGCGCCGAAGCCAGCTTCTAAGGCAGCGCCTACAGCACCAAAAGCAAAAGGAGGGCGATAGCGGCAGGTAGTGCCTGCTTGACGATGATACCTTTGCTGGCGGTGAGTCCACCATAAATGCCTGCTATTACCACACAAGCGAGAAAGAACAAGGCTATATTCTTTGCCCACTCCACATCACTGATCAGTAATGACCAGCACAGTCCTGCTGCGAGGAAGCCGTTATACAGGCCCTGATTGGCAGCGAGTGCTTTGGTAGGTTCGAATAATTCGGGGGCAAGGGATTTGAAGGTTTTGCGGCCGACGGTTGTCCAGCCGAACATTTCGAGCCATAGGATGTAAACATGTTCGATAGCGACGAGGGCTATCATGATCTTAGTAACTAAGTGCATACGTGGTGTATTGTTTGTATACCGGGAAGTTACACTTTCTAAGAAAAATTCAATAAATGTTTGGTGAAATAAAATTACTGGTTATATTTGCACCCCCAACACGGGGAAAGCTGCCCAGATGGCGAAATTGGTAGACGCACTGTGTTCAGGTCGCAGCGTTCGCAAGGATGTGCTGGTTCGAATCCAGTTCTGGGCACAAAAATGGACAAATCGAAATTTATCTCGGTTTGTCCATTTTTATTTTCGGGGAAACCCGCTTTCAATGCATATAATAACCCGCTTTCAATGCATATATTAGCTTAACAGCTTCGTTAAGCCGGGCGGCTTGATAATTGATTCCGTCATAGGATTTAAATGCCACACCGCAAGCTATGCGTGATGCTATTGGTGCCTATGGGAAATCATTCAATTTTGCATTAATTACATTGAGCCAACCGTTATTACAGTGGCTACCTTTGGTATAGAAGGTTTGGCGACAAGTGGGGTTGTGAAGTCTCTTGCCGCTGTTCCAGCTTGGAGTTTCGCCGGAGGCTGGTAGTAAATTTTAAAGGGATTTTTGAACCCGAAAATAATTTATTGTAAATAATCCTGTAATATCCATACTATTGCCCTACCTTCAGTAAGTCATTATTTTACTTTTTGTGATTTGGTTTGACGTTTTTTTCATTATTCATCATTGTTTTTAAGTGGTGTATGATTTAAGCTAAAATTGTATATTTTGAACATTTTTGTAGGCAATGTAAGTGACAGAACAACTGAAGTTGAGATTTGGTCACTGTTTGATCCATTCGGAGTGGTGTATAGTATTAACCTGGCTGTAGACAAGTACAGCGGTCGCCCCAAAGGTTTTGCATTCGTTGAGATGCCGGATGATTCCAATGCAGCGCAGGCAATTCAGGAACTGAATAACTCAGTTGTTGACGGCAAGACCATCGTAGTGTACGAGGCTCGTCCGAGACCTGAAAGACCGGAGAATGACCGTTTCTCCAGATCCGGACCAAGGCCGGGCGGTAGAGGCTTCAGACCGAGATACTAATAGGTTTTATAATCTGATTAGCTTTTTAGAAGATATGGGCAAAATCGCAGCATACGATTGGTAGTCTGCGTTTTTGCTATTTTTGCTTGGACGATATTTTGATACCGGGCGTATTGCCAGCAGAAAATCCAGGTTCTTAAGAAAGCCTGTAAGTATCACTTACAGGCTTATTTTATTTCCGTCCGATGGTCAGGACGAAGGATATAGGACAGCGTTCCAATGAGGCAAGTCTAACAGTAAATTTTTATCTTACACAGCATTCTGCGTATTTGGTATCTATTAAGGTAAAATAACTTTCATGAGATGGATCACTCGTCAGCATCCTAAAATAGATCGCATTGCCTGTCCATGGCTCATACGAAGATTTATTGACCCGCATGCTGAGATCATCTACGTACCATTTGACGAAGTGCTGTCCAAAAGCATAGAAATGGATGCGACCCCTTTTGATATTCCAGGCGTAGAATATACCCACTACGGTGACGCCTGCACTTTCGACTATTTTATAAGGAAGCACAAGCTCACCGATCCTGCGCTGAGCGCCATGGCGCCGATCATCCGGGGTGCAGATACAGATCGGCATGAGATCGCAGCCCAGGCGTCAGGGCTATGGGCTATATCTGCCGGTCTTGCCTACAACCATAAAGACGATTACGAACTGCTGGAGAAAGGCATGCTGGTCTACGATGCCCTGTATAGCTGGGCCACCCATCTGCAAAAAGAAAAACATACACAACAACCTTTCGAGAGCCTGTTACTGGAGGTATTACAAAAATTTTTGAAAGGCAAACACGGAAGAAGTAAAAAAATGCCCGCCTGGGCGCAGGAACTTAAAGACCTGATCCAGGATCATATCGATGACAACCTGAGTCTGAAGGAAATTTCCAAAGACCTCGATATCAATCCCTCTTATTTATCGAGGGAGTTCTCCAAACACTTTGATAACCTGACCTTCGGCGAATACATCCGAAAGCAACGGATAGAAAAGGCCATTGAGCTGATGGCTGCTACTTCCCATTCACTTACAGATATTGCCTATCTCACAGGATTTTCAGACCAAAGTCATTTTACCCGCATTTTTAAGCTGCACACCGGCGAGAGTCCTTCTGAATACCGGAAAAAGAATAAGAAAAAGTAATTCCTGTACCAACCAGTAATTTCTATTCTATTTAAGCCGACGAGCTATTAATAGTATTGTGATCTGATTGAACGGATCACAAATATTATTCGCTGATGAATTACGGTTTCCTCTTATTATTTCTACTAGTCTTTATGGGCGCAACACCGACGGTTGCGCAGCCCATGTCTGCTTCTTTTCCAAAGATCACCGGCTATGTAGGCGTCATGCACCCCGTGGTGACTTTCGGCCGCGACAAACCGCATTACAATTTTGACGGCGCTTATGTAGGTGGCCTTCCCTGTGGCATCAATATCTGGAAGTCCAATAGTGTGGGCTTTTCGATGGAGTTTGTGCCCTTTGTACGTGCCGCTAATGGTACCAGCAAAATGAATAACCTCCTGTTCCACCCTGGTGCTTTGTTTAAACTGGGGCATGGCTTCGTGTTAGCAACGAGGGCCGCTTTTGAAACCTCCGGCCGCTATGGCGTTACACTTGTGCTGAATAAAACAGTCATCAAAAGAGCAAACAGTAGCTACTACGTGGCACTACCGGTACCGGCACGCTTTGGCAATGACCAGCCAGCCTCTGTATCGTTGGCCTTTCAATTCGGCATTGCCTTCTAACAATGAATAATGAGCAATCTATCACGCCTTATAGGCTGCGGGAGCTGGTGATCTATTTTCTACAATGTCATGTTAAAATGATTCGATCTTTTTTTTCCGGTATCTATGCTTACACATCGTTAACTGCCCGGGTCAAACTCTATAATCCATTCAATACCATACTTGTCCCTGAACATTCCAGCATAGGTACCCCATGGGCTGTCGCCAATTGGACCTTCCACTTCTCCACCCACTGACAAGCCATTAAATATTTTATCTGCTTCTTCCTGGCTTTCAGCATTCACGTATATTTTAGACCGGTTTTCATTTTCGCTTACCGGCCCCAAAAATCCCGGAACATCGTTGGCTACTAACACATTGTTTTTGCCAAGTGGCAGGCCGATGTACATTATTTTATCTGCCTCTTCTTCCGGCACCTGAAACTCAGCACTCGCTAAATCTTTAAACCGGGTGATTTTTGTAAACTCGCCGCCAAAAACTGATTTGTAAAAAGTGAATGCTTCCTCAGCATTGCCATTGAAGTTAATCCAGGGATTAATTGCTCTCATGATTGCTAGTTTTGGTTTACTTTGTTATTATTCTGCAATAAAGCATCGAATAGATCGCCCAATCTTTTAACATGCCTGTAAATCCGATCTCAAAGCCCCGCTCATTTTCTTATGATCAATTTATGTAAAATCCTTCAGAAGCATTGTTATAGGAATATGAAGTTGCTAAGTTGATGGTGGCCTTTATTTCAACTCAGGCAGCTTAATTCCTCAAGATCGGGGGGGCGAAGAGGCCCCGTTACCGGTCAGTAAAATAGTAAGACCCGCTCTTAGAGCGGGTCTTACTATTTTATTTTACGAGTAGTTCATATTCCATCTCCAATCGTTTGATTCTGGCAAATGCCGTAATGAACGGCATTAATCGCAAAAAGGATAAAGCGGGCAGAGTTTCAATTTCGCCTTTTTGATAGATTCGTAACTCACTTCAAACTCTTCGCTATTGTTTGCTGTAGGGGTCTGTGCACCTTTAATTTCTGTTAACAATGTCCGGTAGCGTTCAATGATCTTGGCCAGGCTTTTACTTGACCTATCTCGCTGATATGCCTCTGTTGCTCTCTGTGTGAAAAGATCAAACGACTTATTCGCGTTGTCGTTAATAACGACATTTGCCAATACCTCACGTTTGGCTTCCGTTAGCTTTAGGTTCAATGAATCTTTGGATTGTGCTTTGGCCTGCAGGCAAAAAAGCAATAGGAATCCACATAATAGTTTGTACATCTTCATAAGATTTAGTTAAAAGGGAATTAAATGGTTGCTATGCCATCAGAGCGAATAGTAGCGTCTGGTGTTTATTGTTGCCAGGTATTTAATTCCTGAAGTTGTAAAAATACAACTACCTGGTAGTTTTACAAACTGGTTTAAAATGTTCGGACTTCGGAGTAAGGCGATCTTTCTTAAGCCGTGATTTCCAATTTATATCCTTTGCCACGCACAACGACAATGTTAATATCAGGGTTCAGTTCCAGTTTTTTCCGAAGTTTTGATATGAACATATCCAGACTGCGACCTACAATCACTCCTTCATCTTCCCATATCTCTTTTTGCAGCCTGCTTCGTTCAATAGTCTCATTAGGCGACAATGCGAAAATGTGCAGTACACGGGTTTCAGTAGCGGTCAAATCTATTGGCTGTCCATTTATTATGAGTTTGCGATTCCTGGCGTCAAATAAAACTGCGCCTAAAGTAATCATGCCAGTATGCTGGCTATTATCGGGAGAGGTGCTTTGGGGCTTAACAGGTTTTATAGTAGGATGAGCAGATTTCAGCAAGAGAAAACCAGCAAATGCTAAAAATGGCAGGCAACCTAGAAGGTACCCGCTTTTTGCAGTATTTAGGTCCGGCGTTTCAATTTTGATGTTAATCTTATAACATGCTTTAGGCTGTGTTCTTCCTGTACAGGTTATAATATCGTCCTTTCCACTTTTTGACATCACGTATCCATAGACGACGCCGGAATCGGCACAGTTTAGTACGTTAACCACATAATTATGTGCCAGGGGGTCGTGGGTCAATAAGCGCCGGGTAGTATTCACCAGGGAGTCCGGTTGAAAAGTAAACTCATTCTCGAATCTGATCTGATATTCGTTTTCTGCGATCTTTTCTACCGGGAGCACCCTTGAGGTACTGTCTCCCGACTGTAAAAGCAGTTCATGTCCGATCTTACGGAGTAAGATTTCTCTCCTGGACATATCAACATCTCCCCTACCCTCCATGCTTAAAGCTACGCAGATCACTGAGATAGACAGCAGTAGTGTCAACCCGAACAGGTATTTGCGTTTCCCGGAGAGTGGATTCAGCCTAAGTCTCATAGTGTCAACGTTTTATTTACAAAGTTTACATTTTTATTTACAATCCCTATCCCCTACTCTGAGCGATATCAAAGTATTTTCGCCACGTCACTTCGATACGATATGCAAAATAAAAACGGTCCTACTATCTGCAAAAAAAGAAAAAAGAGCGCTGTATCGTCTGCTATTGGAAAGGTGCAGCTATTACAAATATTAAATAAATAAATTATGAAATCCATACCTGTCTATTTTTTGTGCTTGATGTCTGTCGTTCATACTTCCTGTGGACAACATCCAACAAACGCACCCAAAGGCCCTATAAAGACCAAGACTACAGACACCACTATTCCCCGGGTTCCCAAAGGGCTGACCCGGAATATAAAGAAAGCCAGCAACGGAGACATTTTGGTTGCTTCTCTCAGGGCTGTATTTCGCTACCATGGAAAATCGTTTACCAATTTAACAAGTAATATTAGTTCGCCCAGCTTCTGGGATGTGCTGGAAGATCGAAAGGGCCATCTTTGGTTATCTACCAGAGATTCGGGTGTTTATTATTACAATGGTAAGTCCTTTCAACATTTTACTACCCGGCAGGGGCTTCCTATGAATCAAGCCCTTGCTATTTATGAAGATAAAGCCGGTCATATTTGGTTCGGTTCCGGAGGTGGAGCCAGCCGCTACGATGGAAAGTCCTTCCGAAATTTCACCACGAAAGATGGACTGTCCAATAATGATGTCAATGTTATTATTGAAGACCAGACAGGTAAATTCTGGTTTGGCACGAGGGGTAATGCCTGCATATATGATGGGAAAACATTTACCATTTTAACACATGAAGGTCAACCTTTCAGGAATGTCCGCAGCATCATCAAAGATAAAAAAGGCAATATCTGGCTAGGCGGTAGTGATGGTCTCTGGCGTTATGATGGCCATACATTTACCAAACTTACCCAACATTTTATTGGTAATATCTACGAAGACAGTAAAGGAAACATCTGGACTACCAGTGAACGAAATCCCTATGAGACGGGCTGGACCCTTTCCCGCTATGATCAAAAGTCTTTGTACGATCAAAAGCCCACTGTAACTGAGATAACCTCCATAAAAAAAATGCTCTGTGGTATCCTGGAAGCTCCCGATGGAAGTATTTGGTTTGGCTCCATCGATGGTGTGTATCGTTATGATGGAAAGAACATCACGAACTTTAATCGTTGCTGACCCTCACATCATTTGTCTTTTATTCTTAATCAATATTATTTCCGTAGTATGAACAATAAACTATCCATCACTTATTTAATTTTACTTATCGCTCCTTTGTTCTTTGGTTGCCGTGGGGCAGTAACAGCCGAAAATAAAAGCGATACATTGGCAAGCCCGGTATCTGTAGGGCAAGGATATACTATAGATACAAAGGAAAGTGTTGTAATATGGAAAGGTGCTATGCTCATTGGTGCTAATTTTCATACCGGGTATGTGCATATATCATCAGGGGAATTGCTGATTGAGAACAGTCGACTTGTGGGTGGTACCGCTACGATCGACATGAATACAATGGGAGAAAAAAACGATGGGAGTGACAATGACCTTATTAAACACTTAAAATCGCCCGATTTCTTTGATGTTAAAAAATTCCCTCTTTCTACAATTGCCATCACCGATGCTGCACCAGCAGGTGGTGCACATATAAAAGTCACGGGAAAGCTAACTATTAAGGGTATCACACATCCCATTACTTTTCCAGTCAAAATAGAAGTTAAGGACGGGATTGTCGAAGCGGATGGGAGGCTTGTGATTGATCGAACGAAATGGGATGTCCGTTATAATTCCGGAAAGTTCTATGACAATTTAGCTGATGAAACTATTTCGGATTCTGTTGAATTCAATATAAAGATCATCGCTAAAAAATAAGAACCTGCATGCCTGGCAACGGACCATCCATCCTGGTAAACATTATGTCGAATTAAGTCGGCGCGGGTATCTTATTAAAAGACATTTATAGAAGATACCCGCGTAGCAGGCACTGAAGCTGTATAAAAGTTGTATCGGGAGGATGGTCATTGGCCCAAGGCTCTTGCATTAAATGGAGCCCTCTTATTTTCCATTTAGAATCCATTCTATGGCCGGATCAATACCTCGTTTATATGCTTCAAGCGACGGTAGTATCTGCTTATCCGGGCGGATACCATCCGAGTTTTTCTTTTGAAATGTATAAAACAGCAGCGAACAGGAAGCGTTCAGCAGAGAATTGGGGAGTTTGAACCATTTGATCTCCTGGTAGCCATTGGGCCTCGCGCCTGTGGGCTCTCCGACCAGTTCAGCCCCGAGGCAATCCTTAAAATGTACTGCGTTGGACATACCTGCAGAAAAAGTCTGTCTGCCAATCAGCACATAATATTTTACACCCGGATGCAGTGCATTATAGTTCAGAAACATGGGTAACATCAATTTCAGGCCTTTGTCAAAATTGCCACCACTATTCAACCGCATATCAATGATAATTTTGGTGGCTGTCTTTTTAAGATTTAAGCTATCATAGATGGACATGGTAGTCTTTTCAAAATCTTCCCACGAAGGATAGCCGGAAAAATTAACATAGTAAGTAGTAGGATTGATAGATTGATGCGTGATTGGCTCCTTAGGTTCCAGTCCATTTTTCAAAAACAACGGCAACGGATTATATGCCCATTGCCAATTGATGGATTTATTGGCTGGTATTGGCACGTTGACTTTTATCCTCTTTTTTTCATCTCCGAATTCAAAAACGGCGGCATCTTTATCGGAAATAAATCCAAACGCCATCAGGTATTCCGGTATATTCAGCCGGTCTGTTTGTTGTTTAAGTACGTATGTGGCTGATTCGCCGTGATCCACAATAGTGTTTAATGAGTCCCTGATCTGCTTTATCGGGTGGTTATTGATGGAAAGGAGTGGTAATCCGAGGGCCGTTTTATAAGCGGCATCACTTCTGATCAATATTACCTGGTTGTTGAATATAAAATAGTCAAGTGGATATTTCCTGTAATTTTCAGGTTCAATCAGCATAGTGTGACCATCTCCTGCCAGGGAGACCAATTGTTTGAAGCGCAAAAAGATCTGGTAGTTATTCAGCGTAGGTATCTCTTCATAAAAAGACGAATACTTCCTTTCAAATTCGGCCTTTGACGAAAAATGGTAAATGTTCAGATGATTTGCCTGAAGGCTATCATACAGGGCATGCAGATCATCCTGCCACTGTTTTTTAGTCAGACTTATAGGTTGATCATCTGCATTTTGTTGACTCCAGCCCGAAATAGTTGTCAATAGGCAGAACAATAAAATGTAAAATGGATGCCTTTTCATATTATTTGTGCTTCCTGGTTCCTATGTAGAAAGAGACATCAATATAAATATAAAACCGATACCGCTATTTGTTTTCCCCTTAAGTCTCTGTGAGCTGCCGGCTTTAAATGTCTTTATCCTCTCTAAATTATCCAGGATAATTATTATTTTAAGGCTATGTGGAACACCTCTTACAAACGTTTATGCTCTCTGGTGATTATTGCTGTCCTGATGGCTGTGGCGGTCAATAGTGCGGCACAGCCACCTGCTATTTTTCTTGCGGACCCTACCATATTCGTCGACAAGGGAATATTCTATTCGTATGGTACCGGCAGTAGTGAGGGTTTCCCCTATTATACCTCTTTGGACGGGAAGAGCTGGCGCCAGGGCCCCGATTCTGCCCACCGTTTGGCACTAACACATGGAGATGCTTATGGGAGCAGTGGCTTCTGGGCTCCGCAGGTGTTTAAACGAGGGAACAATTACTATATGGCATATACGGCCAATGAGCAGATCGCTATTGCCAAGGCGTCTAGTCCGGCAGGCCCTTTCCGGCAGGATGCTCCCGTGTCGCTCAGTGGTTCAGGCAGGCAAATCGACCCTTTCCTGTTTTTCGATAAGGACGGTAAAGTGTATCTCTACCATGTTAAGCTACAAGCAGGTAACCGGATCTTCGTTGCGGAAATGAAATCAGACCTGAGTGACGTAGTACCTGGAACGGAAAAGGAATGTATTGCCAGTACGGAAGCGTGGGAAAATACTGCCGGATCGGAATGGCCGGTAACTGAAGGGCCGACGGTATTCAAACGCAATAACCTTTACTACTTGCTCTATTCTGCTAACGATTTCCGCAGTAAAGACTATGCGGTAGGATATGCTACCGCCACCTCTCCTACCGGTCCCTGGAAGAAATATTCCGGTAATCCCATCATCAGCCGGCAAACGGTCCATCAAAATGGTTCGGGTCATGGCGATGTGTTTTACGGTAAAGACGGTAGTATGTATTACGTCTTTCATACCCACCGCTCAGCAGCGGCGGTATCTCCCCGGGCAACGGCTGCCGTGAGATTAACGTTCCGGCCGACAAAAAACGGAGCAGACGTACTGGAAGCTGACGGCCAGTCGTTCCGATGGTTGACAGTTGGGCCATAAACAAGGGGGATACTGAATGATAATGATGTTACAACACCAGGGCTTTGACGCCGCTGGCACATATAAAAAGGCCGGCATGTGTGTAGTGCTTCGGCCTTTTTATATTCATTATTCACTGGCTTGCCTTCTTAAGGTGCAGGCGTATTAATGTTACGACCTATGGCCTGTAAGAGGCTGTAAGTGCCCTGCAGGTCCTGGGAAAGTTCCCATATCATCACGCCCTTAATATACTGGGCGGCATATTTAGTCTTTGCCTCTATTGCAGTAATGCCATTGTATTTGTAGCCATCATAAGTATCTACATATGCTACAGCCGATCCGTATTGTGATAATAGATTTTTGAAGGAGATCGCTCCTGCACCGACTGTTGGTTTATATCCATAGAATGGTACACCCAGTACGAGTTTTGACGCCGGGGCACCTGATTGCAAGAACTTTTGGATATGCGCAATGGCAGCATCGTAGGTAGCGTGATTCCCGGTTCCGCCCCAGCCGTTGTCGTAAGACATGATGTTTATCAGATCCAGGTAGGCGTATGATGATGAAGGTATCATACCATCATCGTAACCAGCGGTTGCTGCGGTTACCAGCTTGCCCATCGGATTGATCTTATTCCGTAAAGCGGCGATAAAAGGTGCATAGTTCTGTTCATTCTTAATGGTGGACAGGGTATTACCTTCTACATCGATATCTATCCCATCCAGGTTGAAGTAAGTGACGAATGCGGCTAGGTTATTAATAAAGTTTGTCCGGTTAGCCGCTCTGAACTGCACGGCCATGTTGCCTGCATTCGGATCGGGTGAACCACCGCCCAATGAAGCCAGTACTTTGCGTCCTTTTGCATGTGCTTTACTTACGACATAGTTAATTTCGGCTGCATTGAAATCGCTGTAGAGGGGCTGTCCGTTGGACATGACGGCGCCGGAGGTACTGGAGGCAAAAAATGCGAGGTTGATATGGGTTACGATATTAAAGTCAATCGCATCTGTGACGCTCTGAACATTTACCCATCCGGGTACGTATCCTACTACTACTTTGCCAGGATTAGTGGCCGGGGGTGGCAACGCTTCATTTTGCGTATGCGCCTGCCCGGACTCTTTGCCTAATGATTGATCCGCTTGCTTACTGCATGCACAAAAGATGATGGTGAGCGAGGTAAAGTGGATGAAGAGATTGTGTAGGGTTTTCATTTTAGCTGATTTACGGGTTTGTGGAATTATAATTGGCATCTTTAACAGGGACTGCTGATATCCGTGTACGTACACGTCATAATTGAAAAAATAATGCCTTCTTAAAAGGCAAGCGTTGATCCTGGCTGAATAGGGTACTAATTAACTGTGAAAAATCCATGCGACGTTAACGTACACGAATTTAACTATAATCATTAAAAAATCAAATCTTTTCTTAAAGAAGTGGGGAGTTATTATGGTACTGCTAATTTTCAGCACAGGAGTGGATGTAGAAAGCAGTAACAGTCGTGCAGCACACGGGTGTGCGATTACAACAAATGTCATTCATAATACAACAACGACTGACAGCAGGCTATCAGCACTAAGACGATTATTCCGGGATAGCGTTCTATGTCTGTCTTGTAATATTATGCTTTGGTGCGTGAAGGTTTGAAAACGTCGCAATACCAGGTGCCTCTTTCATTGCTGGTCTCTTGGCGTTTCACCCCTTCAAACTTTTTCCTGATGAGGTCTACCAGAGAGATATTCCATTCATCATGATAAATAGAGGTAGCGAAAAGTCCGTCTTTCTCCAAATAATCTGTATACCGGTGTAGTAGTTCCAGGGGGGTATCGCTGTAATACAATGACTCATTAAAAATGATGATATCAAACTTGCTTCCGGGTACAAAATCTTCCATATCTGCACATTTGAATACGGTATTGGCATTTTGCAGGTGCTGTGTTTTCCGGATCGCTACTTCGGAAATATCCAGTCCCAGGAAGTATTGATAGGTCGACTTCAACCGGGGTAATAACAGTCCTTCGCCACAGCCTATTTCCAATACGTTCCCGCCCTGGCAATACTGACTCGTGAGTGCTGCAAGGGTATTGAGCCGTGGCTCTTCCAACGGAGATCTGAGCACCTCCCATTGTCCCGCGGCATATTGGCGGTCCCAAAGGTCTTTTTTCTTGTTAAACGATGTGTCGGATCTGTTCATAAATTATCTGATCATTTGCAGTGTATGTGACGTCACTATCCGGTGAAATGGTCCAGGGTTTTAAATACAGCATTGTTTTCTTTCAGAAAAAGGATCAACGACTTTAGCTGCCTGGCGTCTCGTGTAAAGTCAGGGGCGGCACTTTTTCTGAAAGCCCTGTCATGCATCAACAGTACGACGCTGTTATGTGTTCCCAACGTCAGTACTCTCTGTCCAACATCTTCCCAACCCTCTATCAGCCGATCTTTTTCCAGGTGTTGGGCGTCGTACATATCGAAGTCCGGGTGTATGCTATCTTTATCGTGGTAGTTTAGGCGTCCTTCCTGCTGTGCTTCTTTTATTCTGGACACAGCCTCTTTGTGGAATTCAAAGCTCATACACCATTCTGCATTCCAGCCATACAGGTGATATCCATCTTCGAATAAAGTCTTTGCCGGACGTTGGGTGCCTTCTTCGCAGTGAAAATATGGTTGACCGGTATTTGTAACTGTGCCTGCCGGTAGGTACCAGGAGTTTCTACCCGGAAGCCGGGCCAATTGTTTCTTCTGTCCTCTTGCCAGCAACCCGTTACGTTCCTCCCCATTTTTATTATAGATGATTCCTAGATAATGATTCAATACGCTTCTATTCTTATCGAAATCCATCCTGATAGACATTCGCTCTCCCCTGTCGTTCAAACGGGGGCCATCTTCCCGGTAATAATCTGCGTAAAAGAAATTAGCATGTGAGAAGCTGTGATTACCGATGGCATGCTCTTCGCAGATCTCTTTCAATACCCGGAGACATGCGGTACTATTCCGTCTATAGGCATAAAATACCTGCATACCTACCAGGAAAAAAGTGGCTTTGACGCCCATCTCTTTCAATATGGCCAGCACCTCTTCTGTTCCCGGTTGTATCCCGTCGTCAAAGGTCAGATACACTTCCATTTACAATTACTTTATTGGTAATATTCAAATGCACATTTTTCACTCTGAAGCAGGCTATATCCTGTTTATCAGGTGCGTTTCCGTCCCAGCTGATCTCTCCTGTGAGGTCTGCTGCTGCGATGAGTCCGGCGAATTTTACGAAGAGTGATGTTGCAGACCGGTTAATTCCAAAGCGGTCCCGGAATAAAATATAGCATACTGAGGCTTCTTTTGTTCTAGGGGACTGTTCTGTTCGTGATATGCCAGGTTTGGGCAGCTCTCCATATTGCAGGTCCCATGCTTCGGCAGCGTTCATAAAAATTGTTCTCAGCGAGGGGTGTAGTCTCTTCATGTAATCATCCAGGGGAATGCTTCCCAGGCCGTTTGCAAATGTAAGTTCCTGTTGCCTATCGTTTTTTTCTTCTACGGTAAGCAATCCGCTCTCGAACATTTCTTCTGAAATACTGTCCAGGTGTTTTGTCAAATTTTCGTAGAGGATGCATGAGCCCTGTTTTAGTGCTTCTATAAAAAATTTAGGGCGGGGAACTATATACGATAAGGTGAGGCACTCTGTTAAGGAGAGTGATTCCGGGGATTTGGAAAAATAGAAATCTGCCGCTGCCTTAATGCCATGGATACCCGGACCGAATTCTATTATGTTTAAATAGAGTTCGAGTATTCTGTTCTTACTTACTTTGAAAACATCTTCCATGAGCCAGGTCAGGAGTAGTTCTTCTATTTTACGGTAGACGGTACGATCCTTATGGAGGAAGAGGTTGCGTATCAGCTGCATACTCAGTGTACTGGCTCCCCTGGTGAATCTCCGGGTTACCAGATTGACCATGATAGCCTGGCCGATTGCGGCCAGATCGATGCCTTTATGTTTATAAAATTTGCGGTCTTCGGATATAAGAATAGCATTTCGCAGATGGACAGGGATTTTGTGTAATGGCAGGAAGTTAGCGCCGGTGGAGTCAAGCGTTAGTGCTTTCAGTTCTCTCTCCTGCTCGTATACCGTATGTATAAACGAACTATTCAGGCGATCCAGGTTGAGCTGACCGGGATTGATGACGGTGATATTATTGTCGGGAAGCAGTTGCCATTCAAAGCGAAAAGGAGGTTGAAGTTTCATTTTCAGGGTTGCGGCAGCACCCAATTCACCCTTATATGTTGCTGAGTACAGGGCTTTATATTGAAATGCAGGCAATGCGCTCAATAGTTCTTCCATGGTACAAGGCTTTAGCCTGATATTGGTTTCAAGCGATCCATCGCCGGAAAACAGGTGTTTCAGAAAACCGGAGATGGTGAGATCATTAAAGCGGATAGTGGCTGTATCCTGTATGAAGAAGCCGGTGTGGTCCATGTTACCCACCAGGTCCAGCTGCAGGCTGCCGGGTCGGCTATCGAGGCCCGGTATATTTTCCAATACGAGGGTATTGGCTTTTACCCCTAGTGAACAGTGGGAGCTATAAGCAGTCTTCCAGCTGATAGCCATGTTGAGCTGCAGCGCCTTATCTGCCATACTAACCGGCGATGAGGCGCCATTTATCACCCATTTTGAGTCTATTTCGAATTCCATCTTTAAGGCCGCTGCCGCTGTTGTTATATGAGTGCGGCCCTGTAACTCCAACTGATGTTCCTTACCTGCCTGTAGTACTTTCATTTTAAGCATACAGGTATCTTTCTTCAGCAGACAGGTATAGATGTTTATTCTCCTATTACCTGATTGGTCTGCCATAATATCCACATTGGTAAGGTGCAGTGTTATGGGGAGGTATTTATGCAGGTGCCTGGCTTTCCTGAAGGTGCTCTTATAGATGTTCTTCAGTATGGCATCGTAATTGGTCCGGGCATTTGCTGTGGTATCACTACTCCTGCCTTGAATTTTTAATACTGCGTTGGTGACGGTGAGTAGACTAATTTTCCGGCATGAACGCAGGCGGCTGATATTTATCCGTATTTTCAATTCTTCTGCAAGGAGTGATAATCCTCTGCGTTCGTCCCTATAGTTTACGGCTGTCATGCTTAGACCATTTACACCCATTAGTTTAAAAGTGCTGTAGTCCAAGGTAACCTGATAGCGGAGTAGTAATTTTCTTTTCAATGCTTCGTGTATGCGGTCTATCCACTTCACTTTTTTAAGCAAGCCTGTAACAAGTAATAGGAAGATACATACAATCATGATCCGGGATAAACGATATGCGGGTTAATAAATTGGCATAGATCTGCATTCAAAGTTGGATTATGTATCCTATAAAATTTGAATTTAGGGTATAAGTAATATACATCTTTTTCCTTAAAAAAGGCGGCCTTTGTGGGGTAGTTTTTGAAACAATAGCGAGCTCTTCACGGCCTGGTATGGAGTTATTGTCCTACTGCTTTATTGAGTGCGATGATTGCGTCTTTGAAATGTTGCCGGGCGATGAGGAATTGGAAATTGACTTTTCTTAATGCTACTCCAGCGCTGAGGATGTTAATTTCTGCATTTGCCAGGGCTGCGGTAGCTTTTGCCAGCAATCCTGGTTGATCCATGTTAGAACCCAGCAGGCAGACCATAGCGACGGGTTCGACGGTGACCTGTTCATACTTTTCTCTCAGGTCTTTCAGCAATTGTTGTTTCAAGTCATTTTCCCAGATGACGATACTGATGCTATTGGCACTGGTAGCTTTAAAGATGTAGCTGATGTCGTAACGGGCGAATACCTGCATGATATCGAGATCGCTACCTACCGCACCTACCATTAACGGATCGTATATATCGATGAGCAGTTGCTGGTCTGTACCGGTGATCACTTCCACTCTCTTATGTTCGGAAATATAATTTTTGGTGATCAGGGTACCCGGATGTTCCGGTTCGAAGGTATTTTTAATGCGCAGGTTGATACGTGCTATTTCGAGTGGTTTGGCTGCTTTAGGATGAATGGCTTCCATGCCGACATCTGCCAGCTGGTCAGCGATGTCATAGTTGGTATAGCCAACGGGTTTAACGTTTTCTATGCCTACCAGCCCCGGATCTGCGGTTGAGAGGTGATATTCTTTATGGATAATAGCTTCTTCGGGACGCAGCAGCTCGGCGATCCTGCTGAAAGTTACTTCTGAGTATCCCCGGTCGAATTCTCTCATGATCCCTTCTGTACCTTTTACATAACCGGTGGCAATACAGAGACAATTTTTAAGGTCGATGTTTGCGAATTCTTCTTTGATACGTTCATCAATTGTGAAGGAGCGTCCATCTCCCAGGCCACTTAGGTCTGCCAATGCTACATTAAGCCCCTTGTTGCGGAGGATATTTGCCAATATAAAGGCGGAATGGCTTTCTCCTATGGAGGCCAGTATTTCGCGTACAGCCAGCAGGATGCCTTCGTTGAGATATCCGGAAGCCAACATGGTGTTTGCGCTATCGAGATACATTAGTACCCGGTTAATCATATTATCGGTCACTTCGTCAGCATGGGTGATGTTCAGTCCCAGCGGGCCGTAGTTGGCATTCAGCTGACGGAGATGCAGTCTAACGGATTCAAGTGCACTGCGATAGTCGTTTCCGGTGGCGAATTGGTGATAGACGCCGGGGGCCTTTGTTTTTTTATTTTCCAGTAACAGGTTGGTGACGCCGGAGAAGGCGGAAACAATGAATACGCGATTGTACAGGTTATTGCCGGTACGGTTATAATAAATGATATTATCTATTACGTCTTTCAGGGCACTCATGGAGGTGCCGCCAATTTTTTCCACTGTTAGCATGCAGCGAAGCTATATAATTTATTCGTGTAATAAAAGCATATGGGCTATAGATACCTGCAGGCTTTTCGCATCTGCAACCTGTTACCTGGTTCCAGTAATTTACAAAACCGGCGGGTGCGTTAGCAGCGGTTTTCTCTTTCCCTGTTGCGGCCTGGGGGTATTTATCTTCATTGAGGCAACCGGCAAGCAGTATGTTGAGGCCACGGAGCGGGTTGGTGGAAATTCCGAATTCAATGCCCTTGCTGGATTGTTTGTCATCCTGTTTTACAAACCGGTCCCATTCCACACGGGTCGCATTGTCGATCTTGACGCCCCCTCCCACTGCCATTTCGTCGGCGAATATCCTTACTCGTCGGAATTCCGTTGTTGTCGCCAGTAGGAATTTGTTCTTTTGTCATCATAATACATACTGTATAATAATAACACCCGACATCAATATTTCGATCCATGTAGGCGCCGGCGTGCTGGCATTATTTGCAGGGCTATCCGCTATCATGGTCGGTAAAGGTAGCAAATGGCATATGTGCCAAGGTTGGCTATTATTGTGACCGGCACTGCTCTTTTTGGTGTAATTATATTTGACCGTACTACCTTTCTCCTGGTGCTTACTTTACTTGTTATTATTCAACGGTGGCAGCCTTAATGACCGTGACCATAGTATGATCTATTTAAAGGTATTATGCCGATCCGGATGCTTAGAGCGGCGATCTTATATGAGCGCAGTTATAAAATGATAAGTGTTTAGAGTGCGATGGTATCAGCATTCAGCGGCCCTGTATTATCAGCTTACAAACCATACAGCCAGTTACTTCCCTCCGCAGCCCGCATTATTTATATAATTTATATATTTACAAGGATCAGTAGTAAAAGGTTTTCATCAAAACAAGCGCATACTGATCCACTAACGAATCAGTATGCATAGACTTATTAAAACATTACTGATCTGTATACTCATTGGTCTTGCCTTTGGTACGTACTTGTATATTGCATTTGATCACCGTTTGATCCGCATATTTAAATCGCTTTTATCGAGCGTCACGATAGGTATATTAATGATGTACTGTATATACTACCGGCATTATTTCATCCATGTTACAGCTTCCCAGCCAGGCAAGGCCATTATCATGACTGTAGCTCTGATAGTTGCAGCAGTAGCCGGCACTATTATTATCTTCCTGGTACAATCGCTACTTCCTTCAGCACCTGCCTTCCGGTGGGCGAACGGCAGCGATACTTATCTTTTGAATATATTGATCGTTCTGGTAACCGGACTTCCTATTTATATGAGTGAGGAGTGGAAGGGCCAGCTTAACTCCAGGATGCTGGTACAACAGTATCGTGTATTGCAACTGGAGCAGCAACAGACGCTTTTCGAGCTGGAGTTATTGCGGGCAAAGATCAATTCACATTTTCTTTACAACATACATAATACTATTGCGGGGCTTATTACTGAAGCCCCTTCCAAGGCGGAGTCTCTTGTATTGTTGTTGTCTAAATTCTTCCGGTCTACTTTAACAAAAGACAATGTTGTTTTTCATGCTGTTCATGAAGAGCTGGACATCCTTTATACTTATCTCGAAATGCAGCAGTTACGGTTTGGCAGCAGGATGACTTCTAACATCCATGTGGCTGCGATCACAAGATTTATTCTTATGCCCTCTTTTATATTACAGCCTATAGTAGAGAATGCGGTCAAACATGGTATAGAAGCAAATGCGGGAGATGGATTTGTACACGTAGACATTCAATCTGACGATACTAATCTTACTTTTACTGTAGCAGACTCAGGTCCTCCATTTCCTGATTTACCAGGGGGTGGAGTCGGCCTGCAACTGGTGATGAACAAATTAAAGTTCCTTTACGATACTAACTATCAAATTGTATTCAGCAATACTCCTGAAAAACATGTCCGAATTACCATTCCCCGGCAGCCTGACAACCTTGCTTGTAGATGATGAAGAGGTTGCCATCAGCAGATTAAAAAAGCTCTTGCAGGTGCATCCGGAAATACATATTACCGGAGCGGCTACTGATGGAAGACAAGCTATTACCTTCATTAACCGGCATAAGCCGGCATTGGTATTTCTGGATATACAGCTGCCAGGTATTAATGGATTCGATTTGCTTTCAGCGTTGGAATATATGCCATTGGTGGTTTTTGTTACTGCTTACGATGCTTATGCGATAAAAGCGTTTGAGATAAATTCGCTGGACTATCTCCTCAAGCCAGTGGTACCGGAGCGCCTTGCGGTGACCATCAAACGTATTATTGCACATTACGCAGATAACGTTGATGTGTTGTCGAAGATAAAGACGTTACTGACTAACCAGCCGAGCAGCGAGACTATCAGTACTATCCCTGTGAAGACGGGGAATAAGACCATGCTTGTACAGGTGGGTGATATTCACTTTTTAGAGGCACGTGAAAAATATTGCTATATACATACTAAAAGCGAGTCTTACCTGACTGACTTTACACTTACTTACCTACAGGAGCGCCTTCCTGCGGGCTTCCTTCGTATACACCGGAGTTTTATCATCAATAAGCTAAAAATCCAGGAGATACATAAGTATCTGAAGGGCACTTATCTTTTGATCATGGCCGATGTGCATCAGACGCGGATCAAAAGTGCTTATTCTTATTCGGAGATCATCAAGCAACAGTTGCTATTATTCTAGGTATTCGCGATGTGCGTATAGAATTTTTCTGAAGGGGACAATAGCAGCAGATATCCTTTCTCTTCGTCATACAGCCAGTTTTGCCTGAGGGTGTTGTTATCAACTATATGTTTACCACGAGCGGGGTCTGCCAGATAGTATTTCCCTTTTTTTGCATTTATCTTATATAAGACCACAAAATGGGATGCTGTCCAATGTAAGATACAAGGCAGGGGTATAGTATCTGTAAGTTGCCGGATGGTGGTAGCGCCACTGATGGTAAGAAATCCCAGTTGTTGGGCTGCTTTATCGATATTATGCAGGCTGGCACCTTGTTCGGTGAGCTGTGAAATCCCGTTGAGATAATCAGGGTGGAATTTGCGGCCATAATACCTGGCGATCATGCGGATGCAGGCAGGGCCACAATCCTTGTTATGCAGCTGTTTGTAAAAAGGGAAAAGATACCGTTGTTTTAATGCTGTCCAATACATTGTTTCCGGTATTTTTTAGTCCAGCAAGGCAACTGCTTTGTATATGTCCGGGCGCGCGAATCGCAGGAGCTGATATCCTATTCCTGATAATCCCAACATAAATCCGGGGTTCTCCACGCCCAATGCGACACCGCAGGTGTATCCATCTCTTCCGGTTTGTTGTAACAAGGTGGTTACCATCCTGTAGGTATCTGTTAGCAGTACCTGGTCGTCGAAGTGTAGGGCAGCAGATAGGAGTAGTTCCAGGTTTCCCATATCTCCATGGCAGATAGATTGGTTGGTACCTAATCCGCTTTCACGGGTAGTAGCGATGGCGACCCGGATATCTTTGGTAATGGACTCCAGTGGAAGATGGCGATGTATTTTTATGCGGCTCAGGCCTATGCCAGCTGCGCCATGGCACCAGGCGATCATATGATAGTGTTCCTGGTGAGAAAGTTCCTGGTTACGTACCTGCCGTTTGTCCATCCAGTTACCTATTGACGGCATGAAAAGGCTGTTTTCGAATTCCAATGCTGCTATTGCATGATGTTTGTATTTTTCCATACCTGTCAATCCATATAGTTCCGACAGTGCCAACGCTATACCAGCGGCACCATGCCCCAGGCCTCCCAGGACATTACCGGTAATATTATTCCTCCAGCCTATCCCCTGCTCCAGTTGTTCTGCATCGGCTATTATCTTATCTCCCAATTTGGTCATAGTTGCTAACAGGCTTTCCTCTTGCTGTTGCAGATACAATATTTTAAGTGCACATATGATACCTGCGGCGCCGCTGATGATATCATGATCTATTATCTCTTCACAATGATCTACTATAAAGCGGGCACATTTCATGGCATGTTCCTGCAGGGAAGGTTGTTGCATAAAATAGCTGAGATGGTAGCAGCTATAGGCTATGCCGGCGCACCCGTCGAATGCGCCCATATTTTGTGTAAAGCTTGCCTGCAAGAGATGATCGGATATTTGTAACATCTTATTGACGCAACGATCTGCCAATTCTTTAAACGCTGCCTGCTTTGTTTCGTGATATAATGCTCCCAGGAAGAGGGCTACGCCTGGCAGGCCGCTATAGAGGTCTGTTTGCAGGGGTTTTACATCAAAATTATCATTATCTACGGCGATCAGGCTTACCCACTGTGCGTTGTCGTCTTGTGTGATGGCCAGTTCGGCTAATCTTTCTCCTATTGCGCAGGCGGCGTTGATCAAAGCATTTTTGTCCGGACTTCCGACGGCAGGTATAATATGATACCGTTTCTTATATGCATACTGGATCGTATCTGCATGCCTGGCGGTAGAAGAAGCCAGGGCAGCCCTTATAAACCAACATTGCTGCTCCATATCAGTGGTTGATAGTTGCCGGAGTTTGTCGGTCACTTCTTGTTGTCCGGAATTTGAGAAAAAGGAGGTGGTCGTTAATTTGTTGGCGCTGTATATATTTTTTTCCGAAGGGATGGCATTAAAAAAGGGTACATCCCTATTTTGTAAGGCTGTAATTTCTGCCGGAACGATATGTCGATAGGCATTGGTACGCGGTTCGGATTGCCATAACAAGTTAAATAGGGCGTCCTGTTCCAGTGCGTTCCGAAGGTGGTCCGGATGGAAAGCTGTTTTCAGTAGTTGAGAATAGGCAGCGGTAGGGCGTAATAAGATCCTGACATGGGTATCAAAACATGTAGGTAGCAGGGAAGTTGTATTCAACAATTCGTCGCGGTGTTCTTTTATGAGTTGATAACAATGTCTGAAGGCATTGTTGATGATGTCAGCATACTCGAGCGGTTGCACCAGTTGTTCATTGAAGCGGGGAATATTTGTACCCGCCTTGAACTGGGCCTGTCGTTTCCCACTTCTCATGTGATCAGTAGCGGTATTTTCCCAGGTAGGTACTGGTTTGGGTATTTCTCTTCCATCTATGTTAGTGATACCGCTCATATCGATGACGCCCTCTTCCACATACATTTTAAAGGGCAGCAGGTGTATGTTAAGTACGGACTGTCTTATTTTGCCGGTGACATTGCCATCGAGTGTATCTTCCACAGGCAGCGGATCAGGATGGAACAGGCTCTCGAGGTCTATCAGCATGGGGTGCGGGCCATTTGCGATGATGTTCTCGTAGTGAAAATCAGTGGCATTGATGGCGTATAGGACTGCCAGCAGGTATCCTATCCTGGTGTAAAATTCCTGTACGTCTGTGGTTGTGCGGCAGGGATGGTAAGAGATGAATTCCATCCATCCATATTGTTGTTTATCGAGTACTTTCAACAATTTGAAAGCGGGTTGGAGTTGTTTGCTATTAAACCATTGCAGGAGTTGTTGAAAGTGTCCATCGAGGGATAGGCTGCGTGGTTTGTAAACCAGCCGTTTGCCAGAAGTGAATGTATAAATTACTACTGTTTGTCCGCCATTATGTCGATCTCCGGCGTTCATCCGGAGGCCGGTGATCTTGTCGTCGCCGGCTATATCAAAATGTTGTCTGATATCCTGCCAGTCGTCGTTTAGCCGCTGTAGTAAGGTAAAACAATTTAATTCCCATCGTTGCATGTATTCATAGATGCAGCGAAAGAGTACGGGGTATTCTGCTACAAGGGTGTTCCTTTTTTCCGGTGTGGATAGCAGGTGTATAAAACTTTCGAATCTTTCTCCGGGTGTATTTCCCTGCAGCTCGTTTTTGACCCGGGCGACATTTAGTTCCAGTACGAGGGTGCGGTCTACCATTTCGAATACGGAGACAGCTATTTCGTTTAGTAGTTGGGGTATTATACGTTCCAGTTCGAAGGGACCTTTTTTTTGATGTGCGGTATATTGCCGGAGGGCGTTGGTCAGTTTTGTGACATAGGGGATAATAATAGGATCAGCCACATTAAAGAAGCCAGCCAATGGTATCTGTCCGGTTATCAGTGTTGCAAAGCTACTGTTACTTTGATCATAGGTGTTATACAGGCGAATAATGCTGGAGGTCCAATCCGGCAGCGGGATATCCAGTTGGCTTACCAAGGCGGGAAATTCTTCTGTACAGACGGCTGCCAGCTCGTCTCTGCTGATTTGCCGGGAGGTTAGCCATTCATCGAGGTATACCGGTTCATTGTATGGCGGCTGGGTAATCAAACGTTGATAAGCTTGTATTGCGGCCGGGCTGCTGCTTAGGGTGACCAGGGCATTTCTCAATGCAGCGTTACTGGTTACCAACTGTATACGTTCATACAGGTACAGGCCGTTTAGCAGCAAGGCGGGGCTTAGCTCTGTATCCACTGTCATCATGAGGTCGTTATTGTAGAGATGGGTAGGGCTGTAGCTACAGGCTGACCATTGCTGATCAGCCTGTATGTGGCAGGTTACTATTAGTTAAAGATATTTACGAATGGGTTACAGCTTTGGCCGCCCATACATTCACCGCTCCAGGTACAGATCAAGCCACTTGAGTTAGCTTGTTGTGCCTGTGATTTTGTGCCGGCGCCCATCAGCATGGCATCCAGTCCTTCGCGAGCATCTTCGATAGGATTAGCGGGAAGGGTTGCCAGTTGCTCAGCGGATAATTGGTTACGATAGGATGCATCTTTCCATGCACGAACGACATCAACTTGTGTGATTTTCATGGTGAGTTAAAAATTTGTGGATAAGAGTGACAGTAAAAGTTTAACGTTATTATACCTGGGTTGAACGTCAGGGTTATTAAGCGGGCCTGATGCCGCCATACAACATGGCCACCAGCGTATGGCCAATAGCTGGGGTGTATGTTGTGTTTTACCGGTAAAGAGATCTGATAATTATATAGCGGTTTTTTGTTGCTCGGTTGACATTTATATAAAGTTGGGTATTTCTGCCCAGCAAAAGAATCCCGGAAAATGGCTATTTATGGATAAAGGCGCGGGGCACTAACCTTTATCCGTAACCGTTATTACATATAATGAAGATAGACAATGCGGTAAACCGCATTCAGTAGTCTGTTTTCTTCCGATTCTACTTTTTCATTATGCTGAACGGTCTGTAGGTCGTATGTAAAAAAGGACAAGTAGTTACTTGTCCTTTTTGTTATGTTGTATTAGTATTGTCGTTATTTCTTTTTCTTAAACTTCACGGTAACGGTAGCTTCTGACCTTATTATTTACCATAGGTGTAGTCAATGGTAGCAGCGGAAGTAACCGGTTTTGGATTGCCGGGACTATAAATGGTGCTGGTGAAAGTATTTTTTACGGGGCGTTTTTGTGTATTATACTGGAAACTGTTCTTTGTTATGGTCACAATAGTATCTCTTTTGTTATTGAAGTTGACATATTGTATGTTTTTTGTTTCCGATGCATTCTGTTCGCTGAATGCTTCATTTTCCACGATATCCAGCAGGTAGGGCAGTAAAGAGCCGGTGACATAGGATTGTTGTCCATCAACGGCAATTACGGTTAATTCAGAGATAGCCTGTCCGTTGCCGGAGCGGGTGATGCGGACCACATTTGTTTGTTCGTAATACAGGGTAGTCAGTACTTTCAGGTTATCATATTTGCTTGCCGTGGTGGTGCTGATCGTGTGTACTTTACCCGTTGCATCATACGTATAGCGGGTATCTTCCTGTGTGCTGCTTTCCTGATCGTTGAATAATTTCTTTACAATTTTATTATTGTTATTCCATTCAAAGGTTGTATTTCCTGAAACGGTGAATTTCCCTTTTTTAAAAAAATCAGGTGTATAGTGTATTATTTTTTGCAGTTTGCCGGTTGTGTTATAGATCACCGAATCTTTTTCTGTAAGGAGGTTACCGGCATAGCGGGTCATTACAAGTGGTTGCTGGCGGCTATTATAGCTTATTTGTTGTACTATGCCATTGTTGCCGATGTTGATACGTGTAAGCAGGCCGGCAGCTACTCCTTCCGGGGTTACTTCGATGGGATCGGCACCGATCCCGGCGGGTGCCTCTACAGGGGAAATTGACTTTTCGCAGGCGGTACCTGTTGTTAGTAAAGTGGCTACTATCGCGATATGCAATAGGATGCGATGACGTTGGGAACTGGTTACCCGATGTTTCATAAAGTTTCGGTTTAGGTATTTAAGTCAGAGAATTGGTTTTTCAATACCGGCTTATAGGTGTTACCGGCGGTTTATGCACACAAAGAAAACGTAATTAGTTACTTGGGGATTTTGATTTTGATCAGTTGACGGCATTTGTTGACTAATGTGCAGGAATGCGTTACTATCTGTCAGAAATAACGATAAAATGATGTATGCTATCACCGATGATTTGCGTTTTATTTACTTTTTTGCAGTAAATCTGTTCTGATGCCTGGACAATCTCTTCTTAACCGCAGCTGGCTGATCATACTTATTGTTTGGACGTTAGACACTTGTTTTACCAGTTTCCAGGTTCACATGCAGGGGATCTCATATTCCAGGGCGTTGACGCTGGCGCTTACGGGCTCTGTATTTTCGTGTTTGTGTGCTAGTTTTCTCAGTTATATATTGTTACCGAGGTTGATACGGCTACAGCGCTTGTTGTTATTTATTGTATTAGCGGTGTTGCTTTGTTTGTTGGTAAGCTGTGTTATTGTGTATTTCTGTCTGCCATTGTTATGTAGTTCGTATCAGGATTTGCTGATTACACCCCGTAGTTGCAGTTTTATATCCCTGGTACCGGGTTATTTCATTAGTGTGCTTTTTACCAGTGGCACTGTTTGCGGGTTTCGTTTTTACCAGGAGTATGCGACTACTGTTATAGCGCATGAGCAGTTGCGTACTGCGCACCTGGAGGCGGAGCTTACCTTGTTGCGTGGGCAGCTCAATCCTCATTTTGTTTTCAATATGATGAACGGGATACACGTGTTGATCCAGCGGGATGCGCGGCAGGCGGCGGACATGGTACTGGAGTTTTCCGATATGCTTCGGTTCCAGCTATATGACTGTTCGCAGCCTTTTATATCTATACAACAGGAAATCAACTATTTGCAGCATTATGTAAGTGTGGAGCGAAAACGAAGGGGGGATGTGTTAAAAGTGGACTGTTATTGGGGAGATGCCTTACCTTCCGGTTACATTTCTCCATTGATACTAACGCCATTTATTGAAAATGCTTTTAAACATGTGTCTTGCGGGGAGGGAACGGCTGGTTTTATACGCGTATCACTTTATGTGGAGGGGCATCAATTGTTCCTGACTGTAGATAACAGCCGGGAGTCCTTACCGGCTATTCCTGACCCGCTACACCGGGGGAAAGGGATAGGATTGGCCAATGTGAAGAAGCGATTATCGTTGCTCTATCCGGGCCGGCATTTACTACAGATTAAAGAAACGGCGGAGCGTTTTGCCGTGTTCCTTGAAATTGATATCAGTCCACAATATCCAAAACAGCATAATTGAACAAGATGGAAATTAGATGTTTAGTTGCAGATGATGAAGCGTTGGCCAGAGAGGGGTTAGAAAACTATATACAGGCAAGTGAATATCTGACGCTAATGGCGTCGTGCAACAGTGCTATGGCGGCCAGGGAGATATTAGAAACGGCGCCGGTCGACCTTATGTTCTTGGACATCAATATGCCGAGGATGAGTGGTTTGCATCTCCTGGAGACGCTTACTACGCCACCGGTTACGATATTGGTCACTGCTTATCCGGATTATGCGCTGGAGGGTTTTCGGCTGGATGTATTGGATTATCTTTTAAAACCTGTTTCTCCTGATCGTTTTGCCAAGTCGGTCCAGAAGGCGCTGTCGTACTTCAGCTTGCGCAGGCCGGCACCGTTGGTCCAAACGAATGCTATTGCTGATCATATTTTTGTAAAGCACAAGCAGGTATATGAGCAGGTGATGTTATCAGATATTTTGTATGTGGAGGGTATGCAGAACTATGTGGTGATACAGACGATACGTACTAAAATTGTTGCTTATCTGACTTTTAAGAGTGTCGAGCAGCAGTTACCATCTGACACCTTTCTGCGGATACATAAATCTTATATTATCAATTTACGGCAGGTGCATACGGTAGATAGTAATATGGTACAGATAGGGCCTTATGCGTTGCCGGTAAGTAGAAGTCAGCGTGACCTGCTGATGCGGGTGGTGAATAGCCGATTGTTGTCGAAATAGTGCGGCTAATAATTTTCGACGCGTGTATTTGAAGCGTGTATTTAGAAAGCAGTGGGTGCATAGAGTGGGGAATAGCCGTTGTAAGTACTTCTGCTAACATTTATACTACCAGAAACCGAAAAGGTCTTATCGTTGCTGATATACATGACGCCTATTTGTGCGGCGGGGTTTATGCTAAAGTTCCGATTCGGCTGCATCGGGTTGTAGGTCATGTCGAATCCAGGCTGATAAAATGCAGGGCCGGAGCCTTGTATGAGTGATGGTGTAAGGGAGACGCCTCCGAATGCATATACGTTATTATGCAGCTGGCGGCTTACCTGCAAGCCTAAGGGTACTGACAGGAAGCTGGCGCCTCCGCCTTTGAATGCTATAAAGCCGGCATTAACGGCGGAGTACCTGCTGAAGGACCATTTTTTCTGAAGTCCGCCAGTATCGGTTGGCTGGTTCATGCTTTTATATCCTGACAATGTGTTATACGGAGCAGCAAACTGTGCTTTTACAGACATTACGGATATCAAAATTGCAATGAATAGGACGGCGCGTTTCATAGTATGAAGTTAATCACCCTTTTTGTTAATATTGCTAACGAAATCTTAATATTTCTGGTCATTCGATTATTATCGATATAAAAAGAGCCGTTCCGATGTCCGGGAACGGCTCTTTTTATCATTAGTATTCATTTTATTTTACTTCCTGAGCAGCTCTGATGATGACATCTGCTACTTCTTTCGGATGGGAGATAAATACAGCGTGGCTGCCTTTTATCTCTGTGATTTTATCATTTCCTCTCTTATACATTTTGCGTTGGATGGAGGGCAATATGGCTTCATCCTGGGTGGCTACTATACCGTAGGCGGGTTTGGTCTTCCAGGCTGCTTTGGTCATTTTAGCATCCAATGCAGCGAATGCGAACCGGCCCTGGGAGGCGTACATGAAGTCTGTCAGGTCTTTGGGCAGGTCGCTGGCGAATCCGTCATGGAACTTTGCTTTATCATAGTACAGGATACCTTTTTCGTCCGGAGGCAGGATGCCTGCTTTAGGGGAGGAAGGTTCTGTTTTGGCCCAATCCAGTGCTGATTCTCCTTGATCCGGCTGAAAGGCTGCCAGGTATACGAGGGCGGCAACATTTGGATGTTCGCCGGCTTCTGTGATAACGGAGCCGCCGTAGGAGTGGCCTACCAGGATCGCCGGGCCATCTTGTCTGTCGAGAGCTGCCTGGGTGGCTGCTACGTCGTCGGCCAGTGAGCTTAACGGATTTTGTACTACTGTGACGTTATATCCTTTTTTGGTGAGGATGTCGAATACGCCTTTGTAACCGGAACCATCCACGAAGGCGCCATGAACGAGCACTACATTTTTAATTGCTTTTGCAGACTGGGCGGCTACGTTGGATACATTACCGAACGTGCCGAATAATATGGCGGCGGCGGCCAGGGATTTGATCTTGTTTATCAGGGAAAAGTTTTTCATTTCTTTAGTATTAGCTGGTGATTGAATAAGTTTTCTGTCTTGTATCGTTCTGTTTCCGATTCGTTGACGATACAAAAGTACGCCGGCTACACGCCGAAAAAAATATCAAAAAGTTGATTAAAATTGTACTTTTTCCTCCTGATGGTACTTTTTCTTAAAAACGGCCGGAGAATCCCCTGTTTTATTGGTAAACATGCGATTAAAGTAAGCGGGATCGTCGTATCCCAGTTGATAGGCTATTTCTTTGACGCTGTTGGAGGTATAACATAGCAGGCGTTTTGCTTCGAGTACGATTCTGTCTTTGATGATATCATTGGGAGGGGTAAGGTGCAGGCGGCTGAATTTGGCGGATAGGGTTTTGGGAGCCAGGCCCAGCAGGTCGGCATATTCTGAGACGGCATGTTTACTCTTGTAGTGAATCTCTACTAATTTGCTAAAGTCCCTAAAAAATTCGATCTCTCGTTCCGGTTCATCCTGCAGGTGGTTTAATTGTTGTTTTTTCCACAGCCTGGTACCTCTTATGATCAATTGTTTGAGGCAGGTACGGATCATTTCTTCGTGGGAGGATTCTTTTTGTGTCAGTTCATCTATGAGGAGTGTATACACATCATTTACTGCTTTGGCTTCGGGCGCCGGCAGTTTTGTCATGGGCATGTTATAGATATTATTGAATACGATGCCATCGCAGGCTACTTCGGCGTCGTGTATCTGTATGCAATAGAAATCGCGGGTATAGTAGATATAATGGGCTTCTGCTGTTCCCGTTTCCAGGATCTGTATATATTGATTACCGCTTACGAAAAAGAAAGCCGGTCCGTCGGTGGTGTATTCGTTAAAATCGATTTTCAGTTTATATCCCTGGGGCAAATAGAATATCTGGATGTACATTTTGTACTTTCCGGCATTGATGTCCTGTACTGCTTGCTGGTCTATTATTAAGTGTCCGAAGAACTTATAGTTAGATTCAAAATACCTGGGCGTAGACATGGCTGTTTGTTCTATTTAGCGTGCAAAGATACTACAATAGACAGACAGCCTTTTTTTATATGGGTGTAGGTGATTAGGGCCAGAGTTGTTCGGGTAGTTGTGCTGCTTTCAGTTTTTCTGCATTAGCGAGTAAGATGTTTTTTTTATCCGGATGGCCATCCAGGAAAAAGTCTTCGCTGGCTTGTTGCATCATGTTGATGGCGGCGGCTTTTTCGCCATTGCTGAATAGCAATCCTGCATATACGGCTTTAGCGGAAAAATGGGGGAAGGAAGCATCTGCCAGGCGGGCCCATTCCATTGCTTTTTTCATGGCGGCGGGTTTACGATAGTTTTTGTATACGGCTTCTGCGGCATCGCGTAGCTGGTAGGCGTAGGTGATCCTTTGTTCTGCCTGTTTAAGACGGCAATTGATCTTCCAGCCGGGCACTTTCGATGAATCCTGTGTACCATTGAGGTAGGGCGCCATAAATGCCTGGAAGTTGGCGGAATCTTGCTGTGCGAGGGCGGGGAGGGCCGGAATCACAAAATCCTCTATCAGGTCGTGGGTAGCCTTCCACATTCTGACGGAGTCGCCATTGTATCGATAGTAGATCATTGGCAGGCTTTTGGCCATCAGTATTCCATGTTTATCGTCGATGGTCATGGCGATACTCAGTAAATTAGATTGGGCCAGGCGCAATCCTGTTTCTTCCCCTTTTATGCTGGAAGCATAGATACCGGCAAATAATACCTGTAGTGAGCGGGCATCTCCCAAGGTATTGTTTATAGCCTGGTAATGCTTTATGGTATAGCGAAAGGCATGTCCGCCCGGCTGAAACATCCGGTCGTCTGTATATACCATTTTCATGAGTGTGGTATCCGTTGCATCTTCGGGAGATAATACTTCGAAGACCTCTTCCAGTAGTTGTGCATCCCTGATGTTTTGGGTCATTTTCTTTTTGAAGTAGGCGACAAGGAATGTTTTTCCGCGTTTACCTGCTGCGTATTCGGCTTTCCATTGTATCAGTGGCTTAGGGTCTTCTTTTTCGATGAGTGCTGCCTGGGCGTACGATATAAATCTTTCCGCATTAGTACTTCCTACGACCTTATACACCAGCTGGCCGTCGCCATTTACAAACAGATAGGTGGGATATCCTTTGACATCGTACAGGCGGGCTATCCTGCCCCCTCCTCTTTCCGCATCCATTTTGACATTAATAAATGCGGCGTTAAAAGCCTCGCCCACGTCTTTGCGGGTAAAGACCTCTTCATCCATCATTTTACAAGGTTTACACCAGGTGGTATATACATCTATGAATACCAGTTTATTTTCGGCTTTGGCCTGTTGGAGGATATGATTCCAGGATCCTGTGGTAAACTGTATGCCTTCCTGGGCATATACGCGGAGTACGGTACATAATACCGCCAGCATGAGGGTGATTTTTTTCATGGGGTTTGCTATTAATAACAGTACAGGGTGTAATTCAAGGGCGAATATAAGGAGGTTTTTTCATTCGGGTAATAATTCTCTCGGATGATGTTTTATAGTTATTTTGCAGTTCTTACAAACGCTGCTTACAATTACAAAATATAAGCGGGGAAAATCAGGGAATAAGTATCAACATGAAAATCCAGGCAATATCTGATCTGCACATTGACTATACGGAGAATCTCAAATGGCTGAAAGGTCTTTCCCGATATGACTACCAAGAGGATGTTCTTATACTTGGAGGGGATATTTCCCATCATATTCCGCTTGTAGAGACTGCTTTTTATCATCTGAAGAAAATATTCAAGGAGGTGATTTTCGTACCCGGCAATCATGATCTGTGGATAAAGGCCAGTACGTTGAATCATTCGCTGGAGAAATATGAGCTGACCAATCAGTTGGCTAAGTCTTATGGTATACATACGACTACTTTGCACCTGGAGCAGTTAACCATTATCCCATTGTTAGGGTGGTATGACTATTCGTTTGGGTTTCCTACCCAGTATGCGATGGACAGCTGGCAGGATTTTTATGCCTGTCAATGGCGTGGGTTTGCTGACATGGCGGCAGTGACCCGGCATTTTCTGGGACTCAATGAGCCAGCGTTGTTATCTATACGGCCCGATATTCCGAGGATTACTTTTTCTCATTTTTTGCCCCGGATCGATGTGATGCCTGACTATATTCCTGAGGAGCGCCGTTTCATTTATCCTTTCCTGGGTAGTAGCGGGCTGGAGGAGCAGTTGCGGCGGGTGAGTCCTATTATGCATATATATGGGCATAGTCACCTGAACAGGCGGGTGAGCCTGGATGGGGTTGAATACATCAATAATGCTTTTGCTTATCCTGATGAGACACGTATCAGTAAGAAGGAGCTGTTATGTGTGTATGAGTATTAATCTATCAGTAACTGTTGGTATCGCCTTTTAACAATCGTTCTACTATGGCGGCATAGGCGGCCCCTATGCTGATGGTGGCATCGCCTATATAGATCGCATAGCGGTCGGCTTTTTCGATCTTGTTGTTGGCTACTATGAAGGATCGATGAACGCGAGAAAAGGAGGATGCGGGCAATAGTGTCAGCGCCTCCTGCATAGAGAGGCGGGAGAGGATATTACGTTGTTTCAATACAAAGCTCACGTAGTTACCTGCGCTCTCCAGGTATAAAATATCGTCGAGGGCTACTTTCAGTTGTTCGTAACCACTTTTTATAAAGATGTATTCGGGAGTTGCCGGTATTTCCTGCTGGGCTTTCTTTTTCAGCTGTTGCAGTTGGTTGGCTTTGTTGCAGGCTTTCAGGAAGCGTTGCAGGGAGAATGGCTTTAGCAGGTAATCTACTGCATCGAGTTCGAAGCTCTGTACTGCATGTTCTGAGTAGGCGGTCGTAAAGATGATCATGGGGGGATCTACCAGGCTGCTTACGAATTCCATGCCGCTGATATCGGGCATTTTAATATCCAGGAATATCAGGTCTACTTTTTCTTTTTGCAGGAAGTCGAGTGCTTCGAATGCGTTGGTAAAATACTCCTTTACCTCCAGGAAGGGGGTGAATGCGGCGTGGTTTTTTATTACGGAAAGTGCCACCAGTTCATCATCTATAGCGATAGCAGTCAGCATACCTATTCTTTATATTATGTACGTTCTTCTATTGATGTAAGGTTCTTTGCAATTGTTGCAGCTGTCCTGTGCTGCTTTTATTTCCACGTGCAGCGATCTTTGCATCATATTCTCCCGGCGGCATTAATAATTTGCTAAGGACCGGCAGTACTTCGATCAGGGTGATGAGGAAAACGACCAGCCGGTATTGCTGTTGCAGGGCACTGTGTTCGGCGGTCAGTTCCTGCAAGGCTTCGATCTGGGCCAGGAATCCATCTGACAGTTGGCTGCGATAGGCCTGGGCTTTGGCTTCCTGTGTTTGTCTCAGTGTATCCAGGTTAGCCAGCCGGGCGGTCTGTTGTGGCGCCAGTGTACGGCGTAGCAGTATCAGTTCCTCTTCTGCTTTAAGGTATTCTGTTTTTTTGACACGGGAAATAGCGGCATCTCCTATTTTCCCTGATCCGCCGGTGCCATCGGTTTCGCGGATGTAGGCATCTTTGTATGCTTTTACCTGTATTTCTTTTTCTTCCAGCTGTTGTTGCCAGCGTTTGATATCATTGTCCCAGGTGTTTTTCATGGCAGCATCCATTGTCATTTCTTTGCGGCGGAACTCTTCCAGTTTGCGTTGTTTACTGATTTCCAGCTGGGCCAGTACATCTTTTTTGAAGAGCATTAGTACGACGGGTTGGGAGATAAAGAGGCCGATGGTGATAGCGAGGGTGAGCCGGAAGAAGACCGGCAACCATTTTCTGCGGCCCTGGCTGCGGGTCATTGCGCTTAAAAGTACGCGGTCTATACTGAGGATGGCAAATCCGAAAAATAATGCCAAGGCGATTACGGCGAGGCTATCGTTGGTAATAGTGGAGAAGAAGTATCCCCAGGCCAAGGTGGCAAATATCCAGGTGACCAGTACTGCGAGGCCGGTAAGGCGATATCTTTCGTGATCGGCAGGTGATTCTTGCAGGACGGACACGTCGGCAGCTGCGAGCCACCAGAGGAAACGGTCCATACCATCTATTGTAGTATGTGAGGAGGATGAGGCTGGCATTATTCGGTATCTATCGTTAAGTGAACAAAAAATTCGGTGGCGGTGTGTCGTATGGTCAGCTCATGTTTGCCAGGATACAGCAGGTTGAGCCGTTGTTTGACGTTATTGAGTCCGATTCCTAGGTTTTCTCTTTCGGGGTCATTTTCGGGTCTTTCGTGTACGGTATTATATACATCGAAAAAGATATGTTTTTGTGTGCAGCTTAGCGAGACGACTATGCGGGACCGGTACCGCATGCTGATACCATGTTTAAAGGCATTTTCCACGAAGGGGATCAGGAGCATGGGTACGATCCAGAGGTCCCAGTCTTTTTCTTCGATGTTGACTTCGATGACGATGTTAGGAGCGGCTTGTGTGCGTAGTGTTTGTAGTGCTATATAGTTACGCAGGTAGGCGACTTCTTTTTCGAGTGGTATTTTTTCCTGGTGGTTGTCGTGCAGCATGAACCGCATCATGTCTCCCAGGCGTTGTATGCCTTCGCTTGTGAGGGATGCTTTTTCCTGAAGAGCGGTACCGTAGAGGGTATTGAGTGCATTGAACAGGAAGTGTGGATTAATCTGCGAGCGATGGAAGTCGAGGGTGGCGGCGGATGTGCCTAATGCGATCTGTAATCCGCTGACGGTGGCTTGTTGTGACCGGCGGATACGGTAGAGCCACCAGCTGAGGGGCAGGATGATCAGTAAAGCCAATCCGCCCATTAATCCAGCCATCAGGAAACCTTTTCTTCCGTACCAGCCAATGACGGTTAACACCAGTGCCAGCAAGACACAGGTGGCAGCCGTTGTCAATAATATATCCCGGATCAGTTTGTTTTTATCGCCATGTTGCTGAAACTGGGGTAATACGATATAGCTCCAGACGAAAAGTAGACCGATAAAAACGGGGCCGGCCATAAATATCAGGCGCATGATGGTATGGCTATCGGAGGAGACGGCCAGTACGATGAACAATATCCACAATGCGAGGGCTATTCCCAGTTCGGAGGATAGTTGTTTTGAGAAACCGGTGCGGCTGATCCATTCATGGCCGTAGCGCCAGTAGACCTCCCGCAGGATATAATAGATAATATAGAGTACGGCACAGAAGATAGTCAGTATAAAAGCGGATTTGGCAAAGTGTGTATGTGCACCTTGCACGGTATCGTATACGCCGAGGAGGTATCCATTGTAATAGGATCCGGCTACCATCAGGGTTACAAATACTAACGCCATGGTGATGATGGCCAGTGGTATCCCTATCCACCAGCGGCGTTGTTCGAGATAGCGGGGAACGATGACAAAATGTATGCACAGCAATGCCAGGTATAATATGGTCATCCTTGCCAGGGAGGGCAGGAGGTAGTGTATGTAGTAGTCGAATACCTGGTGGTATCGGGCGAATTTGTGCCCATACATGTCCTGTAATTCGAATACGTTCCTGGATACGCTGGTATAGAGCAATGGGAACAGTAGCAGGAGGTATATGGCGGTAACGACGGCCAGCTCTGTTTTACGGACTTTATTCATGAAGGCGATAACTTTAGCGCAATATTAGTTATTGTGGAAAAGCGATCGTATAAAATGTGATTAAACCGGGGGTATCTGGGATAAAAATACATGATGTGTTAGGTGAATGATCTGATCGGCGGCCTTGTCATCGTCGAGGGTTCCCCAGGTGAGGTGTCGATCTGTTGATAGCCGGGATTGGCAGAACTGGGTAGCGATATCGGGAGGGGCGGTATGTATGAGTTCGACGGCTTGGATGGCCAAGGCCATTTTTTCCACGATGATACGAGCTTTGAATTCGTAGGCAGCGGGGTCGGCCAGTACTTGTTGCAGTGCTTTTAGTTGTGTATCGAGTGCGGGGTGCAGGCCTTTAGCTTTTGTGAAATAGTTCATGAGTGCTGTTGTGCATTCGGGTTCTTTATGCATGGCCCGGAGTACGTCGAGGGCCTGTACGTTACCGGAGCCTTCCCAGATGGCATTGACGGGGATATCGCGATACAGCCGGGGCAATATTGATTCTTCTACGTAGCCATTTCCACCGATACATTCGAGTGCTTCTCCCAGTACGGCTACAGCTCTTTTGGTGTTCCAGAATTTGCCGATAGCGGTGGCTATGCGGGTGAAGTACATGGCTTCTTCGTCGTTGCGGGCATCGTCGAATCCTTTCGCCAGGCGCATGCCCAAGGTGGTTGCTGCCGCTGATTCGAGGGCCAGGTCTGCCAGTACGTTTTTCATGAGGGGTTGTTCTATGAGTTTTTTGCCGAAGGCGTTCCTGTGTCTGCAGTGGTGGATTGCTTCTGCGACGGCGCGATGCATGGTAGCGGCGGACCCTACTGCGCAATCCAACCGGGTATGTCTGACCATTTCCATGATGGCGGCTACTCCCCTTCCCTCTTCGCCGATAATACGTGCCCAGGACTGGTGGAATTCCACTTCACCGGAGGCATTGGATTTATTGCCCAGTTTATCTTTCAGCCGCTGGAAGAACAAGGTATTTTTTATTCCATCGGGGGTGAACCTGGGTACCAGAAAGCAGCTCAGTCCTTTACCTGTTTGGGCGAGTACGAGGAAGGCATCGCTCATGGGGGCGCTGCAGAACCATTTTCTGCCGGTGATACGGTAGGTTCCATTTCCTGTGGGGGTGGCGGTGGTGAGGTTGGCTCTTACGTCGCTGCCGCCCTGGGGTTCGGTCATGGCCATTCCGAAGGTGATGCCTTTCTTTTCGAAGTAAGGGATATGTCGCGGATCGTAATGACCGGAAAGCAGCAAGGGTAGCCATTCTGCTGCTATTGCCGGTTCTATGCGCAGCGCAGGTACGGCGGCAAAGGTCATAGTGATGGGGCAGCTGGTACCTTCGTCTACCTGTTGTTTAAGATAGGATAAGGTACTGTGTGCGAGGTAGGCGCCACTGTGGTTATTGTTCCAAGAGACGGCATGTACCTGGTGGCGGATGGCGAGCTCCATGATCTCGTGGTATGCGGGGTGGAACTCTACTATGTCGAGGCGATTGCCGTAGCGGTCGTGTGTTTTCAGCACCGGAAGGTGTTTATTGGCCAGGTGTCCCATTTCTATCAAAGCGGCGCTACCGATGATGGCCCCGAAATCGGTGGCTGGTGTGTTGATCCACGATGCGCCATAGGTGTTGACCAATGCCTGCAATATCTGATTGCTGGTAAAGGCGTTGTAGTCTTGCAGGGAGGGTGCCTGGTTAACCACATGCCGGAAGTCGAAATCGGGTGCTATCATAACGAGGGTTTTACCCACTCAATTTAAGGTTATTTGTCTTTTCATCTTTTGCAGCGGGATGGTGATTGTATCAAAACCGAACGTCTGGTGTATCAAAATCGTACACCGGAGGAGTCTGCCATGGTGTATATTGCGGATTGTTTTGGTGTACGGACCTGTCAATTTCGGGTATTATTCATTGATTATTAGGCAGGTAATGATCATGAAAAACATAAAGTTGACTATTTTATATTGTCCGGGTGCAGTTTTTGCCGTTCGCAGAAGCATAAAAAAGGGAATGCATGCTTACTAGTTATTTTAAGATCGCGATACGTAGTCTTTGGCGGAACGGGACATTTAGTTTTCTAAATATTGCCGGTCTGGTCATTGGTATTACCTGTACCTCACTGATATTTTTATGGGTGGAGGATGAGCTCACTTATAATCACGTGCATGAGAAGCGGGATCATTTGTACCGGATTATGGAGAACCAGACGTATGACGGGGTAGTGTATACATTTGGGAATACGCCTGTTTTGCTGTCGGAGGCGATACAGCGGGAGATACCCGGTATTAAGCATACGGCGAGGATGAGCTGGGGGACTGAGTTATTATTTGGGGAGGCAGAACGTTCCAGTTATTTTACCGGCCGTTATGTTGACTCGTCTTTGTTTTCCATGTTTACATTTCAGTTGCTGGAGGGAAGTGCTTCGACGGCTTTCCGTGAACTGAATACGATTGTGATCAGTGAGAAGATGGCGAAGCAGTTTTTTCCGGACGGGCATGCGCTGGGGAAGGTACTGAAGATGAATGCTACTGATGCCCTGGTGGTGAGTGGAGTATTTAAGGACTTACCTAAGAATACTACGTATCAATTTGACTGGCTGGGTCCATTTGCCCGTTTTGAAAATAATAATATTTGGCTGAGGGGTTGGGGGAATAATTCCATTACTACTTTTGTAGAGTTGGACCCTGCTGTGGAGCTGGCGGCTGTAAACAATAAGTTGCGCAAGTTTATTACTACGAAACATCCGGAGAGCACTACGGAGTGTTTTCTTTTTTCTATGAACGACTGGAACCTGCGAGAGCAGTTTACCAACGGTAAGCAGACCGGGGGGAGGATTGGTTATGTGCGGTTATTTTCTCTTATTGCGTGGATCGTGTTGATCATTGCCTGTATTAACTTTATGAATCTGGCGACGGCGCGTTCGGAGCGGAAGGCGAAGGAGATTGGTGTAAGGAAATCCATTGGCGCGACGAAAGGCAGCCTGGTATGGCAGTTCATCAGCGACTCGTTGTTATTATCATTTATTGCGGTGATCGTGGCGGTTGTTTTTATTTACCTGTTGCTGCCGTTTTTCAACCAATTGGTGGACAAATCGCTTGTTGTAGGGCTTTTTCAGCCGCTACATCTGCTATGGCTGGTGGGGATCGGCATTATTACGGGGCTTATAGCTGGTAGTTATCCTGCTTTTTATCTATCCTCTTTTCATCCGGTGTCTGTATTGAAGGGGGTATTAAAGACCAGTGGTGGAGCTATATTTATCCGGAAGGGGTTGGTGGTGACACAGTTTGCGGTCTCAATCGTATTGATCATTGCGACGGTGATTGTGTATCAGCAGATCAGTCACGTTAAAAACCGGGATCTGGGATATAACAAGGACCGGTTGATACATCTGCAGGTACGGGGTGCTATTGCGGACAAGTTTGATGTGATCAAGCAGGAGTTAAAGGCAAGTGGTATGGTGGCTAATGCGACATTGAGCATGGATAAGATATTGAATCTGTCTACTAATTCGGATGGTTTCAGCTGGCAGGGGAAGGACCCGCAGCAGGATATATTGATTACGAAGGAGTATGCCAGTCCTGAGTATGTATCGACGATGGGGTTGCAGCTAGCCAGTGGAAGGGATTTTTATCCTGCAGGGAATACGGATAGTACCAGTATTATTATCAACGAGCAGTTGGCCAGGCAGATGGGTCCTGCGGGGAAAGTGGGCAATATCATTCATTCTTCCGGCGAGGAAACGCCCTATGAGATCGTTGGTATTTTAAAGGACTTTTTATACAGTGACATGTACAATGCCGGTGCGCCCTTGATATTGTTTTGTTCAAAGGAGATGCCTAAATATATGACGATCCGGATTGCTTCCGGGGTATCGGTGCCTACGGCGTTGTCCAGGATAGAGGAGGTCATGGTCCGCAACAATCCCGGGTATCCATTTGCCTACAAATTCGTTGACGAAGATTTCGATCGTATGTTCAAGACGGAGGCGTTGATCGGGAAGTTAGCCGGTGTATTTGCTTTGCTGGCTATATTGATCTCTTGCCTGGGATTATTTGGTCTGGTGGCTTATACTGCGGAGCGCCGGACTAAGGAGATGGGTATACGAAAGGTGTTGGGGGCGACCAGTATCCGGTTGATGGCGTTGCTGGCGAAAGGGTTCCTGCAACTCATTGCGATCTCTTACCTGATCGCTTTCCCTATTGCCTGGTTTATGATGGCGCGCTGGCTGCAATCGTACGATTATCATACCCGTATTTACTGGTGGACATTTGTGGGTACGGGTGTTGTGGTATTGCTGATAGCGATCGTTACGATCAGTTTCCAGGCGATCAAGGCGGCGCTTACCAATCCTATCAAGGCATTGAAAGCGGAATAACCAATTGGTGTATTATACAGGCCCTGTTTGCGGAGTGGCAAACAGGGCTTTTTTTATGGTACTTGCCGTAGTAGTATTCTGAATTTTTCGAGTTGTCTTCTGTGGCGTAGTACGTGGACGATGGCATGTTCGGTGAGTTGTTCCAGGTCGTAGTGTTTGCCCCATGTGGTATCCATTTGTTTTGCCGGATCCGGCTGGTCGAGTTCTTCATCGTTTATGTTAGAGAAGGAATCTGCGGTGAACTGCATGGCGGCATTAAAATCTTCCATGTATTGTCCGACGGATGGCCGGAGTATGTTGCCAGGTCTGGGGACTGGCTGTCCGTAAGCGGTGCGGATATAGATTGCGTAGCTATACATGGAGGCGATAACATGTGCCAGTACTGTTTGTACGGATCGGCAATTGGGATCGGAGGTTTTGTGATCTACTATAGTGGTGAGTGCGTTATCGGAGAGATCTTCTACGAGGTCGATTGTTTCGTTGATTGCTTTTTCGTATTCATCAAGTAGTGCGCCGATTGCGCCGGTCCTATATAATTTGTGTGTCATGCGGGGGGGATTGTAGTTTGATCATTGACGGACATCGGTTAGTATTGACAGGATCAGAGTTCTTTCAGCATCCAGACGGTGCAGGCGTAGTGGCCGGAATTTCCGAGGGGGCCATCGAGGTATTTGAATCCAGCCTTTTCGTATTGGGGGATGGCGATGGTGAGTTCTGGTAATGTTTCGAGGTACATATGTGTATATCCCATTTGTCGGGCGGTATCTATTGCTTTTTGCAGGAGGGACCGCCCGATGCCTTTTCCGCGGCTTTGGGGGAGCAGGTAAAATTTCACCAGTTCGCAGTAATGGTTGGGTAGTCCGGCGGTGGGGAATATGCCGGCGCCACCTACGAGGGTATCTTCTGAGGTGGCGATCCAGTAGGCGGCACCGGGGGTATCGAACACGGCGGAGAGGGTAAATATCTGTTCGTCGTAATATGCGGTGCCTGGTCTGTTGACGCCGAATTCTGCCAGAACGGTCCTGATGATATTTCCTACCTGTTGGTCATCGGCAGGGGTGATGGGTCTGATGGTCATGGGTTTTTCTTTTTGTATCGGCTACAAAGATAGGTTGTTGGTTTCATTACATTAACTTAATGCTGAGTTCATATCGGGCTACTAATTTGCGGTCTGATATGGAAAAGCTTTCGGATCAACGGCTCCTGGACCTGATACGGACCGGCAATCATCCTGCTTTCACCACACTTGTGAACCGGCATTGGGAGGCATTGTACAGGTATACCTGTTCCCGCATACGGCAGGAAGCTGATGCGGTTGACATCGTGCAGGAGATATTTATCAGCTGCTGGAATAACCGGGATACGTTATATACGGATGCGAATGACAGCCTGGCATCGTGGTTATTCAAGGCGGCGCGGTACTGTATTATTGATCACTATTCGCGTCCTCATACGACTATTTATAATGAGGCATTGCTGGAGGCTACTTTACAAGAATTAGCGGACAATGCCACTACTGTACAGTTAGAGTTCAAAGAGTTACAACAAAGGCTGGAGGCGGAGATCGCCTTATTACCTGACCGGTTGCGGATACCATACCGTATGAGCCGGGATACGGGTTTGCGTTTGCGGGAGATCGCGGAGCAGTTATCGCTTTCGGAGCAAACGGTCAAGAATAATATCAGTGCGGCTTTGCAACATTTAAGGATGCGGTTGCAGCACGATGATGCGTTATCTGTATTGTTGCTGATGATCCTTTTACAATCTCATTCTCACTAGGCCATTTCAGGGCTTCATAATTCCTTAACACAAAACGGCGGTACCAGTGTAGTTCCAGAGAGATATAGTAGTTGTATGGAACGACCACAACGACGTAGTATCACATTAAAAGCATTGCTCCGGCGCTATTTAGGCCGGCGGGTATCTCCACAGGATGAGCAAGGTATATCGACCTGGTATGACAGTCTGGAGGACCGGGATTATGCTGTATTTGCCTCTGCGGCGGATCAGGAGCGGATACGTACGGCTATTATAGACGAGGTGCATCGGAGGACCTATCCTGTGCGGCGGCCTTTACGTTGGGTGGCTGCAGCAGCTGTTGCAGCACTGGTGGTATGTAGTGGTTTGTATTACTATTACCAGGTACTTTCTGACGGGCGGAATACTTATACGATCGTGCGTGCTGAAAACGGCGTGCATAAGCGTGTGCAACTGGCGGACGGCAGTACGGCGATATTGAATGCGGCTACAACGTTGCTGATACCGTCGGATTACAATCAGCGGGAGCGGCAGCTGGTATTGCGGGGGGAGGCTAGTTTTAATGTAAAGACGGATGCATCGCGTCCTTTCAAGGTGCAGAGCGGTGCTTTACAGACGACGGTATTGGGTACAACGTTTAACGTGAAGGCATATCCCGGGCAGGAGATGCAATATATCACTGTTAATAGTGGGGCGGTACAGGTGCGTAGGGGTGATGGCGGTACGGCGTTATCCAGTTATGTATTACATGCTCATGAGGGGTTGCGATATCTGGCGGCGCAGCAGCAGGTACAGCTGGAGGCGATTGCCGGGGATGCGGCAGCGGACTGGCAATCCGGTGTGTTGAATTTTTCACAATATACGATCGCGGATATGGTGCATGAGCTGCAACGGCAGTTTGACATTCCTATGCAATTAAAGTCCACGCCAGCTGATACGGGGCATTATATGATCCGTTTTCAGCGTCAGGGGCTGGAGGAGATACTCGCTGTTTTGTCCGGATTGACCGGCATTCAATATTATAAAAAAGGGGGGACCATCATTATTCACACAAAATCTTATACCGTGCCAGTAAAGTAGTACTGCTGAAAAAAAGCCGGAAGCGCTTGCAACACTTCCGGCGTAACCTGCACTCATTGGGGGAGTGCAACATTTTTAACAGATCGTAAACCATTAAAAACGCTACAAAAATGAGCAATTTTTACTCCGGTTGTATCAGACCGGCTAAAACTCTTTTTTTATTAACCATGAAACTGACACTGTTTTCTGCTTTGTTCAGTACATCTATGGCCTTTGCCGGTGTAACGACGGGGCAGACCATGGAGCAGGTAAAGGTCAGTCTTTCCGTGAGGGAGACGCCACTGCGTAAGGTGCTGGAGATGATAGAGCGGCAGTCCGCTCTGGGAATAGGTTATAGTACGGATGCGATACCGTACAACAGTAAGATAAGTTACAATGCTAATGACAAGTCGGTAGCGGACGTATTGCGGGAGTTATTTAAGGCGTTTCCTGTGCATATTCGCCAGGTGAGTGGTCAGTATGTGTTGATACAGGCGGATGCTGCCGGTGTTCAGCAGCAGGTGCAGATCACGGGTACGGTAACGGACCGGTTGACGAGGGAGGCTTTGCCAGGTGTGAGTGTGAGTATCAAGGGGAGTAGTTCTGGGGCGTCGACGGATGTGGAAGGGCGTTTTTCGCTCCGTTTTCCTGCGCAGCAGGAGTCGGTTACGCTGGTGATCTATTTTTTAGGATTCAAGAGACAGGAGGTTGTCGTAAGCCGAGAGCATGCCAGTGGTTTGCATATATCGCTGGAGGCTGACCGGCTGGGTCTGGATGAGGTGGTGGTAACGGGTCAAGGTGTTAATACGACGAAGCGCCGGCTGTCGACTAATGTGGTGAGTATCGGGGCGCGTGACATAGAAGACGCGCCTAATGGCCGGCTGGATCAGCTGTTACAGTCGCGGTTGCCCAATGCGCAGATCCGGCTGACGGGTGGTCAGGCGGGAGCTACCTCTATTATGCGTTCGCGCGGGGTGATCTCTGCTTATAAGAACTCCACTCCTATCATCTATGTGGACGGTGTGCGGATGGATAATCTCAATACGGTGGCGGCATTAGGCGGCGGCAGTACACAAGGAGCAGCTATCAGTTCGATATCTGACATTCCGATGGATAATATTGAGAAGATAGAATTCATCAACGGCGGTGCGGCCACTACACTTTACGGATCGGATGCGGCGAATGGGGTGATCCAGATCTTTACGCGTAAAGGCGGTGCTGACAAGACATCGGTTACGGCGGAGACGCAGATGGGCATTGAGACCCCTACGGCGGACTTCCTGCATTTCAAACGTACCAAGGAGTTGTTGATGCAGGATGGTTTTTATCAGCGTCATCACGTGGGTATTAACGGTGGGCGTGACAACTTTGGTTACAGCTTTTCCGGTAACTATATGAATACGAGCGGTACGCAGCTGTATAACCAGAACAGCAACCGTAAGATCGATTTCAGCACAGGATTCCGTGCTGGTCTTGGCAGTAAGGTGACGTATGAAAGTTCTTTCTCTTTTGTGAATAATAAGTATAAGCGTAACCGTAATGGTAATCAGGGCGGTTATACCGGGTTGTGGTTTACGGAGAGCGGGGCATCTGCTATTACCGGACCGAAGTTCAATCCGGACCTGGATGCGCTGAGCGATGCGGAGTTTGCGAAGATGAAAGCTTATGTGAACGAGGCGGAGCGTTTGCAGGATAACAATATCCTGATCAACCGTTTCCAGACTTCCCAATCCTTTAAATATGAGCCTATAAAACACCTGGTATTTAAGGCTACCGGCGGGGTGGATTACCGTGTGCAGGAGAACCAGGTGATCACTACCAACAAGTATCTTTCTTTCACTACCGGCAATCCTGTAAAGGACCAGGGTAGCATTACCAATGCGGACAGGAAGTACCTGGGCATTACGTTGGAGCTGAACGGGCAATATGAGTTTAAGGCCGGTGATTTCTCTTTTGTATCTACTGCCGGCACGCAGTATTTCCGGACGGAAGATCATCAGAGTGCGTATAACGGCAGTAATATCAGAGACGGGGCGCGGCTGATATCGGATGCTACTACGAAGACCGGTGAGGAAGCGCTGGTGCAGGCGGTGAACTATGGGGTATATGTGCAGGAGAACATTGGTTATAAGAATAAATTGTTCCTGGATCTGGGTTTACGCGGGGACGGTAATCCTGCTTTCGGTAACAACATTGGTATTCAATATTATCCAAAGGCAGGTATTGCTTATGTACCTAATGATGAGCGTTGGTTCCAGGCGATCTCGCCGGTGGTATCGTCTGCCAAGTTGCGGGGAAGTATAGGGCTGGCTGGTAACTTGCCTTTCCCGTTCTATAATCTGCGTACGATCGCTTTCCAGGGATTCAACAATGAGCAAGCAGCCTTTTTCGGCATACCCGGTAATGCCGGGTTAGGGCCTGAGAAGACCCGTACTGTAGAAGGCGGTTTGGACCTGGGTTTTCTGAAGGACCGATTGTTGCTGACCGCCAGTTATTACCAGGCTGTTACCAACCAGGCGTTGTTCTCTGTGCCCCCTACGCCCTCCAGTGGTCAATCACAGCCGCAGCAATATAATATAGGCATGATATTGAACCGCGGTTGGGAATTCAGTGTGGTAGGTATTCCTTTGGAGACCAAAGACTATTCCCTGCGGCTCAATGCCTCTGTGAATACGCTGTATAATACGGTAAAGGATGCGGCCGGTATTCCTCCCTTTAACCTGAATGGTTTCAGTGCACGTACTATACAGACGGTGGTGCAGGAAGGCAACCCGGTAGGATTCTTACGCGGTAACTATGGTGTATTTGGACCTGACGGTACCTTGCAGAGTACCTTGGCGCAGCAGAACCTGGGTACTACTATTCCTACTTTATTTGGTAGTATGGGTTTGAACTTCCGATATCGTCATTTCAACCTGTTTGCCAATGCAGATTACCAGCAGGGGGCGTATGCGAATTCTTTTGATGCGCAGTTCCGTTTTAACTACGGCGCCAGCAATGAAGGTATTCCTCAGGCGGAGATCGACAAGAACAAACGTACGAACTGGTTGAATTTTACGAACAAGTTTGTGCAGCGTACGGACTTTATCAAGGTACGAGTGATCGGTATGAGTTATACTTTACAGCCAGCGTTGTTCCGCAAGGTGATCAAATCGGCGACGGTGAGCCTGAGTGCTATCAATCCATTGAATTTTGCCAGTTCGGATTTTGATCCGGAGGCTACTATCAGTGGTAGTGCGCAAGGTCAGGGAGGAGCTACTACCGGTGGTATCAGCTATGCTACTTATTCTGCGCCCAGACAGTTCCTCGGTACTATCCGTCTAAATTTCTAAAAACAACAATCACATGAGAAGACATTTTTCCCGATATATAGTGATAGGTCTGATGACCTTTAGCGGATGTTCTGTATTGAATCCGAATGTAACGGAACCGGTGTTCCTTTCCAATGAAAATGCGGCGAAGAGCTGGGTGAACGGGTTGCGCCGGCAGCTGGCGCTAACGATGAACCAGGTGGTGGTGAGTACGGAGTTGGTATCTGACAACTATTACAACAACCGTACGTTGAGCAGTAAGGTATTTGACATTCCGCAGATCGATTATTTTGACCTGGATGTGAATAACCTGCAGGTGCAGGTGCAGCGTTTGCGGGAGATGTCAGAATACGGTTTATCAACGGTGTTAAAGGGTGATCCTACGGCTACGGCGGCGGATTCTACGGAAGTATATTTCAGTAATGCATTTGCGCATTTGCTCAGTGGCGAGTTGTTTGTGGGGTTGCCTGGCAGTAATCTGGGGCCTGTGCTGACGCCTACGCAGCACCTGGAGCGTGCGATATTGTTGCTGGACAAAGCGCTGGCGTTGTCGACCAATGAGAATGACCGTAATGCGTTTACGCTATTGAAGGCGCGCGCTTATTATCAGCTGGGCGATGCGGTTAATGCCAGCAAGTATGCTACGGCGGTGATGAGTAAGACAACGTTGTTGCGCCAGGCGAAGTTTGACGGTCTCAACAACGTGCCTAATGACATGCAGACTTATCTTTATTCATCTACCAATAATGAGTTTGCGCCATTGCCGCGGTTGGATTTCCTAGATCCTAAGTATTATCATACGGGGTTAGCGGCTACTGATCAGAAGCCGGTGACTATTACGAAGGCGGAGGAAGCGTACCTGATACAAGCGGAGGTGCAGTTGTCTGCGGGGCAGCTGGATGCGTCGAGGGTGACGATGAAGCAGTTGCTGGATGTGGTGAGTGCGCGCGGTTCGGTATCGATAGATGACAAGAAGGAAACGCGGAATGGAGGTAACCGGAAGGACTATCCGTTGACGGCGGTGAAGGTGAAGTTTGACGTGAGTGATAATGCGCGCAGCGGTTATGTACTGGACCGTCAGGCTGGCAACATTAAGGCGTATACGATATCCGGGACGTTGGTAAAGGCGGAGGATCTGGATGCTGCTGTGAGCCAGGATCAGCTGTTGTATCTGTTATACCGTTTGCGTCAGGAGATTTTTATTGCGGAAGGTCGCCGGATGACGGATCTGGGTATCCGGTTTCCGGTGTCGCAGACGGAGCAGCTGAACAATCCTAATGTGAAGGCGGAGCATATACAGGCGCAGTTGCCTGGTTTTATCCCATTGAACAGGGGTATGGATGATTTTACTTATGATAAGGACAATGGTGTGGTGACGATGAAGTATGATATGAATGCGGTGTTGGTGAAGAACAAACACGCTAAAGAGCTCTTTCCTTTTATTCAATAATTTAATTAGTCATTAAAATGAAGAAGTTATTATTTGCTATATGTGTGTTGGCGATCGGCGGGCAGGCGGTGCGGGCGCAGCAAGCCAAGTATGTGGTATTGATCAGTGTGGACGGTTTCCGTCCGGATTTTTATATGGAACCCTCCTGGCCTGCTCCCTATATGCAACAGATCAAGGAGCAGGGCGTGTATGCGCAAGGGGTACAAGGTATTTTTCCTACGGTGACCTATCCATCTCATACGACGTTGATCACGGGTGTGACGCCCTCCAAGCACGGTATCTGTTACAATACGCCATTTGAGCCGCAGGGCGCCAGTGGCCGATGGTATACGGAGGCGAAGGATATTAAGGCGGAGACGCTGTGGGAGGCTTTACGCAAGGCTGGTTTACGTACGGCATCGGTATCATGGCCGGTATCGGTGGGTGCGCCTGTAGATTACAACATTCCGGAGACGTTTTCGCTGAGTAATCCTGGTGATCGCCGGGCAGCTACCAGTGAGCAAGCTACTCCGAGGGGTTTGTTTGAGGAGGTGCAGCAGCAGGCGACCGGTCAGCTTTCTGCTACGGATCTGAATTTGCATTATTTCGGTATGAATGAAACGTTGAGCCGGATGGCAGCTTACCTGATCGGCCGATACAAGCCGAACCTGCTGACGATACATTTGCCCTGTACGGATGAGGCGCAGCATGATGAAGGGCGCCGGGGGGATCGGGTGACGCTGTCGGTAGCGGCTGCGGATCACGGTATAGGAACTATCCTGGAGGCTATTGCCAAGGCAGGTATTAAGGACAGTACGGCGGTGATCATTACTGGTGATCATGGATTTGTGGATATTCATACGGGGTTGGCGCCTAATGTGTGGTTGGCGGCGAATGGGCTGATCGGTAAGGACGGATGGAAGGCGATGTTCCATAGTGGTGGTGGTTCTACTTTTTTGCAGCTGAAGCAGGAGAAGGATGAGCAGACATTGCGGCAGGTGCGGAAGATATTATCGGAGTTGCCGGAGGCGCAGCGTAAGTTATTCCGGGTGGTAGAGCGGGCGGAGCTGGACAAATCCGGTGCGGACCCTCATGCGGCGTTGGCGTTGACGGCGGTGCCCGGTATCAGTTTTACGACCAGTAAGGAGGGGCCTGCGATGCGCGCTGCGCGTGGTGGTGCGCACGGTTATTATCCTGATTTCAGGGAGATACAGACGGGTTTTGTTGCTTATGGCGCGGGGCTGGCCAAGGGTCAGGTGATACCGGTGATGCACCTGGAGGATGTGGCGCCATTGGTTGCGCAGTTGTTGGGGGTATCGCTGAAAGAAGCCAGTGGTACGGTGTATCCCGGTATGTTGCGTAAGTAAGTGCTTATTGACCGGATATTAAAAGTTGATCCCGGTAGCGGTGGCTACCGGGATCTTTTTATTTAGTCGAGGCGGGGAGCAGACACCTGCACAATAAAAGGTGTTATCCTGCCGGCGACGCATTGTTATCAAGGAGCAGGGTACAATACGGCAGTTGCTTGTTTATCTTTTGCAGATAATACGGTAGCGCCGCTACCGCACTGGCCACCGTTCATGAGGGAAGCGGCATCGGAGCCGCCAACGCCTGGTACGGCTACGCCACCGGATTGGTTAGTATGCCATAAGGAGATGTTATGGCCCATTTCGTGGCAGATGGTGCGAGCGCGTTGTGCGAAGCTGTTGCCGGCGATGTAGGCTTTGTTGATCCAGATCATGTTACCAGCGAGGCCACCGGAGGGGAATGTACCCTGACCGCAGACACCAGTACCCAGGTTAGAGTCTACGATACGTACATCGTAGGGGGCGCCGGATACTATTCTCCAGCGGATGCGGCTACCAGGTACGGTGGTATTCCACTGTGCGATTGCGGAATTGATTTCGGATATCATGCTAGTCATGGTAGGATCTACATACAAGCGGATATCGCGGCTGCTGGCTGCGTTGATCAGGCTACCGGAATAGTATTGTTCGGTAGTGATCTTGCCATTGTGTTCCGGCACTTTCATATTTTTAGGAAAAACGATGTCGCCATCTACTACATATTTGTCGCCTTTGTCTTCGATGATGGAAGCGGGGGCGCCCAGCGCCTGGATGTATTCCAGTACTTTTTTGGCGTTGTCTTCTGGTTGGGGCGTGTTGACAGGGGCGTCGGCAGATTTGTTACATGCAGCGATAGAGAATGCCGTAACCACGATCAGAGAAAGGGCTCTTAGGTTCTTTTTCATGTTAGGTTGATTTAAATTTTGAGGTTGATGATTTGAATATGTGGGTTTATTGTGCACGGTAATATTGAGGCATTCCGGGATGCCTGTTGAAAGGGTTTACTAATAAATGCTCTTGACCCTTACTGCAGGCTGGGTTTATAGCCTGTAGTATTGTTAGCTTGTGCCTGTCGATAACGTGAATGGTACTACTCTCTCTACATTAATATATTGCTCTGATCAGGGTTATATTTTTTAGCATAAGGGCTTAAATAAAAATAGGGAATAATATTCATGTGACCTAATTTATTATCAGGTAACGCGATGGTATTTATGCATTTTACTCTCTTCTTTAAAGAAAAGGTCTGCAATTGAATGGCAGGCCTTTTCTATTGTTATTTTATATCCAGACGAATGGATTACCGGAGGGTATATGTGTGACCGTTATGCCGGTTATTTTAGGTTGGAGCCATTCCTGCAGCCAGTACATACCCGGTTCTTCGCTGACGCTGTGGCCTAGTACGATGAGGGCCGTTTTGTGGCCTAGTTGGCGGGCATCGCGGATATATTCTGCGGTTTCCCATTCGTGCAGTTCACCGACGATGAGCAGGTCTGGTTTTTCCTGTTCGGCGAATCGCATTTGTGTTTGTCCGCCGGCGGCACCCGGGAGGAAGGTGACGGAGCTGCAGGACTGAGCCAGGTTGCCCAATACGCGTACCTGTTGGATGCCTAAAGTTCTTTTGAGATGGGAGGCGATGGCTTGGAGTGGGCGGGCGGGGATATGTACGGTGACCTCTCCCGGTTTCCAGTATTGGAGCCAGCCGGTTTGTTTGAGTACGCCGTAACCGATACCATCGGGCCGATAGGCATGCCAGTAGTCATGAAAGCGCCATACGGCGATATTGTATTTATTCAGCAATGCTTCTTTTTCTTTAACGACGGAGCTGCCCGGTACCCAGTTCTTATCATCGAGGTGGTTATAGAACGTAGGTTCGTGGGCGATAATGAAGTTGGCTTTTCTTTTGACGGCCTCTTCAATCACTTTGACGGTGGGGAACATGGTGGTGATGATACCTGTTACCTTTTGATCCGGGTTACCGTTTTTGAGGGTATCTACGGTATTGGGGAACGGGGCGTTGGGTATTTCGCGGAGTATAAGGTCTATGACATCTTTGACGGTATAGGTATTGGGTAGTGGTTGTTTACCGGCGGCGATGGTCAGGCCTGGTACTTTGAGCAAGGCGGCTATTCCTGCGGTCTTCATTACGTTGGTGATAAATGTTCTTCTGCCCCATTGCGGGTGCGTGGATTCTTCTTTTTCCATATGCTGCATAGCGGTGATTTTAAGCTTACCCAAAATAATGATTTAGCGGCAGGAAAGGAAGCGGGCTGGTGATGAGCAGGGAGGAAAGTGGAATGGTGGTGAGCAGGGGGCGGCCGGGCTGGTTGGGGGAAGTACAAAATCGGTAACTTTAAAGACACCAAAATAGCTTTACATGTTAACACTGGATCAGATCACGGGGTTATTGGGTGCGCAGGCCCCTACCCTGTTGGAGCATGAATGTAAGACGATTGGCAAGGAGTTTCTTCATTTGCCTGACGGTCATACTATTGACAAGATATATGTACCCAGCAGTCGTAATCCGCAGGTATTGCGGAGTCTGGGGCAGTTGTTCCATTCGGGGCGGCTGGCTGGTACGGGTTATATGTCTATTCTGCCGGTGGACCAAGGTATAGAGCATAGTGCCGGTGCTTCTTTTGCGAAGAATCCGGCTTATTTTGATCCGGAGAACATCCTGCGGCTGGCGCTGGAAGGCGGGTGTAATGCGGTGGCGACTACATTTGGCGTACTGGCGGCGGTATCGAGGACGTATGCGCACCGGATTCCTTTTATTGTGAAGATCAACCATAATGAGTTGCTGACGTATCCGAACCGGTTTGACCAGGTGATGTTTGGTACGGTGCAGGAGGCCTGGAACCTGGGTGCTGTTGCGGTGGGGGCGACTATTTATTTTGGGTCGGAGCAGGCGGACCGGCAGTTGGTGGCGGTAGCGGAGGCATTCGAGCAGGCGCATGAGTTGGGAATGGCGACTATCCTGTGGTGTTATCTGCGTAATGATGCCTTTAAGAAAGACAAGGATTATCATGTGGCGGCGGATCTGACGGGGCAGGCCAATCATCTTGGTGTGACGATACAGGCGGATATCATCAAGCAGAAGTTGCCCGAGGTTAATGGCGGCTATAAGGCGTTGAATACGGGCAGTTCCTCTTATGGCAAGCTGGATGAGCGTATTTACAGTACATTGACGAGTGATCATCCTATAGACCTTTGCCGTTACCAGGTAGCGAACTGTTATATGGGCAGGATGGGATTGATCAATTCGGGAGGTGCTTCGGCAGGTGAAGCGGACCTGGCGGATGCGGTACGCTCTGCGGTGATCAACAAGCGGGCCGGCGGCGCTGGTCTCATATCGGGTCGTAAGGCCTTTCAGCGTCCTATGCAGGAAGGTATTGCGTTGCTGGAGGCGATACAATCTGTATATCTGCAGCCGGAGATCACGGTAGCGTAAGCCTGCTTGATGTTTAACGGGTACCTTTCAGTTCCATATCGTATTTGTCCAATCCTTGTCCGTAGCCATCGGTGGTGATACCGGTGATGACGAATCCCAGTTTTTCGAAGAAGGGGAATACGTGCTGAGAGGTATCCAATCTTATGCGGCAGGCAGGGCATACTTCCTGTATGGCCATGACCCTGTATACGAAGAGTCGTTTGCCGATACCTTGTTTGTGGTATTGCTGATCCACCATTCCCCAGGTGAGGGAGGCCTCCATTTTATGACGATCAATGTGATATCCACCGCAGCCGATCACGGTATCATCTAGTGAGATGACGTAGTACTGTTCTGTTTCGGGGGCGGTGTTGCGGGAGAGATAGTCGTCGAGGAATTTATCGAAGTCCGGCAGTTCTGCTGTACCGAAATACTTGGGCATGTTGCTTTTGAACACGGTGATGCATGCCTGTTTATCGTTCGCGTTATACGGTCTGATCTTCATCTTATAAATTTACTGAATCCTGTTTATACGATAATAGGTTGACACTTACAAGTAGCTGATAATTTTGTAAGTGCTTCTAAAAATGTGTGGGGAGGTCTACATTTGTTGCAACAATCTATAGTTATGCAACAAATAGTCAATAAAGTAGCATTTGTAAGCGGCGGTAGCCGTGGTATTGGCGCCAGTATTGTGCGCAAGTTATCAGCAATGGGCGCCAAGGTGGTATTTACCTATGCCAATAGTGCCGATAAGGCGGAAGCGTTAATCAGGAGTTTAGCTCCCGGCGCGGAGGCGTTGGCGGTGCAGGCGGACAATACGAAGGAAGGAGCGATCACGCAGGCGATGGAGCAGGCGTTGGAGAAGTATGGCCAGATCGACATACTGGTCAATAATGCTGGGGTATATATTGGTGATGACATTACTGCGCATACGATGGCGGACTACCGGAAGGTGATGGCGGTGAATGTGGATGCGGTGGTAGCATCGGTATTATTTGCCGCGAAACATCTGACCGACGGAGGGCGTATCATTACTATCGGCAGTAATATGGCTGACCGGGTGGTGATGCAGCGCGGCACTTTTTATGCGATGAGTAAATCTGCATTAATAGGATTGACCAAGGGGTTGGCGCGTGACCTGGGGTCACGTAGTATTACGGTGAACCTGGTGCAGCCGGGTCCGACGGATACGGATATGAATCCGGCGGATGGTGTGCATGCGGAGGGGATGAGGCAGATGATGGCAATACCGGTGTTTGGTGATCCGAATGATATAGCGGCGTTGGTGGGTTTTCTGGCCAGTGATGAAGGGAAGTTCATGACGGGTACTGCGATCACTGCGGACGGTGGCTTTAATGCTTAAAAGAACTGACGGTCCTGCTATTGTTGTGTAGCAGGACCATTTGTTTTTTATCTTTCTACAATGACATCTTTTACATCTGCGGGTAATTTCCTGTAGGGATGTTCGAGGAATGTTTTCAGGAAATCGGTTCCATTGACGCGCAGGGGTGGTGTATGGGCGGTGTTATGGATGATGATGGCCTGTGCGTTGGGCATATATCTTTTGATGGTTTTGGCATAGAAGGGGCGGCACCAGGGGTCTGCGTCGCCGGAAGCGATCAGTGTGGGGATGTTGCTATATACCGGTGTTTTAGCGGCGGCGGGGCCTTTATTTACTTTCCAGCAATCGCAGATCTGCTGATCGACGTTGTTATCCACATAGCCTGTCAACCAGGGTAGTACGGTTGTTTGTTTTTCCATTAAAGCCTGGTCTGTCCAAAGCATTTGTTCTGCACAGTATACGGAGTAGCGCATTCCTAATGACATTCTTTTATCGCCTGCAAATGTTGCATCCAGTACTTCCTTTACGTAGGCGTTATGATTGCCATTGATGATCTCATTGATGACGGATGGTGCGGAGGCGATCTGTTTATTATTCAACCTGCTGATGATGGCTTTGAGCAATTCTGCTTTGGTATAGATGATATCCAGGGAGTTTTGTTTTGTTTTTTCTGCATAGCGGATATGGAATTCTTTGCCGGTGACGGCGGTAAAGTAATGGCGAAAGCGTTGTTGCAGGTTGTCGTATTGCGGCAATGTTGCGGAGTCTTTGGTACAGTTGTCGAATACTTGTTGGAGTGCTTCTTCCAGGTTAAACGAGGCATGTTCTTCGTAGTTAACGAAGCCGGGCAATGGGGAGTTGAGTATGAGGCAGCGTATGCCCTGTGGGTGGTTTCGGGCGACGGTGAGCATGAGGCCTGCGCTGTAGGACATGCCCATCAGATTGAGGGAGTCGATCTTCAAGGCCTTTCGGAGGTCGTTGATATCGGCTGCATTTTCGATGGTGTTGTAAGCGGAGATATCTATTCCCTGTTTCCTGTATTTGTTGCGGCATTGTGTGACGGCGATGGCGACGAGGCTATCACGGGATAGTTGTTGGCGGTAGGATTGGCGGACGGCCTCTTCTACTTCGGGGCAGTCGAGGCGAGGGATGGACCTGCTGGTACCACACTGGTCGAATGCCAGGAAGGCGCCATATTGGAAGAACCCTGCTTCTTTAGGGATGGTATCGAAGTTGTCGATGGTGCTGTAACCCGGGCCACCGACGGAGATCAACATGACATTGCGGTTGGCGTCGTATCCTTTGGGGCGGGTGAATACGAAGGGTACTTTGACTATGCGGCCATTGGGCTGGGCTCTGTTCTCCGGTACTACCAGGTAGCCGCATTGAGTGAGGAGTGCGGGATCTACTTTGATCATGCAAGGGCAAGGTTCGATACGCGGGGTGTATTGTTGTGCGTAAGTGGTGTTCCATACGTTGATGAGCAGGGATATTATTACGGCGATCTTTTTCATGGCGGCAAGTTAGGATGGTGTAAGCCGCTGAGAAAGTAAAAAAACGACAATTTCAGGAATGGAAGTGGGAAAGTTTATGGCCTGTGAACTTGATCACTTCGCGATAGAAGTGGCTTCTGTCGTAGTATCCATGGTCGTAGGGGGAAAAAGTGTGCGGGTTGATGATGAAAGCGCTGAGGGCGTTACGGGCGCGTATTGTGGCGAAGTAGGCTTTGGGGCTGGTACCCACTACGTTGGTAAAGTAGCGGCACAATGTTTTTTCCGAGATGCAGGCGGAGGCTGCGAGTTGGAGTATACCTGCTTCCATGCCGGAGTCGCAATAGTTGCTGATGATCTGTTGGACGCTGTTGAAATAGTGGTCTTTTCTTTTGCGAAGTAGTAGCCGGAGGAAGTAGTCTTCGAGCAGTATGCGGCGGTCGTGGAGGTCTCCCAGGGACCTGAGGCGTTGAATGAGTGTATTGGGCATGACCTCTGAGAGGGGGACGATATTGCTGCCGATGCGTGTTTGGCTCCAGCCGAAGATGGCTTCGAATCCACCCGGGAAGAATTTGACGGTGAATATATTATCTGCGGGGCGGTTTTCGCGGTGGACGATCTCATTTCTGAGGAGGAGGACATCGGTGTATTCGTCTACCCAGAGGTCTTTGTTGCCATTGCGGAGGAGGTATGGGGCGCCCAGATTGATCCAGATGGTGGGGGTATAGCTGGGGAAGAGGGTGACAGTAAATTTTTCGGTGCCGATATATTGTTGTGTTGCGGGCAGGCAGGTTTCGGAGAAAAATTCGACGTAGCTGGCCAGTGCTTCGCAGGGATGCTGGAAGGTGTATAGTTTGCGGATATTATCGAATATTTCAATCATACCGGATCATGATCAGTTGGGCAAGGTATTGCACGCTGTAAGCGTTATATTCGTGTCGCTAAAATAAAAAATATATATCACAACCTATAGTACCTGTAGTTACGGCCGATCATGCTGAAATTGTAACGGTATGGGAGGCATCTGTGCGGGCTACGCATGATTTTTTAACGGAGTCGGATATATTATTTTTCAAGCCACTTATATTGAACGAGTATCTGAATGCGGTGGCGTTATATTGTGTGAAGGATGTGTTGGGGAAGATACAAGGGTTTATAGGTATTGCCGGTGATAAGGTAGCGATGTTATTTATAGATCCGGACGGTGGAGGTGAATGAGCAGAATGTGCAGGCGGTGAGATTTTACGCGCATTATGGGTTTAAGGTAACGGGGCGTTCTGAGACGGACGGTATGGGGAAACCTTTTCCATTACTTTTTATGTCGTTATAGCGGATATGATGATAAAAATGCTGCCGCAGTAAAGTAGGTATACTTTTGCTGCGGCAGTGTTATTTTATGAGGAACCTGTTCAGGCGACTACGGCTTCTTTGTTGTATTTGTTGCGATAGTCTATGGGAGACAGGCCTGTTAATTTTTTGAATACTGTTCTGAAGGCTTTGGTGTCGGAGTATCCGACGTCGTACATTACTTCGTTGACGTTTTTGGTGCTTGTTTCGAGTTGTCTTTTGGCGGCTTCTATTTTTACGCGTTGGATGTATTCGGCGGGCGTGTTGTTAGTTGCTTTTTTGAACCGGCGGTCGAAGTGTCGTCTGCCGATAGCGAATTGTACGGCGAGATCGTCGACGGATATTTTATTTTCCACGTTCTTTTCGATGAATTCCTGTGCTTGTTTGATGGGTAGGTCTTCATGTTTTTTTTGTCCGTTGAACATAACGAACGGGGATTGTGTTTTGCGATCTATTTCGACGGCGAACACTTTGGAGGCTTTGATGGCTATTTCGCGATCGGTATATTTTTCGACGAGATAGACGAGGAGATTCCAGTATGAGTTGGCGCCGCCGGAGGAGTATAGTCCTTGTTCTTCGGTGATGATGCGGCCATCGACGAGGTTGACTTCCGGGAACATTTCGCGGAATTCGTTGGCGGTGAGCCAGTGGCTGGAGCATTCTTTTCCGTTGAGCAGGCCGGTGGATGCGAGGAGGAATGCGCCGATACAGAGGCTGGCGACTTCTGCTCCCTGGCGGTATTGTTGTACGATCCAGGGGAAGAGAGCTTTATTTTTTTCGATGGCTGTTTTCAGGTCGCCGATGATGGCGGGCACGAAGATGAGGTCTGTTTTTTTCACATCGTGGATGAGTGCATCGGTGTGTACGGAGAAGACGCCATTGTTCAATTTAACCTCTTTGGAGAGGCCGACCAGTTGTACATTGAACAGGGGTTCTCTGCCGGCTTGTACGAGGAAGTCATTGACGGCGGTGAACATATAACGGGGATCTCCGATACTTGCCAGGACTGCGTCTTCAGGCACGAGAATAGAAATGTGTTTCATTGCTTCCTTTGCTTTTTTGGTGGGCCGGTAGCTGTTGACGGGGCATATTGGCGGGCGCCACTGCCCCGTTATTGCAGCCAATTTTTCCACTGATAAAGATAATAAAAAAGTCGAAATCCCCCCCTATAGAAGTCTTGTTTGCACACAGTTGCCGAATACGGTAGTGGTACCTTTGCGAGAGCGTAAATAACTGACCCAAACACTATGTATACGATTAATATTTTACAACGATGAGGCGGGTAATTGCTTCTGTGAACCTGACGCTGGATGGGTTTATGGCGGGAGCGAACGGAGAGCTGGACTGGCATTTCCCGTTATGGAATGAAGAGATGTCTCATTATTCTTTTGAGCAGCTCAGTATGATGGACACGATATTATTGGGTCGGGTGAGTTACCAGTTGATGGCGGACTACTGGCCTTATGCGGGGGTCCGGCCTTTGTTGAGTGAGGAGGAGGCGGGGTTTGCGCGGATGATGAATGAGCATCGCAAGGTAGTTTTTTCGCGTACGCTGGATAAGTTGAGGTGGAAGAATTCGCAGGTGGTGCGTCAGCATATACGGGAGGAGATCTGGCGGATGAAGCAGTTGCCCGGTAAGGATATGATCATTTACGGGAGTGGCAGTATTGTGAATATGTGTATGGAGGGGGGATTGATCGATGAGTTCCGGTTATGGGTGCACCCGGTGAAGTTGGAGCGGGGGATCCCGTTGTTTTATGACGAGTTGCAAGTGGTGAAGTTAAAATTTCTGAAGACGTTGACTTTCAGCACAGGTGTTGTGATCTTTTATTATCGTTAGCGGTCAGGGGGGATCTGCCGGTGCTATGTTTCCGGCAGATCCTGCCAGTTATTTCAATTTTGCTGATTTGGCGGCATCGATCATCTTTTTGACATCTTCGGCTGCGAATGTAAAGGATTGATCGGGGAATGCGGTGGTGATGGCATCGCCGCCTTTCTGGATGAGGAAGGAGGATTTGTTTTCTTTATCTGCCGGTATGGCGCGGAAGAAGTAGACGGTTCCTTCTTTAGGTGTTTTGAGCTGCAGGTATTGTGGTGTTTCTTCTTCTGCGCTGAGGGCGTGGTCTTTGGCCGGATCGAAGTAGAATGCTTTTTTGGCGGCGATGGCTGCTTCTGCGCTGGATGCCTGGGGTATTATTTCCAGTTTAAAATGTTGGCCTGCGGCGATGCCGATGGCGGTGCCTTTACCTTTTTGGCCGGTTAGTGCTGTTTTAAAGATGCGGGCGTCGGGAGGCAGGTTGATCAGGATGGGAATACCATATGCTGACAGGTCCTGTTGGCCGGCGGTGGTTTCGGCAGGTATTTCTTTGCCGGCGGCGGTGATACCGACGGCGGTGCTGTCTTTGGCGGCCGGTGATCCGGAGGGGTTATTGCCGCAGGCGGCGATGATAGTAGCGGAGATCATTAACAAGGGTATCCGTCTTCCGTTCATATAAAGGGTTTTTGTTACATAATGAATGTACGAAAAACCTTTCAAAGTGTTCAGGCGGCGCCGGCATCTATGCGGAGGCTATTGCCGGGGATGTGGATGATCTCTTTTGCGATGAACTGGCTGTATTGGTGGATGGCGGTGTTGAGCAAGCGGGTGGTGGTGTTGGAAGGTGTTGTAAACAATTGTGTTTCGAGTATTATTTTTTGTTTTTGTTCATATCGTTTCCAGGTGCCGGCTACCTGGCCATTGATGACGATGATGGGTTTGAAGATGCCATTTCCGGCTATTTGGGTATGTGAGGCGGGCAGGAGGTCGCTGCGGTCTTTATAGGCGACGGCGTATTCGTCGTATGCGGGGAGGAGGAAGAGGCTATTGGGTTGTTTTTTGGTGTGGATGTGTGATTTAGGCGACCAATATGCCTGGCCGTTGAGGACGGTACCGGATAGTTGGTGGCGGATCATTTCGAGGGCTTGTTTGGCTTTGGTGATGCCGAGGCCGCTCCACCAGGCGAAGTCGTGGATGGTGGCGGGGCCTCTGCTGAGGAAGTATCGGCTTGCGAGTTTGCCGATGGCGGTGTGGGTATCGAGCGATCTCATGTGGGGGGCTCTTTTTTCGAGGAGGTCGTAGGTGAATTGTTTGCCCTGGCGGCCGCCGGAGCAGATGAGGCCATCGAGTTCGGCATCCATAAGGAGGAAGCTCATGCGGATATCGTCGATGTTGATCCTGGCTTTAATGAGTACCTGGGCGAGGGCCTGGCGGGTGAGCGGGCCCTGGTCGATCAATGCTTTGCGGAAGCGTTTTTTGCTACGTTTGAGATCGTTATCAGTGATATTCAGCTTATTGTGTATGTGCTTATTGAATGCTTTTATTTTAGGGGCGGTGAGTTGGAGTATCCAGCCGATGTCTGCCGGGGAGACGAATTGCCAAGTGGGCCGGAGGATGTGGGTGCGGAGGATGGCGCCGGATTGCAAGGCGTGGTCTATATCTGCGTCGGAGGTACCGGGTATGCGGCAGCTGATGGCCCATTTAGCGGAGGCGTATTCCTGGGCTTGTATGCATCCCATATGTTCGACCAGCTGGCTGATGGAGGGGATATTATGTTGATTGAGCTGTTGGTGTAACAGCCTGGTTGGCGCGATGTCCTGGCTCTTCATGTGTTTTTGGGTTTGGTAGTCAGTTAGTATTAGTGTAAAGGTCGAGTGGTGTTGTGACAACCCTATGTCAATTGGTTTCGTGGGGAGCAGAAAAAAATTCCCGATGTTGAGCGGTTGTTATGGCAATAAATTTGAGCGTTATCTATTATTTGCCACCATAAAAACTAGTATCATGTTTACATTCAACCATGCTTTTAGTAGTTTTTCCGTAGATAATCTGGCCAAGGCGAAGGAGTTTTACGAGCAGACACTCGGTATGCAGGTGTCGCAGGAACCGGAGATGCCGGTGTTGCATATCAAGGGGGATCATGAGATCATTATTTACGAGAAGGGGGATCATCAGCCGGCGAGTTTTACGGTATTGAACCTATCTGTGGAGAGTGTCTCGCAGGCAGTGGATCAGTTGACGGCGGCGGGGGTGCATTTTCTACAATATGACGGGCCGATCAAAACGGATGAGCGAGGCATTTTCCGGGATACGAAGGGAGGGCCTCCTGCCATTGCGTGGTTTACCGACCCGGCCGGTAATATTATTTCGGTGTTAGAGGGGAATTAGGGAGACGGGGAATACAGGCATAATGCTTGTGACGGTATATGCGGAAAAATACCCGATATTATGGACATCTTCCACATAGACTATAATAATACGACGGTTAAGGTTGAGCATGCCTCCAAGGACCGTTTTGTGATCCATTTGCCAGGCAAACGTACGGAGATCATTTTAAAGCAGGATAATGAGGGCGCCAACCACTGGTTTGAGGACGGCAGTGACAATGAGACGCCTGAGAGTCATCAGCTGGGGGTGGCGATAGAGACCTATCTGGCTAAGAAAAGTTAATCTGCATTTAAATTTCCCGGTACGTTTGTTCCTGCAAATGAATAACCGGTAAATTGCGGCATGCGGAAATCAATCACTTACGATCGTCAGCAGGAGATCATACATGCTTTATTGCACGGCATTGGTGTCATCTTTGGGGTGAGCGGGTTGCCTGTATTAGCTGGTATGGCGATGACGCACAATAATATTCCCGGTATTATTGGAGCGGGTATTTACAGTTTTTCGTTCCTTTTATTATTTACGTGTTCGACGATCTATCATATTACGCAGGAGGCGGCGGTCAAACGTGTGTTCCTGATATTTGACCATATCAGTATTTATTTTCTCATTGCGGGGACCTATACTCCTTTTTTGTTGATCTATATGAACAATGCGTTCGGCATTTCGTTGCTGTCGGTATTGTGGGGATTGACGGCGGTGGGGATCATTTTCAAGTTACGGTTTACGGGTAAGTATGATCTGCTATCTACTTTGATTTATCTTTTGATGGGATGGATCATGTTAGTAGGTGGGCGGCGTTTTTTTGAGGAGCTGCCCTGGTCGGTGATCATTCTGTTGTGTATAGGCGGGTGCTTGTATACGATCGGCGCTTTTTTTTATATCTGGGACCGGTACCGGTATACGCATGCGGTATGGCATGCTTTTGTGCTGGGCGGTGCGCTCTGTCATTATGTGGCGGTGTTGCTGGCGATGTAGGTTGTTAGATCAGTTGAGTGCCAGTCTTACGCTAAAGCCGCTGTGGTCTGGTGCATAATAGGGATGCAGGGACCATTTGCGATCTTTGTCTTTGGCGCGATGTATCTCTGGTACGAGGATGCCGGTGGCGGCGCCTACGAGGAGGCCGGTGATGACATCGGTCTTAAAGTGTTTTCCTGCTCTCATGCGGTGGTATCCTACCAGTGCTGGTGGTACTGCAGCTGCGCCGAACAAGGCGATACGTTTCCAACCTTTGATATGATGATAATCGGTATAGACTTTTACGAGGAAGAAGGTGGCGGTGCTGCTGAATGAGACGTGGCCGCTGAAGAAGGAGTTGCTTTTGGCCTCTCCTATCCGTTCATCTTCGCTGATGGCGGTATTATAGGTGAAGGGGCGTGGGCGGCGTATGCTGAAGTTGGTGGCGAAATAGAGGGTATTGTCGACGGCCTGGGTGACGAGGTATAGGGTGACGAGGTCGAGCCAGTCGCGACGGATGTTTTTGTCCAGACAGAGGAGGATGGGGCTGAGTACGGATATGTTGAGGAAGAGGTCGGACCGGGCCTGGGCTTTCGGGAAGCCATCGGGGTTCATAAATATAACGGGGCGGTCGAAGGCGTTGACTTTGTCGGGGGACAGTCTGCGGATGTCTTCGGCGGTGAAGGAGGCGGTTCTGTCGAGGGCGGGGAATCCGAAGTAGGAGCCTACGAGGAATGCGCCGGAGGCGGGCAGTTCATATTTAAGCCGGACGCGGTATATCTTACCCGGGGCAGCGTATTGGGTATCTCTCAGGGGAGGTGTTGTATCAGCGGGGATGGTCTCCTTTTTTTGTGCGCAAACGGTGGTAACGGTGAGGAGGGTACAACATAACAGCCATATTAATGGGCTATTCCGGTCAAAAACATTCAACATTCCTGCAAAATAATCAAAAGCCTGCATATTTGGGTGATTTTGGCCCTGGGAGGGGTTATGACTGCCATCTGATAACTGCCTGGAAGGGTGTACCTTTGCCGGATGGATTATTTCAAACAGTTGCTTGCTTTGTTAAAGACGGAGCGGGATGAAGATAAAAGATCGTACCAGGAGCTGACTGCCAGTGCGTCTGTGACGGCGCGGCGGGCTAATGGGCTCAGCTGGTATCCTATTGCGATACGAGGGTCGGAGATGAGCCGGGGAGATTATCTGACGGTAGAAGTGGAGCGGACTACGCACCAGGATGTGGTGCATCAGTTACGATTTGGGGTATCGGCGATGTTGTTTTCCAATCATGATCCGCAAAACGATCATGTGGAGGGTACTATTACGTATGTGAGCGGGAACCGATTGAAGATCACGCTGAAGGTGGATGAATTGCCGGAGTGGAGCCAGGGAGGTAAACTTGGTATTGACCTGTTGTTTGACGACAACAGTTATGAGGAGATGCAGGAGGCGTTGAAGCAGGCGGACCAGCAAGCGGAGCGGGGGGATCATGCTCACCTGATCCAGGTATTGACGGGTGGTAAGGCGGCTACTTTTCATGCGGAGCGAGCGATGTCCTCCTTCCCTACCCTGAATGCTTCGCAGCAGGCGGCGGTGCATAAGATACTTAGTGCTAATGAGGTAGCTATTATACACGGGCCTCCGGGTACGGGGAAGACGACGACGCTGGTGCAGGCTATTAAGGCGTTGGTGCAGCAGGAGCATGAGCGTATACTGGTGGTAGCGCCCAGTAATACGGCGGTGGACCTGTTGAGCGAGAAGTTGTCTGATGAGGGGTTGAATGTGTTGCGGGTGGGAAATCCTGCGAGGGTATCGGAGCGGTTGATGTCTTTGACCCTAGACAGTAAGATTGCGGGGCATGCGTCTATGAAAGATATCAAGCGGTTGAAGAAGCAGGCAGGTGAGTTCCGGGATATGGCACATAAGTACAAGCGTAATTTTGGTAAGGCGGAGCGGGAGCAGCGAAAGGCGTTGTTTGACGAGGCGCGTAAGATCATGAAGTCGGTAGAGCAGACGGAGCAATATATTACGGAGGACCTGCTGAACAAGGCGCAGGTGGTAACGGCGACGCTGGTGGGCGCCAATCATTATACGGTACGTCATCTGCAGTATAAGACGGTGGTGATAGATGAGGCGGGGCAAGCGTTGGAGCCCGGGTGCTGGATACCTATCCTGAAGGCCCAACGGGTAGTGCTGGCGGGTGATCATTGCCAGTTGTCTCCTACTATCAAGTCGAACGAGGCTGCGCGGAAGGGCTTGCGTCATACGTTGCTGGAGAAATGTATCGGTCATCATCCGTCAGCGGTGGTGTTGCTGGAGGAGCAGTATCGTATGCATGCGACGATCATGGGATATTCTTCAGCGATCTTTTATGAAGATAAGTTGAAGGCGCATAGTTCTGTGGCCGGGCATTTGTTGTTCGAGCAGGATGTGCCGCTGACCTTTATAGATACGGCAGGTTGTGGATTTGACGAGCAGACGGAAGGTACAAGTACGACGAACCCGGAAGAGGCTTCTTTTTTATTCCGGCATTTGAGTCAGCTGGTGGCTTCTTTAGGGATACATTATTCGGTGGATAGCTTTCCCAGTATCGCCGTTATTTCTCCTTATAAGCAGCAGATACAGGTATTGAAGGAGCAGTTGCAGCATAGTCCGGCATTGCAGGCATATGGGAATAAGATATCGGTGAATACGATCGATAGTTTCCAGGGGCAGGAAAGGGATATTGTATATATCAGTATGACGCGAAGTAATACGGATAATAACATCGGGTTCTTATCTGATATACGCCGGATGAACGTGGCGATGACGCGTGCGCGTAAGAAGCTGGTAGTGATCGGCGATAGTGGGACCTTATCCCAGTTGCCTTTTTATTCGGACTTTATCACGTATGCTACGGAGCGGGATGCTTATGTGAGTGCGTGGGAGTTTGTGGATCAGTGATAATAATACGATTGTTTATCAACAGGAAGAGCGCGCCATTGCTGGCGCGCTCTTCCTGTTGATAGTATGTTGGGTATATTATTGTTTTTCGGCGGTCATCGGGTATTCTTCTGGGCCTACGCTTACGGAGCCGGCGAGTTTTTTATCGGTTCGTACGAGTTTGCCTGTTGCCATTTCGCCGTTGATCGGGAAGTCGAAGGTAACGGTGTCTTGTACGGCTTTCACATTTTCGAAGGGCAATTTTTCGGTACCGATCACGAACTGGCCTTCGAGTTTGTCTTTCAGTTCGAAAATGATCTGTCCTTGTTGGTATACTTCGGGAACATTTTCTGCTTTAAAATTCCAGGTGCCAACGAAGTCTTTATCGGCGATGAAGGTGAAGGCGGTCTGGATGATAAAAAACAGGGCCAGGAAGGAGGTCAATAATAATGGTTTTCTATTCATAATGATGATTTTAAGTAATTGAGATATCCGGACAGGTTACTAAATTAGGGAAAGGGCGGTAGATTTCCGCGATCTGTATATTAAACAAATATAAACACGCGTAGTTGGGAGGCGGGGCAGTTATTTCTTAAACCACTTTATTTTTTAGGGAAGGGGGAAGGATCACATTTGCCGGATAATTCAACCGGCTCATGCGACTATTATTTATTGTTTTGTTCTGTTTATGTTTTGTTGGCGGTTATGCACAGACTGCGCCTATTCCGGTGGAGGTATTGGGAGGTTATCGGGGTATTTTTTACCAGCATACTATTGCGCGGCCTATGGGGGGCCGGTTTGGCTGGATGCATATTGCGAATGTGCTCCGGGTGTATGATACGAAGGTGTATGGTAATGAGTTGATGAACCAGGGGTATGTAACTTACGGGATGTCGCGTTCTTTTACTTTGTTGTTGGGGGCGCATTATACGAACGTGACGGACCTGCGGGGATCGGTAGCGGTGCAGTTTGCGCAGCAGCGGGGGGACTGGTTCTATGTACTGATGCCGCGAGCGGATGTGATGCTGAACGGGAGCTGGGAGTTGTTCACGCTGGTGGAGTACCGGCCGTCGGTGGGGGCCCGGGCTAAGTTGTATACGCGTTTGCAGACGATGACGAATGCGGGGCCTTATCATCACAACCGGGGGTATCAGTATTTACGGGTAGGGGTTGATCTTAAGGGGGTACAGTTTGGCATTGGGATGAACCTGGATGAGTACGGGCCATCCGCCACGATCCAGCCCAATGCCGGGTTATTCTTACGAAAGGAATTGCATTAGCTAGTGTTACATAAAGAACTGTTCGGCAATAATCTTTCCGTCTTTTACGGTGTATACGCAGAGCTCTTCCCAGCGGGAGCGGCCCCTGTCTTTTGTAGTGAGATCCATCATCATGGAGAAGGCGATGATGTTGCCGGCGATCAGTGGGTCGGAGACGGTCATTTCGTGCATTTCTTCGACGAGGGATTCGAATTTGTGTCCTTTTTCGATGATGTGATCGAGTCCTTTTGATTCTTTTTCGAAGTTGTCGGTAGCGAAGGGTTCTATGCTCACGACATCCTGCGCATAAAGTTCTTTCTGAGCGGTTTCGAAGTCGCCTTTACGGCAGAGCTCTACGAGGCGTTCTGCGATCTTTTGTACGGTCATCATGGTTTCAGGTATTATTGGTGAAATAATAATTTGCCAATTATTGCGCCAATTGTGCAGTGGATGCTATTCACTGCGGAGAGGTTACTGGTTTCAGCAGTGAAATTGCGCAAAAATCCATTTTTTACGGTGAATTTTCTTTCGGGAGATGGGCTGTAATTTAACGGGTATTGTTTACCATTAATAACCTCTCATTATGAAAAAGGAAAAATCGAGCAAACTGCAACTGACTAAAATCAAAGTGGCTAACCTGAGCCAGCAACCTATCAAGGGTTTATTGGAGGTGACTACTACTAACCCGACACATCCGACCAATCAGACCCGTTGTTTTGTCTGTTTTGGAACAGTGATCGAGCTGTAATTGTTCCTTATTTTCTGCCACCCTTAAAATTTTCTTTGTATGAAGGAGGAAAGTACCGGAAAACTGCGACTGCGAAAAATGAGGAGACTTTCACTATCGGGCCTGTAAGTTTGTAATTCGTATTCATCCCTTTATGCGATCAAGGCATTTAAGAAGTATATACCTAAGGGTATGCGCTTTTTTTCATTGGGTTGTGTTGGATTGTGCGTGATAAAAATCCACCTTTCCGGTGATGTCTGTATTAAAATATTCTGTCTACCTTGATGGTATTTGTTTAACCTTCATAACCCTCCTATCATGAAAAAAGAAACATTGAGCAAACTGCAGTTAAAGAAAGTTAAAGTGGCTAATCTGAGCAATACGAAAGCAGGTGTTGGCCCTATCACTACCCTTACTACGGACCCTACGAGGAAGACCCGTTGTTTCATCTGTCCGGTTACTATTTTCGAAGCGTAGTCTGCATTCTACATTCATGGCATTTATCTAACCATCATAACCATCTATCATGAAAAAGGAAAACGCAAGCAAACTGCAATTAAAGAAAATCAAAGTAGCTAATCTGAGTAATATGAAATCAGGTGGTGGATTAGCGGGTATTTTCGCTACTACTACTGATCCAACTAAACTGACCCGCTGCTTTATCTGTCCGCCGACCAGCATACAAATTTAGTATGTAATCAGCACTCAGCATCGGATGCTGTTAATGAATTGAAGAAGCGTATACCTTGCCGGGTATACGCTTCTTTATTTTCTATTTCTTTATGAGCTGATAAGTGTTGTTGTTGTTGTTGTTTGTGCGGATATCGAGGTAGGGACATTTGAATGCGAAGTGGTCGCCGGCTGCTTCGAGATGTCCGAAGTGGTCTTCTTTTCGCAGGATGGTGCTGCCGCCTTCGAGCGCCTTGTTAAAAGTGAGGGACAGGGAGCCATTGTCCTGGCTGGTGGAGAGGGCGTATTGATTGAATACCTGTAAGCCGGTTTCGCTGAATACTGCGCCCTCTTTTGTGACCTGCAATTGAATTTGCCATTGTTCTTCTTTTCCTTTGCCGAGTACCAGTTCATAGTTGCCATACCAGGATGGGCTGACGGCGGTGGCGGGGGTATTGCCGTTAGCGATGGTGAGGCGGATATAGCCCGGTGCGGAGGCCTTCTCTTCGCTGGGGATGAGTTTGAGATAGGCGGTATTATTGTCTTTCCAGCAGACCTCTTTGACCAGTTGTTTGAAGGTCTTTTGCCAGGCTTTGGCGATGGCGCCCGGTGCAACAGCGTATATGGTCACTTCGGAAGTGGGTGTTGGTTCATCGTTGGGATTGGCGGCGTAGGAGACGAACCATTTTTTATCTGGTGTAATGAAGGGAATACCGTTGATGGTGTCTTGAGCGCCGGAGTTTTTATCGAGTAGCAGGTAGAAGCGGTATTCGTAGCCTTTTCCTTCTATGAGGTATTTACTTAGTGCGGGGATGGCACCCAGGTAGCGGTAAGCGAGCCTGTCTTCGTCGTGAGGGGTACCCTCGTTGTTTTTGAAGGAGGCACTTCCATTTGTCAGCGGGATGGTGGTGACGCCATTGACTGCTGCGAATGACCCGGCATTATTATCAAAAATATTTTTATAGGTGGATCTGTATTTTTCGAATTCAGCGGCGGAGATGTCTCCCTGTTCGATGGTAAGCACTTCGCTGACGGGCGCCATTTGGGCGGTTGTATCGGGTATGGATAATGGCGTTATCGGGCTGTCTGTGACCACTGTTTTACCCGGTTGGTTACAGGCCAGTAGAATGGTGAATACTAAGAACAGGTTTTTCATTCTTTGATCTCTTTAAATTTTGGCTCATATTCCTGTATATGAAGTTGATCATGGCGATCTCCGTCCGGATCATTTTTACAGTGAATGAGTAGGTTTATCCTTGTTATACGGCTTTATGCGTCCGGAGGTACCGGAGGTCGCCATTAAATCCGTTTAGGTGGAATTTACTGGGGCGGGAGCTACTATCGGAGTTGCTGAAGCCATTGAAAGTATATCCTTCGTAGCCGCATTCGAACCGGGCACCGATGAGGCCACCCCATGTTTTATTATTCAGGAAATAGCGTCCGGTATTTAAAGTTAGTTTAAACTTCACATTTCCGCTTTCATAATTTTTCAGTTCGCGAATATCCACCAGGTCGACATAGCTACTTTTATTGGCTCCCTTTTTATGCTATTTGAAGGTACCTAGATACATTTACCAAAACTGTTATATTTTTCCTATCGTCCTGCGCGTATATCTCTGGGGTGGGAAAGGTGGACCTGAGGTATAGGAGAGTTATAGGAATGATACAGGAAAGGTGGACCTGAGGTATAGGAAAAGCCCTTTGCCGAATACCGGCAAAGGGCAATAATTTCATTGATTATTAATGCATTAAGAATTATTTCCGTTTTGCTCCCCTGGTTTTTGGTTTACCGTATTTCAATTTCATTTTATCGGCGTGGCTGACCTTACGATTGACCTTTTTGTTCTTGGCCAGTTTTTCGTGGAAGGCGGCGCCGGCACCTTCTCTGGATACTGGTTTGATGAGGGTATTGCGCATGGCCACTTTGGGAATTTCGTCTTCTGTGAGGACGGTAGATATTTCCAGGTTGGCCGGCAGGGGTGCTTGCGGTATCTGATAGTTCATGAGGGCCTCGATGGCTTCCAGCTGTTCTGTTTCGCGTTCGGTGACGAGGGTGACGGCGATCCCTTTGCGGTCTGCTCTACCTGTACGGCCGATGCGGTGGATATAGTTTTCCGGTACTTCCGGGATATCGAAATTGATAACATGGGAGACTTCGGCGACATCTATACCTCTGGCGATTACGTCGGTGGCGATGATCATTTGATAGTTGCCTGCCTGGAATTGCTGAATGGTTTCGAAGCGGCGTTTTTGTTCTTTATTGGAGTGGATGACGCCTACTTTTTCCGGGAACCGGGTTTCCAGTTGTTCGAAGAGTTGGTCGGCCAGCTGTTTGGTGGCGGTAAAGATCAGCACTTTGGTCATGTCCTGGTCTGTATTAAGCAGCAGGTGCAAGAGATTGACCTTGGTATTGAAGTTGGGTACGAGGTAGGCCACCTGGGAGATATTTTCCAGGGGGGTACCGGCGCGTGCGGCTTCGATCCTTTCCGGGTTGTTAAAATATTGTTCTATAAGTTGTTCTACTTCTTCTGTGATGGTGGCGGAGAAGAGCAGGTTTTGCCTGCGTGTGGGGAGCAGGTCGAGGATATTCATCAACTGGGGACGGAATCCGAGGTTAAGCATTTCATCGACTTCATCTATGACGAGGCGTTTTACGTTTTTGAGTTTGAGCGATCCGCTCAGCACCAGGTCGTACAGGCGGCCGGGGGTGGCTACTAGTATATCCAGTCCTTCCAGCATGGCGGCCATTTGCGGTTTCATATTTACGCCACCGTATACACCGGATACGCGGAGGGTCATGTAGGTGGTAAGTGATTTGATGGCATCTACTACCTGTACTACCAGTTCGCGGGTGGGTACGATGATGAGCATCTGCGGTGGTTTCTCCTTCGAATACTTTAGCTGGCGCAGAGAGGGCAACAGATAAGCAAAAGTTTTCCCTGTACCGGTCTGTGCGATACCACAGACGTCCCTTCCGGACATGGTTACGGAGAACACTTTTTGTTGTATAGGAGTAGGCTCGATGAATCCCAGTTCATCGAGTGCATTCAGCAATGGCGTATTCAGGTTCAGGTCGCGAAAAGTCATATCACTACTTAAAAAATAAGGTACAAAGGTAGGGCTATTCTGAGAGTGTGACAAGCTGAGAGGCTTTTGGGCGGAGAAGGGGCGACAAAAAAAGGGGCAGGTCAAAGCCTGGCCCCCTTTTCAGCAGGTGGAATCTTTGTTATTTGAGTAAGGAGATGTTTGTCAGGAAAGCTATGCCGGAGAGGGCGCTGACTACTTCTTTGTTGCTATTTCCGATAAGCAGGAGTGGCTGATTGTGGGTAACGAGGGGTTGGAAAAGGGCTTGTTGCTCATTGCCATCCGGCTGTAAAAATACCGGTCGGCAGGATGTTACGCTGGTGAGATAAGGTTTAAAATCCAGTCCATTTTCGCAGGTCATACCATATTCCTCTAATATGCCCACTACATGTTGGGGCATTGTGTTGGCATATCTTTTACCAAGCAGTAGTAAGGCGGGGATGTCTGGTTTGTGTTCTTTTTCGATAACGGAGAGCGGTATTATGCATGCTTCGGCGTATCCTGTAGTGTTAGTACGGCCGGCTACCTCTCCCAGTCCTAACAGCAGGTGTTTGGCAGCGGATATTCTGGCTACTGCGGTCATCCATTGCCGGGTCTCTAACCATACGGCAGGGGGACATTCTGCTGTTTGTACAGGCTCTTGTATGTCCGGGTTTGCAATAGATGCCAATAGTTGCCGTAGCCATTGCTTTTTGGATTCATCGGGGAGTGATCGTAACCATTGTTTGGCGGCCTCGGGTACGGGCAGGTCATGCGGGGCGGTTGTCATGGCGTTGCATTGTATTCCCAGCAGGTGATGCCAATCAATACTGAATAACACCATACGGAATATGGCATCGACGTCCTGGGGGGCGGGCGGATGTTGTTGCATGCGGTGCTGCAGTTGCTCGCGGATATATTCGCGGCTGTGATACCTGGTGATATCGGAGAAGCAAATGTGTTGCTCCAGGCCCAATGCGGCTGTTATTAATTTACGCTGCTGATTATAGGTATCGTCGATATATGAGCGGGTGAAGACTGATTCAAAAAACCTGGTGCCACCTGTGATGATATGGCATTCTACCGGTACTTCTTCATAGATCAGTTGTATGGCCTGTAGTATGACGCCTAGCCTTGCCAAGGCGAACATCTCTGCTATATCCGGGAATGGGCCGGATGCTTTGAGTAGGCCGGCGTCTTTTTTGGGTTGTCCCCAGCCCAGTTCGAACACCAGTTTGCCCTGTTGCTGCTGGCACTGCCAGATCTGTTCGCGCAGGCTGGTGCTATCGAGGTAGCTTGCATTTTTGGAGATAGCGGGATGACGAAATATCTCTGCACAAGCGGCGGCCCGGAGTCGCTGTTTATCAGCGGAGAATTCATATGATGGTAAGGCGTTCATGAGTTCCAGCTGTTGCCGGGCTCTTTTGGCCAACAGGCGAGCCTGTTCGGCCATATTGATCTTCCATTGTGTGATCACCTTATTCAGCTCTTCTGTGCTGATGATGACCGGCGATTGTGTTTCATAGTTGGGGATGGTATCGATCTGGTTCAATACTTCCCACAATCCATCAAATTTTTCCTTGTATTGCATGCGGTTACTTTTTAATCGAGGTCCAGATAATTGTGTAATAATTCATAGACGCTGACTGACTGATCCAGGTAACAGATGGGTTGTCTTAATGCGTGCATTTGCATTAGCGGGCTATCCGGAGGCAGTATGCCACCCATTCCATCCAGCATTACGGGACGTTCTCCTTTTGATTCCCTTTCTATGCGATAGACAAAATCGGCTTTGATGTGTTCTTCTTTTTTTCTGATGCCACCGACAGTATGTTGTGCGGTGAGGGTCATGCAAGCGCTGTTGGTGGTGATGAACTTGATCTCTCCAGCTTTACCATGGATGGTTAGTTTCACCTGATCGGGATCTATTTTTTTCCACATTTCAAGGCGGCGATCTGTAATGGAAGTGGCTACATATTTCAGTGCGGCAAACCAGGCCTGTGTGCGCATGTCGATCATGATATCGCTGAAATGGGTACGATAGTCGCCATCTACTTGCGGTGGTATCTGGCTATCGGTGATGATCCTGATATCCTTTGCGATGGATTGGAGATAGAAAAGATAGAACTGGCTGGCTGTATCGTCTCTTTTCAGCAAGGGTAATGCGAGTGTTTCATGTTTGTAGTAGACGATAGAAAGGATGGCTAATAATGTAAAAGCGATCTGTTCGCCTGTGCTGTCGATCAGGCGGACATGTTCTATGCTATCCATTATGTTATAAGGATCGAAGTGTTCGGTGTATTTATCTGTCAGTTCCCGGAACCTGTTGCGATACATGCCTGTACGTTCTTCTACTTTTTGCTGCCCTATCGCGTTTAATACGGCTGATTCGTAGTCGATGATATTGACCAGGTGGGAGGTACCCAGTTGTTGGTTCCAGTAGTGCATTCCTTTTTGATAGCCGGCCACCATATAGTGAGGTGTGAAGCAAGCGCGCCGATATTTAGAGCCATCTGCATAGATATTAAAGTTTACTTCATGCGGGTAGATCTCTGAGAGGATATGTGCTACTTTATAACATCTTGCAAGGGAGGCTATTTCTGCGAAGTCGGGCAGGTATCCGGCATTCTTCACGGGGGATATGGGTTTCCAGCTGAATAGCGGCAGGCATAATGACAGTGGTTTCTTTTGTTGCAGCAGAGAGCGAATTTTATGATGCATCAGCTGTTTGCTAAAATGCGCTTCTTTCACATTAAAGAAAATCTTGTCGAAGAAAAATTCGGTGATCAGCTCAGCGGGGCCAGCATGTTTGGCATTGTACAAGGATAGGCTTTTACGCGTCCTTTTTATCAGTGCCAGCAATCTTGTAGAGAGGGTATCATTGGTAGACTGGCGTATCGAAGCGATCACATTTTCTATCCATACCTGGTAAGGTAGCCGAATGGCCTGCTTATCGAAGGTATGCTGATCGTACAGCCTCATCTCATCGCGGCTGCAGGTGTCCAGTATGCGATGTCCATTTGATATCCGGGAAGCGTATTGGTCACTTCCAAAGAGTTCATCTGCGTCCATAATGATTAAAAGTTTTCGAGTTAACATTTGTTTTTCCAGACAGGTTTATACTTATTTATTGGCGGTTATGGCAATAGAAGGGCTTTATCCATTTGTTGTGGATATTCTTTACCATGACTGGTAAAGGAGCAATGCCATTAATAATATTGACCGAAGTATCTATTTTTTCCGATGCTGATACAAGGTGTACCAGAGGGTGGCAAACAGTGCGATGAACGGCAATGGCAATACGGTCCAGTTGATGGTACGCCAACCGTATTTATAGAATGTGGTACCTGCGAGCAGGGATGATAATGCGATGACGACGTATACGATCGTATCGTGGATAGCCTGTATGCTTTCGCGTTCTGCCGGTCTGTAGGTGGTAGTGAGTAGTGCGGAGCCTCCCACATAAAGAAAATTCCAGCCTACGCCCAGGAGTATATAGGACCCTGTGAAGTAGTGGAGTCCCGGCATTTGGAGATTGGTGAGTATAGATAGTATGAGCAATATGGCTCCTGTCATGGTAAGGGTAGAGAGGCCGAATACTTTACTCAGCCAGCCGGTGAACAAGGAAGGTAAAAACATGGCTACGAGGTGCCATTGGAGGACATTGGCGGCTACGGCAAACGAGCAGCGTTGTGCATCCAATACCAGCGGGGCCATAACCATTAGGTAGTTCATGACGCCGTATCCGACTGCGGAGCAGGTAACGGCGATCAGGAATGCCGGTTGTTTAATAATGATACTATAAGGTCTTTTTGCTGCTGTGGAGCTCTGATCTGGCTGCTGTGGTATTTGAAGATATCTGATGATAAAGGCGGTGATCAGTGTGAGGCCTGTGAGGAGGATGAAGGTGGCGGTAAAAGGTTGTTGTGTGAGTTGTGCGGTGGCTTGTGCGAGGGAAGGGCCACAGAAGGCGGCGATGATGCCACCCAGTAAGGTGAGTGATATGGCGGTGGTTTTATGTGCGGGGGAAACGCTTTCGGCGGCGGCGAAGCGGTAGTATTGGGAGACAGCGTTGTGGCCGCCGATGAAGGTTTTACAAGCTGTAAAGAGGGTGAAGCTGTTGATAATGATCGATAGTGCGCTCAGGGCCATTCCTATGGCACCTAACAATGCTCCTGTTGCGAAGGCGTTTGCATAACCATATTTCCTGATCAATACGGCTACTGGTATCAGTACGAGCATGGTGGCCAGGTATTGAAAGGAGATCGGTAATGTAGCCAGGGAGGCGTTGTTTGCCAGGGATTTGCCGATGATAGGAGAGGTGGCGATAATGGTGCCGGTGCCTATCATGAATATGGCCTGGCTTATCATCAGGAGGATGATATTTTTCCAATTAAAATTCCCAGATATTGACATGTGCATGGCCGCTTATTTACAATCGATTGTAGTCTGCTACAAAGTGATATTGGAATAGACCTCACTGAGTTCGGAGAAGGCGAGGATACATTGATCTGGTGATGAGGTAAGTGCTTCTGGGGTTCCGTATCCGTATGCGGCGTAGGTGAAGCTGATACCTGCATTTCGGGCGGCCAGTTCATCATTAATGGTATCGCCTATCAGCGCGCAATTTTTTGGGGGGCGGGTGCTAGCGCGGATGATATGTTGTACCGGGAGGGGATGTGGTTTTTTTTGCGGCAGGGTATCACCGCATATGATGGTGTTGAAGAACGGGGAGAGTTGTAGTTCATGCAGTATTTGCAGGGCGATGGTCCCGGCTTTGTTGGTGCATACGGCGAGGTAGGTGTTTTGTGCTTTCAATGTGGATAATGTGTCGTGTACATTTGGATAGAGGTATGTATCGTGCAGGGGTTCTTTGAGATAGGCAGACAGGTATTTCTGCTGCAGGTGATGGACCAATGACGGTTCGGGTATTACGCCTGCTTTTTGCAAGGCGCATTGTACGAGGGCGGTTCCGCCGGTGCCGATGCAAGGTAGTACTTCTTCGCGTAGTAAAGGCAGCAAGCCTTCGGCTGTTAGTACTAGGTTGATGGCAAAGGTGATACCATTGGCGGTGTCTACGAGGGTTCCGTCGAGATCAAATATCAGGGTGTTGTTGTTCATAGTCGTGTTTTTCTCAAAAAGCCCAGTGTTGTTGCTATGGTATTTGGCGGTCTTTCAAAAAGTAAGCGATTACGTACCAGGTATTTATTGGATGTAGGGTTACTGTATTCTGATATAAAATTGGCTGATTATTTTCGAAAGATGAAATTATACGATAAAAAATAGTTTCCCTAGGGGAAACTTAGTTATGCTAGTGGATAATGCGGTACAAGTAATATGACTATAAGCGGCGCTAATGCTGTGTACGGCATACACATTTCAGTGAAATAAATACCACTATTACAATAATTTTTTGACCGGTCATGTTTGTATCTCTGGGATAAATCGTTTACTTTAGTTGACTATGACTGATTTTTAAAACTCATTGTTGAAATGCCCTTATAGTTGTTACCCATTTTTTACCCAATTCCGATACTATTTTATCCGTATCGATAATATTGTTGAATTATTTTTTTGGTGCACGTTAAAAAATCGCTATCTGGTTACAACAGCGTTGCTGACGCAGTTTCTGCGGAGACCTTTGTGTTGTACCCTTAACAGGTATTTGTATGAACAACAAATTTCTCAAACTTGTAGGCTCGCGTTTACAGTATCATCGGCTTGAGAAAGGAATCAAACAGGAGTTTATAGCAAGCCATTTACATGTAAGCAAGTCGTATGTCAGTAAGGTTGAAAATGGCCGCACGCCTCTGCAGCTTGTCCTTTTTGTACGTTATTGCTCTATTCTGGATATCTCCATCCATGAGATACTGGATGATATGCTTAGCCACTTTTAACATAATTTTTAGAGTAGAATGACTTCCTTTGGATGGGAAGGAATATGCGCTGTCCACGTATCTGTGATCTTGTTGAACTCCCTGCCGGCGAGTGCCGGATTTACTGTTGCTATTAACATCCTGCAATATGAATTTCAATAAGTTAAACACACTCCTAGGTTGGGGGGTGTGCCTGATCGCCTGTACGGTGTATCTCAGTACTATGGAGGCAACTGCCAGCCTGTGGGATTGCGGCGAATTCATTGCTGCTGCCTGGAAGTTACAGATCCCTCATCCTCCCGGCGCTCCTTTATTTTTATTAATAGGGCGGCTTTTCACCATGTGGTTACCCCCGTCGCAGGTGTCGTTGGGTATGAATATATTGAGTGCCCTGGCTAGTGGATTTACTATTCTTTTCCTTTTTTGGACCATTACTCACTTTGCCCGTAAACTGTTGTTACCGAAAGGGATGTTGCCTGACGGGGAGCGCACGATTGCTATCCTGGGTGCGGGTGTGGTAGGTGCATTGGCTTATACTTTTTCTGACTCTTTCTGGTTCTCTGCCGTGGAGGGAGAGGTATATGCACTTTCTTCTCTTTTCACGGCTGTTGTATTCTGGGCGATCCTGAAATGGGAGGAGCAGGCGGATCAACCCTTTGCGGACCGCTGGCTGGTATTGATCGCCTTCATCATGGGATTGTCTATTGGTGTGCATTTGCTTAACCTGCTGACCATTCCTGCTATTGTGATGGTATATTATTTCAGGCGGTATAAGCCTACCGTGAAAGGCGGTATCATGGCTTTCCTGGTGGGTTGTGCCATTACAGGCATTATACAGACGGGGCTTATACAATATCCGGCGAAGATCGCCAGTGTGCTGGAAGTATGGCTGGTCAACAGTTTTCATCTCCCTTTCAACAGCGGGGTGGTATTGTTCATTGTATTGATATCGGTGGTATTATGGGCGGGATTCCGCTGGGCTAATCGTAAGCGTTATTACCATGTGCGGCTGGCGTTGTACTGTACAACTTTCCTGCTGATCGGTTATTCTACTTATATTACTACGTTGATACGTTCCAATGCCAATCCGGGGCTGGATATGTATAATGTGGATAATCCCATGGCGCTTAAAGGTTACCTAGGCCGGGAGCAGTACGGGGATTTCCCGTTGGTGTATGGTCAGACGTTTACTGCGAAACCGGTAGATTACGAAAAGATCCAGCCTATGTATGTGAGGGAAGGAGATCATTATGCATTGGCCGGGCATCAGTATAAGGCGGTGTACGATCATAAAGATATGATGCTGTTTCCCAGGGTATGGGATTCGGATACGCAGCAGGGGCATGCCAATGCCTACCGTCAGTGGCTGGGACTTGCAGAGGGGCAGGCGCCTACATTTGCGGACAACCTGCGTTACTTCTTTACTTATCAGCTGAACTTTATGTACCTGCGATATTTCTTCTGGAACTTCGCCGGTAAGCAGAATGACATACAAGGCAACGGTAATGTACGGGATAGTAATTGGATATCCGGTATTCCTTTTATTGACAACCTGTTGTATGGGGATCAAAGTACCATGCCTGATAGTTTACTACATAACAAAGCACATAATACCCTCTTCTTCCTGCCATTCATTTTAGGTATACTTGGTTTGCTTTATCATTATCGCGGTCATCGCGGCGATAGTCTTGTTGTGGGTTTACTATTTTTCTTTACCGGTGTTGCTATTGTATTATATATCAATCAGCCCGGTGCGCAGCCCCGGGAAAGGGACTATGCTTATGTAGGTTCTTTCTATGCCTTTGCGATTTGGATAGGGTTGGGTACCCTTGCGGTGTATCAATGGATGAAAAAGCGGAGTAAGCTGGCATATACTCCTGTTGTCGCTACTGTACTTTGTATGCTGGCAGTGCCTGTGCTGATGGCTTCCCAGGAGTGGGATGATCATGACCGTTCGAACAAGGTGATTGCCCGTGATGCGGCCAAAAGTTTCCTGGAATCATGTGCGCCGAATGCTATCCTGTTCACCCTTGGTGACAATGAGACCTATCCCTTGTGGTATGCACAGGAGGTTGAGGGCGTTCGGCCGGATGTACGCATTATTCATTCCGGGTTGCTGGCGGCGGAATGGTATATCAATCAGCAGCGGCAGCGTATCAATCAAAGTGCGCCGGTACCACTGACGTTAAGTGCCTCACAGTATAACAGCGACCAGCGTAACTATGTACTTTATCATGACGCCGGTATCTTTCCTCAGGACAAGGCTTATAATCTGCGGGAGGTGATACAGTTTGTAGGGACTGACGATCCACGTATGCAGCTGACGACTACACGCGGCGACCAGGTGAACTTCCTCCCCTCCAAGCAATTGTTCGTACCTGTTGACAAGCAGCAGGTCATGCAGCAGGATGTGGTATCTGTAGCGGACAAGGACCGGATCGTATCACCGGTGACCTTCCAGTTGAAGAAGGACGGGTTGCTCAAAAATGAGCTGGCGTTACTGGATATCATTGCCAGTAATGACTGGAAACGGCCTATCTATGTGACCACGCCCGCTATCGTGCAAGGGCTAGGGTTAGATAATTATCTGCAAAGCGAGGGATTGACGTTCCGGTTGGTACCGGCAGCTATCCCTGCAGCAGCGGATGGACAACGGGCGGAGATACCCATTTATACGGAGAAAACCTACAAAGCGGTGATGCAAAAATTTGCTTTTGGCAATGCGGACAAGAAAGGTATTTACTTTGATGAACCCAACCGGGTGATGTTGCAGCGGTTGCGTGATACCTGCACCCGGCTTGCAATAGACCTGGCGGAAAAGGGAGACAAGGCGAAGGCGAAGGAGGTATTGGATACGATGGACCGGCATATATCTGAAGCTAATTTCCCATATGCGATGACCTCTCAAGGTAACTTCCACAATATTGCGGGGATGCAGACGGCATACGCTTACTACCTGGCCGGAGATACTGAAAAGGCGAAGGATATTTCTGACAAGATTATCAAGGATTGTACGCAGCAGATCCGCTACATTCAGTCTTTACCCGCCGATAAACTCAGTGGTGATCTGCAGGCGGATTATGATCGGGCGGCACAGTTCATCATTCCGCAATTGCAGAAGATGAAGGAGACATTTGCCACTGCGAACCAGGTAGAGCTTCATAAACTGAACTAACGTAAACATAGGCATACCAGATAGAAAAAGGGCGGTCATAGTAAATGACCGCCCTTTTGATTGGTTATACTTCGAGGACCACTTTCCCAAATCGGGAGGAGTCGTTATCTAGTAGTCTTACGGCATCTTCTGCATGTGCCAGGGGCAATACTTCATCTACTATTGGGATTATTTTATACTGATCGATAAAATCGAGCATGGCTTGAAAATCTTTGGGGGAGCCCATGGTGGTACCGAGGATGCTTAGTTGTTTCCAGAAGATGGGGCGGCCATTGATAGCAGGAATATTGCCAGCGGTGCCACCGAAAAATACGATCCTGCCACCTGGAGCAGCTAATGCGACCAGGTTTTCAAACCCATCTCCCAGTGCGCTGTCTATGATGACATCAAAGGCACCCGCCTGTTTGGCCAGTTGCTCTTTCCAGTCTGCATCGCGATAGTTAACGCCACCTTTTGCACCCAGGGCGATGGCCTGTTCGATCTTCTCACGGCTGCCGGAAGTGACATAAGTGTCGGCGCCTGCGTTCACGGCCCATTGTAGGGCGAAGGAGCCGGCGCCCCCTCCTACTCCTGAGATCAGCACTTTTTCTCCCGGCTGCCATTGTCCTTTGACGAAGAGTGCCCGGAAGGCGGTGAGTCCGGAGAGCGGGAAGGCAGCAGCCTGTTCGAAGGTGAGGTGAGCTGGTTTATTGAAAAGGTTTTGTACCGGCACCTTTACATATTCTGCGAAAGTACCTGCTTCCGGTAGTCCGAGGATGGTGAAGGATTTCTGTTGTACGGCTTCATTACTGCCCCAATTCAGGGAAGGCAGTATCACTACTTCTTTGCCTATCCAGGTATTATCTTTCTCATCGCCTACGCTATGAACGGTGCCACTGCCATCAGATCCTAATACGATCGGAAATTTCAAACCTGCATATTGTCCTTTTTGTATCCACCAGTCCCTTTTATTAAAGGCTGCTGCCTGGATTTTCACGACAGCTTCTCCCGGTGCTGCTACCGGCATGGGTAATTCTTCCAGTTCTAAGGGTTGATCGATTCCGTTTAATACGACTGCTTTCATTCCTTATTTTTTATTGGGTGATATGTTCTTCAACTACCTTTAAAGGTAACATACAATCCGGATATGGGTATTGCAGTGTATACTGATGTGGTGATGCATATATTTTATACATTTATATTCCCTTAAGGCAGGGAATAAATCTTACTCATTATGCCGTTGATCTCGCGCATCAATCCATTTTCAAAACAAAACAATGATACCGGTTTCGGCGTAAATGCCGAGGGCTATGGGGGCCGTTTTATCAACCGGGATGGCACTTACAATCTGCGCCGGGAAGGGTATCCTTTCTTCGAGCGGTTCAGTGTTTATCATATGTTACTGAGTTTACCCGGCTGGCAGTTTATTGCGGCTTTATTACTTTTTTTCCTGGTGATCAACCTGGTATATACCGGTGTTTATCTCGTGCTGGGCGCGCAGCAATTACAGGGGATTATTGCTCATAACGGATGGGAGCGATTTAAGGAGTTATACTTTTTCAGTACGGAGACCTTTACTACGGTAGGTTACGGACGTGTAAACCCGGTTGGTGACGGCGCCAATTTTGTGGCGGCGATAGAAGCGATGAGTGGGTTTCTTTCTTTTGCTATCGCTACGGGCCTTATATATGGCCGGTTTTCCAAACCCAGGGCACACCTGGTGTTCAGCGACCATGCGATCATTGGTCCGTATAAAGGCGGACAGGGGCTTAAGTTCCGATTGGCCTGTTATAAGGAGAACCATACGTTAAGTGATCTGTCAATAACGGTGAACCTGGGATTGCAGGTGCAGGAAAACGGAGAGGCGGTGTATAAATTTTACGAGTTAACGCTGGAGCGTAAGCACCTACAAAACCTCCCTATGAGCTGGACGGTGGTACATCCAATAGACGAGAACAGTCCGCTACTCGGCTTAACGGAAGAAGACATGCAGCAGGCAGATGTAGAGTTGTATGTCATGCTAAGAGGATTTAACGACGTGTATTCCAACTTCGTGGCGCAGCGAACCTCTTATACTTATGGTGAGATCAAACACGGGCGGAAGTTCGTGCCGATGTACCGGGAAAGTCACAACGGCAAAACGACCATACTGGAATTGCAGCACCTGCATAAACATATCCCCGCAGGAGAAGCGTAGTAGAACTGGACGTGCTCATAAAGCTGTCCCTGTGTTTCCCCACTTAGTTGACAAAACTACACATAGCTGAGCCACCACTGACGATGAGTACGTTTGTAGGCTGCGAACCACCGGCAAGGAAGGTAAAGCGTTACTACAACCGTGATCCATATGAGGTATACCCCGAATAAGGATAGCCCTCCGGTAGGCGGACGGAAGAAAAACATGGGGCCGGGGATGTCTTTTACGCCATAGCCTGCTATAAAAAAATAGATGACGGACAATATCCGGATCAGGTAAAAATGTGCGACGTAGTAGAAAAAAGGCACTGCTCCGTATGTTCGAGCTATCTCCAGCCACTTGCCTGCTTTGCCTTCCAGGGCAGCCAATATTAGGAGTCCTGTGCCTATTGTAACACAGGTATATGATAACGAAGGTGGGTATTTACTGATGTTCAGAAAGGAAAGAAAAGTACGCCAGGAGGTAGCTTGTATACTCCACGGCTGAGGGTCTCCATACTTATTGGCCCATCGTATGATCACAAACAGCAGGATCATTGCCATACCTGTAAGCAGCAGTAGCCGTTTTCTTTGAACGGGTGTTACTTCGGCGATATATAAGCGCCCCAGGGCGTAACCTATAAACATAATCCCTGTCCAGGGTAGAATGGGATAGAGGTAGAAAATAGTAAGATGGCTGTTCAGGGGCACAACGGCCTGCCGGTGTAAAAATATCCAGAAGGGACCTACCTGGCCTTTGCTTATCGCTTCGCCGGCATCCAGGAGGTTATGGCTTCCGGTGATCAATATACCGATCAGCAATATAACCTGCCACTGTAGTTTCACCATTAGGGACAGCAAGATCATGCTAAAGCCGATCGCCCATAGTACCTGTAAGATGATGAGATGGAAGGCGGGGTTAATGGTGAGGCTGAAGTTAATGATAGTGATTTCTACGACCAGTAACCATAGTCCGCGAGACAACAGCAAACGTTGTTGCTCTCCCGGGGATCTGCGCTGACCGGCGAGGAAGGCCGCGGTGCCTGAGAGCAGCACAAAGATGGGCGCACAAAAGTGGGTGATCCAACGTGTGAAGAACAGGATGGGTGTGGTGGTGGCAGGATCGACAGGATCATGCTGGAAGGCATCTATGTGAAAAAAATCCCGGACGTGGTCCAGTGCCATGATCACCATGATGATACCCCGCAGGATATCTATGGTATGTATTCTTGCCTTAGGGGGTACAGCAAGTTGTTGCATAAGTAGCGTGGTATTAGGTGATAGTTTCCGACTGCGAGAACATTTAGCGCAATGTAGTGTTGTTTATAGACAGCTTTGGTTGTTGTATTCCCTGTAATTGTTTTTGACGTAACAGTTTATTCTCCGGTAATGCCGGATCAAGAGCGATGTAACTAATATTTTGACAGCAGGCTCAGGCAAATTGCCTATCCGGTCAATTTTCTATCCGAATCACCCAGGACAAGCTAGCCACAGCATTACTATCTGCCAGATTATCAACAATTTGCGCTTAATCAAATCATAACACCAGGATCAACATCATCAGGACCGTATAAGGCTGTAGGTTATTATTATGACTTTTAACAATATTGTCAAAAGTACAATTTACACCTTTTCCCCCATAAAATGCCCCCCGGGAAGGCGAAAGAATTAGCGTCGGGAGAGGTCAAATGGCATACTATGTGGATAATGTTATGTAGCAGGTGTGGTACCTATTTTTCCTGATGTAGTTATCGAGACTATATGTTATTTAACAACCTTTTAGGGAAAAAGAAATTTTGGTACCAAATCCAGGCAGTATAATTGCATCGTAGATAGAATGCATAACGTTACGCTATCCGATTCCCGATCTGAGTCGATCTAGTTCACCATTCACTAATAAATAAACTTCACTATTAAACTTACAACAATGGACAACAAAAAGAAAGGTCTGTTAAGTGGCTCTTTAGTGGCCGGCGCACTCTTAGCAGCTGTTACTCTTCCTGTTAGCGCTACACCTGCGTTTCATTTTAACGAATTAGGTTCCGGTGCTACAGTACGTACTAATCTGCTGGAAGAAAAAGCAAGTACCAGCAGAGCACTTGAGCTGAAATGCGGCGAGAAAAAGGATTCTGCAAAAGTAAAAGGTAAAGAAGGTAAGTGCGGAGAGGGTAAATGTGGCGAAGGCAAATGTGGTGGCAAGAAGAAAAAAGGAAATAAGAAAGACTCTACGAAAGCAGAGAAGCCATAACTCACCATCTGGCTATTTGCTAAATTTCTTACTCATCCGGTAGGAAGTCGTACCGGCTTTCCTACCGGTGTTTTTGCATAATGTGGTGTTGTAAAAAACTAATTGTTATGGTAGGTATTGGTTTCAGAAAAGATTTTGCGACAGAGATGCTGGAAAACCCTGTACTCCATCCTGCTTTTATAGAAGTAGCGCCGGAGAACTGGATAGGTATTGGAGGATATTGGAAAAAACAGTTGAGGCGTGCGTTGGAGCGCTATCCACTTTTTACGCACGGACTTAGCCTGTCTATCGGAAGTCCGGATGAACTGGATATTGATTTTTTACGCAAGATCAAACAGTTCCTTCAAGAGACCAATGCACAGTTATATTCTGAACACCTTAGTTATTCCAAATGTGACAATGCACATTTGTATGATCTGCTACCCATTCCTTTTACCGGTGATGCCGTGAAACATGTTGCTGCCAGGATACGGACCGTGCAGGAGGTATTGGAACGGAAGATGGCGATTGAGATTGTCAGTTATTATACGCCGGTAGCGCCGGAGATGAGCGAGTTGCAATTTATTAATGCGATACTGCAGGAGGCAGATTGTGACTTATTACTTGATGTCAACAATATCTATGTGAATGCATTCAATCATCAATATGATGCCCGTCAGTTTATAGATCAGTTACCATTGGAAAGGGTAGCTTACATACATATGGCGGGACATGAGCAGGTATCCCCCGACCTGATCATAGATACACATGGCGAGGCTATTATTGACCCGGTGTACGAATTATTTGGTCACGCGATGGAGCAATTGGGAAGGGATGTGCCTGTTTTGCTGGAGCGGGATTTTAATATTCCGGCGTTACACCTGTTGCAAACGGAGATGGAGCGGTTACAGGCCATCAAGTCTGCTGCGTTAAAACCTGCTGCTTATGCTGTTGCGTGATCATACCAAACAGCAGCAATCCTCCCTGGCTACTTATTGCCGTACGGGAGAGTACTCCGCTATCCCTGGTGTGCGGGAGCAGCATGTGCATCATTACAGGCGGTTGGTTTACAATGTGGTAGATGATAGTTTGCAATCGTCTTACCCGTTGACGTTCCAGCTGCTGGAGACAGAGGAATGGGATGAGCTGGTACAGGCGTTTTTCAGTGAACACGGCTGCCAGTCCCCCCAGGTATGGTATATGCCCAGGGAGTTTTATGAGTGGTACCAGGGATATGACAGTCCACTGCATCGGCAATATCCTTTTTTAAGCGAATTGTTGCTGTTTGAGTGGCTAGAGGTGGAATTATATATGATGGAGGATATACCAGCTGTTTTTAAGGCCGGCGATTTAGGATCGGAAGCATTGGTAATCAACCCGGAACATCATTTACAGTATTTTACTTACCCGGTGCATCTTAAGCAGGCTGCTACGATCACAGCTGAGGATGAGGGGCATTATTTTCTGTGTCTTCACCGGCATCCGGAGAGTGGGGAGATCTTATTCAACGATCTATCTCCGGCTTTTGTACATATGTTGGAATCACTGGCATCCGCTCCTATGGAGCAGGCGGGGCTTATTTCCAGGACCTGCGAATTATTGCAGATACCTGCCAATGAAGACATTAAACAAGCTACCGCTGCTTTTTTTGCGCAGGCGGCTGCACAGCGGCTGATATTAGGTGTCGCCCAGTAACGGTACGGGTTGTTCGTAACAAGTAACCCATATGGATGTTGCAACTGAATTTTATGTTGTTTTACCCGTTTTTCGCTACATTCGCAGCATACGTAGGACACAGGCATTGAAATCACAGAATTGAATCGCTATTCTTTGAGAACTGTTTCGCATAATGACAACAAGGGGGCGAACTGCTGATGCCGTTCAATACTGTAATATCGCGACCGTCTATTTTAAGAGAAAAAATCTATATCATGAAGAATGAAATGCCATCAGTAACATCTACGTATTTCATTACACTAATCAAGGATTATCTGCAAGGTCGTAAAACCAGTCAGGAGATCGTGGCCGTAACCGCGGGCGTTATCCCACTCGACAGTGAACCCGATGAAGAAGAAACGGACATCACCCATCAGCTCAGTGATGCAGCAAGGGAGATGAATGAGCATTTTTATTTTGATATCGTTACCCATCTGTCTCACGCAGAAGATACTACGCCTACCCGCGAAGGTTTATTACATCACCTGGAAGAGTACGTAGCAGGTCATCTCACTGTTCAGGAGTTACTTCATTGGGCGACCTGGCATAATATGGATGCTGGTGAGACCACAGCAGGCATATTTGATAACATTGCCGTTGAATATTTTTGTCTGGACTTTCTACCCAAGTTCTATCAGCAGTTGCATGCAGACAAGTACCAACGTATATTGGATATCTTTCGCGTGAATATTGGTGATGAATTGAAAGAGAAGATTGCTATCCTGCTTGTATTAGAGAAAGAGCGGCAGAGTTTTCTGTTTTTCCTGCGTGATTTTGTCAATCAGCGTAAGTCTTCAGAAGATCTGGATATTTACCTGATGAGTAAGTTCGGGATGGATCACAAGAGTTTTCCTTATATGGAGGAACTTACTAACGGTACCGAATTGTCAGCGGTACTCCAAAAGGCTACTTTACTTCCTTAAGGAATCATTTGATAATGTCCCTGATATTTACCTTCCACTTTTCCCCGGTTATGATGTCGGTTGTATATGTATAGATACGATCGCCGTTACCGTATTGCAGGTACATTTCCAAGGGGAATACCACCGGAGGGTAAGAACCTTCCCTTCTCATCCGCTCTATCTGCAGTTTGTATTTTTCGGGCATCAAGCCGTATCCATGGAACAAGGTATGCGCTTCCATGGGTATCCATACATGGGCGGTTACCTGCGCATGGCTGGTTCTGGCGATCTGTAGCCCTTCCCTGTTGTTCTGTGCTACATATTCTTCACAGGCTACACCTGCGATGACTTTTTTTGCGCCGGTACGGGTCAATTGGCTCAAGTAGCCTATTTCACCCGGATATACCGGCTCCATTTGTTCTAGGTCCAGTTTCTCTTTGTCACCGCTTCCGATACGGTTCATGGCGGTTATACTCAATTGCGACTCGTTGGCAAAGTCCACATAGAAATGATAGCGGGCGCCGGTAGCTTTGCTATTCAGTTGTATACATGTCTGCGGTTTGGTATTACTGTAATAGATGACGATCTGTTCACCACCATCTACTACTTGCTGGTTAGCCTGGTAAGCGACGGATTCCTGGTATACGGCTACATCAAATTCGTAGCTTGAATCTATGCTGACAGTTTCATCTCCACCAATGGTGAGAGCAGAGCGTTTGGCAGCGGACTTAGTGGTTTCCTGCTCTGGTAATGTTGGTTCCTCTCTTCTGTCGGGATCTTCCTTCCGGGATGTGATCCCTTTTACTTTATCGGATATTTTCTTAAAAAACTGGGCATGTACGGGCGCGGCAAGCGCCAGCCATATTACAAACAGTATAGGCGTTTTCATAGCGATTGTTTTCGGGGCGGTAAATTACAATAAAATGTAATCAGTTAAGTAGCTTTCCTTAAAGTTAACTGACCATGAGGCTACAACCACGCAGGGCAGAGTTGTCCAACCGGCCCAGTACTTCGAAGCTGCCATCGGAGTGCAGGCGGCCGATGTCTTCTGTGGCAATGAACGCGCAGGAATATACGTTGGCGAGGTCGATCACGTTGATGACGCCTGCCGCCTTTTGTGTATACAGCTGGAACGGATCATTTTCATCTCTTACGAGGACTTTCATCCAGTCGGGTGTGCGGAAACGTCCCTGTTCGCAGGCATATGCCTGGGAGAGTAGCTCTGTCATTCCGTATTCTGCATGGATGGTAGGTACACCCAGTTGTTGTTGCAGGAAGGCATGTACCTGCTCGCGCGTCCATTCTTCCCGGCGACCTTTCATCCCTCCCGTCTCCATTACAATGGTATTGGGGAGTGTTAGTGTATATTTTTCTGCAAAATCGAGCAGGCCAAAGGTGACACCTATCAGTAATACTTTCTGCTGCTGTGCTTCGAGGGCTTGCAGGCGTTCGGCCAGTTTGTCGTGCTCATACAGGTAAAAGCCGCTGTCGGCATGGTTGCTTCTCCCGATCAGTTCCTGTACCATACAGACGAGGGAAGAATGCTGGCGTTCCAGGTAGGAAGGTAGCAGTCCCAGGATGACATAATCTGATATGGGTCCGTAAAACTGTTCGAAGGCCGTCATGAAACTGTTGGTGTAGAGGGCGGCCTTTTTAACCAGGTGGCGGCTGTTGACCGTTTGTGTGGTGCCGCTGCTTTCAAATATGAGTTCCGGTTCGAAGTTGCCGCAGACTATGCGATGGGTTTTAAAAAACTGGATAGGCAGGAAGGGAATGGCGGTTATATTGGTTACGGTAGCTGGTTTTATTTTCAGGGCATCCACATAGGCGCGGTACAGCTCATTGTTTTGATATTGATAATCAAATAGTTCCAGTGCTGCTGGTTCCAGTTCTCCAGATTGGAGGGTATAAAATTGTTCCAGGGATGCTTCACTCATCGGTCTCATTTAAAGCTATTTCTAAAAGGCAAACACGCAAAGTTAGGGAGAAGGGGAAATTTAACCTGAAAAAGTAACAAACGTACCTATGCCAGCGTTCTTGTACAGAGCGATATGGTCTGAAGCGACCGGGGGGATCCCGCAAGGCCGTAACGTGTACCTGAGTTTGTATATTTCTTAAATTAATGTAGGTTTGTATATATGAAGAAATTACTCCTTTTATCGTTGGTAATAGGTTTGGCATCATTATCCTGTAAGAAAGATAAGTTGAGCAGTAAACCGGCGCTTACCTTTCTCAGTTATTCGACCAGTGAGATAAACAAGCAGATACCGGGGATGATCATGTACATCAATGTAAAGGATGGGGATGGGGATGTAGAGCAGAATATCTATTTTCAAATCATACTTAAGTCCAAGACACTGAAGGATACGGTTCCTTTTGAGCCGCGGCAGATGCCCAAACTGGAAGCCAGCAAGGGTACCCGACTTGATGCGGAGATCCAGATGACGCTTGCCCGTACTGATCTGGATGTTGCCTATACCGGTGGCCCGTGGGACAGTGTGAACTACCGTTTATATATAAATGATAATGCGGGTAATATCAGTGATACCATTGTGACACCGAAGTTGCCTATACGTAATTAATTTCTCCTGACCATATTATACAAAAAGGATTCCTTCGCTTTAGCGGGAATCCTTTTTATTTTTTAGCTTTAACCTTCATATATTGAGCTTATGAATAAAATAGCACAATTGCAGTCCATGATAGCCCAAGCCAAGTTAGGCGGGGGAGAAATACGCATTGCTTCACAGCATAAGAAAGGCAAACTAACAGCTCGTGAGCGGCTGCAACTGTTGCTGGATGAAGGTTCTTTTGAGGAGTTGGATATGTTGGTGGCCAACCGTAATAAAGGGTTGACCATTGACCAGGAACAATTCCTGGGAGATGGTGTGGTCACCGGTTATGGTACTGTTAATGGCCGACTGATATATGTTTTCTCGCAGGATTTTACGGTCTATGGGGGCAGTCTTTCTGAACCGCATGCACGAAAGATCTGCAAGGTAATGGACCTGGCGATGCAGAATGGCGCGCCGCTTGTTGGCCTTAATGATAGCGGGGGTGCCCGTATACAAGAAGGGGTTGTGAGCCTGGGTGGTTATGCGGATATCTTTTACCGTAATACCCGGGCATCGGGTGTGATACCGCAGATATCTGCCATTATGGGACCTTGCGCCGGCGGAGCGGTGTATTCTCCGGCTATTACCGACTTCATTATGATGGTAGAACAAACTTCCTATATGTTCGTTACGGGACCGAATGTGGTAAAGACCGTTACGCATGAGGAAGTAACTGCCGAGGAATTGGGCGGTGCACAAACGCATGCCAGCAAAAGCGGTGTTACGCATTTCAGCTGTGCCAATGAGGTCGCCTGCATTCAACATATCAAGCAGTTGCTTAGCTACGTTCCCCAGAACTGTGAAGAAGGTGCGCCTGTGTATCCTTATGAGGGAGGACAGGAAGCCCGGGAAGTATTGAATGACCTGATCCCTGTTAATCCTAATCAGCCGTACGACATGAAAGAGGTGATTGCAGCACTTACTGATGAGGAGAGCTTCTTTGAAGTACATAAAGATTTTGCAGAAAACATTATAGTAGGTTTTGCCCGGATAGCAGGTCGCAGTATTGGCATCGTTGCAAATCAGCCGGCACATCTGGCAGGGGTATTGGATATACATGCTTCTGTTAAGGGAGCCCGGTTCACTCGGTTCTGTGATGCTTTCAATATTCCCTTACTGGTCTTGGTAGATGTACCTGGATTTTTGCCCGGTACTGACCAGGAATGGAATGGTATCATTACCAATGGCGCCAAATTATTGTATGCATTATGTGAAGCAACAGTACCAAAGATCACGCTTACGACCCGCAAGGCATATGGCGGTGCTTACTGTGTAATGAATTCGAAACATATCGGTGCAGATCTTAACTTTGCATTTCCACAGGCAGAAATTGCGGTAATGGGTGCTAAAGGAGCTGTAGAGATCATCTTCAAAAAAGAGATAGATGCGGCTGCTGACCCTGAAGCCCGGATGAACGAATTGGTAGCTGATTATACCGAGCGGTTCGCCAATCCTTACCTGGCTGCGGAGAAAGGATATATAGACGAGGTGATTGTACCTGACCAGGCGAGGATCAAACTGATCAAGGGATTCAAAATGCTGGAGAATAAGGTTGTCAATATGCCGAGAAAGAAACACGGTAATATTCCATTATAAGCATTTCAGCACAGCATAGTGCTGTCGCAGCCGGTATAGGGTATAGCATTGATCTCCTATGCCGGCTGTACATCAGATTTATATTATGCGGGCCATTTACCATTTCCTGCTTTTTACATCCATCTTCATCGCCACCTGTGCGTTGATGATGATCTGGCAAACAAACCGCATTTTAGGCCTTCGCTATGACGTAGCTACCTTTTACACCTTCGTTTTTTTCGCCACACTCTGCAGTTATAATTTCCACTGGTACCTGACCACCGGACCCTCTGAGGCTCCCCGCATGATATGGGGCCGGAAGTACCGCCGCTTGCAACTGATATTGTTTTTTGCTGGTCTAATTGGTGCTGCCTACTATTTCTGGTTATTACGTGCACACTGGCTACCTCTCAGCGGCGCTATCATTCTTACTTTTCTTTATTCTGCGCCTAAAGTGCCGCAGAAAGTGTTTATGTGGCTCCGTAAGGTCGCCATTGGCAAAACCCTGTTCCTGACAGCGGTCTGGACATATGTTACAACGTTGTTGCCTGTATTTATTGCGGGCAATCCTATCCCCCCCCAGGTCGTATACCTCAACCTGCACCGCTTTTTTCTTATTTACGCCATCTGTATATTATTTGACCTACGTGATATCGAATCGGACCGGAAAGAAGGTATCCGTAGCCTCATTACCTACCTCAGTAAAGCCAATCTGGACAAGGTTTATTATGCATCCTTACTCATTGCGGTGATAGCTGCAGCGGCATTATGGTCTTATACTACTTCTGTCGCAGTTATCACGCTATGGTTGGCTGTACTTGTCACCGCATTACTTACCAGAAGAGCGCAGCAGCGCCCTACAGATTACCTGTTTTATTTTGTATTGGATGGGATGATGATGTTCTCTGCACTCCTGCATTATCTCCTGATGCTGCTATCAGGACTCAGCGGATTATAGTTCCGTCAGCAGCAAACGCTCGCCACGTCCCGCGTTTTTCTTATTTTTGCCGCTACAATATTTAATATCATGTCAAAAAAGCAAAAGTCAATACTGAATAAGGAATCACTCGCTTTTCTGAAAACCTATCTCAATAACCCCTCTCCTACCGGTTTTGAGAAGGAAGGTCAGAAATTGTGGCTGGAGTATCTCAAACCATATATCGACGAATACCAGGTAGACGCCTATGGCTCTGTTGTGGGGATTATCAATGCCAAGTCGCCATTTAAGGTAGTGATTGAAGCACATGCCGACGAAATATCCTGGTTTGTAAATTATATCTCTCCTGAAGGACTCATTTATGTAGTACGTAATGGCGGTTCTGATCAGCAGATCGCACCTTCCAAACGTGTGAATATACATACAGAGAAAGGCATCGTAAAGGCCGTTTTTGGCTGGCCGGCTATACATACGCGTATGCGTAGCAGTGGCGATGGCAAGGAACCGCAACCAAAAGTGGAAAACATCTTCCTGGATTGTGGCGCTCGTTCCCGTAAAGAAGTAGAAGACCTCGGTATACATGTAGGCTGTGTAGCTACTTTTGAAGATGGGTTCGAAGAACTGAACTATGACTACTTTATCTGCCGTGCCATCGACAATCGTATCGGAGGATTTATGATAGCAGAAGTGGCGCGTCTGTTGAAAGAACGCAAACAGGAGCTGCCGTTCGGGCTTTATATCGTAAATGCTGTACAGGAAGAGGTAGGCTTACGTGGAGCTGAAATGATCGCCAAACGCATCAAACCAGATGTAGCTATCATCACAGATGTGACACACGATACCACCACGCCAATGATCAACAAAAATATTGAAGGTGAAATAAAGTGTGGCAACGGTCCCAGCATCACTTATGGTCCTGCCGTACACAATATCCTACGCGATCTGATCATCAAAACTGCAAAAAAGAACGATATCCCGTACCAATTACATGCTGTAAGTCGCAGTACCGGTACCGACACCGACGCTTTTGCCTATTCTAATGATGGTACGCCATCTGCGCTCATCAGCCTGCCGCTGCGATATATGCACACTACAGTAGAAATGGTAAAAAAAGATGACATAGAGCACACTATCTCCCTCATTTACAACACTTTACTGACCATTACGCCTAAGACCAATTTCAAATATCTCTAAACTCCTGACAAGCATTAAATGCTCACTGTCAACAATTTAGAGAGTGATTTGGAATTATCATATGTGATATTTTAAAAATAATGTAGGTTTGCTACCTTAAATGTTAGACTTATGCAAGATGTGCAGATCCGTCATGACTGGACCATTGAAGAAATAAAAGAGATCTATAATACGCCTTTGCTGGAGCTCGTCTACCGTGCTGCCGGTATTCATCGTCAATATCAGGACACTGCGGAAGTACAGGTATGTACGCTGCTTTCTATCAAAACCGGTGGTTGCTCAGAAGACTGTGCTTACTGCCCGCAAGCAGCCCGTTACAATACCGGTGTGAATGTGCATGGCCTGATGAAAAAAGAGGCTGTATTGGAGAAAGCTAAGGAGGCACGTGATGCTGGCTCTACCCGCTTCTGTATGGGAGCTGCCTGGCGTGAAGTACGTGACAATCGCGATTTCGACCGCGTACTTGACATGGTAAAAGGGGTAAATGAACTGGGTATGGAAGTATGCTGTACACTCGGTATGCTTACAGAAGAACAAGCGAAGAAACTGGCAGATGCCGGACTTTATGCTTACAATCACAACCTGGATACCTCCAATGAATATTACGGTGAGATTATTACTACCCGTACCTATGACGATCGTTTACGCACGCTGGATAATGTGAGAAGAGCTGGTGTAAGCGTATGTTGTGGTGGTATCATCGGTCTCGGCGAATCTCATGAGGACCGTATCGGCATGCTACATACACTAAGCAATCTGCCCAAACATCCTGATTCCGTACCTATCAATGCCCTTACCCGCGTAAAAGGTACGCCGCTGGAGCACTTGCCTAAGGTGGAATTTTGGGATATGGTACGTATGATCGCAACTACCCGTATCCTGATGCCACAAGCGATGGTACGTCTCAGTGCCGGCCGTGCAGAAATGAGCATGTCAGATCAGGCGCTTTGCTTTATGGCTGGTGCCAATTCTATCTTCACAGGCGAGAAGCTGCTGACTACCGGCAACCCTTCCTTCGAAGAGGATCATATGATGTTTGAACTGCTGGGTCTGAAAGCCAGAGAAGCATTTAAAGAAGAGAAAACAGAAGCAGCCTGCTGCTAAAGCAAAGTTGCTGAAGTCATAAAAAAGGGTTGGACAATATGTCCAACCCTTTTGTTTTTATATGGGTGCATTGATAATGCACTCATCCACTAACTGTTACTGTTTTATCACTTTTTCTATGGCAGGCAGATACCCATTTGCTTCCACCACTACCAGGTAGTGTCCGGCAGGATATTGCCCCAGACTGATATTGATCAGCTGTGTTCCGTTAGTGCCATTTTGAACATGTGTCTGTAACACACGTCCCAGCAAGTTCATTACTTTTATCACTACTCTCCCCTGTACCGCGGGCATGCTTACCTGGATCAGGTCGCGCGTAGGATTAGGCGCGATCTTCACCGGCATTGGCAATGGTACGTTACCAAAACCACAAGGTCCTATCCGCTCCCAGGCACTCTTACCTACCCAGACCGGCGCGGTTCCTTTATTGGCATATCTTGCTATATACATGAAGCCCTGGTAGCGTATACGATCTCCTTTCTGGTAATCCACATCCGATTTCCATTCTGGATCTGTACATACCGCCGGATTGGACACTTGTATGGTTACATCTGCAGAAGTACTTATCGCTCCGCTATAGTCATAAGCCTTTGCAGACAAGCGATAGGTGCCGGTACTAACATACCCCCAATTATATACATAGGGTAAGGTATCCAGTGTGGCCAGCAGTCGGTTACCTGCATACAGCTCTACCCGTTTTATACGCCCGTCGACATCCATGGCATCTGCTTTAATAGTAACAGGGGCGATGCCAAACCGTTGCCCATGTCCGGGAGCCGTGATACGGACAACAGGTGCTTTATTCAATGTACTTCCTACAGCTACCTGGAAGATACCGATAGTATCTGCCGCAACTGCAAACACTACACTACTGTCATTCACGTTACCAGGTTGTGGCATTTCTGTCCATACACCATTGAATGGTTGTAGTCTACGATCATAAAGCGCATAGTTGAACGCTCCATCCACGGAGATGCCCAACTGTAGAGAATCCGGACGATGGTTATGTCCATAAGGACGTATTAACCAAAAACTATTACCGGATCTTCCGATAGGAGGGTTTGGTGCGATCGTAAAATGACTGATCACTGTTTGCCCAATTGTATTCATAGACGGATAGTGTACTTGTAAGCCACTATTACCAGCAGCAGACCAACCATTCATCAGTAACGTCGTATAGCTGATACCCGGCGCCACCGGAGCTGTCGTCGGTACATTATCAGCCACTCCATTTTTACGTACTAAATAATGATTAGGAGATTGCTCTATGAGGTATGATGCATTACCGGCAGCAGGTAGATATACGCGCAGACCAGCTTCCTGTCCTGTCAGCGGATGATGCATATGTTCTCTGATTTCAAGCGGGGTACGGGCAGTCTCCCACATCCGGAATTCGTCCATCGCGCCGTGTAAGGTACCATTATCACGGCTTCCGAGCAGGAACGATTTCCAGGCCGGCGGGAAACTTGAATTCGGTAAACTATCTCTCAGCTCTCCATCTACGAAAACTCTGGCATAACCACTATCAAACGTATAAGCGAAATGATGCCATTGGCTGGTATCCGAAAATACATTGGCGACGGTTAAACGGGAACGTTCATTATTCGCTACACCAATACTTAAACTTTTGTTGTTGTTGGCATGCGCCAGGAAACTGCCCCAACCGTTACCGATACTTTGGTTCCAATCTATGGAACTGCTGGCTTTCAACCACCACTCAATACTGAATCTGGCAGGTTGCCAGTTCAATCCTGTTATCTCCAGCTGACCATATTGCCCATCAAACCGGATGGCTTGTGTAACGTCTGGTCCTACTGCTGCCGTCTTAACTGGTGTAATAGCTATCTGTCCTAGATAAGACAATGTGCGTTTGTCATCAAATCGGTATACATAGTTATTACCGTCGTACTCTGCCGCCACTGTATTTAGTGACCAGCTGTCCCCGAAGCTATTAAATGATCTATCGAACAGGTAGGAACGCAGGCTGGTATCTGATCCCGTTGATTGAGCGCTTATACGCAACGTCTTCAAACCATTGAAACTACTGTTGGTACCATAATTACGAAATATGTAATAACCGCTATCTGTACCTCCTGACTTCGGAGACAAGTGTGGTACTGACATTAATTTAGTTACCACTACTTCTCCATTCGGGGAAGTTCCTGCCGGGTCAAAGCTCATCGTAATACCGGCCTGTTCAAAGAGGACTTCGCCGCCAGTTATTGTCCGGGTTTGACTAATTCCTTTGCCTACAGGTACGGAAGAAATGGTATAAACCGGGTTGCCTGCTACTTCTATTGGATAACCATTGTCTGATTTATCGAATACTTTAACAGTATTGCTATCTTCCTTGTTAAACTGTAAATACATTTTTAACCCGGGTTCGTTTCCTTTAAGCGTCAGGTGCATATACTCCCTGATCTCTTGCTGGCTACGGGCGCTGGTCCACATCCGGAACTCGTCCAGTTCACCATCGATCGTGTTACCATCTGCCGAGCCTATATTAAATGAGCTCCATACCGGCGGGAACGTTGATGCATTTTTACTATCAGCCAATATACCGTCACGGTATACCTTCACAACTCCTTCGTCGAATGTATATGCATAGTGGTGCCAGGTATTCGGCTCATTAAATGCACCACTCACCAACAAACGTGAGTTGCTATTATTAGCAACACCAACATTGAGCGATCTGGTATTATCCGCATGTACCAGGAATGATCCCCAGCCATTACCAATAGATTGGTTGTAGTTTTTGGAAGTATTTGCCTTCAGCCACCATTCTATGGTGAATGTTCTTGGCTGCCAGTTCAGGTTGCTGACAGTAAGTATATCTCCGTCACCATCGAACTTCAATGCCGTGCCGGCATGTTGATCTACCAAATTTCCTTTTTGCTGTATGGGTAATGACTTTAACAACTGGCCGTCAGTCGTGTGCTGGATATAACCATGGATATCTCCCGCGACAAAAGGTACAAAACGAACGTAAACAGTTGTATCTGCAATCGCACCATCTACCGCTGATATTATTAGTGGCTGATCATTACCGGTAAAGCCACTGTCTGCACGTAATGATACTTCAAATCCTTTGGGAGGCGTAATACGCAATGCATTATTGAGCTGATAGGATTGAATGCGATAGCTGACTACCTGTGAAGAAACACCTACCTTAGCATCTGCAACTGGTAGACTATCTACGGAAGTAGTCAGGAAAGCACTATTGTTGCGGGTAATCAAATACTGCGCGTAAATTTTCACACTATCAAATCGTACACTGTTAGTGGTCGTATCTACCCTACCAGCCTGTCTGATCAGCTTCCAGCCGGAAGTCGCCGTATTACCTTGTCGGGCCCAAAGGAAAACCTGCGAAGCTGCTGGTACATCTCCTGCAGACATTTCTTTCATATTAAACTTCATTTGCATCAGCTGTGTACTATCTTTTCCATATTGTTGTCCTAACCAATACCCAGCTGTCAATTGCCGGAAATGATCCGGTAATCCGGTTTTCAGCTGCGGCATGGTATAGATATGTGAATAACTCACCCCGCGGGACTGGTGTCGCTGATAGCTCAGCTGTAATTGTACAGAAGGCAGTGATAATGTACCTGCTTCTGTACCCTGCGCCGTATAACCGTATCCTACCGGCAGATAAGCAGCCGTCTTGGTACTACCTGCCGTTTGCTCCGGCCACTGCTGACATACGATATCAAATGCTTGCGGATCGTTATTATCGAAATTAAGATAATGCACAAGTCCTGATTCGTCGCCGCGCAGGGAATGATACATGGTACTTCTTATTTCGGACACGCTGCGGGCCACATTCCATACACGCACCTCTTCCAGTTGCGCATTCAATCGGCGTATAGAATTCGTGGCATAGTCTTCAAACCAGCTGCCGATGGTAATATCATCCAGCGCCGTATTTAAAGCGATGTCCCAGTTCATCTTTTCTACACCATCATAGTACATTAATATCTTCGTACCCGTATATACGATCGCATAGTGGTGCCAGTTATCTTTAGATCCGGGTAATAATACCGACCGGGTATTATTGCCATCTACTGCCATCATCCAGGTATCTGCGGTGATATCAAAGGTGCGGAAAGCCAGGTCTCCTTTGGTATTATTTTTCTTTCCTGCACGGAACAAAGGACCTCGGTTGAATTGGGTCACCTTGGCCCACATCTCTATCGTGCGTGGTCTCGCACCTGCTATAGCGGTGTTGTTACCCAATATCAGTGTCTGTGTTCCATTGGTTTGCCAGGCACTGTCCGGAGAAAGTCTGATCACAGCATCTGCACCATTTGTCAATACGCCATCTACCTTCGCCTGCAGACGGTAATGCCAGATCGAATCTGTACTCAAAATATCCATGGGAACCAGTGCTTTCACCGAGGTAAAAATATGCCCGCTCAGTGTACCGGGATTGACGGCCATACGATGACCATAATTGGTACCTGTACCATATTCAAATACCACATCTGTGATGTTCTTCTGATGGGGATTGAGAGACCCTCCCAGCAGTACATGCAGGGAATCTGCCACGGTGGCTTGTCCGGTAGCTACATTATAACATTTGTAAGTCCCTGCAGCCTTCATTATAGCGTTGCTGCGTAATCCTTCTATGCCGTTGGCACCGATGGCCCGGATCGCGTACCACTCTTCCTTATTATCATCTACTTGCGAAACGATAAAGACGGAATCCATTGTTCGTCCGACGGCTTGCATATATTTTTCACCAAGTTTGAATATCTCATATTCCTGTGCGGCGCCTACACGTTGCCAGGATAACTGTAATTGACGACCACAGGACCAATCTACCCTGAAGCTCTGTGGTTGTGGCAATACCGCTACCTCTCCTGATACAGCTACCTGCTGTCCCCGACGTACCCTGATCAGGATTTTACCGGCATAGTCCGGCACGGTCCATTTCACGGCACGTTTTGCAGCCGGTATGTTATTGGCAATGGTATCCCAGGAGTTCCCGCCATTGCGGCTGTAATCAACTGAAAAAGTACCACTGTTCCCCCAGGCATCCCAGCGCAGATATTCCTGCTGTCCCGGTACAAAAGATTCCCCGCCTAAAGGATAACTCAGGACCACCTCGTCTTTTACGAATTCATAGACCACATAAAACTCCTGCGGCCCCTGTGGTATCAGCGTTCCATCTATCTGTACAGTGTAGTTACCAGCTGCCGGCTGCTCTACAGTCACCTGCTCTACATTATTGATATGATCTTCTTTCCGAGTTGGCAACGCGTTAAGTCTGGCTGCTATTGCCGTAGTGTCCAGCCCCCAGGGAAGTATTGCCTGATTGCCTGCATCCTTAACAACAAGATCAAGGTCGTTTACGAGTGCCTGCGCAGCGTTGACGGTGCTTTCATAATCTGTCCAGTACAACATCACCCGTAATTGGGCAGTACCCGCCGGTACGGGGATCTGCAACGTCTGTTGTCCGGCATGCCCGATGGTGCCCGTATAAAACTGTCGGTGTTTGATCAATTGGTAAGCCCGGCGTACATTAGGACGGCCAAAACCGGTTTTAAAGTCAATACCAGGATTATACACGTCATCTGCTGTATTCATCATGATCGCTTTGATCATACCGGAAGGCACATGGAGCTGGCCGGTCTCTCCCTGGAAAGCATGACGCACAATAGTGAATATGCCAGTCACTTTAGGAGCGGCAAATGATGTACCGCCCAAACCCTCTATGGATAATTCCGGTTTAATACGACCATCATAGGCAGGCCCGCTGTTGGTCCATGCCAGGTAACTATCTTCATAATCAGTACCGCTTACCGTAAAAATGTTCTTGGCATGTTTGGGTTCGCCAGTTAGGTTGCCCCACCCTGCAAGGCCGCTGTATTTACCACCACGAGGTGTATTGTCCCCATTATTTCCTGATGAATATACCAACATTGCTTCTGGCCGTGTGCGGACAAAATTGTCGTGCTCCCGGGTCGTGCCGTTATAACCAGCAGGACTGAATTTCCCATCTTCCAGGGTCCAGCCATAAGACATGTTAACAGCACGTATCTGCTTGTCAGCAGCATCATACAAGGCATACAGGTCTCCTCCGGAAAAGGCAAGTATATTGGCCCCCCAGGCATTAGACCGGTTCCGGGGATCGGCATTACCGCCAAATCCCAGAAAACTGGACACTCCTGAAGAATGGGAACCAGGCGTTCCCGGCTGATGGGAGCCTGGCAACACTCTTCCCTGCAGATCTATGCCGGCATACATGCCATTCTCACGTATCATGACATTGGTACCGGTGCCATTATAAGTAACGCCGCCGTATCCGCTATTGATGAAGTTAGATCGTCCCATATTGCTGTTGTCAGAATCTTCCGACTGAGGCTCTCCGGCTACCGGGGCGATGTATTTCACCTGTTTGATCGCAGCCAGATTTTGTATTTTATCCGCTGTCATTGTCAACCGCCAGCTATGACGGCTGATGGGTTGTATATGATCAGCCACCTGTCTCAGCAAACCTTCCGATCGTGGAGCATCTGCATTGTCGAATACCGTCACTTCCAGTTCCAACTGATTCCCTTTACGGGCATGCGCCGGGATCCGTTGTTCTATTATTTCGGGAGACAGTTTAAACGCGGGTTCCAGTGTTATTACAGTGCGGATACCATTTGCCCGCAGCTGGCTGGTATCTATATCCGTTGCGAAGTAAGTATAGTAGGCATAGTTAGGTAGATAATCCAACAAAGTGATCCCTAACTTCAGCAACTGTTGCCGCTGCGCTGGACCAGGGATATCATAACATTGCAGCAGGTAGTAGTCATCACCGGTATACCGGCCATTGTTATCCTGCCTACCATTGTGAAACACCCCTTGGGATGAGGATTGTAATTTATCCGGTGGGCTGAACTGCCGGTTCATGTGCAGTATCCGGTAATCTCGCTTGCCTGGTGGCGATTGCTGTGCGACAGCTGTATAGCTACACAACAAAACCAGGAATAGGTAGTAGATCTTTTTCATGGATATTGTGGTTTTACAAGATGACAATAGGGGGGGACCGGCCAGGGGCATAGCATCGGCAGAACACTGCACTGTCGGACCAGGCACATACAAATAGCTGGTACCTGATTGCAGGCACATTTCACGTTCACTGTAAAAAGAAAAAAGCTGATAGGTTTACCGGAATACTTTCATAGTTCAGTTGCTCACGTTACGGTAAAGGAGGTTATCACACTTTTTGGTTGATAAATTACTGGTGCGCTCAATTATTCCAGTTGCCTAATTTAATATCATTTCCCTAAAGTTTAATATTACAGCCATGAAAATGATAAACCAGGTACAAGTACTGGCAAAGGTGGGTTAGCGTTTATCACAGAATCGTCAGATCGGCTGCTAGTTATTGTAGGAAGTAGTTGGCAGCTAATTCATATCCTTTCATACCCAATCCGCAAATGGTGCCGACGCATTTGGGTGCTATCAGGGAAGTATGACGGAATTCTTCGCGGGCATATACATTGCTGATATGTACTTCCAGCACCGGTGTTTTGATCGCGGCGATAGCATCCCGGATGGCAACAGAGGTATGGGTGTATCCACCAGCATTCAGCAGGATACCATCCGCCGAAAAACCTTGTTCATGCAGGTGATTAATAATCTCCCCTTCTACATTACTTTGAAAATAAGTGAATATGACCTGGGGATACTTCTCCTGTAGTGTCGTAAAGTATGCTTCAAAAGACTCACTGCCATAGATACCAGGCTCCCGCTTTCCCAGCAGGTTCAGGTTAGGTCCGTTGATGATCGCTATCTTCATTATTGGATGATATAAGTATGATGTAGTATTAACTTCCCCAGCGATAAGTATCTTGTTTTATGCCTGCCAGGTCGAGCACCCTGTCCACCACCGTCGCTACGACGGCTTCAATGCTAGCGGGTTTACTATAAAATGACGGAGTAGCCGGACAGATAATGCCACCTGCTTCTGTCACCGTCTGCATATTACGGATATGGATCAGGTTATAGGGCGTCTCCCGTACCACACAGATCAGCTTGCGACGTTCTTTCAATACAACATCTGCAGCACGGCTGATCAGGTCATTGGATATCCCGGTAGCGATCCTTCCCAATGTACCCATGGAGCAGGGGCAGATGATCATGGTATCATACTGGCCTGACCCTGACGCAAAAGGGGCATGAAAATCCTGCTGTCCATATACAGGAAAGGGCAATTGCATATATCCCTCATCTTCCAGTTCCGTTTGCCATACCGTCCTGGCATTATTGGTCATAATGATCCCGACGGCGTCTAACTGATCGGAAGCTACTGCCAATTTCTGCAGTAGCTGACGTGCGTAAATGGCCCCACTGGCCCCGGTAACTGCTACAACTATACGATGCTTCATATGCCTTTATCTGACTGCAAAACTAATGAAAATCAGCCAGCTGGCTCACCACGTTCACTTATAGGCAAAAAAATACCGGCCATGTTGCCGGTAAATTCAATTCGTTTTTATGACCCTTAGCTGGCCAGTGCATGCTCCAGCTCACTCATACTGATACCATTATGGCTGTCATTATATACACATTCACCATTACGTATCAATAACAACTGAGGAGACTCATGCTCTACACGAAAAGTCGCTGCTATTTCGTTGGATACCTCCCGGTAACGGATCAAATCCAAATAGTAGAATAGCACCTGTTCAGGAGCTTCCTCTCTTTCCAGACGACTTTTGGCCATCCCGCTGATAGAACAGCGGGTACTGTGTTTGAAGATCACCACCGGCTGCTGATGGCTGATCTCCTGTATTTTCCTAATTTCTTCGGTCGACGTTAATGCTGTCCAGTTCATTTACACGCGATGGCTTTTTTCGGCCGCAGGCGCTTTGGTGATCTTCATCGGACACCCCAGTTTCTGCGTTGCACACGATGTTAACAAAGCTGCAAAGATACAAACCATACATGCGCCGCCCAAAATTTTGGCATAAGATCTCATGTGAAAGTGTTTAACTGATGAACGCAATTTCATAGGGAAAAATTATAGTTCTTTTTTAATCGTCTTTTGTGACGTTATTTTGCAAATATAATAATTATATTAAAGAAAACAACAAGATGAATGAGGGGACATTGCAGTCAATACAAGCCAGGTAAGCCAGCCCGGCCGTTTTAACGTACTTCCCACACTCCTCTTGCCTTCCTCAGATTATGACAAAAGTACATTTCATCGCCATAGGCGGCAGCGTAATGCACCAGCTGGCCATCGCCCTTGCACTCAAAGGCTACCGTGTCAGCGGCAGCGACGACGAAATATTCGAACCCGCACTGTCCAATCTGAAACAAGCCGGTATCCTCCCCGACGCCATCGGCTGGGACGCCGCCCGGATCACACCTGATATCGATGCTGTCATCCTTGGAATGCATGCCCGCGCCGACAACCCGGAACTGATCAAAGCCAAAGAACTCGGTCTTAAAATATATTCTTTCCCGGAATATATCTACCAGGAAAGTAAAGATAAAACGCGTGTCGTGATAGGCGGTAGCCACGGTAAGACCACCATTACCGCAATGGTGATGCACGTACTCCGGCTCAGTGAAAAGGCTTTCGACTACCTCGTAGGCGCCCGCTTGCAGGGCTTTGCCCAGTCTGTCAATATTACCGATGCCCCTGTCATCATCTGCGAAGGAGATGAATACCCGGCGTCCGTCATTGAGAAAAGACCCAAATTCCACTTCCTGCATCCGCATATCGCCGTATTAAGCGGTATCGCCTGGGATCATATCAACGTCTTTCCTACTTACGATATCTACAAAGAGCAGTTCGCCATCTTCCTACGGCAAATGGCGCCAGGTCATACCCTCATCTACAACAATGCAGATGAAGAACTCAATGCCCTGGTAAATGCAGAGGGCCGTCATCTGAAATTGCTCCCCTATAACCTTCCCATTCATATGATCAAAGAGGGAGTGACCAGGGTCTACTTTGATGAAGGCTATACCGACTTACAGGTCTTCGGCGAACACAACCTGCTCAACATGCACGCTGCCCGCCTCGTCTGTAACGAACTGGGAATAGACGACGAAACCTTCCTGAAAGCCATCGCATCCTTCACCGGTGCAGCCAAAAGATTGGAACTCATCGGTAAAAATGAGCAAACCGCCATCTACCGCGACTTCGCTCACGCACCTTCCAAAGTAAAAGCAACTATCCAGGCCGTTCACAATCAATATCCGCAACGGAAATTAGTCGCCGTCCTGGAACTACATACGTATAGTAGCCTGAATGCCGATTTCATGGTGCAATATCAGGGAGCAATGGACAAAGCAGATATCCCGGTCGTATTCTACAGCAAACATGCCCTGGAGATCAAAAGAATGCCAGATCTGTCTCCCGAACTGATCGCACAAGGCTTCGGACGTAACGACCTCCATATCTTCAACAAAAGAGAAGAACTGGAAGCATTCCTCGACCAGCAAAACCTGTCCCAAGCCAATCTGCTGATGATGAGCTCCGGCGATTATGACGGACTGGATCTCTACGGCCTGAAAAAATATCTTCAATAACAACCTGCCTGATCGCGTTGTTTATTAATGACAACTACTCAAAACGAAACTAAACTCAGAACTTACTAATACATTTTTATGCCCTCTTTGCAGCTGAAAAGACCACTGGCGGTGATAGACCTGGAGACAACCGGCACCAATATTGCCACTGACCGCATCATCGAAATTGCGATCATTAAAGTCTTCCCGGACAAATCCGTACAGTCTAAAGTAAAACGTATCAACCCGGGCATCCCCATTCCGGCGGTAACCACCGCCATCCATGGCATCAGCAACGAAGACGTAAAAGACAGCCCTACCTTCAAACAGGTAGCAAACGAAATGCGCCAATTCCTCGAAAACTGCGATATCGCAGGCTATAATTCCAATCGATTCGACATTCCCATGCTGGTAGAAGAATTCCTGCGTGCTGAACTTGACTTCGATGTGTCTAACCGTAAATTCATCGATGTACAGAAGATATTCCACCTGATGGAAAAAAGAACCCTCAGCGCGGCCTATAAATTCTATTGCGATAAACAACTGGAAAATGCACATAGCGCAGAAGCAGATGCGCTGGCTACCTATGAGATCCTGGAAGCGCAACTCGGACGCTATGAAAGCCTGCAAACCGATGTAGACGGACTCGCCGACTTCACCCGTGAAGACGAATACGTCGACTTCGCCCGCCGCATCGCCATGCAAAACGGTACAGAAGTATTCAACTTCGGAAAATACAAAGGCCGCCCCGTAAGAGAAGTGTTAAAAATAGAACCACAGTACTACGACTGGATGATGAAGGCCGATTTCCCTTTGAATACCAAGCAAAAACTAACAGAGATATACCATAATATGATGTTAAAAAAAATTTAATATTTCTCTGTTAGATGCGGTCTTATTCATGAATTAAATTATTTTCGCGTTTCTAAACATACCAGCTGATTGGAAAAGCTAGTTATTATTCCTACGTATAATGAGAAGGATAATATCCGGAGGATCATTGACGCTGTATTTTCCTTGCAGCAGGATTTTCACATACTCATCGTAGATGATGGCTCCCCGGACGGCACCGGCGCCATAGTAAAATCATTACAACAACAACACAATGGCGCCCTCTTCCTGGAAGAAAGGAGCGGTAAACAAGGCCTCGGCACTGCTTATATCCATGGTTTCAAATGGGGACTCGCCAAAGGCTATCATTTCATCTTTGAAATGGATGCTGACTTTTCCCATAATCCAAAAGACCTTCCCAGACTATATGAAGCCTGCACTACCGGCGGCGGCGATGTCGCAGTTGGCTCGCGCTATGTATCCGGCGGCCGTACCGAAAACTGGCCCTGGAACAGAGCAGTCCTCTCCTATGGCGCGTCCGTCTACGTACGTCTCATCACCTGGATGAACGTAAAAGATGCGACCGCCGGCTTCGTCTGCTACAAACGTAATGTACTGGAAACCATCAACCTGGATGCCATACAGTTCGTAGGATACGCTTTCCAGATAGAAATGAAATTCACCGCCTGGAAACTAGGCTTCAAGATCAAAGAAGTACCCATTACCTTCGTAGATCGTAAAGAAGGATACTCTAAAATGAGCAAAGGCATCGTAAAAGAAGGTATCCTGGGTGTACTTAAAATACAATGGCAAAGCATCTTCAAACGCTATGAGCGTAGAGTGCGCAATGCTGAATAATATTCGGTCCTCATACCGGAACAATCTATGCAGCATCCTCTATGCTGCATTTTTTGCGCTATCATGAAAAAAGCATTTTTACAACTACATCTATCCGTATTCCTGGCCGGTTTTACAGGTATACTTGGCAAACTCATCGCGCTGCCGGAAGGTCCCCTCGTATGGTACCGGCTCCTTTTCACCTCCATCACCTTGTACATACTGTTCCGGGTTAGAGGACAACTGAAAAAACTCTCCTGGCAACACATCATGCCCATCGGCAGCACCGGCATCATCGTAGCACTACACTGGCTGTTCTTCTATGGAAGTATCAAATATGCAAATGTGTCCATCGGCGTGGTCTGCTTCTCACTCACTAGCCTGTTCACCGCCATTTTTGACCCACTCATCAACCGCCGCCGGCTGGATATCGCCGAATTACTGCTTAGCCTACTCACCCTGATAGGCATCCTGCTCATCTTTCACTTCGATACCCAATACCGCACCGGCATCATACTGGGCATTATCTCTGCCATGTTCGCAGCGCTCTTCACCGTTTTTAACAAACGCCTGGTAAAGAAGTATGATACAGGTACCATCACTTTTTATGAACTGACCACCGGGTTCCTCGCAGTCTCCGCTATCATGCCTTTCTATATGACAGCACTGCCCGATACCCGCTTCCTGCCCACTGTACCTGATCTCGTTTATCTGCTGATACTCGCATGGGCATGTACCGTATGGATGTACATGCTGTCAATGAACGCATTGAAGAAAATATCCCCTTTTACCGTCAACCTGTCCTTCAATCTGGAACCGGTCTACAGCATCATCATGGCTTTTATTTTGTTTCATGAAAATAAACACCTGAACGGGGCCTTTTACGGTGGCTTAGCTTGCATCATCCTCTCAGTCGTCCTGCAAATGATACGTGTAGCAAGACAACATCGCATGCAACAGACAGTGGAACTGGCTCACTAGTGCAGCTCTAGCGATAGCTGCTGATAAGGGATCAAGGTCGGATGGTCCGGATTTAACTCCGTGACAAGATAATCTATCACATGCAAGTCACATACCTTCATCCGCTGTACAGAACTGAGCTTCTCAGCAATACACAATATGCCCAGCCGGTTAGCAGAACGGATCATCGCCCGCTTCACCTGTACCACTTCCCAGTCCGAATCCGTCATTCCTTCCTGTATGGATAACCCGTTTGTCCCCAGCAGACATAGATCGACCTTAATGTCAGCCAGCTGATTGATAACACTGGCTCCTAGGTGTACATTCGAACTTTTGGATAATTGCCCGCCAATACTGATCACCGTCAGATTGGAATGTTCTGCCAACTGCAGGGCGACCAGGGGACTAATCGTAAAAAAGGTGATACGCAGATGATCGGGAATCATCTTAGCCAGCTCTATCATGGTTGTGCCGCCACCAGTAAGCACTAGCATATCCTGCTTTAATAACTTGATAGTTTTTGCTGCTATTTGCCGTTTTGCTTCAAGCGCGTATACAGCATTTTCCTCATTAAAAGGGTAGTGAAAAGAACGGCCAATCGCCCCCCCATGGACTTTGATCACCTGCCCCGCTTCTGCCAGCTCCTTCAGGTCACGCCGCACAGTATCTTCTGATATCGACAACATGGCGCTCAGGTCTGCAGAAAGTACCTTATTGTGCAGGTTGATCTGCCGCATAATAAATGTTTGCCGCTCTTCTTTCAACATGGAAAGGGATTTTAGGGCTACAAAATACACCAAATACTGAAAAATCCGGGCTTTACCCCATTGAATGGCCATATTGCGTTTTTATGCTGCTTTTTTAACCATACTTACCTTGTTAGCCGCCAAATAACGACAGAATTACAGCATCTGTTTTGATTATGTTATTTTATGCATAAATTCACTGTAATTAATTGCATAAAAACGCAATACTAGCTATGCCTTTTTGAGCAAGAATGATCAACCAGGACCTGTAACTACATAAAGCATATCCTTATATAAGTCTAACAATCAATCAATTTGAACTAAAATATTGTTGCTTCTTACCTTTATTAAATGTCACTCACATGAAATCAAAACTACTCTGCACTTTCATGCTTTTGCTGCTTTGTGCCAGTTCGTGGGCGCAACAGTTGGTACAGGGGATCGTCTCCGATAAATCCTCCCACCAACCCGTCATAGGCGCCACCATCACCGCCGGCAAACAAGCAGGCACCGTTACCAACGCAGAAGGACGATTTACCCTCAAGATACCCACCGGCCTCTCCTCCTTCCAGGTAACATCCGTAGGCTTCAAAACCCAGGTCATCGAGATCAATGGCAACACCGCCTACAACATCCAACTCGAAATAGATGAACGCTCCCTCGATCAGGTCGTAGTAGTAGGGTACGGCACCCAGAAAAAAGCCAACCTCACCGGCGCCGTCTCTACCGTTGATATACAGAAGACACTCACCTCCCGTCCCATCACCGATGTCGCCCGCGGCCTCCAGGGTAGTACCCCCGGCCTCACTATCACCACCAGCAGCGGCGCTATCGGACAAGACCCCGTTATCCGCCTCAGAGGTAATGCCGGCTCTATCAACACCGGCGCCGCCGGCGCTAAACCACTCATCCTGCTGGACAACGTAGAAATTCCCAGCTTGCAAATGGTCAACCCGGCAGATATAGCCTCCATATCCGTACTCAAAGACGCGGCCTCCACCTCCATATATGGTACCCGCGCCGCCTGGGGCGTCATCCTCATCACCTCCAAATCCGGCAAAAAAAGCGCCCATAGCCAGGTCACCTACTCCAACAACTTCTCCTGGAGTAAACCTACCACCCTGCCCGAAATAGCACCGGCAGCAGATGGCGCCGAAGTAACCCTCAGCGCCCTCCAACGTACCACCCCCTCCCGCACCGACTTCGGCGTACTAGGCATGTACTTCGATGCCCAGGGCATACAAAAAATCAGAGACTGGCAGACCCAATACGGCAATCAACAACTCAGCGACGAAATGATACAGGGAAGAGACTTCGAAATACGTGGTGGCAAACTATACTTCTACCGCCCCTGGAAAGTAGCAGACATGTACCTCCGCGACTGGACTCCACAACAAACACATGACGTGTCCATGAGCGGTGGCAACGACAAAACCACCTATTACCTCGGCCTCGGCTACCTCGGACAAAAAGGCATCCTTAAAGCCAATCCCGACGAATTCAATCGCTACAACGCCACCCTTAGCGTTAACTCCTCCGTAAAAAGCTGGCTCGACGTCAGAGGAAAAGCCATGTTCTCCCGCACCAAAAACCTAAGCCCATATACCTACTCCTCCGCCACCTTCGACCCCTGGTACTACCTGTATCGATGGCCGGAAGTATACCCTTACGGTACCTTCGAAGACAAACCCTTCCGCAATGCCGTAACAGAAGTACAACAGGCGAAGATGAATACCGAAAAAACCAACCTGGCCAGGATAGCTGCCGGCGCCACCTTTAAGATCGCCAAAGGCCTGACATTAGATGCAGACTACACTTATACCAACAATAACGTTCACCTCAATGAAACAGGAGGCACCGTTACTGCCTGGGACTTCTGGAGCGGTACCCTCAGCTATGGCCCCTACACCAGCCCCAGCTTCAATAAGGTGAAATACACCTCCTCCTGGTACGAACAAAATACCTTCAAAGCTTTCGCTACCTACCTCAAAGACATACAACAACATTCCTTCAAGCTGATAGCAGGTACCGATATAGAACTATATCGCGCCTGGGACCAGGGCTCCGAACGACGCGACCTTCTCGATCCCGACAAAGGAGAGATCCCCCTGGCTATCGGCGACCAGTTCGTTACCGGCTCCCGCACACACTGGGCCACCGCCGGCTATTTCGGTCGTATCAACTACGCCTATAAAAACAAATTGCTACTCGAACTCAATGGCCGTTTCGATGGCTCCTCCCGGTTCCCGCGCAATGACCAATGGGCCTTCTTCCCCTCCATGTCCGCAGGATATATCCTAACAGAAGAACCATTCATGCAATTCGCCAGACCCGTACTCTCCAATTTCAAAGTACGTGGCTCCTGGGGATCCGTCGGCAACCAGGTAGTAGGCGACTACCAGTTCCTGCCCGTCATGCCCCTCCAAAATTCCAACTGGCTGATCGGCAAAAACAATATGCCCACCTTCGGCCTCCCCAAATCCATCTCCCCTTCCCTCAGCTGGGAGACCGTAGCCACCATCGACCTCGGCTTCGATGCCCGCTTCCTGCAGGATAAACTGGGCCTCACCTTCGATTGGTACCGCCGCACCACCAGCAACATGCTAACTCCCGGCGTTACCTTACCCAGCTCCTTCGGCAATACACCGTCCCTGCGTAACTACGGTACCCTTCAAACCACCGGCTGGGAAATCGCACTCGACTTCAATCACGTCTTTAATAATGGATTGCGGCTCACCGCTACCGCAATACTATCCGACTTCCAGGAAAAAATCACCAAATACGCCAACACCACCAAAGCCCTCCCCAACCCTATCCCAGGTCTCAACAAGACTTATTACGAAGGACAAACACTGGGCGAAATCTGGGGTTATCAGACAGATCGATTCTTTACAAAAGACGATTTTCAACAAGATGCCAGCGGCAATCTCATCGTAGGGCCCAATGGTCGCTACCTCCTGAAAAATGGCATCCCCAGCCAGTCCCGATATGAAGAAACCTGGTTCTTCTACGGCCCCGGAGATATCAAATACAAAGACCTCGATGGCGATGGCAAAATCGACTTCGGCGCCCGAACAGTCGATAATCATGGCGACATGCGTGTGATAGGTAATACCACCCCACGCTACCAATATGGCTTACGCCTGGGTGCCAACTGGAAAGGTTTCGACATCGACGTATTCTTCCAGGGTGTCGGAAAACGAGACTACTGGGCTTCCGGCCCCATCTTCATTCCGGGATTCCGCGTATCCGAAGCATGGTACGCCCACCAGATGGACTACTGGACACCAGAAAATCCCAACGCCTTCTACCCCCGCCCCACCGATCAAGGACAATCCAATGACGCCAAAAACTTCCTCCCACAAACCAAATACATGCTGAACATGGCCTACACTCGATTGAAAAACCTCACCGTCGGCTATACACTGCCTAAAAAACTGACAGATCGCATACGACTTAACCAACTTCGTGTATACTTCAGCGGAGAAAACCTGGCAGAGATCGATCACCTCAAAATACCAATCGATCCCGAAGTCGACTATACCAGCGCCGGCCTTAATGATGCCAATACCTTCGGTAGAGTATACCCCTACCGCCGCTCATTCTCCTTCGGCCTCCAGGTATCCTTTTAACCATAAAACGTAATAACAATGAGAAAGAAAATATATACCCTCCTGCTGGCTGCCGCCTCACTGGCCGCCTGTCAGAAAAACTTCCTCGAAAGATCCCCCGTAGACAGAATGGAAGATGATACCTACTGGACCAACGAAAAGAACGTACGCACATTCGCCTGGGGATTCTATACCGACTATTTCTCCGGTTATGGCTCCGGCTTTACCTGGGGACGATACTTCAGCGGACAAGCACTCAACGACGACTTCGCCCCCACTTCACCCGGACAGTTCATCCGCAACATACCCGCCACCGACGCCGGCTGGTCCTTCTCCAATGTCAGAAGAGCCAACCTCATGATAGATCGCATCAACCGCGTACAAATGGATGATGCCGCCAAAAAACATTGGTCAGGCATTGGCCGTTTTTTCCGCGCCCTCGAATATGCCAACCTGGTCAAAAAATATGGCGACATGCCCTGGTATGATAAAGTGCTCACAGAAACAGATGCAGAACTCTACCGCGCAAGGGATACCCGCGTTTTCGTCATGGATAAAGTACTCGAAGATTTCAAATTCGCAGCCGAAAATGTCAGAGTCAGCGATGGAGAAGCCGGACTGACAGTAAATAAATATGTAGTGCTGGGATTTATGTCCCGCATATTCCTCTTCCAGGGTACCTGGCTAAAATATCACAATGTAGACCAGAACAAAGCCCAGGAATACCTGCAAGATGCCAGATGGGCCGCCGATGAAGTCATCAAGTCTGGCAAATATGCACTGGGCCCCGACTATCGCAAAGTGTTCAGTTCCCTCGACCTGACAGGCCACCCCGAAATGCTGCTGTTCAGAAGATATGAAGCAGGACTCATCACACATACACTCAATAGCTACAACAACAGAGAACCACAAAGCGGACCCTCTAAAAATGCGATCGAATCCTATCTCTGCTCCGATGGCCTGCCCATCAGCATATCTCCTCGCTATGCAGGAGATAAGTCCATTACCAATGTAATGTCCAACAGAGACCCTCGCCTCACCGCCACCTTCGTACCTGCTTTACGCCTGGATGGCTATGTATCCAACTACTCCTCATCAGGATATGCCACCTGGAAGTTCCTTAACGAGGAGATCAAAGACCTGCCCGAAGGCAGCTCCAACCTCAACCCGACCGATGCACCCGTCATCCGCTACGGCGAAATACTGATCAACTATGCCGAAGCAACAGCCGAACTAGGCCTACTCACACAAAGTGAACTCGACAAGTCCGTCAATGTATTACGCAAACGTACCGCTATCAACATGCCGGCACTACAGGTAATAGGCAATCAACCTGCCGTTAATGGTACAGCCTACGACGATCCCAAACGCGATCCTACCGTTTCTCCCATACTATGGGAAATACGACGCGAACGCCGCATCGAACTGATGATGGAAGGCTTCCGTCTCGACGACCTCCGCAGATGGAAAAAACTGGCTTACACAGATACCAAAGCCAACCCCGATATCAACAAAGGCGTGTGGATCAGAAAAGCAGATTATCCGAATCTTAAAACAGCGATCATCGAAAACAATGCACCGGAAGGCTACATCATCCCCGCATGGAAAGCAGAGTCCCAACGCTTGTTCGAAGACCCGAAAGTATATCTCGATCCACTCCCGCTGGATCAGATCAAACTATATAGTGATCAGGGCAAACAATTACTACAAAACCCTGGTTGGTAATTGACGGAACACCTGCTACACCCAGCCGGCGCTGCTATCAACAGCGCCGGCCTTTTTTTGATCCGTTGTCGTAATTTCTTACCGGTTTAATCCCGGTGGTAGGGTGTTTTTCCACAATGGCGTAGCCCATCTCTCCGGCAAAGGAACCATCGTGGAAAAAGCCAAATATGTAAGCAACTTCGACGAAGCTGTAGAGCAACTATCCACCTCCTGGATAAAGTAACCAAATAAAGCTGCACCGCTCCGAAGGATAGTGCAGCACCCCTCCCTCCGCTCATCCATCCTTTCTGGCAACTTTCCTTGTCTTTACATATTTTAGCTATTATGAGACTATCACTATTGGGGCTGGCCTTTTTAGGGCTTTACTCTTATTCCTATGCACAAAAGAAGCCGCTGGATCACACCGTATACGACAGCTGGCAGTCAATCGGCGCTAAAATGATCAGTAACGACGGACGATGGTCCGTATACACTATCACGCCACAGGAAGGCGATGCACAACTCGTCATCCACAACAATAAAAGCGGACAACAAAACACCTTCTCCCGGGCCCAGGCTCCGCTCATCACACAAGACAGCCGCTTCGTGCTGTATACCATCAAACCTGCCTTCGCCGACACCCGGGAGGCTCGCATCAAAAAAAAGAAACCGGCAGAAATGCCGAAAGACTCCCTGGGCATCATCAACCTGGAAACACTCGCCAATGGCGCCAGCGCATTGACCGTAGTGCCCAATGTCAAATCCTTCAAAGCACCAGCAAAAGGCAGCGGCATCATCGCCTATCTCCTCGAAATACCGGCAGATACAACCAAAGGCGCTAAACCCGCACCGGCTAAAGCACCCGCAGCTGCTACCAGCGACGACAAAGGTGCCGATGCCAAAGAAAATGGTATACTCGTTATCAACAACCTCTCCCGCCAACAGGTAGATACCTTCAAAGCGGTGTCCGACTATATCATCAGTAAACCGGGCAACAAACTACTGATCGAAATCACCCCGGAGAAAAAAGACGCTACCCTCCGCGATGCACTCCTCATCTGGGACGTAGCATCCCGCAAAATAGATACCCTCAGCCGCGGCAAAGCCGAACGCAAACAGCTGACCTTCGACGAAGAGGGCCTGCAAGCCGCTTGGGTAGCCTCTCGCGACAGCGCCAAAGCACCCATACACTACTACGCATTGAACTATTACAAAACAGGTCAAGACTCCGGCCACATAGTAGCCGACAAAAACACACAAGGCCTCTTCAAAGGCTGGAACGTAAGCGACAACGGTAACCTGTTCTTCAGCAAAAATGGCCAGCGCCTGTTCTTCGGTACCGCACCCATACCCGCACCAAAAGACACTACCATCGTCGATTTCGAAGTAGCTAAAGTAGATATATGGCACTATCAGGACGACTACCTGCAACCCATGCAGCTCAAAAATGCCGACCGTGAAACCAAACGTACCTTCCTCGCCGCTTACACTCCGGACACGCGCCGCTTTGTACAACTGGCCGATACCTCCCTCGAAAGTATCACCCTCCCCGCTGATAACAACAGCAACTACGTACTCGGCTCCTCCGATCGTAACAACCGCGTCCAGATACAATGGGTAGGTCGCACCCTAAAAAGTGCCTACCTCATCAACCTACAGGATGGCTCCCGCAAACTCATCCGGGATACCCTCGATGGCAGATACCTCATCTCACCCGCCGGACAGTACATACTCTGGTACGATATGGCCGCCAGACACTGGTTTACCTACAACGTCACCAATGGCACCACACTCAATATCAGCAAAAACATTCCGACCGCCATGTTCGATGAAGAAGATGATCATCCGGACCTACCTGGTGAATATGGTATCGCAGGATGGCTGCAGAACGACCAGTTCGTATACATCTACGATAGATATGATATCTGGAAAGTAGACCCCTCCGGCAAACAAACACCAGAAATGATCACACAGGGGCTGGGCCGCCGCGAACAACTACGCTTCCGCAACATCCGCCTCGACGAAGAAGAACGTTTCTTCAAACCGTCACAAACCTTACTCCTCGAAACCTTCCAGGAAACATCCAAATACAATGGATTCTACACCACCGGCGTAACAGGCAAACCCAAACCACCACACAAAATATTGCTCGAACCGTTCTCCTACTCCGAACCAGTAAAAGCAAAAAATACAACGGCCTACCTCTTTACCAAAGCCGATTATAAACACTCACCAGACCTCTATACCGGCGCATCCCTGGACAAATCCACACAGATCAGCCATATCAACCCGCAACAACAACAATACAACTGGGGAACGGCCGAACTCTTCAAGTGGACCGCATACAACGGCAAACCAGCCGAAGGCATCCTCTACAAACCAGAAGATTTCGATGCCTCCAAAAAATATCCGGTATTACTGTATTTCTATGAGAAACTCTCAGATGCCCTATACTCCTACCAACCACCAGCACCTACCCCCTCCCGCCTTAATATCTCCTTCTTCGTAAGCCGCGGATACCTGGTACTCGCTCCAGATATCACCTACGAAGATGGACATCCGGGACAGGGTGCATACGACTATATAGTAAGTGGCGCCAGAGCACTGGCACAGAACAACTGGGCCGATAGCTCCCGCATGGGTATCCAGGGACAAAGCTGGGGCGGTTACCAGGTAGCCTACCTCATCACCCGCACCCCACTATTCCGCGCCGCATGGGCAGGTGCCCCCGTAGCCAACATGACCAGCGCATACGGTGGTATCCGCTGGGAAAGCGGCATGAACCGCCAGTTCCAGTACGAACATTCTCAAAGCCGTATTGGAGCCACCCTCTGGGAAAAACCGGAACTCTACATCGAGAACTCCCCCCTCTTCCACTTACCCGCCGTACAGACACCGCTGGCCATCATGGCCAATGACGCCGACGGTGCCGTACCTTGGTACCAGGGCATCGAACTGTTCACCGGCTTGCGACGCCTCGGCAAACCTGTATGGATGCTCAACTATAACAACGAAGCACATAACCTCGTACAACGCCAGAATCGTAAAGACATACAACGTCGCGAACAACAATTCTTCGACCACTTCCTCAAAGACGAACCGGCTCCCCAATGGCTCAAAACAGGGGTGCCCGCCACCGAAAAAGGAAAGAACTGGGGCTGGTAATTCCGACAAATCACGTTTTTTTCAGGGCCGTCCTAAAGCAATAACTTTGCTTTGGGACGGCCCTGCCTCTTTCCAGGATATCCTATACCTCACGTCCACCTCTCCCGTATCATTCCTATAGCTTTCCTATACCTCACGTCCACCTCTCCCATATCATTCCTATAGCTTTCCTATACCTCACGTCCACCTCTCCCGTATCATTCCTATAGCTTTCCTATACTTCACGTACACCCATTCCATATTACCCCCGACTGACAAATAACCGCACAACACACGGAGCCCCAACTCTTATCCATCCTCCCAAACGACCCACCATAGAACTTATTAACATTTTTTTATAATAAAATAATTAGACATATATTTACAGCCAGAACGTGTAGATAGCTCGGATCACCCTCTAAATACCTTATGCCTATGAACTTCCAGATCTATCGTCCCAGCGCCAGCCTGCATCCCTATGTCAAGCAGTACTATTCCTGGCAGGATGACAACCACGGCACCTCTTCCATTCCGCAAAATCTGATCTCCCTCGGCGATCAATATTTACTCTTCATCCACAAAGGCACCGTGACCTGCAAACCGAAAAATCATAGCGCCTTCACACTCCCCTATGCCTCCGTGATCGGTCACTTCAACTGCGCCAGCCAACTCAAAGTAAGCGGCCCCGTTGATATCACCGTCATACAGCTGAATGCATATGGCGCCTACCGCCTCATAGGACTGTGCATGCACACCCTAACCAATTACTACCGCGATCTGTATAAATTGCAGCAACCGGCCTGGGAAACACTCGGACGGACCTTACAGGATGGCATCCAACAATCACTGCTGGGAAATATCCTCGACAATGCCCTCACAGCGATATTGGACACTCCCCGCCCCCTTCAGCAGATAGATGTCATCACCGAATTCCTTCTCAAACAAAATGGAAATACTGGTATCGACTACCTCAGCCGCCGCTTCGATATCTCCCGCCCTACCCTGGAACGCAGATTTATGGAAGTAGTCGGCCTCCCGCCAACATTATACACACGCATGCTCCGATTCAAAGCAGCCATGCGTAACCTCCAGCAGGTCAGCTTTCCACAATGGACCGCCTTCCTGCAAAACAATGGCTATTACAACGAAGCAGTATTTATTAAAGATTACCTCTACTTCAACGGGCAATCCCCTTCCTTCTTCGAGCCAGCCATCAATACCACCATCACCGCTATGCTCCCGCATACAGACATGCACGTAGCAGCTGCCGGATAAGATATAAAATCCAATAAAAAAGAGCGGTAAGGCAGCCCCCTGCGTTACCGCTCTTTTTATTTACTTATATTCTTTACCTTAAGCACCTAAATTTGTATCAAACCTCCTATTCAAATAAACCATGCTAGTACATCAGAATACCTTCACAATCAATACCGACCCGCAAAAACTGGATATACCGCTTATCCACAAATTCCTTTCCGAAGAATCATACTGGGCAAAAAACGTCCCATATGAGATAGTAGCTCGTGCCATCAACAACTCCTTGTGTTTCGGCCTCTATCAACAGGATACCCAGATCGGATTCGCACGCGTCATCACCGACCGTGCCTCTTTCGCCTACCTCGCTGACGTATTCATCATACCCCGATTCCGCGGCCAGGGCCTCTCAAAATGGCTGGTACAAAACATACTCGCCCATCCCGAACTACAAGGCCTACGCCGGTGGATGCTCGCCACCTCCGACGCACATGGACTATATAGCCAATTCGGATTCTCCGCCATTCAAAATCCGGAACCTTTTATGCACATTCATAACCCAGACATCTATCAAACATTAAACAAGCAATAACCATGGGCCAAGCCATTTATACCGCACAATACTGGCGCGAACAACTCTCCCTCACACACCACGTAGAAGGAGGCGCTTTCCGCGAAACATACCGCTCCTCACTCATACTTCCCAAGACAGCCTTGCCCGCCGCCATTAAAGGCGACCGCAACGCCGCCACAGCTATCTATTTCCTCCTCGAACATGGAGAATTCTCCGCTTTCCATCGCATCGCCGCAGACGAAATATGGCATTGCTACGATGGACAACGGCTATACATATACGAAATAGAACAGGACGGCTCCCTCACCAAACATATGCTGGGCAAAAATATCCAGCAGGGCGAAAATCTACAGGTAGTCATCAAAGCAGGTAACTGGTTCGCCTCTCGCATAGAAACACCAGGCACATTCGCACTCGTCGGCTGCACCGTCGCACCTGGCTTCGATTTCGAAGACTTCGAACTGGCAGATCGAAACACCCTCCAGACACAATATCCACAACATGCCAACCTCATCGGCGAACTCACCCGCTAATAACCAATTCCCGCCACAGGCACGGAAATGGTAGTAGCATCAGCAGAAAAATTATCTCATGAAAAAATTGATAGGAACATTACTCGCCGTGCTGCTCATCGTACTGGTCTTCTGGCTGGGACAAAAGTTCGGTAGCAAAAATGTCAATCAACAAATACTATCCAATAACCTCATCGTACAGGAAATAGCCGAACTGTCCAGCCTCGAAGTACAAGGCGTAGCCAGCATCAAAAGAAGCAACGTCAACCAGGGAAATGACTGGTCCGACAACATGAAAAAAACATTCCTGGAAAATACCATCTGGGTCTCCGTACCCTACCTGGCTAAATATGGGGTCGATATAGATAAAAATAACTTCTCCGTCAAAGTAAGCGATAAAAAAATCACCGTCAACCTCCCCGCTCCCAAACTACTGAGCTACGAACTCAAAGTCGATAAAATGGAAACCGCCACCAGAAAAGGATGGCTCCTCTTCCAGGACGACGACACCTACACCGATGTACAAAAGAAACTATACCAGTCCTCCCGCGGTCAACTGGAAAAAAATACCACGTATATAGAGCAGTCCAAACAAAAGATCCGGAAGATCATCACCCAATACTACCAACCCTTCCTGAAAGATCATACCCTCGAAATACACTTCGATGGCGATTCTTCCATACCAGCACTGCCATAAATCGGTAGCCTAAGCAGCATTCCGCGCAATATACTTTACCAGCAAACGCTTCGCCACCGGCAACAACGTCTCCGCTACAGGCGCCACCAGGTTCGTCTCCACCCGGTACACCGCCGGGTTAGGCAACTGGTTACGCTGCCGTATCAGCAACGTCTTGATATGCTCCGCCGTATGCGACAGATCCTGCGGATAACCTTCCACATAATGCAGGTGAATACCACGGTACTGCTCATCATGCCGCTCGAAGATCGTCAACCGGTACTCATACACCAACGTATCCCGGTACCGGCCATCACAAAGCAATAAATACCCTTCCTTGATATCCAATGGAATCAAACCCACCGGGTGTATCTGCATACTGCCCTCCACAAACTCAAATATTTCCGTACCATCCCGGATCGTATGATCCATCTTCCGGATCGCATACTGAATGATATCCTCCAACTCCGTCATCATCTCATCATCCGCCACAATCTGCTCATACAATAACTGCAAACGCTCCAGGTTCACCCCGTTCAGCCGCTTCGGAAACCGCTGCTGCAACGATTGTTTGTTCTCCTTAAAAGCAATCAGATTGTTGTAGTGAAAGATCACATCCGCCAACTGAGGATATAACCTCGTTTCATTAAAATGACGATGAATCTCCTGCAGGTAAGATAAAAGCGTGTACTTTTTGAGTTCAAAGTCTATATACCCGTCCGCAAACCAGGTTTCGCTTAATGTACCCATACAAATTAAACTTAATGGATTATGTACTTAATTTACGAAAAAATCACCATAATCCTGCCCTTCCTCACCCCTCCTCCCCTTTACTTTCAACACTTACTGAAACCATTGTATTTCAATGCAGTAAAGGATTAACACCCCTTGAAACCTGCCAAATAAGCCACCGTTTGCAAATTATTTCTAAAGGGTATCTTTTTATTAAACTAATTTCCCTAACTTCAGTATTATTTTTAATTTTTTTAATTTTTTAGTCATGAACATTTACGTAGCCAACCTGCACTACAGGTTGAACGATGAGGACCTTCACCAAATATTCAGCGAGTTTGGAGAAGTTTCCTCCGCTAAGATCATCAAAGACCATGAAACTGGCCGCTCACGTGGTTTCGGATTCGTGGAAATGCCCAACCAGGAAGAAGCAGCAAAGGCTATGGAAAGTTTGAACGGCAGTGAGGTAGAAGGAAAACAATTAATGGTAAACGAAGCTAGACCAAAACAACCGAATAATAATTCCAGAGGTGGTGGTGGATTCAACCGCGGCGGCGGTGGTTACGGCGGCGGTCGTGATCGTCGTTATTAATTCAGTTGGTGCTTACCTTATTTGGTCCTAAACCAGCGCAAATGGCTCCCCCAGGGAGCCATTTGTAATTTATCCCCTCCCCCCTGGGTAAAAACCCCCTCCCTCCGTATCTTTATATTGTGTGGCCCTATCAGCGAAGACAGCGCCCGTAAAGCCTGCCTTATCCGCAAACCGCAAACCCGCATTCCACGCACTCCGCATAGTATGAACAATGAAACAGATCCGGGACCCAATCCCCCGGATTCATCATCACATAACCCGATAAATCCATTTATGAAACCAATCTCCATCTCAACCTGGCTCTTAGCCACCACCATCGCCTTTTCCGCTTGTAAACAAAACCTGACAGAAGATCTCAACACCTCCCTGCCAGTCAAAAACAACACCGCCGCCAACGCACTCACCGGCAACTACTCCGAAGACATCTTTACAAGCCTCGACTTCTACAACGGATACGCCGACCCTCTCTACAAGGAAAAAGATGGTATCATCTACCTCGACAACACCGTCGCTCTCAAAAAGATCAGCCTCCGCAACAAAGTAAACCCCACCGCCAACATCAAAGGCGAACTCCGTATCTACCAAAAGGGGGATGGCTACGACCGCGATGGCCAGCTGTTCTTCATCCGCGACTCCGTCGTAAAAGCCATCCTTAATAACAACATCTCCTTCGATGCCGCCGCCAAACAAAAATTACTCAACTTCACACCCAAAACCGGCTACCTCTATATCACCCCCTTTTTCTTCTGGTACCAGTCCATACAATCCGTACCATATACCTTTAATCTCAAAGACGTCGCTTCCCTCCTCACCGGAGAAGACTCCTGCTGGGTAGGCCTCAGCGCATGGGGCGTCGACTGGACAGGCAAAAAGTCCGAAGGCCACGCCTACGACTGGAACCTCGCCGGCGAAAAAAGAACCTTCACCGCCGACCTCAAGATCACCGCCGACAACAGCAGCTCCAATCCCAACCCCACCTACATCCAGGCCGTACAGTTTGGCACCATCAAAAATACCGATGGCTCCAACGCCCGCACCTTCTCCCAGACAATCACCGTCCCGTATAAACTGAAAAATGCCAGGATCATCGTCATCTCACAAGCCTGGGGCGCCGACTTCGGCGGAGAAGAATATAACTATCGCACCCACAACGTCAGCTGGGATGGCACAAAGATAGGCACCTTCTCCTCCAAAGAAGCCTGCGGCCCCAACACCATGCGCAGCGAAGATATATCATCCAGCCCGCGCAACTGGTGCCCCTCCAATATCGTAACACCACATACCATCAATATTTCCGGCAACATCGAAGCAGGCAGCTCCCACACCGTCAAACTCGATATCGTCAATGCCAAAGCCGATGCAAAGAACTATTTCAAAATCTCTATCTACATCGCAGGCGAAAAAATCTAAACCTTCTATACTCCTTATCATAAATAAAGGCATTTACCAAAGTGGTAAATGCCTTTTTATCTACTTGCAAAAACAGCGTATTTCCGTAGTTTTCCATTCGAATCACCGCGAATGGAAAATTATAGCATACTTGGTAATATCAGCTTACTGGCGTTTTTTGTTACATTATTGCTTAATCTCTACCTGCTTACCGTCAAAGGCAGCCGTACATTAAGCAACCGCCTCCTCGCAGCCTGTTTCCTGCTCAACGCCATCGATATCAGTGTGTTCTTTACCTACCAGTTTTCCAACGAACACCTTGTTTACAACATGATAAGAAGCCACCTGCCCTACCTCGGTGCCCCCCTTATCTACCTCTATGTCGTATCCGTCTGCTACGCCAACTTCCGCCTCCGACCCATACACCTGCTCCATACCATCCCCTTTTTCCTGGTCATCCTGGTAGTCGTACCGCGTTTCTATCTCGCCAACGATCCCACCCGCGCTGACTTACTCCAACATTTCAACACCTCCATCGAAGGCAGACTCATATTTGCCATCGGCCACCTCCAAACCCTCGGATACAGCATCGCCATGTTCGTTACCCTATACCGGTACAAAAAACAATTCCTGGAAAATTACGCCGATGCCGACAGCTATAGCTACAAATGGCTCATGCAACTCACCATCATCACCGCCCTGGCACACCTGCTGGGCATCATCAAAGGCGCCTTCCGCCTATACGGCTATGTCTACACGCATTACTACATCCAGATATTTGTCACCCTCCTCTTCCTGGGCATCCTCTGCTGGATCGTCCTCAAAGTAATGTACACCCCCGAACTCTTCCGCGGCATCGACTCCCGTATTCCACTGGTAGCCGAACTGGATACACCGCCACCCTCCCAAGCATCCCATATCCCAGCAACCCGTACTCCGGCTCCCCATACCTCCGAACCCAATTCCTCCGCACCATCAACACCAAAAGAAGACCCCGCCATCACCGAACGCATCGAATTCCTCCGCAAACACATGGAGGTCACCGAACCGTTCCTCGAATCCGCCATCACCATCCAACAACTGGCCGCTCAAACCAAAATACCCGTACGCGACCTCTCCCTCCTCATCAACCACCACATCGGCCAACATTTCTTCGATTTCATCAACGAATACCGCATCCGAAAAGCCATGAGCATCTTCCGAGACCCCTCCCAAAAAGACCTCAACATCCAAGAAGTATTCTATCAGGTCGGTTTCAACTCCAAATCCTCCTTTAATACCGCCTTCCGAAAACAAACAGGTCTCACCCCTACTCAGTACAAAAACAATTCACTATCAAATAGTTAGAAAAAAGTCGAACGTCCCTTTTTAATCTCGTACCCTTTTCCTGCCCAAAAATCAGTTCGACTTTTTTTAGTCGGCCGCCGCCCGTTTACCGCTTCCGCACCTTTGTGTCATCCGACTAAATCGAACACTCTAAAAGCGGAATACTATGAAAAGGATCATCACAATCATCATCATTATCATCAGCCTCTTATACACAAAAGGCACATTCGCACAGATACAATTAAAAGGAACCGTATTACAAAAAACAAGTACTGTAGCCTGGGCTAACGTCATCCTAACTGACGCAGGTGGTCAAATGACCACCGGAGCCCTTACAAAGGAAAATGGCTCCTTCATCCTCACCGCCAAACCAGGCCACTACACCGTCAAAATATCGTTCCTCGGCCTCAACGACTGGTCCTCCTCCGTCCAACTCGACAAAGACACCGACCTCGGCACCATCCACATGACCGAAAAAACCGGTCAGCTCGCCGAAGTCATCGTCTCCGCCAGGAAAAAAATGATCGAATACAAAGCCGATCGCCTCGTCCTCAATGTGGAAAACAACATCAACGCCATCGGCGGCAACGGCATCAACGCCATCAAAAGCGCCCCGGGCATCATCATCGGCAAAGATGGCAATATCAGCATGCTGGGCCGCGGCGCCGCCCGCGTCATGGTCGATGGCAGACTCATAGAACTCACCGGCCCCGACCTCGTCGACTACCTCAACACCATCTCCGCCAACGATATCAAAAGCGTAGAAGTCATCTCCAACCCACCCGCACGCTACGATGCCGGCAGCACCGGCGGCTTGATCAACATCATCCTCAAAAAAGGAGCCGCCAACGCCTGGAAAAATACAACCTCCTTCTCCGCCGACCAACAACGATACAATGCCTTCAACCTCCGTAACAACTTCTTCTATAATAAAAACAGGATAAAACTCTCCGCCAACCTGGGCGGAAAACTGGGCGCCATCCACACCCGCGAAGATATCAACACCTACTACCCCGCCGGCCCCTGGAACCTCAACGTCTCAGGCAAACAAAAAGAGAACAATATCTCCGGCGGCCTGGCCCTCGACTACGACCTCTCCGATCGCACCACGATCGGTATACAATACATGGGTAGCCACAGCACCCCCAACACCAATAATGTCATCACCATCGGTATCCACAACGCCGCTAATCAACTCGACTCCCTCCTCATCAACGACGCGACCAACATCCTCGGTATCACCAGCCACACCGCCAACGCACACCTGGTATCCCGCCTCGATACCCTCGGCCGCCAGCTGTCATTCGATATCGACTTCTTCGACTTCAACTCCGGCTTCGACAACAACTTCGTCGCCAACAGCTACAACCCCGCCGGCAAATTCCTCAACGCCATACAGGCCGCCAGGAACGTCTCCAACCAACACATCCGCAACGGTAGCTTCAAAATCGATATAGAACACCCGCTCAAGTTCGCCCGCCTCTCCTATGGCGCTAAAGTGAGCATCATCGACAGCCGCGCCTCCGTCAATTATTATAATACCCTCTCCGGCCCCCCCGAATGGGACCCCAACCGCTCCAATGACTTCAACTACCGCGAAAATAACCAGGCTATATATATCAATGGTGCCCGTGACTTCGGCAGCAAATTCAGCCTCCAACTAGGCCTCCGCGCAGAACATACCAGCACCAAAGGCCACTCCCTCAATACAAAAGAAACTAACACCAACGAATACCTGAAATGGTTTCCAACTGCTTTTCTCTCCTTCAAAGCCAATGCTAAAAACACCTGGATGTTCAACTACGGTCGCCGGATCAATCGCCCCGGATTCAGAAACCTGAACCCTGCCCGTGCCTATATTAACAGTAACAGCTACTCCGAAGGAAACCCCTTCCTGCAGCCGTCATTCGTAGACAACTTCGAACTATCACATGTATATCGCAGCACCTGGCGCACCAGCCTCTTTTTCTCCAATACCACCAATGGCTTCGGTACCGTCTTTACCTCCGATCAGGCGACCAACATCCAGATCATCAGCCGCCAAAACTACTTCCGCGAAGCCTACTTCGGCATCAGCGAAACATACAGCAACAATATCACCCCCTGGTGGCAAACACAGATCAATCTCAGCATCATGGGCTCCAACACCAGGTTCACCAACCACATCAACGCCACTCCCATGAATGGTGTCCAGTTCTTCGGCGCCGCCAACAACACCTTCAACCTCGGCAAAAACACCGCCCTCCAGGTAGACTACTCCTACAGCTCCCCCTTCAAAAGAGGCCTGTTCTCCGTGGGCTACATGTCCGGCCTGGATATCGGTATCAAACAAAGCCTCCTGGATAAGAAACTCCAGCTCTCCCTGCTGATCAACGATGTTTTCAATACCAATACCCTGAAAGACTATGCCTCCACCGTCAACGGTATCCGGCAAGTATACGCACAAAACTACAGCAGCCGCTTCGTCAGGCTCTCCCTCAGCTACAGCTTTGGCAACAATAAGATCAATGTGAAGAAAAGGACACAGGGAAATACAGAAGAATTCAAAAGGGCAGCTCAATAACGGATGATCCTGACATAGATACAACCCCAAAAAAAGAAAGGCTGCTCCGTATAGAGCAGCCTTTCAAATATTATGATAAAGGATTCTAGTACTCCTTGTTCGCATCGAAATTCTCCAACTCCTGCGCCACAGCACTCAGGAATGTAGATCCCAGAGAACCGTCCACGATACGGTGATCGTAAGACAAAGACAGGTACATCATATGACGGATGGCAATAGCATCCCCATGAGGTGTCTCTATCACCACCGGACGCTTTTTGATAGCACCCACCGCCAATATCGCCACCTGCGGCTGGTTAATAATAGGCGTCCCCATCAAGCTACCAAAAGTACCTACATTCGTCAGCGTGAAAGTACCACTCTGCGTATCCTCCGGCTTCAGTTTATTCTGACGCGCAGCATTAGCCAGGTGATTCACCTGCTTGGTCAACCCTACCAGGTTCAGCATGTCCGCATTACGGATCACCGGCACGATCAGGTTGCCACTAGGCAACGCCGTAGCCATACCAATGTTGATATCTTTCTTCAGGATGATCTTGTCGCCGTCCAGTGAACAGTTCACCAAAGGGAACTTCTTGATACACTTCACTACCGCCTCTACAAATAAAGGCGTGAAAGTGATCTTCTCCCCTTCCCGCTTCTCAAACCCTTTCTTCACACGCTCTCTCCACATCACCAGGTTAGTCACATCTGCCTCCGCAAAGCTCGTCACATGCGGACTCGTATGTTTACTATGCACCATATGGTTAGCGATCAACTTACGCATACGGTCCATCTCGATGATCTCTACATTACCACCATAAGAAGGCGTACTACCCGCTACCGGTACAGCTATCACTTCCGCACGGGTAGCCGGCGCCCCAGGAGCAGCAGTAGCGACAGCAGCAACAGGAGCAACAGGAGCAGCAACAGGTTGCGTAGCTCCAGCCGGCGCCTTGCCTTGCTTACGGGCAGCTACATACTCCAGGATATCTTTTTTGGTCACCCTACCTTCATTTCCACTACCAGGCAGGTTCTCCAACTCAGCAAAACTTACACCCTCCTGCTGCGCTATAGTAAGCACCAGCGGAGAATAGAAACGCGCACCACCACTCTTCTGCACCGGCTCAGCTGCAGGAGCAGCCGCTTCAGCAACAGGCGCAGTAACAGATCCCCCAGCAGCAGGAGCAACAGGAGCAACAGGAGTAGCTACACCAGCTTCCGCAGTAGTATTGATACGGGCGATCACTGCACCTACAGGCACCACGTCATTTTCAGCATATAATATCTCGGTAATTTCCCCTTCAGCAATGGAAGGTACCTCACTGTCCACTTTATCCGTAGCGATCTCCAGCACCGTCTCATCCACCTTCACATGATCCCCGGGCTTTTTATGCCAGCGCAACACGGTGGCTTCCATGATGCTCTCTCCCATTTTAGGCATTACCAGTTCTACAATAGCCATAAGATTGATTTTAGCGTTTTAATGTCGACAAAAATAAGGGAATTTAATTACCTGCAATGTTTTGCACACCTGCGGGCTATTGATCCGCCAATAGGAGCTTCCGTAGCTCATTCAGCGCATAGGTGGCCGTAATCCGGATATTCGTCATGCGCTCATACCGCAACTGGTGTTTGAAAGAGATCGTCTCCGCCGCATTAGCCACCGCTATCCATACCGTCCCCACCGGCTTCTCCGGCGTACCGCCGTCAGGCCCCATAATACCGGAAATAGCGATCACATAATCCGTCTTTAACACCCGCAGTCCCCCCGCAGCCATCTCCCGCACCGTCGCCTCACTCACCGCTCCATCCCGCACCAGCGTCGCAGGTTCCACGCCCACCACCGCCGTCTTCACCTCGTTCGCATAACTCACCACACTGCCCTTATACCAGGCAGAACTACCAGACAATTGTGTAATACTGTGCGCCACATACCCCCCCGTACAACTCTCTACCGTACCTACCGTCTTACCCCGCGCAACCAGCAACTGCCCTACCACCGCAGCCAAAGGAATATCCTGGTCCGCCACCGTAATATCAGGCAACAACTCCTTCAACTGATGAAAATGCATAGACACCTCCGCCGCCGTCGATACCTTATCCTTTCCAAAGGCCGTCAACCGCAACTTCAGCAAACCAAAACTAGGCAGATACGCCAGCTTGATATGAGCAGGCAGCTGCGCCTCAAAATCCACCAGCCGCTCCGCTATAAAAGACTCTCCTAGCCCCGCCGTCAGCAACGTCTGGTGCAATACCACCGGCGTCTCAAAATACGCCTGCAACTTCGCCAGCACCGTACGCTCCATCATCCCCTTCATCTCAAAAGGCACACCAGGCATCGATACATATACCCGACCGTTTTGCTCAAACCACATCCCCGGAGCAGTACCCCGGCTGTTAGGGATCACCGTACACACATCCGGCACCAACGCCTGATCCAGGTTACGCTGCAGTATCGGCAATCCACGACTCTCAAATAACTGCATCACCGTCTTATACACCTCCGGGTCCTGTACCAGCACACCTCCGAAATACTCCGCCAGCACCGGCTTCGTAATATCATCGGCAGTAGGTCCCAAACCCCCTGTTATCAACACAATATGCGAATTAGCGCCTTCCTCTTCCAGCGCCTTCCAGATGGCTTCCCTGGTATCTCCTACGGCTACACGCCGCTGTACCCAGATGCCGATATTATTCAGCTCCTGCGCCATCCAGGCAGAATTAGTATCTATCGTCTGCCCTATCAGTAACTCATCACCGATAGTAACAATACTGGCCGTAACTTTTTCCACGCTTCTTATATTTGAATTTTGAGCAATAAAAGTACGTTGGTTTTAGCAATTAAAACCGCGCGCCGGCACCAACCCTCATACCAGAATCGATAGTTTGTAATTTTCTCGGGGCAAAAATATACATTACCCGCCACCAGCCCCTTATCAGCTGAACATTCCTCCCGCTTGCTCCGCGTTTATTTAAAGATTGTTCAATATACACGTACTGCAGGAATTAACTAAATTGCCCCATGATCCAACGTATCCTAGCAAGTGTCTGTTTACTCGGAATTACCAGCGCACTCCACGCTCAAAATACCGCCCAGCAACTCCAGTCCGCATTGTCCACCCTCACCAAAGACCCTCAGCTGAAATATGCCTCCTGGTCGATGACCGTCATCAATGCACAGACCGGCACCCGGATATTCGAAGACAGATCCCAGCAAGCACTCGCCCCAGGCTCCGTCCTCAAAATCATCACCGCCACCACCGCACTCAGCCTGCTGGGTAGCAACTACCAGTACAAAACCACCGTCGCCTACGATGGCAACATCCACACCAATGGCACCCTCCAGGGCAATATCATTATTAAAGGTGCCGGCGATCCCTCCCTTGGCAGCCCCCGCTACCAACAAAATAAAGACAACGTCGTCCTCCAGGATTGGGTAGATGCCATAAAAAAAACCGGGATCAAAAAGATAAATGGAAAGATCATCGCCGACGATGCCGCCTTCGATACACAAACAGTACCCGATGGCTGGATATGGCAAGACCTCGGTAACTACTATGGCGCAGGCGCCTCCGGCCTCTCCTGGCGCGAAAACCAGTTCGATATCCTCCTCCAGCCTTCCTCCCGCACCGGCGCCCCCGTCGCCTACAAAGGCACCCGCCCCGAAATGCCCTACCTCACCATCATCAACGAACTGCTCACCGGCCCCGCCGGATCAGGAGACCAGGCATACGCATACCTCCCCCCATACACCAATACCGCCTACCTCAGAGGCACCTTGGGCCTCGATGAAAAAAATACATCCATCGCCGCAGCCATCCCCGACCCCGGATACGAATGCGCCTACCGCCTCCAGGAAGCCCTCCGCCAGGCCAACATCACCACCGCCGGCATCACCACCGCCCGCCTCCTCCATGCCACCGGACAATCACTGCCCGCACGTACCTCCAACATCACCACCACCAACTCCCCTTCACTGGACAAGATCATATACTGGTTCCTGAAAAAAAGTATCAACCTCTACGGTGAACACCTCCTCAAAACACTCGCACTACAACAAACAGAAGCCGCCTCCACCACCGCCGGTATCACCCGCATCAAACAGTACTGGCAACAAGCAGGCATCGACAGCAACGCCCTCAATATATTCGATGGCAGCGGCTTGGCCCCCGCCAACCGCATCACCACCAGCGCCTTGACAAACGTCCTCTTCCGCGCACAAAAAGAAAGCTGGTTCCCCATATTCTATGACGCACTCCCAGAAATCAATAACATGAAAATGAAAGATGGATATATCAACAACGTAAGAGCATACGCCGGCTACACGAAACCCAAACAGGGCCCGCCATTAATATTCGCCTTGATCGTTAATAACTTTAATGGAACACCGGGTACAGTCCGGCAGAAAATGTGGAAAGTGCTCGACACACTCAAATAATAAAATACGTCAACTACTAAAATAAGGAGCCAGCCGCTCCCGCAACAATTCCGGAAAATCCGTCTTCCGCTTCGTCGCCGCATCCACAAATGCCAGCGTCGTCACCCCCACATTCAATAACTTCCCCTCCTCATTATACAACTCCGTATGAAATTGTATACGGGAAGCTCTGGGCCACTCCTTCAATATCGTCTTCACCGTAATCAGATTATCGTAAAAGATCGGCCGGTAATACTTCAAATTCATCTCCACCACCGGCATTAACACCCCCTGCTCCTCCATATCCGCATACGAAACCCCCAACTCCCGGATCGCCTCTACTCGGCCCACCTCATAATACAACGCATAATTACCGTGATACAGAAATCCCATCTTATCTGTCTCTCCATACCGGACACGTATATGCGTAATAGATGTAAACATGATTAACTCCTACTTACTTTATACTTCACAAATCATTGATAACAAACAGACTGCAACGATCCTTACTTGCCAATCAAACTGTCCATAGATACCCTTCCCGGACCCGTGAACAAGATCACCACATAAGCCGTCAGATACAATAAAGCCTTCTCCTTCACCTCAATAGCATCGTTCGCATGTATCATAAAAGCCGCCACCGACATACAGATGATCAATGGTATCACCGCCAGCCGCGTCAGTAAACCCATTATCAGGAATACCGAACAAAATACCTCCGCAAATACCACCATCCCCAACGAAGCCGTCCTCCCTACCCCAAACGGATCAGCAAACTTATGCTGTAAACTGGCAAAATTGATCAGCTTAGGCCACCCATGCGTTAACATCAATAACCCAAACATCACGCGCAACACCAACATCGAAAAGCTCACAGCACCACTGGTAAAGTTAGCAGAGAACAGTTTTCTCATAGACAGTAAAATGGTTTAATTCTTGTAAGGTCTAAATCGCCCGCAAGATAAGTGATTGATTTATTAGTTTATTACTTAATTAGTTAATGGGTATAACTTCTTTCACCCACAACGTATGCAGTCCGAAACGGGCTAACAAGCTACTAAATACAGCAATAAACTTTTATATTTGCCAAGTTTGAATCTTCCCCTGTAAAACATTTATACCGTCCGGAGCAGAAAAATATTTCCGTTCAGGATTCGTTTTAAACGCATAATTAATAGGTAACTAGCATGCAATTGATAAAAAAGATTATTGTACCCGGACACCTGTATCTATCCTTGATAGCCATCGCCGGCACCGGCATGGTCTCCTCGCAGGCCCGGGCACAACAGACCAGCATATATACAGAACCGGATAAAGTATTCAAAGAGGCACAACAATTCTTCCAACAAGGAAAGTATGCCGTATCTATGCAACTCTTCCGGCAGACAATGGATAACATCCAATACTTCGGCGAAACAAACCGCAACCTGGTCAAAACAGATGCCCACTACTACTATACCGTATGTGCACTCAAACTCCAGCAAAACAACGCCGAACAACTTGCCCTCAACTATCTCAAAAACTTCAATAACGCCGCCCGCGAACAACTCGTGAGCTACCAGCTGGCTAAATACTACTTCCACGCCAACCGGCTCAAAGATGCCATCCCATACTACGAAAAAGCCAACATCGAAAACCTATCCAACGACGAGATCGTAGATGCTAAATTCGAACTGGCATATTGCTATTTCAACGTCAAAGACTTCCAAAAAGCACAACCACTCTTCGGCTCCATCCGGGAGATCAAAAATAAATACTACATACCGGCTAATTACTACTATGGCTTCATCGCCTACTACAACAAACAGTACAATGACGCCCTCACCAGCTTCCAAAGGGTAGTCAACGAACCTAAATACAGCACCATCGTTCCATACTACATAGCAGAGATATACTACTTCCAGAATAAACGCGAAGAACTGGTCGCCTACGCAGAACCACTCCTCCGCAACGGTAACCTCTACTACGAAGCAGAACTGAAACAACTCCTGGGACAAACCTACTTCGAAAGAAAAGAATACAAAAAAGCACTGCCCTACCTCGAAGAATACCAGGACAACGCCGAAGAACTGCGGAACGAAGATATCTACCAGCTCTCCTACAGCTACTACCAAACCGGCAATCTCAATAAAGCCATCAATGGCTTCAAACAACTAAGCAGCCAACGCGACTCCCTCGGACAAAATTCCATGTACCTCCTGGGAGACTGCTACCTCCGCACCGGCCAGAAAGCAAACGCCCGCAATGCATTCGCCTTCTCCGCACGCAATAGCTCCAACCCCAGCCAACAGGAAATATCCCGCTTCAACTACGGCAAACTCTCCTACGAACTGGGATACCAGGATGCCGCCCTATCCGAACTAACCAACTTCGTAAATAGTTATCCACAATCCACCTATAACAAAGAAGCAAGAGAAATACTGGTCAACCTCTTCACCACCACCAACAACTATAAAGAAGCGCTCACCACCATCGAGCAAATACCGGAAAAAAGCCCGACCGTATTAAAAGCATACCAGAAAGTCGCCTACGGCCGCGCCACAGAACTCGTCAACGACCAGCAACTGACAGAAGCAGACCGGCTACTGGATATCGCCATCAAAAACGCATACGACCAACAAATCAAAGCACTGGCACACTTCTGGAAAGCAGAAGTCGCACTCCGCCAGCATAAAACAGATATCGCCATCAATAACCTGAATGCATATCTCAGCGGCAATGCCCCCTCCTCCGGCGAAGCCAACGCACAAACCGCCAGCTACAACCTCGGTTATAGCTTGCTCAAAAAAGAAGACTACGCCAACGCTCTCAAACATTTTGAGAACGCACAAAGAACATCCGGCCCCAACTCTCAACGCATCGCTAACGATGCCACCCTCCGCGCCGCCGACTGTTACTATATGCTCAAAGACTTTTCAAAAGCAATCGCTGGCTACGATAAAATCATCGCCGCCAACGAACCAGGCTCCGATTACGCCACCTACCAGAAAAGCGTAGTCCTCGGCATCCAGGGCAAATCAGGCGAAAAACTAGCCCTCCTCAAACAACTGGGTACCAAATACCCCGTTTCCGGCTTCAATACCGATGCCGACTACGAAATCGCTAACACCTACCTCGCCGATGAAAAATATAACGAAGCCATCCCCTACCTCGAAAAAGTAGTGGATAAACAACCGAATGGCCCTAACGCGCCCAAAGCATTACTCAAACTGGGACTAGCCTACTACAACAAAGACAACGATAATAAAGCACTCGATTACTACCAACGCGTAGTAAAACAGTTCCCATATACACCCGAAGCAAACGAAGCACTACAAGGTATCAAATCCATCTACGTAGCGCAGGGCAAAACAGACGACTACCTGGCCTTCCTCAAAGGAACCGGCAAAACAGTATCCGCATCCGCCGCCGACTCTCTGGCCTACTCCGCCGTAGAAAGCAAATTCTCCAGCGGAGACTGTAATGGCGCCAGCGCAGCCTTCAACGCTTACATACAGAAATACCCTAACGGCCAGTTCCTGCTGCCCGCCTACTTCTATAAAGCAGAATGCGCATACAACAGCAAAGACTACACCAGCGCACTCCCAGCTTACGAATACGTACTGGCCCAGAATAGCAGCATCTACGCAGAAAGAGCCGCCCTCCAGGCCGCCAATATCAACTTCTTCCAGTCCAAGAACTACGAAAAAGCACGCAACTACTACCTGCAACTACAGGATCTCAGCACCTCCCGCGAGAACTCCCTGGCTGCCAACCGTGGCCTGCTCCGTAGTAACTACCAACTGGCCCGCTGGGATGAAGTCATGAACTACGCCGAAATGCTGCTCTCCAATGCCACCCTCAGCACCGACGACCAGATCATCGGCCGCCTCTACCTGGGTAAAGCATTCCAGCAACAAAATAAACTCAACGAAGCACTCAAAGAATTCAAAGCAGTGTCCGCACTCACCAAATCCGAACTGGGAGCAGAAGCACGATACAATATCGCACTCACCTACCTCCAGCTCAATGACCTCGCCGCCGCAGAAAAAGCAGGCTTCGATGTCATCAAAAACACACCTTCCTACGAAACTTGGATCGCTAAATCATACATCCTGCTCGGCGACGTATACATCCAGCAAAAAGACTACTTCAACGCCAAAGCTACCTACCAGAGCGTGGCAGAGAACTGTCCAATACCCGCACTGAAACAGGAAGCCAAAGAAAAACTGGCAAAAGCAGAAGTAGAAGAAAAATCAGCTGTGAAACAACCCGCAAAACCAAAGGCCAAACGCCCGTAAGCAACACACAGCTCATTACAGAAATCATAAGCAATCACCGTACATGGTATGCCACCCAATACATCAAGTAGCATACCCACAACAATAAATAAGTATGAAGTATATCAGCCGGTTTTTGATGATCACAGGGATAACCACCGCCACTTTGCTGCTACAACAGCAAGCCAACGCTCAGGATACCCTGAAACAGGAAACCATCGACATCATATCCACCTATCAACCCAAGTTGCGCGATGCTGCCAAACTCAACCTGACAGCATCCCTCCCCGGCGTTGATACCGCCCGCCCTAAACTGACCTACCAGGTACCGGCACTCAACCTCTATTTCATGTACCAGCCAGTACCACTCAAACCACTGGCACTGGGCAAAGACTCCCTCGACCGCCTGCAAAACAACTTCGTAAAGGCCGGTTTCGGTAACTATAGCACCCCGCTCATCCAGGTAGGCCTCGGCAGCGGAAGAAATGACAAACTCAGCTATGGCCTCTTCGCAAACTATACCTCCTCCAAAGGAGATATCAAATACCAGGACCATAGCAATCTCAATATACTCGGCTCAGGTACCTACCTGCTACCCACCACCGAAATCAATGCCAGCGTAGGCTTCGATCGCAACGCCATCAACTACTACGGCTACGATCATGAGAAATACAATTATGGTAAAGAAGATGTACGCCAAACCTACACCCAGCTGACCGCTCAGGTAGGCGCTAAAAATCGCCCCAATAACGACTGGGCATTCTTCTTCGAACCCAAAGCTAAATTCATCCTCTTCCGCGACACCTATAAACGTCAGGAAAACACCTTCGTATTCAATGTACCCGTACGCAAACAACTCGTACAGGATATCTACCTCAAAGCCGAAGGCGTATTCGACCTGTCTAATTTTAAAGATGGTAACATCCAGTTCAACAACAACGTCGTAGCCGTACACCCGGCCGTAGAAATCGTTAAACCTGGTTTCGTTCTACACGCCGGCGTAAACCCTACCTGGACCAATAACAAATTCTACCTGCTCCCCGATATCGTAAACGAATCACACCTGATCCGTAAAAAAGTCATCCTCAGCAGTGGATGGATTTCCTACATCGACAAAAACAGCTATCGCAACCTCGCCAATAAAAACGCGTTCATCGGCGGATATAACACCGATATGCTCAACACCAGGATAGAAGAAAAATATACCGGTATCAAAGGCTCCCTCGGCAGCCACTTTAACTATAATACCAAATTCGCCGCCGTTACCTGGTACAACCTACCCCTCTTCGTCAACGACGCTGTCGATGGTAAAACCTTCACCACCCGTAACGAAGAAGAACTGCGCGCCTTCCAGCTACACGCAGAGATCGGATACATCCAGGAAGAAAAATTCCAGATACGCCTGAGCGGTGACTGGTTCAATTATAACAAACAGAAAACAGAGGTAAAACCCTGGCACATGGTGCCTTTCCAGGCTAACGCATACGCCCAGTACACCATCGCCAAAAAATTACACCTCACCGCCAATCTCTACGCACTCAGCGCCACCTACTACCAAATGCCCAATAACGACTTCGCAAAAACCAAAGCAGCATGGGACCTCAGCGCCGGCGCCAGCTACGATATCGGCAAAAACTTTAACCTCTGGTTCAACGCCAATAACCTGTTCAACAGCAAATACCAACGCTGGAACGGCTATCCCACCTACGGCCTCAATGTCCTGGGCGGCGTTATGATTAAATTTTAAATTGTATAATTGTACCAAAATCCGGATACCAGTATACAGCTACCACCGGTATAAGTAATCGCAGCAATAGACAGGATATAGATCAGCGTGGACATCCTTTTTCATCCGGCAGCGATGGTTATGGAGGAATTTGTACCTGAAATGATATTACTACAGTATATACAAGACGTATTGACCAGGCAGCAGGTGTGCTGCCTGCCTCATATCGGTACCTTCACCTTGCAACACATCCCCTCCCGGTACAACGTGGTGGACCATACCATCACCCCACCAGGGCAGACAGTGACATTCGAAAACAAATGGACCGACGACGGCTCCTGCGCCGAATGGATCGCATCGAAAGAAAACCTCGTACCAGCAGTCGCCCAGAGAAAACTGGACAAATACACCGACGAACTCAAAGCAACACTCCTCGCCGGTCAATCCCTGATCATCCCAGGCATCGGCTCCCTCAAGGCAGATGCAATGCAACATATCTACCTCGAACCGGAAGTATTGCCCGAGATCAAAGACGATATCCTCCTCCGCCCTGTCATCAGAGCAGACCAGGCTCCGCCTAAGATCACCCGCGGTACCACCGAAGTAGTAGCACAACAGGTAGTAGAACACCTCACCCCCGTACAAGAAGAACCTCCTTCAACAACCGGATTCCGCTGGTGGTGGATAGCAGCTCCGCTGGCTACCGCCCTCATCGCCCTCATCATCTGGTGGGTATTCGCCGGCAGACAATCACCTGCCCCCACTACCGCCATTCCCGCTACTACCACTCCAACCACCACACCGGCTGATACCATGAACATAGAAGCGGGTAACGTCACACCAGACTCCGCCGGTACCACCACCACCGCCACCGCGCCATCAGACACCCTGCAGTACTTCGTCGTATTCGCAGCCTACGCCGATAGCGCCAAAGCCGGAAAACAATACCATAAACTCAAAGAACTGTGGGGCCAGAACGTTGTCCGCTTCGACAAACCTACGTCTGCAACCCCCTATCAACTAGCAGTACCCTTCCGCTCCCTACCAGCCGATACCACCGCCAACAAAGCAGCAGTAGCCAAACACTACGCCGCTCGCGTACATATCGAATTCGAATAATGACATCATGCCTATAAAAGGAACAGGGGCCTTCAACAGGCCCCTGTTCCTTTTATAAACGATCGATCGTTCATGACATTTTAAACACCCGTCACACCGGGATCTCCTTCGCCACAATCTCCAACCCCTCCGCAAAACTATGCGGCTTAAAGCCCAACTCCTTCGCCTTATCGATCACAAATCCCGTACGCGCCGGCCGCTTCGCCGGCTGCGTAAAGGTACTGGCATTCACCTTCTCCAATAACTTCGTATCCAGGTTGAAATACTGCGCCGTCTGCACCGCCATATCATAAGGCGTCAACAGCTCATCACCGGAAATATGGAATATACCCTTCGCCTGCTGATCTACGATCAGCTTACAACCCTCCGCCAAATCCTGTACCAGCGTCGGCGTACGCCACTGATCCTCCACCACCTTCAGCTTCTTACCCTGCTCCAGGTTGTTCTTTACCCACGTAATAATATTGCTGCGCTTAGGGTCTGCCGCCACACCATACACCAGTATAGTACGCACGATCGCCCAGGCCGCCAGCTTACTGTTCGCCACCATACGCTCACCCGCCACCTTACTCGAACCGTAATAACTGATCGGATTCACCGGATCATCCTCCGAATAAGGGCCCTGCAAACCGTCAAACACAAAATCAGTAGAAAGGAAAACAAAAAAAGCACCCTGCCGCTCCGACGCCTGTATCAAAAAACGTGTAGCTCCCACGTTAGTATCCCAACAAGCATCCTTGTTACGCTCACAATCATCCACCTGCGTCATCGCCGCTGCATGTATGACCACCGCCGGCTGATGCTTCTCCAGTAAATGATTCACACTGGCAGCATCCCGCAGGTTCACCGCCTCATATACATATCCTTGCTGCAATGGCAGCCGGTTAGGGCCACGACCCGTCGCAATCACCTGGTATCGCTCATCCTGTAAAAACAGTGGTATCAGGTGCTGTCCTAATAAACCGTTACTTCCTGTTATTAATACCTTCATAGCCTTAATTTACGACTTTAGATTCAATGTGGTTTAATTATCCGCCACATTTTCACCACAACTTACCATCGCATGCAGCCATAATGCAGCATCCCTCCACCTATCCCCTACAGCATACACGCAGCTCACCCATATCCGCCACAGCACAAATAAAAAGGCCCTGTATATCTATATACAGGACCTCTTCATTTTCTTATTGATTTTACCGGGATAAACTACTTCATAGATACCCCAAGGTTATACATCACAAATGCCCACATATCCGTCGCCTCATCGATCAGCTTGGCGGTCGGCTTACCTGCACCATGACCCGCCTGCGTACCAATACGTATCAAAGCCGGGTTAGGCCCCGTTTGGATCGCCTGCAACGCCGCAGCAAACTTAAAGGAATGCGCCGGCACCACCCGGTCATCATGATCCGCCGTAGTGATCATCGTAGCCGGATACTGCGTCCCCGCCTTCAGATTATGCAAAGGAGAATACCTGATCAGGTACTTAAACTGGTCCGCATGATCACTGCTGCCATATTCTACCGCCCAGGCCCAGCCTATCGTAAACTTCTGGTAACGCAGCATATCCAACACACCCACCGATGGCAATGCCACCTTGAACAGGTCCGGACGCTGGGTCATACACGCACCTATCAGCAACCCTCCATTCGATCCGCCACTGATAGCGATCTTACCAGGATTAGTATATCGCTCCTTCACCAGGTGCTCCGCAGCACCAATGAAATCATCAAACACATTCTGCTTCCTGTCCAGCATACCAGCTTTATGCCATTGCTCACCATATTCACTTCCTCCCCGCAGGCTCACCACCACATAGATACCGCCCTGCTCCATAAAGAAAAAGTTAGATACACTGAATCCCGGTGTCATCGGTATATTGAAACCACCATAACCATACATCAATACCGGATTATTCCCATTCAGCTGCATCCCTTTTTTGTAAGACACAAACATAGGCACCTTCGTACCGTCCTTGCTGGTAAAAAATACCTGTTTGGTCTCATAATCGGCAGGATTAAACTTAACCGCCGGCTTCATATACTCCGTAGACTTCCCGGTCTTAATATCATATTTATAAATAGTGGTCGGCATCACATAGGAAGCAAAACTGTAAAACAACGCCTTTTCCTCCCGCTTACCGCCAAATCCACTGGCCGTACCAATACCGGGCAAGGATATCACCTGCTCCTGATGCCCCTTGTAATCATATTGAACCACCCGGGTAGATGCATCCTTCAGGTAGTTGGCAAACAATTTACCACCTGCCTTACCTACACTCTGCAACACTTCAGGCTGCTCAGGTATCAGCACCTTCCAGTGCTCCCGCTCCGGATGTTTCGGATCTACCAGCACCAATTTATAATTAGGCGCATCATGGTTGGTATGCAACAACAGCTGGTTACCAATATTATCCACCACAGTAGGCTCATACTCAAATCCCTCTACCAACACCTGCAAACCGGCCTGACCAGCATCCTGCAGATCCCGGTAACGTATCTCCCGACCACTGGTACCCTCACTCAAAGTCACAATCAGAAAACGCTCGTCCTCCGTCACATACGCGCCGGCATTACGCAACGGATGCCCCTTGTCCTCGTAGATCAGCACATCCTTGTCCTGCGTTGTACCGATCTCATGATAGTACACCTTGTGGAATTCATTCTTCTTCGACAACTTACTTTGCTCATCAGGGGCGTCGTAACGGCTGTAATAAAACCCATTCCCCCTCCACGCAATACCGCTGAACTTAATCCAATCCACATGATCCGACAACCGCTCCTTGGTCTTCGTATCCATTACAAAGGCCTCCTGCCAGTCAGATCCCGCCTTCGCCAGGAAATAGGCAAAATACCGCCCGTCCTTGGAAAACCGGAAAGTACCCAACGCTACCGTACCACTGGCCGATAATTTATTAGGATCCAGGAACACCTCCGGCGCCCCCTTCTCCCCTACCTGACGATATAATACCGCCTGGTTCTGCAAACCGTCATTCTTAAAGAAATAATAATACTCCCCCTGACGAAACGGCGCCGTCACCTTCGGATAGTTCCACAACTCCTCCAAACGCTGGCGGATAGCCCCCCTGAATGGGATCGCATCCAGGTAGCTCCTCGTCACCTGGTTCTCCGCTGTTACCCAGGCCTTTGTCGCTTCACTACGATCATCTTCCAACCAACGGTAGGGATCAGCAATCTGCTGACCATGGTAATTGTCCGTCGAATCAACTTTTTTGGTATCGGGATAAATAATCTTTTCCTGCGCCATCGCCACTCCACTCAATAATGTCATTACAAGTACCCCTCCATGGACCTTTTTTAACATATCTATTGTTTTTAAAAAAAATTGCTACTTTGTTTAATTAAAATTAAAAATTCAGGTTATTTATTCAGATATCTATTAGAAAACTATCCACAAAATGTTATTTTTGTGCGCCCTTTAGGTATTTTTTTAGCAATTTATATGAAAAAATTGAACAACATAGCGGTTCTTACCTCCGGGGGCGACGCCCCTGGCATGAACGCAGCCGTTCGTGCGGTTGTAAGGACAGGAATATACCACCAGCTCAATGTTTATGGTATAATGTACGGTTACAGGGGAATGCTCAAGAATGAAATATTCCCGATGGAGTCAAAATCCGTTGCTAACATCATCCAACGGGGTGGAACAATTCTGAAAACCGCCAGGTGTAAAGAATTCTTCGAATACGAAGGACGACAGAAAGCTTACGAGAACCTGAGAAAACACAATATCGACGGCCTCGTCGTGATCGGTGGCGATGGCTCCTTCAATGGCGCCCAGAAATTCAGCCAGGAATTCGATATCCCTTGTATCGGACTCCCCGGTACCATCGATAAAGATATCGCAGGCACCGACTTCACCATCGGATTCGATACCGCCGTTAACACTGCCATCGAAGCAATCGATAAGATCCGCGACACCGCCGATGCACATGACCGCCTCTTCGTAATTGAAGTAATGGGACGCGACGCAGGATATATCGCCCTGCACAGCGGCCTCGCTACCGGCGCCGAACACATCATGCTGCCCGAAAACAAGATCCATGTCGACGATATCATAGAAGACCTCCAAGCCAACGAACGCCGCCGTAAACTGGTGAACCTTATCGTTGTCGCCGAAGGGCACGATACCGGCGGTGCCAACGAAGTAGCCCGCATGGTCAAAGAAAAATGTCCCCAACTCGATACCAGGGTCTGTATACTCGGCCACATCCAAAGGGGTGGTTCCCCCTCCTGCCAGGATAGAATCCTCGCCAGCAGATTAGGATACGCCGCCGTAGATGCACTCCTTCAAGGTATACATAATGTAATGATCGGTGTGGTCAACGATAAAATAGAATATACTCCGCTGGACAAAGCGGTAAAAGCTAAACAACAGATCGATCCCGAATGGTTTAAGATTGTAAAAATTCTTGCGAGTTAAAAATAGAGCTATGAGTACAAAAGATTTGTCCAAGTATTATCACAAACAAATGGACCACGAAGCGGGTCGCGCACACTCTGCCCACAAAACAAAAATTGTGGCCACCGTCGGCCCAGCCTGCGATACCTATGAGCAGCTACTGGCCCTCGTACAAGCAGGTGTAAACGTGTTCCGCCTTAACTTTTCGCATGGCTCTCACGAGGATAAGCTGCGCATCATCGAATACATCCGCCAGATCAACAAAACAGAACCCTACAACGTCGCCATCCTCGCCGACCTACAGGGCCCTAAACTGCGCGTAGGTGAGATCGAAAATAACGCACTCCCCCTCGTAGCCGGTGAAATCCTCACTTTCGTTAACGAAAAAGTAGTAGGCAACCGCGAACGCATATATGTATCTTATAACAACCTCCACAGAGATGTAAAACCCGGCCAGAAAATACTCCTGGACGATGGTAAGATAGAAACCGTCGTAAAAGAAATCACCCCACAAGGTGAAATCAAAGCCGAAGTAACACTCCCCGGAGTACTGTCCTCTAAAAAAGGATTCAACCTCCCAGATACCAAAGTATCCCTCCCCGCACTAACCGAAAAAGATATCATCGACCTCGATTTTATCATCGATCACCAATGCGACTGGGTAGCCCTTTCATTCGTGCGTAACGTAAAAGACCTGATCGATCTCCGCAAAAGATTGAAAGATCGCAATTCCATGATCAAAATCATCTCTAAAATAGAGAAACCCGAGGCCATCCAAAACCTCAAAGAGATCATCTGGGAAAGCGATGGCGTAATGATCGCCCGCGGTGACCTCGGCGTGGAACTGCCCGTAGAACAGATCCCCATGATCCAGAAAGATATCATCCGCAAATGTATCCACCGCGCTAAACCCGTAATCGTGGCCACTCAGATGATGGAAAGCATGATGGATCGTACCCGCCCAAACCGTAGCGAAATCACCGACGTCGCCAACGCCGTACTCGAAGGCGCCGACGCCGTAATGCTCAGCGGCGAAACAGCCACCGGCCAATTCCCCCTCCTCGTGATCCAAACCATGAAAAAGATCATCGAAGAAGTGGAAAAAGAAGATATCGTATACAACCGTAACCTCATCCCACACCGCCACTCCCCTACCTTCCTGAGCGATGCCCTCTGCTACAACGCTTGTAAAATAGCAGAAGACCTCGACGCAGATGCCCTCATAGGTATGACACAAAGCGGATACACCGGCTTCATGATGAGTAGCTACCGCCCACGCTCTCCCCTCTATGTATTCACCAAAGAAAGAACATTGGTGAACCAACTGAGCCTCAGCTGGGGAGTACGCGCCTTCTATTACGCCGAAGAAGAAAGCCTCGATGATATCATCCTCGATCAGATCAATATCCTCAAAGAAAGAGGTTTCATCAAAGAAAGTGATGTCGTAGTAAACACAGGTAGCACCCCTGTAAAAGAACACCTCCCTACCAACATCATCAAAATCACCAAAGTAACAGAATAACACACTGCTTACCCGCATAGAAAAAGCCCGGAGCATCACCCCGGGCTTTTTCATGCCATTTATATCCACTCACAACAACACCTACCCCTCCTGCACCACCCCCTTCACCGGAGAGGCCTTCTTATAGGTCAGCAGATATACCAGCAACGCTATCGTGATCAAAGACACCCCCGCCACACAAACCGCCGGCCACTTCCCCACAGACCATACCCACAAACCAATACCCGATCCCAGCGACGTACCGATAAAACTTACCGTCATAAACACCGTGTTCAACCGGTTACGTGCCTCCGGCAACAACGCATATATCCTCGTCTGGTTCGATACATGTATCCCTTGCAACCCTAGGTCTATCGCCACAATACCAGCAATAATACCAATGATGTTCGCCCGGCTGAAATAAAACAACACAAACCCGGCAAACAGGAATATTATACCATACCCCACCGCTATCCGCGGATTCTGCTTGTCAGCAATCTGACCGATCAACGGCGCCCCCAATGCACCGGCAGCAGCAGCCAGCCCCATCAAACCAATTACATCACTATGATAATGAAAAGGCGACCCGGATAGTAAAAACACCACCGTCGTCCAAAACAAACCAAACATAGCAAAACTACAGGCATTGATCACCGACGCCTCCCGCAACACCGGCTGCTCCTTCACCAACGTAAATAAAGACGCCATCAACTGCCCGTAACTACCACTGAAGGTAGGACGGCTCTGCGGAAACGAAACAGCCATAATCACCACCAGCAACAAGCTGATACCACCCGCAATCCAGAACATCGCCCGCCAACCCAAATGAGCTCCCACCACACCACTCAGCGTACGCGATAACAATATACCCACCAGCAACCCACTCATGATATTACCAATGATCTTACCCCGCCGCGCAGGATCAGATAAATGCGCCGCCATCGGCAATATCAACTGCGGTACAACAGAAGTAAACCCAATCAGTAACCCCGTCGCCTTCAACATCAAAATACTCTTCGAAAATCCCGAAGCAATCAACGCCAGCGATGCAAAAGCCGTCATCCCGATAATCTGACCCTTACGCTCCAGCTTATCCCCCAACGGCACACAAAAAAACAAACCAAGTGCATACCCGATCTGTGTAAAAAACGTCACTTGCCCCGCATTACTCTCCGATACCCCAAACTCCTCGCTGATAAGGATCAATAATGGCTGACTATAATAGATGTTTGCTACGATCAAACCCGTGCAAAGGGCCATAATAAAGATATTCCACTTACTTAACGCCATAGTTCCGTGCTTTTAGATAATGCAAAATTAAGCATTCCTCCACAGAAGCCTTAACTTTGACCAGGCAGGAACAACCTTTGAACAGGATATCTTACATCATAAAAATTAAGATCATGAGCTTTCAGAGTATATATCCGTACACCCAGGAGACCATAGCGACCTACGACGCCGATACCAGGGCTACCATCGAAAGTAAACTGTCCGCCGGACATCGTAACTTCATACGCCAGTCACAGATCCCACTACAACAGCGCTGCGACTGGATGCTGAAGCTGGCAGCCCTCCTCAAACAAAACGTAACCGCACACGCCTCCATCATCTCCCGCGAGATGGGCAAAACCATAAAAGAAGCAGCGGCAGAAGTACTGAAATGCGCCACATCCGCCGAATACTACGTCAGCGAGATCGACAACATGCTGCGCCCTAAACCCATCTCCTCCGACGCTTCCAACAGCTACGTACGATACGATCCAAAAGGAATCATCCTGGCGATCATGCCCTGGAACTTCCCTTACTGGCAAGTGTTCCGCTTCGCCATCCCCAACATATTAGCAGGCAACACCGGCGTACTCAAACACGCCAGCAACGTCAGCGGATGCGCCTTAGCTATCGAAAAACTATTCCTCGAAGCAGGCTTCCCGGAAGGTACCTTCCAGGCCCTCCTCGTATCTTCTAAAGACATAGAACCCATCATCGCCGACCGTCGCATCCAGGGCGTCACCCTCACCGGCAGCACACCCGCCGGCATGAGCGTCGCCGCATTAGCAGGAAAATATATCAAAAAGACCGTCCTCGAACTGGGCGGCAGCGATCCCTTCATCGTACTCAAAGATGCCGACCTAGACCAGGCCGCCACCACCGCCGTAAAAGCCCGCATGCAAAATGCCGGACAATCCTGCATCGCCGCCAAACGCTGGATCGTCGAACAAGACATCCTCCCCGCCTTCACAGAAAAAGTATCCTCCCTCATCAAAGCCCTCCAACAGGGTGATCCCTTCGACCCCAATACCCACGTAGGACCCATGGCCCGACCCGATCTTGCACAGGAACTGCAGCAACAACTGGAAAAAACTATCGCCCAAGGCGCTACCAAAGTATTGGGAGGTAACCTCGAGGGCTGTAACTTTGCCCCCGCCCTGCTCACTGGCGTACACTGCCATATGACTGCCTTCGCCGAAGAAACATTCGGCCCGCTGGCCGTCATCATCGCTGCCGCCAACGAACAGGAAGCCATCCGCCTCGCCAACGAAACACCGTTCGGCCTGGGCGCAGCACTCTGGACCACCGACCTCGATAAAGCAGCCAAACTGGCCGCCCAGATAGATAGCGGTAACGTATTCGTCAACACAATGGTCCGCTCCGATGCCCGGCTTCCATTCGGCGGCGTAAAACAATCCGGCTACGGCCGCGAACTGGCGCCGGAAGGCACCCACGAATTCTTAAATATCAAAACAGTATACATCCAATAGCTTATTAACCAAAGACACGTTACAACTTTTTATTAAACAGGCAAATTGAAACAAGAAATCTATTCACCGTACATCACCATCCAACGGGAAGAGTGGGCCAAAAGAAGGGAGGATGCCATGCTGCATCTCGTAAAAGATATGCACTCACTCCAGGCACTTAATGAACCACTCACACAAGAAGAGATCACACAGGTGTACATCCCTATGTCACGATTGCTGAACCTGTATGTCACCGCAGCACAACAACTACACGCCAGCACCAACGCCTTCCTGGGTACCACCAATCATAAAGTACCCTACATCATAGGCATCGCCGGCAGCGTAGCCGTAGGCAAAAGCACCACCGCCCGCGTATTGCAACGATTGCTCTCCGCATGGCCCAATCACACCAAAGTAGATCTCGTCACCACAGATGGCTTTCTCTATCCCAATCGCATACTGGAACAACGAAAGATCATGAACCGCAAAGGCTTCCCCGAAAGCTACGACATCAAACGGCTCATACAATTCCTCGCTGACCTGAAATCAGGAAAAGAAAAAGTCTCCGCCCCCATGTACTCCCATCTCGAATACGATGTCATCCCTAACCAGCTCCAATGGATAGAATCCCCTGACATCGTCATCGTAGAAGGTATCAACGTACTGCAAGTACGGCCACGTACACAACATAAAGACCCGGCTGTATTCGTATCCGACTTCTTCGACTTCTCCATATACGTACATGCCACCGAAAAAAATATTCAAAACTGGTACATCTCCCGGTTCGAATCACTGAGACGTACCGCCTTCCAGGACCAACACTCCTACTTCCACCGCTATGCATCCCTCTCCGACCAGGAAACACTTAACATGGCAGCCAACATATGGAACGAGATCAATAAACCCAACCTGGAACAAAATATCGAACCCACCCGCTACCGCGCAGACCTTATCCTCGAAAAGGATAACACCCACGCCGTACAATCCGTCAAACTGAGAAGAACTTAACATAACAAACAAAGGTGGAGTAGCAACTCCACCTTTGTTATATATAATATCATCCGGAAAAACCCCGCTGCCCCACTAGAAAGAAGCCGCCACTGCCGATACAGGCACTCGCCGCACAGGAAGCACAATAGAAAATATCGTGCCCTCCCCGGGAGTGGAAACAGCCCGGATCGTCCCACCATGATGACGAACGATCTTACGGCAATAAGCCAACCCGATACCAGATCCCGCCTCCAATAACTGGTCACTGTCCAGTTTAGAAAATATATCAAATATGTTTTCCAGCTGCGACCCCTCAATACCAATCCCATTATCCTCCAGCCGTATTTCCTGATAAGCCATAACAGCACTCCTACCTTGCACTGGCAATAACTCCTGCCCGACAGCCACCGCCGAAATACGGATCTCTGCCGGTATATCCTTCCGGGCAAATTTGAGCGCATTACGGATCAGGTGATAGAACAACTGCTCCATATGCGCCGGAATAGCCTGAATAACAGGTAAATCCCCCACCTCCATATGTGCCTTCACTATAGACAACTGCGGCGCCAGCTGCGCACAAACATCCGCCACCACCCGCTGCAGAGAAACCTCCTCAAAAAGCATATAAGGATCATTCAACGCCGAAAACGCCGAAATATCCTTTATCATCATGGACACACGTTGCGCCCCCGCATTCACCTTCGAAGCCAGCAATTTAACCTTCTCCACATCACCATCCTCCACCGTATTGACCAGCAGATTACTGAAAAACCGTATCTTCCGCAACGGCTCCTGCAAATTATGACTCGAAATATGCCGGTACTGACGATTCTCATCCATCGTCTCCGCCAGCTGCTGATGCACCGTCTGCAAAGCATCCCGGCTTATATCCATCAACTCCAGACTTTGTAAATGAAAAGCAAGCAATTCGGTGAACAAATGAAACAAACCCAGCACCTTAGCATTTTGCAACATAGCAGGCTTGGGGTCAATAGCACATAAGGTACCAAAGAAAGTACCGTTTTTTAATACAATAGGCACAGAAATATAACTCTGAAATCCATACATCAACGGCGTATGATGCATGTTATAACGAGGGTCCATCTCCACATGATCAATCACTACCGGCTGCTGATGCACACGTATCTCATTACAGATGGTTGTCTCCAGGGTAAGCTCTCCGCCAGCTTCCAGACCAAATGCTATTTCATCACGCACACTACACGCAATCCATCGATCATCCGTCACCCGCGCTATAGCCGCAAATCCCATCCCGGTTACCCGGCATACCACCTCCAACATCGTCGATACCATAGGGATCTGCTGTATGTACTCAATATCTCTGTTCAACTGCTCATCACTCAACGTTCACTGGTTTATAGTTTAATGAATTGGGGTATTACCGGCTGAAGGTAGACATTATCTTTCAAAACGCTCACAAATAAAAAGGACCGGCCATAGCCGATCCCCTGTAAACCAAAATATAACAAATGGGTAACGTCATTATTCTTCTGCTCCCCTGATCCGGAATACAGCATGCTGCATATCCGTATGGATCTTAAGCTGACACGCCAGCCTGCTGTCATTGTCCGCATCCGGCAACGTATCCAGCATATCCAGCTCCGCATCCGTAGCCGGCGGCAACCCATCCAATCCCTCCAGCACCTGTACATGACAGGTAGCACACAACGCCATTCCCCCACAGGTCGCCAGGATATTATACTCTGAGGCTTTTAACACTTCCATCAGGCTCAGCGAAATACCGTCCGGTACCTCTATCACTTGCCGCGTTCCATTGCGGTCCTCTATAGTTATACTGATCATCTCCTCCATAAAACAATATTTTAAAACCCGTGCACCCCGTTTACCGTTGTATACTTGAAGCTGAGTCGCTGATCAGGATACACATACTTGAATGCACTGTGCGCCATCAACGCCGCCTCATGAAAGCCACAAAGGATCAACTTTAGCTTACCGGGATAAGTGTTAATATCCCCAATAGCATATATACCTTCCACATTCGTGGAATAATCCTGCGTATTAACAGTAATAGCAGACTTGTCGATCTGCAATCCCCAGTCAGCTATAGGCCCTAGCTTAGGACTCAACCCGAAAAGAGGGATCAGGTGCTCCGCCGCCAGCGTCGTCGTCTCCTCAGGACCCGCGATCACCACCTCCTGCAAATGCCCCATACCGGCGAGCCGCGTAATATTAGACTTCAGGATCAATTTTATCTTCTGCTGCTGCGCCAGCTGGTACACCTTCTCCGCAGAATCCGGTGCCCCACGGAAAGTATCCCCGCGATGTACTAACGTCACCTCCTTCGCTATATTAGCCAGGAAAATAGTCCAGTCCAACGCCGAGTCACCTCCTCCCGCCAGCACTACCCGACGGTCACGGAAACGCTCGGGATCCTTGATCATATAAGCAACCCCCTTACCTTCAAACTCCTCCAGCTGCTCAATAGCCGGCTTACGGGGCTCAAAACAGCCCAGCCCTCCCGCTATCACCACCACCTTCGCATGCACCACCGTATGCTCATTCGTCGTGATCACAAAACTACCATCCTCCTGCTTGCTCACCTGCTCCACTCGCTCTCCCAAAGTATAGGTAGGATGAAAAGGAGCTATCTGCTCCAGCAAATTGTCAATCAGCACCTGCGCCTTCACCTCCGGATAACCGGGTATATCGTAAATAGGCTTCTGTGGATAGATCTCCGAAAGCTGCCCACCCACCTGTGGTAACGCATCGATCAGATGACAACGCATCTTCAGCAGGCCTGCCTCAAATACAGCAAAAAGCCCCACAGGGCCCGCTCCAATAATACAAATATCTGTAGTAGTCATTGTTCAATAGGTTATTTAAGTAGAGTACAATTTTGTAGTTAAAACACTAAGCTGGCAACAGGACATCCTTGTGCCTGACTCGCCCATACCAACCTGCATTCTCAGCAACAGCAGCATGGGCAAGCAAGGGCTTTTTATAGGATGGTAAGCTTGTAAATAAAGTCATTACGTACAGGACTATACGCAGAAACCTACATCCGGTTCTAAAATGCAATCTGCAGGCAGACCTCGCACACCAACCCTATTGCCCTGCAAAGTTGTTATCTGAACAGTAAAACTACTAATCGGATTGGGAAAAGTTTTTACGCAATGCGGAAAGTGACACTTTTACCGCCAAATTGTATACCTGCCTTTTTTCCAATCTCGTAAATTCTTTTCCCTTTTCGATATCAGCAGATACCTCCCCCCATCCTACTTTTATATCCACTTAAAAACCCATCCAAATACCCGATCAAAAAAGTAAAAGTATGTGCGAGACAAGACCGCTTAGCAACAATGAAGAAACCGTAGTAAGCTATTGCGTACACTGCGACACCATCTACCTGTGGCACAACAACCTGCTGCTCACCTTCAACCCGGAAGAATTCAGCGCCTTCCACGCTGCCCTCAACCGCATGGAATTCGAAGAATGCTGCCTCCTTTTCCCCGACTATATCGAACGCCTCATTATGCACTCCCCCGTTCATAACGTACGCTTCACCTTCACCGCTTCCGAATGGAAACAACTCAAACAAGCCGTAGAAGATGCCCTGCTCATGCAACAAGTATACGACTGCATCCGCTAAAACATAACAAAGCCAGCCATCTTACGATGACTGGCCACACGATCCTATATTTTTTTGCAATAAACTAAATATAAGAAGCTACAATTTAGTCACCTTCACCACCGGCGGATAAGCATAATCATTCCAGGCAGCATCGGCAACAGCAGCGCTGATATCTCCGCTATATACCATGATACGGTAACGTTGCGCATAGGTATGTCCTGGTTGTAATATCCACGGACGCATTTTCGTAGGGCTATAGTTCAGCATGATCTCCCCTCTTTCAATGTTTTCCGGCCATATACGTAGTGGCTGCGGCGCGTCATAATTAACAGGACTACAAAGTACCAGTATCCCCGCTTTACCTTGCGGCGTATTACCTGTGATCTTCACCCAGTTGGCACGGGTACTGTCCGCTTCGCTCCTCCGTTTACCGGCAGACGTGAGTACTTCGCTGGTCTGTGGGGTCCAGGCTGCCGTAGCCCGAAAACTGAACCCTCCCCCATAACGATACTGCAACAGCGTCAGCGAACTATCCGTAGCACAGTTAAGCAAAGAGGTCAGGTCCCATATCCTGCGCTGCCCGTTGTCAGTAGCAGGATAGGCACGTACTTCCCATTGTTCGTTCAAGGCCACCTGCTCCCCTCCGCCCTTGAGTACAACATGCTCCTGCCGCACCCGGAAACCACTCCATATCATACCATCTGTACGGGCCAGCAAGCCAGCAAACCGTACAGTACCTTCTTTCTTCTGCAGGTTCCAGAAGTCAATCTCCTCCCCGCGGAACTGCGTATGCGTCCACGGATTCCAGATACCCGTATGATGCCAGTGCCCTTTGGCATGCAGGTTGGTCAGCACAGCCCCGTTAGGTGCCCACAAAGGATGAATAAATCCGCTACGCCGGTACATCGTATCCACACCTGCCGGCGGATAGATTGTCCGGTAATTATACTGTAATATCGAAGTCCCTCCCTCCCTTAGTACCAATGCACCGGCACTGTCAATGGTGTACATCACCACATCGACAGACCTCGCCTCCCGCCGGCGAAGCAACTCGTAAGTACGGGTCTTCCCCGCAGCCGTAGCACCTGACAAGATCCACCACAACTGTCGCTCCCCATCCCCACTCACCTGGAACGGCGTCACCACCCGCTGCCCTCCCTTTACCTCCACCAGCTGTAAAGCCGTGTCTGCATCAAAGGTCAATAGGTCCAACGCACAATGCACCAGGCTGCTTTCACGGGCATATGATCCCGAGGATACCGCGATGCGCGCCAACACCTGTGCCAGGCCGGTAATAGGAAACAATAAGATCAGTAAGAGGATAAAACGTGATTTCATAACGTGAAAATGTGTTAACTTGATACCATGGCAGATCAACAATACCTGCAATTAGAAGGGCAGCTCGAGCTGCGCATATTTTACGAGAATACAAAGAACCAATTGTTCGGTCTGTACCTGGTAGCCGCTGACACCAGCTACCTGATACGACCCGCTGACTCCCCTCCGGATATCGACAACCCCTTCCTGCCCTATGCAGGCAACTATATCACAGCTACCGGGTATGTAGAAGACGACGTATTCCTCGCCACCTACTGGTCGATCCGGGAAGACAACGACTGATAACCACCTATAACTATCTCCGCAATACCGCGCCGGTACCCGGCCGGTCAGCATAGATAATACGCCCGTCTTCTATACGGATACCGTCTGCCGTATCTTCCGCCAGCAACAACGGTCCATCCATGTCCACATAGTCCAATAAGGGCAACAGATGCGCTACCGCCGATGTACCCACAGTACTCTCATTCATACTACCCGTCATCACCTGCATACCCAACGTACGGGCCTGGTCAATCATTCGCCTCGCCGGCGTGATACCGCCGCACTTTGTCAGCTTGATATTGATACCATGGAAATATCCGTGACACTTTTCCACGTCACCGGCCACAATGCAACTCTCATCTGCGATCACCGGCAGCGCCACCTGGCTATATACCTGCCGCATTCCCTCCCAGTCCGCCGCCGGCATCGGCTGCTCGATGAACTCTACGCCCAGCTTAGCCAATGCCTCCGCATTACGCAACGTCTCCGTCACTCCCCATGCACAGTTGGCATCCACCCGGAATATCGCATCCGTATGCTGCCGCAACGCCTTGATGATGGCAATATCCTCTTTAGTACCGAGTTTGATCTTGTAGATAGGCCAGGGAAACTCCTGCAGCTTACGTACCATATTGTCGATCGTATCAATACCAATCGTATAGTCCGTCAGCGGGTTATGGGATATATCCAATCCCCATACCTGGTACAAAGGCTGCCCCTGCTGCTGGGCATATAGGTCATAAGCCGCCAGGTCCAGAGCACAAAGGGCAAACATGTTATCGGCAAACAACGGGTATAGCTGCTCCCAGAACACCTCAGGCGATTCAAACCTATAGCTTTCTATAAATGACCGGTGCTCCTCTATAGCCGCCATCAGCAATGGCACCGTCATATGGTAATAGGAATTATCAACCGTCTCCCCCAGCCCGGTATGACCGTCCCGCTCCAATGCTACTACCAGCACCGGCTGCACGTCTTTGGACTTTCGGGAAATGGTGAACGTATGCCTGAACTTCAACTCATAAGGGTATAAATGCAACTTCATATGGATATCTCTATCATAGAAAAATACAAAAAAAGCCCGGTACCATGTACCGGGCTCTTAAAAACTATATAAAGTATGTTGCTATTTCACTTCTTCAAATTCAGCATCCGTTACACCCTCAGCACCTCCTGCGTTACCTCCCTGAGCACCTGCGCCTGCATTGGCGTCAGCACCGGGAGCACCATTAGGCTGGGCCTCCTGTGTAGCCTTGTACATCTCTTCAGAAGCAGCAGTCCAGGCAGCATTCAGTTCAGCTACAGTAGCATCTACCTGCGCCAGGTCCTGGCTCTTATGAGCTTCTTTTACTTTATTCAACGCCGCTTCGATAGCAGCTTTTTTATCGGCAGACAACTTGTCACCATACTCTTTCAGCTGTTTCTCCGTCTGGAAAATCAGGCTGTCAGCTTGGTTCAACTTCTCGATACGCTCACGTTGCTCCTTATCCGAAGCCTCGTTCGCTTTCGCTTCCGCTTTCATCTTTTCAACCTCATCCTTGCTCAGACCACTACCCGCTTCGATACGGATGTTCTGGCTCTTACCGGTGCCCTTATCTTTTGCAGTTACATGCAACAGACCGTTGGCATCGATATCGAATATCACCTCGATCTGAGGTACCCCACGCGGAGCAGGAGGAAGATCAGACAAAATGAACCGGCCCAGAGTACGGTTTTGAGCCGCCATAGGTCGCTCACCTTGCAGTACATGGATCTCTACGCTAGGCTGGTTGTCAGCAGCAGTGGAGAACACCTCTGACTTCTTGGTAGGAATAGTAGTGTTGGATTCGATCAGTTTGGTGAATACACCCCCCATCGTTTCGATACCCAGTGACAGCGGCGTTACGTCCAGCAACAGTACATCTTTTACCTCACCAGTCAATACACCACCCTGTATAGCAGCACCTACAGCTACTACTTCATCCGGATTTACACCCCTGTTAGGCTTCTTACCGAAGAATTTCTCTACCACTTCCTGGATCTTCGGAATACGGGTAGAACCACCTACCAGGATCACTTCGTCAATCTCAGAAGTAGAAAGACCAGCATCTTGCAACGCCTTGCGGCAAGGCTCTAACGTACGCTCTACCAGACTGTCGCTCAGCTGCTCAAATTTAGCACGGCTCAGCTTACGCACCAGGTGCTTAGGCACACCGTCCACAGCAGTGATATAAGGCAGGTTGATCTCTGTCTCCTGAGAAGAAGACAACTCGATCTTCGCTTTCTCAGCAGCCTCTTTCAGACGCTGCCATGCCATTGGATCTTTGTGCAGGTCAACCGCTTCATCTTTCTTAAACTCATCTGCCAGCCAATCCATGATCACTTTATCAAAGTCATCACCACCCAGGTGAGTGTCACCATTGGTAGACTTCACTTCAAACACACCATCACCCAACTCCAGAATAGAGATATCGAAAGTACCACCACCCAGGTCAAATACGGCGATTTTGCTGTCAACATGTTTTTTGTCAAGACCATAAGCCAGCGCTGCTGCCGTAGGCTCGTTAATGATACGACGTACTGTCAGACCGGCAATTTCACCTGCCTCTTTGGTCGCCTGACGCTGCGCATCGTTAAAATAAGCAGGTACAGTAATAACCGCTTCAGTTACTTCCTGACCCAGATAATCTTCCGCCGTTTTCTTCATCTTCTGCAGGATCATCGCTGAAATCTCCTGCGGAGTATAAGGACGGCCATCTATATCTACCCGGGTAGTATTATTATCACCCTTTACCACTTTATAGCTCACGTGATCGATCTCACTGGTCACCTCATTGTAATGACGTCCCATGAAACGTTTCACGGACATGATAGTGTTCACAGGGTTGGTGATCGCCTGGCGCTTAGCCGGATCGCCCACTTTACGCTCCCCGTTCTTCAAAAATGCCACCACGGAGGGGGTCGTTCTTCTGCCTTCATCATTGGCAATAACTACCGGTTCGTTACCTTCCATTACGGCAACACATGAGTTGGTAGTTCCTAAGTCAATACCTATTATTTTTCCCATAATATAAATATTCTCCTTTAGTTGTAAGTATTCAAGTCTGTGAACTACTGTTAGTCAATGATTATGCCAAGCAAAATTTTATGCAAATATGTCAGTCCATATGATAAAAGGACCTATATTTGAAAAAAAAGTCCGCAAGGCTTGTCAGCCCCCCTAATTACCCCGATACCTTGATTTCTGTTCGATAATGTGTAGTATAACTAACCTCTAACCTTTTAAATTTATGAAAACATCCACAATCACGAGGGGTCTATCCATGCTGGCCTTAGCCTTCCCCCTGCTCACCAAAGCACAAACGGAACCCACTCCCGCAAAAACCGGCATCTTCAATGGCCAAAAAAGCTACAGAACCTGGTCCATCGGTGTGAATGGCGGTCTCCTCGCCCCCGTAGTAGCCACCGGCGGTGGCAACGACTTCACCAAATGGAAAGTCTCCGCAGGTTATGGTGCCTATGTCAAATGGCAGCTCTTACATGCTTTAGCCATCCGTGCCGACTTTGTAGGTGGCAAACTCACCGCCAATAACGACAACAAACTCGGCAATGGCGACAATCCTAATCGTCCCTACAAATCCTTTGAAACTAAATTAAAATGGACAGCCGCCCTTAGCGCCCAGGCCAATATCGCCACCATCAACTGGCTACATCGCCAAAGCTTCGCACAGCTGTTCGTTACTCTCGGTGGTGGTATCGCCGGCTACAACCCGACCCTCACCAGGAACAATAACACCACAGAAGAATATAAACCAAGCGGTACTATCAAAGAATTCTTCGTTCCCGTAGGCGTAGGCGCCAAATTCAAACTGTCAGACTTCATCAACCTCGACCTGGGATATACCATGAACTTCGTCGATGGCGATAACCTCGATGGATTCTACTATGGCTCCAGTCGCGATAAATATTCCTATGGCTACGCCGGCCTCGAATTCAGCCTCGGCTCCAGAAGTAAACCACAACTGGCATGGCAGAACCCCGCCGCCGTACTCTACGATGACCTCCTGGCCCAAAAAGCACAACTGCAACAGGAACTCAATGCCTCCCGTAGCAACAGTGCCCGCCTCACCGCTGAAATGGAAAAACTCCTCAAAGACAGCGACGGCGACGGCGTTTCCGATGTGTTCGACAAATGCCCAGGCACCCCCGCAGGTAGCCGCGTAGATGGCGCCGGCTGCGAACTGCCAAAAGATACCACACCTAAAACAGTACAGGTCACTGTGACAGAAGAAGACCGCCGCCTCGTAAGAGATGCTATCCAAAACCTCGAATTCGAAACAGCCAAATCCAGCATCAAACCATCCTCCTACGCTTCCCTCGACAGAGTGGCCGAAATGCTGAAAACAAAAGGATTCAGCCTCAAACTAGCCGGCCACACCGACAACGTAGGCAAAGCCGATAAAAATATGATCCTCTCCAAAGACCGCGCAGAGTCCGTAAAAGCATACCTCGTCAGCAAAGGAGCCAACCCCTCCAAAATAGAAGCCGTAGGCTATGGCATGACACAGCCCATCGCTTCTAACAAAACTGCCGCAGGCCGCCAAAAGAACAGACGCGTGGAATTCACTTTGTATTAATAGTAATATCATCCTAAAACAAAAAAGGTGAGGGTCAGTACCCTCACCTTTTTTGTTTTTTATCCCCCTACATAAAAAGAACACGACCCTACACAATACCGGGTAATAATATTGCTGAGGGAATCATTAGATTTGCAGTCTATTTTTTGTATTAATTGTTTTCAACATGAGTGTGGTACAAACCATCAGAACTGCAGCTGTACAGGCTATCAAGGCGCTATACCAACAGGAAATGTCCATCCAGGATATTGCCATCAATTCTACCAAACCCGAATTCGAAGGAGAATACACCATCGTCGTATTCGCCTTTACCCGCTTTAGCCGGCAAAAACCAGAAGAAACCGGCCAGCAGTTAGGTCAGTACCTGGTCACTCACTTCTCCGAACTCATCGCCGGTTTCAACGTCGTAAAAGGATTCCTGAACCTCCGCATCAACGACGCCTTCTGGAACAACTTCCTCCGGAAAGAATTCACCAACCCGCAACCGGGCATCAAAGCCCCCAACGGCAAAAAGATCATGGTGGAATTCTCCTCCCCCAATACCAATAAACCACTGCACCTCGGCCACCTCCGTAATAACTTCCTGGGATTCTCTATCTCCGAGATACTCAAAGCCAACGGAAACGAAGTGATCAAAACAAATCTCGTCAACGATAGAGGTATACACATCTGTAAATCCATGCTGGCATGGCAACTCTATGCCCATGGAGATACCCCCGCCTCTACCGGCATCAAAGGCGATCACCTCGTCGGAGATTACTACGTCAAATTCGAATCCATCCTCAAAGAACAGGCAGAACCCATCATCGCCAACGTGCTGGAAAACAACTTCCAGGACTTCGATGGCGCCGAACTGGAACGGATCGAAAAACTGGCCACCGCCCTGCATAAACCAGAAGTACAGCAGGACGAAGACAAAGAGGCCAAAATAATGGACGAGATCAAAGAACTGGCACGCAACAAAACCGAGATCATGCAGCAAGCCAGGATCATGCTCGAACAATGGGAAGCCGGCAACCCCGAAGTAAGAGCACTGTGGGCCACCATGAACAGTTGGGTATACCAGGGCTTCGACGAAACCTATCGCAAACTGGGCGTCAGCTTCGATAAAATGTACTACGAAAGCGATACCTACCTCCTCGGAAAAGAACTGGTGGAAAAAGGACTCCGGAAAGAAGTACTCTTCCGCAAAAACGATAACTCCGTATGGATAGACCTCACCGCCGATGGCCTCGATGAAAAACTCCTCCTCCGCGGTAACGGCACCTCCGTATACATGACCCAGGACCTGGGTACCTTCCGTATCAAATACGACGACTACCACATGGACCAAAGCATCGTAGTCGTTGCAGATGAACAGAACTACCACTTCAAAGTACTCAAACTTATCCTCGAAAAATTACAGGAACCCTGCGCCGATGGTATCTTCCACCTCAGCTATGGCATGGTGGAACTCCCACATGGCCGCATGAAAAGCCGGGAAGGTACCGTCGTGGATGCCGACGACATGGTTACCGAAATGGTCACTACCGCCGCCGAACATACCAAAGATTCCAATAAGCTGAAAGACTTCCCCGAAGAAGAACTACAGCAACTCTATAACATGATCGGCCTGGGTGCCATGAAGTTTTTCCTCCTCCGGGTAGATCCTAAAAAGAAAATGATCTTCAACCCGGAAGAATCCATCGACCTGCATGGCTTTACAGGCCCGTTCATCCAGTATGCACACGCCCGTATCAAATCCATCCTCCGCGAAGCAGGCCCACAGCAAGGCATCGACAACTTCGTAGCCTCCTCACCGTTACTCCCGCTGGAAAAAGAACTGATCATACTCAACGAACAGTTCGGCACCATCCTCGAAGATGCACAGAAAGAAATGAGCCCGGCAGTAGTCGCCAACTACGCCTTCCAGCTCGCCCAGAAATTCAATAGCTTCTATGCGGAAAAAGTGGAAGGGAAATATACCTACTCCGTACTCGGAGCAGAATCTGAAGAAAAGAAGATATTGCGTATACAGCTGATCACCCTCACGGCCAGTACCATCGCTCAGGCGATGCAGCTACTGGGGATCGCCGTTCCCGAAAGGATGTAAAATATAACAACACATTACCTCCCCGCATCATCCTGTGATGGTGCGGGGATTTTTTTGATGACTATTGCAACGCACGCTCACACCAGGACTGACCCAATGCCGTCTGCCCCATACCGATATACGACTTGCCTAACATATAGGCAGCAAAAGCATGCTCTGGCAAAATAGCCAGCAATTCCTGCCAATACCCCACCGCCGCCGTATAATCCCCTTGCTGATAACAGGCGTGCGCCAGCTGGAATAAGATAGCCGTATCACAGGGCTGTATCGCACATGCCTTCCGCAACTCCGCAATACCACCCGCCGTATCCCCAAGTTGCAACGAAGCCATCCCCAGGTACAGGTATACCTCGCTCACAGGGATCGCACCGTGCGCAACCGCCAGTGTAAGCATCGCCACCGCAGCATCATACTGCCCCAGGTGAAAATAGCTCTTACCCGCCAGCAACCACAATGGCGGATTGCCGCCCGGCGCCGCCCGCTCGCAATAACCAGGCACCGCCGCATAATCACCAAGCGCATAACTGGCAGCAGCTAGTCCGCGGAAAACATCCGGCAATGGAGAAGAGCGTCGCAACACCTGCTGGTAATGCTCCCGCGCAGCCGCCGGCTGATCTAGCAACAAATAAACATGCCCCAGCTCCAGGTGAGCCTCGTAAAAATCCTGCTGGCGCGCAACCGCAGCCGCAAAACACCGGCGGGCCTCCTGTAAATGGCCTTCCCGCTTCAGGGCTAATCCCTCCTTGTAAAGTGTACGTGCTTTATCTCTCAGCGCAGGAGAAAAATAAGCGCTGACAGGGCCGATGGGCATTATACATCCCAATATCAGCCATAGTAGTAGGATACGGCAATAGGTCATAGGTGGTTATGGTTATCATCACCATATGCCGGCCGCACATAATAATCGCAATTACCGCAGCAGGCGGATATGGTCCATCCAAAGATATAAAACGATCCCATACATCCGCCTGCCCCGTATGTGCTATTTATTCCATGTCTGATGCAGAAAACGACAAAGGCAACAGATCCGCCGCATTAGGTATCACATAGATGGCGCCTTCCTGCCCACTCAGGATCAACCGTATAGGACTGGACTGCCGCGCCTGCTGCTCCGCCAGCGACTGCCGGCAAATGCCACAGGGCGAAATAGGCCGCCCACTCGCGCCCTCCACATTGTGATTATGATAACTGATAGCAATCACCGATACCGGCACCCCTGGATACAACGAAGCAGCAGCCGATAACCCTACCCGCTCCGCACAAATACCCGCCGGGTAAGAAGCATTCTCCTGGTTCGTTCCATTCACCAACTCCCCATTGGCCAACTGTAATATCGCCCCCACATGAAACCGGGAATAAGGAGCATACGCCTGCGACGTCACCGCCCGGGCCTTCGTCAGCAAAGCAGCATCATCCGCCGGCAGCATCGTTATATCATCATAACTGTCTATTTCAAATACTTGCTGCAGTTTTTTCATATTACCAGATTAAAAAACCCTCCGGGATTTGACCCCCGGAGGGTATAATAAATAAATTAAAGTCCGAAAATATCTCCCTACTTGATCGTACGGAACAAACGGCTCCACCGGATACTACCCTTGCCATAACTCATCCAGATCAACCAGGCCTTACCCACCACATGATCCTCCGGTACAAATCCCCAATACCGCGAATCCAGCGAATTATGACGATTGTCACCCATCATCCAGTAATAGTTCATCTTAAAGGTATAATTATCCGTCGTCTGGCCATTAATGATGAACTGGCCATTCTTCTGCTCCAGCGTATTACCTTCATACACCCGGATCACACGGTCGTAAATAGCAATATTACTTTCGTCCAACTTCACAGTAGCACCCTTCTTCGGAATATACAACGGCCCGAAATTATCCTGGCTCCATTTGTGATGCAGCGTGTCAAAAGGAAATACATTAGGATCTGCATTATCCTCATCCACATAAGACTCCACACGCTTCACCACCGGGAATGTCTTCAACACCGCCGCATCAGACTGCGTAAGGTTATATTTGAACAACCCGTCAGGATACGTCTGGTCAGGATTAGGCGTGATATCCAACTCATCCAGCCTGGAAGGATTCAACGGATCCCCATTCGTCTGCACCCAATACTTACGCTCACTAGCTGGTGGTATCGGCGCCTGCGCACCATTCACATACACCACGCCGTTCTTGATACTCAAAGTATCACCAGCTTCCGCCAGGCAACGTTTGATATAATTCTCCCGCTTATCCACCGGACGGGAAGTAATATGATATTGACTCCATACCGCATCACGGCCAAAAGCACGTACCAGCCCGTAATAACTCTGCTCCTGCTGCTCCAGCGCTACCGTATCTCCCTCCGGGAAATTAAATACCACTACATCATTACGTTTGATATCAGAAAAACCGGGAAGCCGCTTGTAAGGCCACTTTACCGCTTCAGAATAAGCTTTGGAATACTGTGTAAATGGTAAAGTATGATGCGTAAAAGGCACTGCCAAAGGCGTCATCGGAATGCGGGGACCATAACTGACCTTGCTCACAAACAGAAAATCATTCACCAATAAGGTCTTTTCCATAGATGGAGTAGGGATCGTATACGCCTCAAAGATAAAGGTACGGATCAACGTAGCCGCAATAATCGCAAATACCGCCGCGTCCAGCCACTCCCTCAACGCTGATTTCTTCTTCTTCGGTTGTCCGTCTTTATTTCTTTTCCAGAATGCCAGATTCATAAGTCTTTAATAGATATTTAAAAAGAACAAATATAACATTATGTAACAACCGTCCTAGTACCGGTCATCAAAGTTTTCTTAAAATATGGTTAAATCAACCGGCATATCAGACACCTCTCACCCAGCCAATATCTCCTGAAGAATAGGACTGATCGCCTCCGCCCGGTCTAATACCATAAAATGACCGCCATCGGCAATTGTATAGGTCGGCTGTACAAAACGAAGTGGAAAAGTCAGATCCTTCGCCCCATGAATATGCACTATCGGCGCCGCTACCTCCTCCTGCTGCCAGTGCAACACCGTATTAACAGACCAACGAAGATCATCAAAACTACGGTCACGTAGGTACTCTTTTAGCAACGCCTTCTCCTCCTTCCCCTTCACATTCAGAAAATGCTGCACCACCAGGTGCCGGTGCCGGTATAATACCAGGTCAGGCAAATGATGCAGCTTCAACTGACGCGCCCAGTTAAAGTATGGCGGCTTCTCCTTCGTATGTTTGATACTGCTGATCAACACGATCTTGCTGACAGGCCGCAAACGCGCAATCTCCTGGCTCATGATCCCGCCAAATGAAAGCCCCAGCATCGTTACATCCGTATGGGCAGGATCAATACCCGCTGCCATACGACGCGCATAATCAACGATCGGCTCCTCCGTCCTCGGCTTCAGCCAAGGTAAAAAATGCACCGTATACCCCGGAGGAAATACCAGCCGGCTGAACATCCGCTCATCCGCACCGAGACCGCTGATCATATACAGGTGTCGTTGCATACAAAAGGTACTTTATGGATTTACTTTTTTCCGCTCCCGGCTGGGGGTCACATAATCCTCCACATCCTCCGCAGTGATCGTCTTACCGGACAATATCACCAACCGCTCCACCACATTACGCAACTCCCGGATATTACCCGACCAGTCATGCTGCTGCAAAGCCTTCATTCCGTCCTTATCCACCCCCTTCTTCGCAATACCATACTCGTTGCACACATTCACCAGAAAATGCTCTACCAACGCGGGAATATCCTCTCGGCGATCATTTAACGAGGGTACGTGTATCAATATCACACTCAACCGGTGATACAGGTCAAGACGGAAATTTTTGTCCTCTACTTCTTTTAACAGGTCCTTGTTCGTAGCCGCCACCACGCGCACATCCACACCAATCTCCTTATCACCGCCCACACGCGTGATCTTACCCTCCTGCAAAGCCCGTAACACCTTCGCCTGCGCACTGAGGCTCATATCCCCGATCTCATCGAGAAACAGGGTACCGCCACTCGCCTGCTCGAACTTGCCGATACGCTGCTTCACCGCAGACGTAAAAGAACCTTTCTCATGACCAAATAACTCACTCTCGATCAATTCACTGGGAATAGCCGCACAGTTCACCTCTACCATCGGGCCCGTTGCACGATTGCTGCGCTCATGCAGCCAACGCGCCACCAATTCCTTACCTACCCCGTTCTCACCCGTGATCAACACACGCGCATCAGTAGGCGCCACCTTCTCGATCGTCTCCTTGATCTTAACAATAGGCCCCGATTCACCGATCATCTCCAACGCCTTACTTACCTTACGACGCAAGGTCTTCGTCTCCGCTACCAACGTAGTCTTATCCATCGCATTACGCAGCGTTATCAACAACCGGTTCAGATCCGGTGGCTTGGAAATATAATCATAAGCCCCCTTCTTCACCGCCTCTACAGCTGTATCTATATTGCCATGACCCGACACCATGATGATAGGAATATCAGGGTTCGCCTCCTTCGCCTTCTCCAAAAACTCAAGTCCGTCCATCTTCGGCATCTTAATATCACAAAGGATCGCATCATATTGCTTCTCCTTGAACATACGGAACCCCTCCGCGCCGTCTGCTGCCTCCTCTACTTTATATCCTTCATAGCTCAGGATCTCAGACAACGTCTTGCGGATACTTTTCTCATCATCTATTATTAGAATGTTGGCCATATGTGGTTTTAAGTGTTAGAATAATTCCGGTCCCGGGCGCTGCCTTCATACACACCCTGCCGGCAAAACAGGGCCAAAATTAAAGAAACTATCAGGAATGCACACGCCGACGCCCAAATTTGCTGCATTGTTAAAACAGTGTTAAAGTAACACCTTCAGATATGCACTTCCCGCTATCTGCCATCTTAAGATAAACCTTTTTTCCATGACTACTACTGCCTTCATCCTCGGTAGCCTCATGGCTACCTTGTTATCCTGCCGGCAACCTGCGACGTCCAACAATACCTCCCCGGCCATATCCGCCTCCACAACAGCAGCTACCTCCCATCCGCCCGCTAATGTGGCCGCCATTCCCGCACCTCCCGGTTATCAACGCCCCCAAGGCAACGAATTCACCGGCTGGCTCCGCAAACTGCCGCTAAAAACAAATAATACCGTCTATCTGTTCAACGGCCATCCCAAACGGAACCAAACCGCCCAATTCGCCGTACTCGATATCTCCGTCGGCAATAAAGACCTCCAGCAATGCGCCGATGCCGTCATCCGTCTGCGGGCCGAATTCCTCTATCAACAGGGCGCTATCGACCGCATCGCCTTCCACGCCACCGATGGCACCTTGCTCGACTACAAAAGCTGGACAAAAGGCTACCGCTTTAAACTACACAACAACCGCCTCTCCAAAGTGATGATGGCCACTCCCGCCGACAACCGCGCCTCCTTCCTCAACTACCTGGAAACCGTCTTCAGCTTCGCAGGCACCCAATCACTGGCCCGGGACCTTTCCCGCATCACCGGCCTACAGCACATCCAACCGGGCGATGTCTTCATCAAAGGGGGAACCCCCGGCCATGCCGTCATCGTCATGGACGTCGCCACCGATAAAAATGGCCATAAAGCATTCCTCCTCGCCCAAAGCTATATGCCCGCCCAGGATATCCACATCCTCCGCAATCCCAACGATCCTGCCCTATCCCCCTGGTACACCGCCCCCAACAGCGAAATACTCTATACTCCCGAATGGACCTTCTACTCCAACCAACTCGCCCGGTTCTAAAAAGTAGCGGCAAATACATAATCCGGCCAGTCCTCAGGCTTTAACGATACCCGGATGCTCTTCGCCAGTATCTTACCGTCTACAGTCAACTTCTCCTTCGGCTTCGCAGTGCCGATACCCACATTACCCCCACCAGTAACCATCAGCACATTACCCGGAGAACCCAGGTTCAACCCAATCATATTGTTCGATCCGTTTTTATTAGATTCCAATACCAGGTATCCCTCGTTACTCCCCCTGATCCGACCACCGGTAGTACCGCCAAATGCTGTCCAATCATCCCAGGAATTACCCAATACAGCCGCCAACCGGATACCCGTCGTCAAACTTACACTGGACACATGCAGTCCCGCCTCCGGCACTGTCGTTCCAATACCTACCATACCATTCTGATCAATTCGCATCCCCTCCTTCAGGGATGTCTCTGACCTTACATTAAACTTTAATGCACTGGCCCTACCCGCAGCTGCTACCCGCTCACTCTCAATACGCCCCGTCTCCGTACCCGCCATATCAAACCGGATACCTCCAGCTGGCGCCAATACGTCATTGCTATTGCTGATCAATATATAGGCTGCCCCGCTATTGGCTACCTCCAGCTTCTCCCGGGGACTTGTCGTGCCAATACCCGCATGGCCGGTGGCCTCTAACTTATTCTGGGCTTTTATAGGATGGGAAATAGCCAGCAGGCTGAGCGAAAAGATGATATAGTACTTGTACATAGGTGATAAGTTATTGGGGGTAATAAACAGCAACAAAATAAATCAACTACGGCAAAGCCACCGCCGCCATTTATACACACCCAAATTTATTTAGGAATAGTCTACCAATTTTACAGGCTTTATACGTAATTTCATATACAATCGGCATCCAAAAACCTGTAATCAGGTAGGCACATGAAAAAATTACTGGAAGAACTAAAAAGTCGGCACCAATGGGCGGCTGCCAACACCTATCCATCTACGGAAACAGTCAATGGCTTTGTCAATAATCTCATCAACTGGCTATTCCCCGAACATACGGGCAAAGTCATCCCAGATGAAGAAGAACTGGCCCGTTACGCATTCACGCTGCAGATAGAACTGGAACAACTACTGCTCATCATGCAACAACAATTACCGGCCCCTGCCGCCGAACTGGCAGCCCAATTTATGGAAGCAGTACCTGGCATCTATGAAGACCTCTCCAAAGATGCCGCCGCCATTTACCAGGGAGACCCGGCCGCTACCTGCTTCTATGAAGTCATCAGGGCATACCCGGGATTCTATGCCATCGCATTCTATCGCATCGCGCATACCCTCCACCTCCTTAACATACCACTGCTGCCCCGTATCATTACCGAACAGGCACATGCCCGCACCGGTATCGATATCCACCCCGCAGCTACCATCGCCCCCTATTTCTGCATCGACCATGGCACCGGTATCGTCATCGGCGAAACCACCCATATCGGACCACATGTGAAACTCTATCAGGGCGTTACCCTCGGCGCCCTTAGCATCGATAAAAATATGGCCAAAAGCAAACGTCATCCCACCATCGAAGAACATGTAGTCATCTATGCAGGCGCCACCATCCTCGGCGGAGATACCATCGTAGGCCACCATAGCGTGATCGGAGGTAATGTCTGGCTCATCAAAAGCACAGCCCCCTTCTCCCGGATCTACTACAAAGCCGATGGCAGCATGAACATCGTGGAAAATATGTACTGACAATAAAAATGACTCATAATATGCACGCTATACTGGACCAGGTGGGAAACACACCCCTGGTAGCACTGACTAAGCTTAATCCCAATCCCGGTGTCACCATCTATGCCAAACTGGAAGGAAATAACCCGGGAGGAAGCGTAAAAGACCGCGCCGCCTACGGTATGATCAAAGGCGCCCTCGACAGAGGAGAATTGCAACCTGGTACCAAACTCATCGAAGCCACCAGCGGCAATACCGGCATCGCCCTCGCTATGATCGCCAACCTCTTCGACGTACAGATCGAACTCGTCATGCCCGAAGATGCCACCCGCGAACGCGTCCTCACCATGGAAGCCTTCGGCGCCAAAGTCATCCTTACCCCCAAAGAACAATCCATGGAAGGCGCCATCGACTACGCACATGCTCAAGTCGCCAAAGGGGGCTACCACATGCTCAATCAGTTCGCCAACCCGGACAACTACGGCATGCACTACCGTACCACCGGGCCCGAAATATGGAGAGACACCCAACAGCAGATCACCCACTTCGTCAGCGCCATGGGCACCACTGGCACCATCATGGGCTGCTCCCGGTTCCTCAAAGAACAAAACCCGGACATCCAGATCGTAGGCTGCCAACCCACCGATGGCTCCAAAATACCCGGTATCCGCAAATGGCCCGAAGATTACCTGCCCAAAATATTCGACCGCAATCGCGTAGACCGTATCATGGATATCGCAGAAGAAGAAGCCCGCCAGACAACCCGCCGCCTCGCCCGCGAAGAAGCCATCTTCTGCGGCATGAGCAGCGGCGGTGCCGTATCCGCCGCCCTCCGCCTCGCGCAGGAACTAGATAAAGGCACCATCGTCTGCATCATCTGCGACCGGGGCGACAGATACCTCTCCAGCGACCTCTTCGGCTGAAGTATACCCTCCCAGCCTAACATAAAAATCCCCGTCCTGCCAACGCAAGACGGGGATTCTCTTATAAAGTAAAGGAATAGATACCTGCTATTTCTTCATATACATCACTTCCTTCACCAGCTTCACCGTACGCTCTACATCAGGCAGGTACAGTTTCACCAGGTTAGGCGCATAGTGCATAGGCGCATCCGCAGCAGTGATACGACGGATCGGAGCATCCAGGTAGTCAAATCCTTCCTTCTGGATACGATATGTGATCTCGGAAGAAACACTGGAGAAAGGCCACTGCTCCTCGACGATCACCAGCCGGTTCGTCTTCTTAACAGACTCCAGGATCGTAAACCAGTCCAAAGGACGGATCGTACGCAGGTCAATCACCTCCGCTTCAATACCTTCCTTAGCCAGCTCCTCAGCAGCACCCAAAGCCACTTTCATCATCTTGTTGAAGGATACGATGGTCACATCCTTACCGGCACGCTTAATATCCGCCTTGCCGATCGGAATGATATACTCTTCCTCAGGTACCTCACCCATGTCACCATACATCACCTCGCTCTCCATGAAAACAACCGGGTCGTCATCACGGATCGCAGCCTTCAACAGCCCCTTCGCATCATATGGATTAGATACCGACACCACTTTCAGACCAGGTATATTCGCATAATAACTTTCAAATGCAGTAGAGTGCTGAGCCCCCAGCTGACCCGCACTGCCGTTAGGCCCACGGAACACAATAGGACATCCCACCTGACCGCCGCTCATCGCCAGCATCTTCGAGGCAGTATTCAATATCTGGTCCAAAGCCAGCACCGCAAAGTTCCAGGTCATGAACTCCACTACGGGACGCAACCCGTTTTGCGCAGCACCTACGCCAATCGCAGCAAAACCCAGCTCGGCAATCGGGGTATCTATCACCCGCTTAGCACCAAACTCGTCCAGCATACCCTGGCTTACTTTATAGGCGCCATTATATTCGGCTACTTCCTCCCCCATAAGGAATACCCGCTCATCGCGGCGCATCTCTTCCTGGAGGGCTTCTCTTAAGGCTTGTCTGAAAGCTATCTGACGCATGCTATTCGTAATAAAGTTTGAAATTTAATCCACCTCATTTTTCAAAGGCAGGGCAAAAATATCGTTTGTTGGCGAAAAAAGCAAAGCGTTCCCCAAAGAATCCCAACACCTGGCCACACCGCGCCCTCCGAACATCCGGATAGCTCATTCACCCGAACTTTGATCATCTGCCTCCCCTTCATTCGCAATTACAGCCTCCTCCCGTACCGTAAGCACTTCCAGCAGCGATTGTTGATCACCAGCGACAATGACACGGATAATATGCCCCTCGTAGCTCACAGTACCCCGCTCCGGACCACTTCCTATCGCCGCAATGATAGCCTGCTGATCAGCGACCGAGCTGCAGACAATAGCCAACACATTGCCCGCCAACGGTATTTGTGCCCAAAAGGTCTGCTCATTGTTCTCCAGACCCGTCAAGGACGAGGCCCCGACCGTATCATTAAACGCACGGTTCCTCATCCCTTCCGACTGCTGCTCCCAGTAATCAAAGCTATCCTTGTCTTTATGTGCCCTTAACCCCTCTCCCCCAGGCAGATTTCCCTTGAGGTCCGTAGAACTATGCCGCCAGACAAGCTCCTTCGTAACCAGCAGAGAAGGAGATAACACGATCTGTGTCTTACTTCCGCTACTGCCTACTCCCGTCCCCGTTGCCGGCCACTTCCTATGACCTTTACCAACAGCTCTGGTATATACAGCCAGACCTCCGCCTCCCAGTTTATCCGCCGTCCGACTGTATTTCCCAAAAGGCCCCTCCCTCATATAGGCACTGGAAAGATACCCTCGCTTAAAAGTACTACCTACATGCTGGGTTGAAATACCGTGTACCAAAGCCAATGTTTGCTCAACATCGACCGGTATCGTCTTCCCGGATCTGTCTTCTCTGAAATCCGGCGCACGCCCTTGATTATACATCCCGTCCTTCGCCTGGGTACCAGGCGTACGCTTCCCTTCCGCATCCCTCGGGAAAAAGTTGATCACCCGCTTTTTCTGAGAGCCTGCCGATTCCTTTACAGGAACTCCGGGTTTACGCCGGCCGGAAGTAGCCCCTAGCACACCGCCCGATGAACGTGGCTTAATCGTAGGCGCAGATATCACCTTTACCTTCGTCTCCACAGAAGAAGAGCGGGGCTGGCCACCGCCGGCCACCGGCTTTTTAACGGGCGATACCCTAATCCTGCTACCACTTTCTCCAGTACCCCACCCGGAAAAAATACCCATAATCTCAGCAGCCTTTTCCGGTGGCACCGTTTGCAGAAATACCTCAAATGCCTTACCGATCGCTCCTTCCTTCTCCCGCACAGCCCTGATACCATGAAACTCAAAATAGGTGGCCAGCTGTTCAGGACGGGTAGCTCCGCCGGGTATTTTTGCCCCCACAGTATTACCACCGGTATGTAAGATGAGGTCAATGACCGCATCAGCATGCGCACCGTCCTGCTTCGCATCCAGCGCCCCTACATTAACGAGCACATTCCTGCTGGGAGCATACTTCTTCTTCATCGGGTCATACGTACGCACATACTCATACGAATCCGCTCCGGCAATAATAGCAGCCCCTTGTTCTTCCGCAGACAGGTCCTCCCACGTCCGCTGCCGGGGCTTGATACCAGCGACCTTGCCTTTCAGTTGCAAACAATCCCTGGCCCATAAATAAGCCTCCCTTTCCGCCGGAGATATTAATTCACACAAAGGATCTAGCTGTTGCGTAAACAGCTGCGCATGTTTTGCTTCATCCATTTTATCGTCCTCCGCTTCATTGGCGGCATCATGCCAGAGCGCAGCCATCGATAATGCTTTTATATGCAGATCATCCTGGGCAAATTTGATGGCGTGTTGTTCCGATATTTTATGCAACAAACTCAATACACTCGCCGCCACACGGATACCATGCCCAAGGCCATGCACATGCCTCGCCCTAAGCTTTTCACTGGTAGGTGCCTGGTGCATCGACCTTTTGAATGGCGTGTGATATCGCTGTTGCGCAGCCGTATACAAATGAGGTTGCAATTTATCAGATGGTACCTCCGTCGTACGTACCTCCCCACTGGAAGAGCCACTGACACGGGGCCCGAGCCGCTCAAAGTGGGTACCGCTGGAATAGATCGGAATGGGTGTCCGCTGTTCCCCTTCATTCACAGGAGCCGTCTCCTGAATACGGCCTAACACATTTTCAAAAAGCTGGACACTCTTTCCTCGTTGTATCGCAAGCGCCTGTAGTTCCTCAGCAGAAAGCCAGTAATGCTGGTGCCGGAGTAACGCCATATACGCTGCCTGTACACCAGGATCAGCCATAGCCCGCTGCACAAACATCCGGTTATCCGTTTTCCCCGTTATATATGGCCTCAACAACGCTTGTATATTACCAGTCTTGTCTTCCAATTCTGATGGGAACAATCTCGCGTCGATATCTTTGACAGTATCATCAGCATTGATAACCGTGCTTACTTTAAGTGCCGCCAATATCTCAGCTCCGCTCCTGCCATCCATGATCTGATCAAAAGTACTTGCCTGCACTTTTCGAACGATCCCTTCCTCAAAATGGCCGATATTAACAACACGTATAGCTTCTCGCAGGTTGTTTTCCAGCTGCGCCAGGCTCAGCCCCTGCTGAGCCGCCTTCACGTCCTTCCCTTCTTTCCCTTTACCTTTTACATCCCCTTGCGCCACCGCTGGCGACACAGCAGTGATAGCTCCTTGTCGCTCCTTTACATCCCCTTGCGCCACATCCGTAATAGCTCCTTGTTGATAGTCCTGCAATAACTTAGTCGAATAGGTACCGATCGTATTCTCGTGTGCATAGGCCATTTTCTCCATGGCTCCTCCCACCAATTGCCCTTGCTCATACTCATCCGCAAGAAGCCCCCTGACCTCCTGGGCATTTACACATTCCAGCTCGCCGTCCTGGTTTTCCTGCCCCAGCAACGCATGAATGCTACAGTTCCCATCTCCCACCGTCGGTATCCGCGTAAAACCCAACTCCGCCAATTGGGTACCGATGCTGCCGCTTTGCACAGGCGGTACAGTACCCGCCGCCGCTTTCGTAATACCTGGTTGCTGCGGACGACTGAATATGCGAACATTTTTAGATGAAAGGGGGGCAGGTCTGCTGACAGGCTTTTTCGCGCCTGACCCGGATATTACGGTTGGTTTCCCCAACGTATCCGGTGAAAGAGGCTGCTTACCGCTAAGGGCCACCTTCATGCCCGCCAGTTTCCCGAGTAGTATCTTGCCCCTCGCAGTCCGGTCTTTCTCCAATACACCAGTCATCTCATTTATTTCGCTCAACAATTCCTCCGCTGATCCTTGCCTCTTATCCACCTTTTCCTTAAGGACCTTGAACGCTTCTTCCTGACCCAGCGTTACACGCTGCACTACCGGTTGGGAACTTCCCTCCGGCTGTAGTTTTCTGGATGGTCCTTCTTGTATACGATTGTCTGCCAGCACCTGAAAAGCACTTGCCTGCTTCACCTGCACACTTTGGTTTGCCATTAACTGATAAGAATGCGCCTGGCCCACTTGCACACTTTTATCCGCCAGTAGCTGAAAGGACGCCGGTTGGCCGATACTGACACCTGATGCCTGCCTTTTACGGGTGTTGGCCATCGCCACAGCGATATGGTCTTTCGTAGAACGATCAGCAGCTGTTTTCATAGTACATCCTGGGGTTTACCGGGATAAGGGTTGTTATATCGAATGTACTAAAAATAACCGGTGCTGGCCACGTACCTGCCACCATTACTAAGAACAGTCCCCATAAGTGTACCTGATAATCACGAAAATTTAAACCTATTAAATATTATCTAAATAATACATATCTTAGCATTCCCTATACCTAACAGCCTATCCTATGACAACAGTCGTAATACTCACCCTTTGCTTCCTCACAGCACTCTCCTGTAAGATCAAAAAGGTCAAAGCTCCCTTTATCACCGCCATCACCTGGTACATCCACCTGCTTTTCCTGTTCGCCGTCATCTGCTGTGCCCTGCTGTGGCTGGGGGAATACAGCTTCAAAGGCGCTTTCACCAATCGTATCATCCTGTCCCTATACGCCGGTTCCGGTATGATCGTATATGGCCTCTCCCCTAAAGAAATATCTGGTAAAAAAGTATACCTCGCAGCCTTCTTCGCCTTCCCCTTCCTCCTGCTCATCGGCCTCCTCCTCCCATTCACACGCATATTTACCATCATGCTGTCTGTATACTTACTAGCCGATGGCAATGTCAAACGGTACCCGGTCGACAACCAGGTCTGTCTCCAAACGTATACTGTCCCCATCGTATCCCGATACCCGGCCTTCAGCATCATAGAACATAAATACTGGCTCTTCGAAAAAACTACGCATGACGTCATCTCCCGGCAGATCAACCCACACGATATCCGCCTGCAAAAACTCAATACCGATAGCATCCACATCACCCTCAGCGATAATACCCGCTACGATACCATTATCTCACTCAAAGCGCCACAACCTGGTTACGAACGCCAGTAAAAAAAACAGGTGGAGCGCAATTGCACCCCACCTGCCACAATTTTTATCTCTCAGGAATACTATTGTACGCGTTCTATCACGATCGCACTGGCGCCACCACCACCGTTACAGATACCAGCCACGCCATAACGGCCGCCGCGCTGTTTCAGTATAGAGGTCAGCGTTACTACGATACGGGCGCCGCTACAGCCGATGGGATGCCCCATAGACACTGCACCACCCCATACATTCACACACTCAGCAGGCAAATTCAGGTCGCGCTGGTTAGCCAGCGGCACACAGGAAAATGCCTCGTTGATCTCCGCATAATCTATTTCTGACAAAGGCAGATTAGCTTTCTCCAGCGCCTTGTTGATTGCCTTCACCGGCGTAGTGGTAAACCATTCAGGCGCCTGCGAAGCATCAGCAAAACCTAAAATACGTGCCAGCGGCTTCAACCCCAGCTCTTTCAGCTTCTCACCACTTACCAGCACCACCGCAGCAGCACCGTCATTAATGTTAGACGCATTCGCCGCAGTAATAGTGCCGTCCTTCTGGAATGTCGGCTTCAACGTAGGTATCTTGTCGAAATTTACTTTCTTATAATCTTCATCTTCCGTCACAGTCACCGGTTGTTTACCGGGAACAGTCACCGGTACAATCTCCTCCTGGAAGTAACCTGCTTCATAAGCAGCCGCAGCACGTTTATAACTGCTGATCGCATACGCATCCTGGTCTTCCCGGCTGAATTTGTATTCACTGGCACAAAGCTCTGCCGCATTGCCCATATGGTAGTCTTTATAAGGGTCCCACAGGCCGTCCCGGATGATACCGTCCGTTATCGCGCCGTGTCCCAGGCGGTAACCGTTACGGGCCTTATCCAGGTAATAAGGAATGTTACTCATACTCTCCATACCACCCGCTACCACAATGTCATTATCACCCAGCAGAATGCTTTGCGCTCCCAGCATAATCGCCTTCATACCAGATGCACATACTTTATTCACAGTAGTACAAGGTACATTCACCGGCAACCCCGCATGTATACTCACCTGGTTGGCAGGTGCCTGTCCCAGGTTAGCACTGATCACATTCCCCATATATACTTCATTCACCTGTTCCGCTTTTACCCCGGAACGCTCCAGCGCCGCCTGTACCGCGATCACACCCAGCTGTACCGCCGTCAACGAACTCAATGCCCCGTTGAATGAACCGATAGGAGTACGTGCAACCGATACGATAAATACTTCTTTCATTGCTAATTAAGATTGAATTGGTTTAATTTTTTGGGTTCCCGCCTCCCTCATCATCCGTCCGGACATTTTTTACCAAACGCTGCTAAAGAAGGCTTCCAAATATAGGGAAATTGAAGGGTATACCAATAACGCCGTCCCCGCTCACCGGAAACCAGCCCCAACGCTACATCATTAATTAACTTCTTTATCACAGTTATCCCCATAGCCTCCATCGCAGATCACTTCCCCCCTACTTCCCTAACCTAACACCCACCTTTACCCCGATAGGCACATTAGGCCGAATACCACTTTTGTAATCATTATTGTAAGCAAAAAAGTCTCCGCGTTTTACCTGCTGCAACCCGCCGATTACCACACCGCCATCATCCAACCAACGGTATTTCAATCCCAGACCGGCATACATCTCAAACAATACCCGCTTCTGCCGGTCAAAATACAACTGCATCCCTACTTTCATCGCCGCTCCTGCAGAACGACGCTCCCGCGTATATCTCACCGGTACCGGCAACTCCTGCCCCGGCAAACCCGGATGAGCAGACAATGCCTCTTCATCGTTACTCACCTGCTTATATAACAGCTCCAGCCCCACAAAGCCCTTGTACTTTCCCACACGCCCCTTGAAATAATGACGCACCTCCGGCCGGATACGGAAAGCAGCAAATGGAGTAGGCATAGATCCCGTACTGTAAGTGATCAGCGTACCTTCCACCACCATCGCCCATCGCAACGACATCCGCCGCTCCACTGCAATACTGAAACCTCCGTCAGGCTCCATCAACGATACCAGGTTAGTACTGATCAACGTACCCGCACGCATCGGGAATTTACCGTCCTGCAGATAAGCAGACGCCTGCGCTTGAAGCAAACAGGGAACAAAAAGCAAGAATAATAAGGGGTAAAAATATCTCATAGATAAAGGCTTTTAATTGCCAGACAGGAAATAAAACGCACAACAATACCACTAAGTTACATCCCCTCCCTCCTTTCCTATATCATTCCTGTAACACTCCTGTATCATTCGTATAGCCATTGTATAAGCTAAGCATATAGCAGCTTATACAATGACTATACAACGGATATACCTGGCTTATACATTGCTTATACAACGCTTATACAACGCTTATACAACCTATAAGCAAACATTTCACAACAGCTTAATTATCAATAATTAACGAAACATGTCCATAATCACCCCCTCGGTCCCCCTATTTGCCGTTTTTTGACTAAGTTTGCAGTTGGCACCAGATCATGATCTCACAACAGACCATACAACAGATACTCAACCGTATCGACATCGTCGAAATAGTAGGCTCCTTCGTCAAACTCAAAAAACGCGGAACCAACTACCTCGGCCTGTGCCCCTTCCACAACGAAAAGTCCCCGTCATTTACCGTATCCCCCAGTAAAGAGATATACAAATGTTTCGGCTGCGGCGCCAGCGGCAACACCATCAGCTTTATCATGGAGCACGAAAAGTACTCCTACGTAGAAGCGCTCCGCTGGCTCGCCCAGAAATACAATGTGGAAATAGAAGAGACCGAAGTCAGCGCAGAAGCCAAACAACGACTGCTCCTCGCCGATAGTCTCCACATCATCAACAACTACGCTCGCGAATACTTCACCGAAAACCTCTTCTCCTCAGACGAAGGCCAAAACGTTGGCCTCAGCTACTTCGAAGAAAGAGGCTTCACCGAAGAAACCATCCGCAAATTCCAGCTGGGATACTGCTCCAACGATCGCGATGCATTCACCAAAGCAGCCCTCGCTAAAGGATATAACCTGGAATACCTCCAGAAAACCGGCCTCGTCACCATCCGGAATGACCAACCCGTAGACAACTACCGCGGCAGGGTCATCTTCCCCATCCATAACCAGTCCGGCAAAACCATCGGCTTCGGCGCCCGTATCCTCGTCAAATCCGACCGCGCTCCCAAGTATATCAACTCCCCGGAGAATGAAATATACTTCAAAAGCAAAGTCCTATACGGCGCATACTACGCCCGCCACGCCATCGACAGACAAAATGAATGCCTCCTCGTAGAAGGATATACCGACGTCATCTCCCTCCACCAGGCCGGCATCGAAAACGTAGTCTCCTCCAGCGGTACCTCCCTCACCGTCGATCAGCTACGCCTCATAAAAAAATTTACTAACAACCTCACCCTCCTCTTCGATGGCGATAACGCAGGCGTTAAAGCCGCCCTCCGCGGCCTCGACCTCGCCATAGAAGAAGGCCTCAACGTCAAACTCGTTCTCATCCCGGACAAAGAAGACCCGGATAGCTACGTACAAAAAATCGGCGCCGACGCCTTCCGCGAATTTATCCAGACCAATAAACAGGACTTCATCCTGTTTAAACTCCAGACCTCCATGCAGGAGGCTGGCAACGATACCAACCGCAAATCCCAACTGGTAAACGAAATCGCCGAAACTATCTCCAAAATTGATAAGGCAGAAGACTTTACCAAACAACAAGACTACATCCGCCAGTGCAGCCAGCTCCTCAAAATTGACGAGCAAGGCCTCATCATCCTCGTTAATAAATTCATCCGCGAAAGGCTCACCAAACAGGAACTCAAACATGCCCGTAATAATAATACAGCAGAAGAAGACCTCCCCGACGAAGCCATCGCCGCCATGGAAGCCCTCGAAGCCATGGACAATGGCATCAGCGATGCCGCCGCACTTTTTAACAAAGACGAAAAACAAGAACGCGAACTGGTAAAAATATTACTGCGATTCGGCGATATGCCCTTCAGCCAGGAAGACAACAAATCCGTCGCCGACTACGTTTTCAACCTCCCATACGACTTCGAATCACTGGCTGATAGCGAAATGGTCAAAAAAATACTACGGGAATATAAAGACCTCTATGACCAGGGAAATACCCCCGACAAAAAATGGTTCCTATACCACCAGGACCTGGAAATAGCCAAACAAGTAGCCCTCATCCTCGAAGACAAAGAAGCAGACCTCAGCGTCAACTGGAAAGAACGCTTCGAAATAAACACCGTATGTGGTGACAACGCTTACCTCAAAGACACCATATCCACCACCAACTACCTCATCCTCCGGAAAATAAAAAAGCTGGTCCATGAAAACCAGCAGGAAGGCGAAAAAGCAGAAACCGCCGAAGCCCAACTCGCATCCCTCCAGATGCATCAACACCTGAAACAACTCGAAAGAGAACTCACCCAAGGCCTCGGCACCGTTATATTCCGCTAATAAATATCATCGCTTAAAAGGGTCCGCATACAACGGATTCGTCGCCAACGTCTTGTCCGTCAGCGTCTTCAGAAAGGCCAGCACGTCCGCCTTCTCCTGCGCACTGAAATTGAACCCTCCCCTGGGCAACTGTATCCCCGTATTAACACCGTTCTTGACCCCACTACTATAATGTTCAATCACCTCCTCCAACGTCCCAAACCGCCCATCATGCATATAAGGTGCCGTTAACTCAACATTCCGCAACGAAGGCATCTTAAAAGTACCCTGATCCTCCGCCTTCCCCGTCACCGCCCCAATACCCTTATCCACATAATCCAGCTGCAACCCGTTATTCGATCCCACCCCCATATCATTCAACCCCGAATCTGCGCTGGCAAAAAAGGCGCCTCCTTCCGGTTGCCCACATACCAAAGATCACTATGACACTCCCCACAGTGCATCCCTCCCACAATACGTTTCCCACGCAACTCAGCAGCATTGAAATCCACAAACCCATTCTCCAAACCCTCATCATACTTGGACCGGAACGAAACGATCGATCGCAGAAACTGCGACAACGCCCGCCGCATCCGCTCCTCCGTCACCTCCGGACTGCCAAAAGCCGCCTGGAATAAAGGAGGATAATAACTAAGCTGCCCTAACTTCACCTCCAATGCCCGCAAACCAGACATCCCCATCTCCACCGGATCTACCACCGGCATCAACGTCTGCACCTCCAAATGCCCAGCCCGCATATCCCAAAACATCGCCTTCTCCATGAAAAAACGCAAATTCACCGTAGACATCGCATTACGGCGCGTCGACCGCCCGTCAAAGCCGGTGGAAAACTTCATCCCGTCCGTAAACGCCTTGTCCGCATGATGACAAGACCCACAAGAAATACGGTCGTTTACAGATAAATGTTTATCGTAAAATAATACCCGGCCTAAAGTAGCACCCGTATTGGTAATAGGATTGTCAACAGGCGTATTGTCAACACCCGGTGTATGAGCCAGATAAGCAGACAAATAAGCGGGCATCTGTTGCACCGTCTGCACATAATCGTAAGGAACACTCGGCAAATGAGGACCATCGCCGGAAGGAAGAGGCGCCGATGGCACCTGCCCCTCACCGGGCTTCCCGGGAAGAACAGGTCCGTCAGGCTTATTACAACTGGAAAAATATACCCCAGATAGAAACGCTAATAGTACAGGAAACAAGAACCTTCGGGCCGATCGCATATGGTAAAATGTTTATTACCAAATAACACCTACCAACATCACATACCCTTATCGACCACCCACAATTAATTTAGTGACGTACCCACACCTCAAACGTATAATCGTACGCGTGCTTCTCATCAGCATTCTGCGGGTCAGAACTGATCAATGCCCAATCATTCAGGTTGATATCCGGGAAATAAGTATCCCCCTTCACATCCTCCGTATGAATACGGGTCACAAACAACTGGTCCACCACCGCCATCGCCTCCCGGAAGATCTCACCACCACCAATGATGAAGATCTCATCATCATCTTCACTCACCAGGCCATTCGCCTTCGCTATCGCATCATCCAGGGAAGATGCCACCAACACACCCTCCGGCGCATAATCCGCCTGACGCGTGATCACAATATTCGGACGGTTCGGCAATGGCTTACCCAATGCCTCAAAAGACTTCCGGCCCATAATAACCGGATGCCCTAACGTCTTATCCTTAAAATACCGCATATCCGCAGGCATACGCCACGGCAACTCATTATTAAGACCAATAACATTGTTCTCCGCAGCAGCAACAATAATAGATAACATGTAAATAGTAGATGATAGTCTCCTCCCCTACAGGAAGCAACGTGTTAAAAAATATTAGACAGCCACCGGCGCCTTGATAGCCGGATGAAACTGATAATTCTGCAACTCAAAATCCTCATACCTGAACGAGAAGATATCCTTCACCGAAGGGTTGATCTTCATCACCGGCAACGCATGAGGAGCCCTGCCTAACTGCAGCTTCGCCTGCTCAATATGATTACTGTACAAATGCACATCCCCGAAACTATGTATGAACTCCCCGGGCTCCAGGTCACAAACCTGCGCCATCATCATCGTCAGCAACGCATAGGAAGCAATGTTGAACGGCACCCCCAGGAACACATCCGCACTACGCTGGTACAACTGGCAACTTAACTTACCCTCCGATACATAAAACTGGAACAGACAATGACAAGGACTCAACTTCATCTCAGGCAGATCCCCCACATTCCACGCATTCACTATAATACGCCGCGAATCCGGGTTCGTCTTGATCTGCTTCACAGCATCACTGATCTGATCGATCACCTTCCCGTCACGCGTCTCCCAGCTACGCCACTGCTTACCATACACAGGCCCCAGGTTGCCCTCCGCATCAGCCCACTCATCCCAGATACTCACACCATGCTCCTTCAGATAAGCAATGTTCGTATCCCCCTGCAGGAACCATAACAACTCATAAATGATCGACTTCAAATGCAACTTCTTCGTCGTCACAACCGGGAAACCCGCCTGCAGATCAAATCGCATCTGATAACCAAAACAACTTGTCGTTCCCGTACCCGTACGGTCTGACTTAGTCACCCCATTATCCAGTATATGCTGTAATAACTTCAGATATTGTTCCATAAGCCCGCAATTTAGCTAAATTTCAGCAGCGCTCCCGCTACCAGTTATCCACCAGTTCTTCATAACTACCACATCACCACTGGACAATCCCCTACCTACCAGCCCCCCAATCCTCCTTCCTGTCCAATCAACTGCCTCCCCTACCACATATCCTTCACACCTGCATCCACCTCTCCAACCCACCTCCCTCCCTTTTCAATACCCCTGCTGCCCCCTTTCACCTGCTATCCCCATTAATTAAAAATCTCGGAACAAAAAAAGAACGCTGTTACCTTTTTTTCGTAATATAATTGCACATTTATAAAGCAGGTAAAACCCGATATTCAATTGACCAAAACATAGATCGCAAGCCCTGTAACGGATTTCCGTCTTTTGACCTGTTTATCCCCCGTGTTTAACTTATCAACCAAATTGTTCACGATTAAACCACAACAAATTGTTCAGTAACAAACACCACCCCATAGATCGCACCGCTTGACCACGTGCATGTAAGCCATGTAAGCCGCCATATCAACCAGATTCCTTAACACTTAAATCATAATCCGAGAACTACAACCCGGCATAATGTCGGTTTCATTACTCATCCCCTAAATCTCACTTTATGCTTCTATTTAGATCAACGCTAATGGCGCTGGTGCTGATTACCTGCGCCTTTGCGCTATATGCGCAACAATCCCTGACCGGTAAAGTCACCGATGCCGTCTCCGGCAAAGGACTCCCCGGTGTTACCATCAGGGTCCCCAACACCAGCAAGGGCACCATCACCGACGTCAATGGGCAGTTCAACCTCGCTACACCCGCCGGTACCTCCCAGCTCATACTCACCTTCACCGGCTATAAGACCAAAACAGTCGCCGTAGGCAACAGCAACACACTCAACATCACCATGGAAGAAGACTACGCCAAACTCGACGAAGTCGTAGTCACTGGCCTGGCCACCACCGTCAAACGTAGTAACCTCGCCAACGCCGTCGCCACCATCTCCGCCAAAGACCTCGCCGGTACCGCGCCGGCACAAACCTTCGACGCTGCCCTCAGCGGCAAGATCCCAGGCGCCCTCATCACCGCCAACTCCGGCGCACCTGGCGGCGGTATCTCCGTCAAACTCAGAGGTATCACCTCCATATTCAGCAACTCCCAACCACTATATGTCGTTGATGGCGTATTCGTCAGCAACGTCAGCATACCCGCTGGCCTCAACGACATCACCGGCGCCGCTACCGCCGGTAACCCGCAAAACCAGGACAACCCGTCCAGCCGTATCGCCGATCTGAACCCACAGGATATCCAGAACATTGAGATCCTCAAAGGTGCCTCAGCAGCAGCCCTCTATGGCTCCAAAGCAGCAGCCGGCGTAATTATCATCACCACCAAAAGAGGGAAAGCAGGCAAAACACAATTCAGCGTCAACCAGGAAACAGGCCTCGTAAAAGTGCGCAAACTCCTCGGCGTACGCCAGTTCACACCAGAAACAGCTGCCGACCTCGCCGGCGCCGCCTCCTCCACAGATCCCGCCGTACAAGCTGCCCGCGCCCGCAATCGCCAGGACTTCCTCGCAGCACAAGCCGCCGGCAAAATATATGACTACGAAAAAGAAATATATGGCCAGACAGGCCTCCTCCTCAATACCAGCCTCAGCGCCAGCGGTGGCTCCGAAAAAACTACCTTCTTCTTCTCCGCCAACAGACGAAGTGAAGATGGCATCATCAAACGCACCGGATACCTCAACAACTCCCTCCGGCTCAATATCGATCATAAAGTAAGCGACCGCGTATCCCTCGGCTTCACCTCCAACTACATCAACTCCTCCTCCGATCGCGGCCTCAGCAACAATGATAACAATGGCGTATCACTAGGCGTAGCACTGGCTTCCACACCCGGATTCGTCGAGCTACACCCCACCGCCAACGGACTATACCCCCGCAACCGCTTCGCCGCCTCCAACCCGCTGGAAACACGCGATAAAATGACCAACAATGAAAACACCAACCGCTTCATCACCAGCATTAACTTCGACGCCAAAGTCCAGCAAAGCAATAAAAGCAATACCCGCCTCATCGTAAGAGGTGGCGTAGACTTCTTTAACCTTAAAACAGCAGCCATCTTCCCCAGATCCCTGCAGTTCATGGAAAATACCCTCCAAGGTGCCTCCATACAAGGCAATACCAACAACACCAACACCAACCTCGCCGGGTTTATCGTTAACGTATTCTCCCCGTCAGAGAAACTTAACCTCACCAGCACCATCGGCGCCACCCTCGAAACGGGCAACCTCGACAACATCGTAGTCGCCTCCACCAAACTCGTAGGCACCCAAACCAATGTCGACCAGGCAGGCGCCTCCAACCCCCGCCAGTTCAGACAGAAATACCGCGATAATGGTATCTTCATTCAGGAAGAACTCACCCTCCTCGATGCCATCACCGCCACCGCAGGCCTCCGCTTTGACCGCTCTACCAACAACGGCGACTTCAAAAAATACTACCTCTACCCCAAAGGCGCTCTGTCCTGGAACATCGCCAAAATGGACTTCTGGCACTCCAAACAGATCAATAGCCTCAAACTGCGCGTCGCCTACGGCCAGTCCGGCAACGTATCCCCTTATGGCGCTAAATTCACCTCGCTCGTAGGTTCCAACACCGGCGGATTCCCCGGATCCCTGGTAGACAACCAGCTGGGTAACCCCAACATCCTCCCAGAAAAACAAACAGAACTGGAAGCAGGCGTCGACATATCCATCCTCGATGGTAGAGTAAGCCTCGAAGCCACCTTCTATAACAAGAAAATATTCGACCTCCTCCTCCGTAGAGCAACCCCAGGTTCCACCGGATACACCACCCAGTGGGTCAACGGCGGTGACCTCCGCAACAGAGGCGTCGAACTGGGCCTCAGCCTCATACCCGTCAACACCAAAAACGTGAAATGGACCGCCAATATCAACTGGTGGAAAAACCAGTCCAGAATAACAAGACTCGAAATACCAGCCTTCTCCCTCGGCGCATTCGGTAACTCCCTCGGCACCTTCTTCATCGAAGAAGGCAAATCAGCCACCCAGATCAAAGGAACCGTAAAAGACAAAGTGGGATTACAAACATTAGGCAATGCAGAACCCGACTTCCAGATGAGCTTCATGAACGAAGTCACCCTCTGGCGTAACCTCACCTTCCGGTTCCTCGTTCACTGGAAAAAAGGAGGTGACAACATCAACCTGACCGAACTCCTCTCCGACCTCGGCGGCACCACCCCCGACTACGATGATGATAAAAATGGCAATGGTATCAAAGATGGCCTCGAACGCACCAACGCCGGCGATGCCTCCATCTTCGTACAAGATGCCTCCTATGTACGCATCCGCGAAATAGGCATCTACTATAACCTGCCCTTGCATAATACCAAATACATCCGCGCACTGCGCTTCGGTATTTCCGCCAACAACTGGTTCACCTTCACTGATTATAAAAGCTATGATCCGGAATCATCCAACTTCGGCAGCAATACCCTCTCTACCGGTACCAGCAGAGGCAGCAGCGGCATCTCCACCGGCGTGGAAGTAATGCCATTCCCCGCCTCCAAAAGAGCCAGCTTCCACGTAGGCATCGACTTCTGATCATCTTATCATCATCTGCAAAACACGTCAATCATGAAACTACATACATATCTCAGACTATTGCCCCTGCTGGCGCTCGCACTCGGCGCCTGCGAAAAAGGCGAAATACCCAATCTCAACAACCCAACTACCGATGTCATCGTCGTCAATGCTAACAAAGACGAACTCAATAACCTCACCACCGGCGCCGAAGCAGGCATGCGCGCTACCCTGGGCACCTACTACGATGCCATCAGCATGATCGGCCGCGAAAGCTATCGCTTCTCCGGCTCAGAACCGCGCTGGACCACCGAAATACTGGGCAGCGGCTCCAATCAGCTCGACAACAACACCTTCTATACCACCAACCCTTGGGCAGCCAGGTACAGGGTCGTTAGACAAACATATATCCTCATGGAAAGCGCCCGCCGCTCTGGCTTCGTATCCGACGCCCAAAAACAGGGATATATCGGCTTCGCCAAAACCGTCATGGCATACCAACTACTGCTCAACCTCAACATGACCGACGCAAACGGCATCCGTGTCAACACCACCGATATCAACAATCTGGGACCCATCATACAAAAAGGCCCGGCTCTCGATACCATCGCCCGCCTCCTGGACGAAGGCAACACCGCCCTCGCCAACGCTGAGATCGTATTCCCCCTCTCCGATGGCTTCGGCAAGTTCGCCTCCAACACCGGCCTCGTAAAATTCAACCGCGCACTGGCAGCCCGCATAGCCGCTTACCGCCAACGCTGGGATGAAGTCCTCACCAACCTCTCCGCTTCCTTCTATGACATCAATGGCTCCCTCTCCGATGGCGTCTTTCACATATTCTCCGCCGGCGCCGGCGATGAACTCAACCCCCTGTTCCTCCCACAGAATAACAATGGAGAGATCAGAGCCGCCCACCCCTCCTACGCCGCAGACATCACCGCCGGAGATGATCGCATCCAGAAAGCCACCATCCGCACCGATGTCGCCAGCCAGGGTGGACTGAGCAGCAACCGCGATGTATGGGTATACCGGTCCAATACCGCACCACTCCCCATCATCCGCAATGAAGAACTCATCCTCCTATACGCCGAAGCCCAAGCCCAGAAAAACAACCTGGACGAAGCCCGCAAAGCCATCGATAGAATACGCACCGCCCACAATCTCCCAGTATACAGCGGCGCCACCACCCAGGCAGCATTCATCACCGAAATGCTCTATCAACGCCGCTACTCCCTCTTCTACGAAGGTCATCGATGGATAGACATGCGCCGGTATAACCGCCTCGGCCAACTGCCCATAGATCGCGTAGGCGACGATGTCTGGGATAAATTCCCCATCCCGCAAAACGAAAACCAGTAAACACGAATGATAAAAACAGCGAAGGCCCCGCAAATTGCGGGGCCTTCGCTGTTCACTATAAAAAACTACTTATTTCCTGCGCTTCAGCTCTTTACGGATCAAACCTAACTCACGTCCCATCTGCCCTGCAATCGAAGTATTCTCCTGCGCGCGACGCACCAGGTAAGGCATCACATCCTTCACCGGCCCGTAAGGCAAGTACTTAGACACCTGGTAACCGGCATGTGCCAGGTTAAAAGTGATATTATCATTCATACCATACAACTGCGAAAAGCTTACATGCGGATGGTTATGAGGAATACCATACCGGTCCATCAATTGCGCAGCCAACATGCAGCTGTCCTCGTTATGCGTACCAACGAACAATCCTACCTTATCCAGTCGCTCCATACAAAATTGCAAAGCAGCATTGTAATCCCGGTCAGCAGCTTCTTTATTAGGTTGTATCGGCGATGGATAACCCATCTCCGCAGCACGCTTACGCTCTTTTTCCATATAAGCACCACGTACCAGCTTCGCACCAAGCAAATAACCACCGCGTTGCGCCTTCTCAAAAGAAGCGGTCAAAAACGCCAGCCGGTCATGACGGTACAGCTGGAAAGTATTGAATATAATTACCCGTCCCTGGTTAAAACGGACCATCAGCTCATCAGTCAGATCATCTACCGGCTGCTGTATCCAGGATTCCTCCGCATCTATCAGCAAAGAAATATTACTGGCTGCTGCCGTCTCTGCAATCGTCATCACCCGCGCACGTACCCGCTCAAATTCCGCCTGCTCCTCCGCACTCAACGTAACACCGCTATGCACCTTCTCCAACAACCCAAAACGGGCAAAACCTGTGATCTTAATAGGAATAAATGGAATATTAGGCTTGCTACCGGCATACTTGATTGCCCGGATAAACTCAGGTACTGCCGCATCATAATTGTGCTCCCCTTCCATCGCTTCTACCCCATAATCCAACGCCACATTCACATGGTACTTGTTCAGCATGGCAGCCGTAGCCGCAGCCTCCTCCATACTCTCCCCGCCGCAGAATTGATTGAAAATGGTAGCCTTAATGATACCCTTTACAGGCAACCTCAGCTTGAACGCCCAGGGCGTCAATGCCGCACCCAACTTTACCAGCCAGGGCTTACCTATATTGCTGAAGAGAAAATCCGCCTTACGCAAGGCGCCATCGGTCTTATGCTCAAACGCAATGGCCGTATTGTCAAATGATAATGGTAGCTGCTTTTCCATGGGCCGCAAAGTTAATGCGCCCCCACATCATCGCAAAAATTAGTATAGGTTATATTATTGTATACTTTCAAATTCCACAATTTCATCACTCTTTTATTGACCAAAACACGCATAAACACCTGGTTTATTAGCATTTGTCATATATCCCTGTTCTTTTATTTTTTTGTTTATTTTTGCCGTTTATCCCGGTACCAACTGCCACACGTCCACGCATAAGAACTAAATGATCAACACATGCAGCAACGCACCTACACCATAGACGAACTGGCTGATAATAGCTCCTTCATCAACTTCTGCCTGCAACGCAATGCCAAAGACATCGCCTGGTGGCAACACTATATCGCACAACATCCCGATCAGCAATCCCTGATCACCGGCGCCTACCAACGCGTACTCGCCCGCGAACACGCACGAACCACCCTACTGGCCATGAAAAAACGCCGCCAACGCCAACGGTTTGCCCTCATCGCTACTATCATCCTCATCGCTGGCCTCGGCACCTGGTACTTCACCGCCAACAGGCCCGCACCAGATAGCACCATCCGGCAACCAGGCACCCACTACACCGTCTACAAAGGCGCCGTAGGTACCCGTACCCCCATCCGGCTGAAAGATAATACCAACGTTATACTCAACTCCAGCTCCATACTACTCGTACCCGATCAGTTCCCAACCACCTCCCGCGAAGTCATCCTCAACGGCGAAGCCTGGTTCGATGTCACCACAGATACCATACATCCCTTCTCCGTAAGATCCGATAAACTGATCACCTCCACCATAGGTACCTCCTTCCGTATGCGCTCCTTCGAAGCACAACAAGGCGCCACCGTATATCTCCTCCGGGGAAAAATACGCGTCGCCAAATCCTATCACTCCCAAAGCGATAACCAACCCGAAATATTAGAACATGGCCAGATGATACTCGCCAATAAAGAAATCGACCTGATGGAAAAAGAAACATTCGATCCCGCATCCCAGGACCAATGGCTATCTGGTTCCGTCACCTTCAAAGAAAACAATTTCCCCTCCCTCATCCGCAAACTGGAAGACTGGTACGCGACAGAGATCACCGTAAAAGGTACATGGCCCGCCAACACCGCCAACCTCACCCTCTCTGTTCACAACGATACCCTGCAACAACTGCTCGACAAAATGATCAGCCAGACAGGTGGCACCTATAAAATCAAAGGCAACAAAGTCATTATCAGCTTCTGATCCGCCTCCCTCTCTCAAAACCAAACATATCCGCATACTTGTTCCGCTTGCCAAGGATCAGGTCCCGGATAATATTGGCGGCCATCTGGCTGAACGTAATACCGTTCCCGCCAAAACCAAGCGCAAAAAAGGTATGTGGCATCCGGCGATAACTACCGATATAAGGCAGTCCGTCCTCCGTCACACCAAAAGTACCCGTCCAACGAAACTCCGGCTCGAATGGCAAATGAGGAAACTTCTGATGGAAGTCCGCCCGCAACTGCCGGCACTTACTAACCAGCAACCGGTCCCGGCGAGCAGGATTGTAAAAAGGCTCATCCCGGCCTCCGATCAATAATCGATTGTCCGACGTAGTACGCAGGTACTGATAAGGCTCCTTTGTCTCCCATATCAGGCAGTTACGATGCCAGAAATCCCCTTGAGACATATGCTCACTCACCATCGCATATGTAGAATGTAGCCGCAACACCGGCTCCTGTATATACTGCATAGCCTCATAACCCGTCGCCACGATCAGGTACTTACTACTCAACGTATACCCTTCCGCGGTATGAACCTTTACACGTCGCTTACATTCCACCCCAGTCACCTGCGTTCTGTCATATACCTCCACCCCCTGCCGTAAATTATATTGATGCAACGCATGCGTCAGCATATACGCATCCGTCTGCGCAGCAGTATGGGAATAAATACCAGCCGGCGATTCAAATCCCATATAAGCCGCAACATCCTCCGCCTCCCACAACTCCACCTTCAATCCTAAGGCCTTGCGCGCAGCATACTCCGCACGTATCATCGCCACATCTTTTTTATAAGAAGCCAGGTAAAGACTCTCCTTCCGCTCATACTGCGCACAATTAACATCCCGGCAGATATCCGCCAGCTCCGCTATGGTCGCAGCCCCTAAAGTATACGCCGCTTCCGCTATACGCACCCCCACCTTCGGAATGAGCTCCACCAATGGCGTATCCACTTCATACTGCAACAAAGAAGTACTCGCACTGGTACTACCCAAGCCAATAGTACGCGCATCCACCACCACACAGGATATACCCGCATTCGTCAACGCATACGCACTCAATGCTCCGGAAATACCCCCGCCAATGATCACCACATCCGTTCGCACATCCCGGCCTAACTTCGGATACTGATAAGGAAGTCCATAACGTACCAGTGAAAAAGGATAACCCGATTGTAAATCCATATATCGTTTAAAACTTTTTTTGTGACAGATTCAAACCGTACCCTGCCTATTAACAACAGGGCACAAAAAAAGATCAGGTAAAATAGCGGTATTGCCGTTACTACCTGATCCTGGGGGACAATGAATGACTACCTATTACAGAAATAGGTATCAAACAGTTACTTGAAAATACTTTTTGACTCCCGGTCTTCGACCTTTATCTTTTTAATGAACTCGTCAAATTTATCCCCTTCATGATTACTGTAGGCACCAAACGCATCGATCACATACCCCTTATTGCCTTCACCGTCCTCAAGCAGATACAACACCGAAGAATCTGAAGGATCTGACTCCCCCTCAAATCGGAAAGTTTTGATCACCGTCAACTCATCAGGATTGTAAATCTTGCTCGTCTTCGGACTTTGCATACGACCGTGATCCGTCATCTTAAATTCATCATCCAGCCCCTTCAATCGCAACTTCTCCATTACAGCACTCAATGTTAACATTTCTGATTTTTCCATGGTTAAAGGTTTAGAAATATAAAAACTAAAACCATGCCAGCAGGAAGTCCCGCTATACACGCACCTCAACAAAGATAACCGCCCTACATTTTGGGGAGTTTTTACAACAAAAAGAGCAGGCTTTGACCTGCTCTCCATAATGATATTCATGATATATCTGCTCATCAGCTCAGCTCAGCTCCTATCCGTAACAATAACTCCTTCGTCTTCCGCACCCCCTCCTCCTCCGGCAACTGCTGCCCCTCATATTCTATTCCCACATAACCGGTATAACCAGCCTCTTTCACGATTTGCAACAATCGCTTATAATCCATCTTCGCCTCATTACCATTCGCATCAAAATCATTCGTTTTCGCACTCACCCCCTTCGCAAAAGGCATCAACTCCTTTACACCGATATAACGATCATACTCCTCCAGACATACCGTCTTCCGCCACGCCTCCACCGTTTGCGCCTCCGGTTTGGTCCTGTTCACACAGAAGTTACCAAAGTCAGGCAACGTACCACAATTACCCCGGTTCACCGTCTTCATCACATTCGATAACCATTGCCCGTTGGAAGAATTACCACCGTGATTCTCCACGATCACATTAATATTAAAGTCCTTCGCAAAATCAGATAACTTGGATAAAGACTCCACCACCGCCTTCGATACCTCTTCTGCCTTCCCCTCTCCTGCCGCATTTACCCGGATAGCATGACATCCTAAAAATTGCGCCGCTTCTACCCACTTATAATGGTTCTCCACCGCCTCCAAACGCTTCTTAACATCCGCATCTCCTAACTCCCCCTCCCCATCACACATAATCAATACACTACGTACACCATTATCATCACACCGCTGTTTCAACTCCTGCAGATAAGCCTTGTCCTTCGCCTTATCCTTAAAGAACTGGTTCACATACTCCACTCCGGATATATCAAATTCCTTCTTAGCCTTCACCGGAAAATCCAGGTTCGTCATCTTACCGGCAAATAACGCCTGGTGAAAAGACCATTCCGCCAGGCTGATCTTGAAAAATAACTCCTTCCCGGCACCAGCTACACCTCCATCCTTTGTAGCAGTACTGTCACCCGCACCGGCACCGGAATTGCCGGCATTACCACAGGCCGCCAGTATCGGCGATATAAGCCCCATCCCCATTGTATACAGACCTGCCTGACGAAGGAATTCACGTCGATTCTTAAAAGTGTTCATATCGTGGTTTTTAGTGATCACTTAATTTAATCATCACCTGCCAATTATGCTAATATTTTATCTAAATGGAAATATTACTAACATGTTAATTGTTTTAATAATATATTTTTTCAACGTACCTTCACCACTGCAGAGCAAAGTGAACATCACCTAAAACCGATATATCTATGAAAATGACCGCCCTTTCCCTACTGGCAGCAAGCATGATCCTGTTCGCGTGTAAAAAAGATGACAAAGTATCCACCTCCACCGGCATCAATGGCAAGTGGAAAATGCAGCAAAACACACGCATTACCTACTACCCGGATCGTAAAGACACCAGCCGCTATAACTATCAGAGCGCCGACTACTGGAACTTCATCGATAACAAGATCGCCCGTAGCATGAACAGCAACACCGATACCGTATATTACACCGTTATCGCTAACAATTCCAAACTCGTCACCGCTTCCGATCCCGAATTCATCTTTCGCGTAGACACCTTCGAAATAAAAAGCCTCGATCGCGCGAAACTGGAACTCGTACTACGGGCACAGTCATTTGGTACCGCCGCACTGAGCTACGAAACTACCTTCTCCTTCACCCGCTGATACTATCAATAAAACAAAAAGGTCACAGGCTGCTACACAACCTGTGACCTTTACTTTGTCAACTAATCCGAATCTTTTATTTATCCCAGAACACTTTCTGTGTAAAAGGATCATTAATGTTCTCCTTGGATACGTTCGCACCGTTCGTACCTAACTCACTGTTCGGATACATCAGCCTTACCGGCGCAACAGTCTTACCGATAGCCAACGGAACCCCCTTCGGAAGATCCAGACGACGAAGATCATTCCAGGCTTCAATGCCAGAAATACTGTTCAACGCAATCCATTTTTGTGTGATAATAGCCTCCAGCTGCTTGCTGGCATCTGCAGGATAACCGGTGTTAGGCAGGGTCTGGCCATAATAAGTAGCCGCTGCGGCCGCTGCACCAGGAACGCCCAGGTAAATGAAAGATTCTTTAATACCACTCTCGTACAACGCCTTCGCATCCGCAGATAACCATCCTCGCTGCGCAGCTTCTGCCTGTAAGAACAATGACTCAGAAGATAACAGGATCACCGCATTCTGATTCAATGCCTTGAATACTCCACCATTCACAACAAAAGCAGAAGTATTTTCAGAACGATACTCATTCTTGCTTGCAGGCGCATTCAACTCCACCCCCTTATAATCACCGCCATTCTTCAGATACATCTGCGCAATACGGTCGTCATTCGTAGACTTATAAAAGTTGATCACAAAAACAGTAGGACGCAGCGCACGATAATCAGATTTGGTAGCACCTCCCTCGTTCTTGTAAAATGCATTCCAGAAAGGATTCTGCTTATCCTTACTACCACTGTAACCAGGGTTGGAATAAACAGTCTCTCCCGCTCCCAGGAACCCGGTCCCTTCCGTAACGATCTTCGCGATCTCCGTCTTGATATAAGCATCCCGGTCAAGCTGAGATTGACGGATCAGCATACGCAACTTCAGCGTATTGGCAAACTTGATCCATTTGGTCATATCACCTTTCAGCATGATATCCTCTGCTCCAGGCTTAGGAGTACCGGCAGGCGCCGTTTTGATCAGCTGTATGGCAGCATCCAGCTGTTTGATCAGGTCATCATAAATGTCCTGCCCTTTATCGTATGAAGGCTGCAACACCGCCACGTCCTTCAATGCGTCCTTGTATGGCACATTATTATACATATCCACCAGTATCTGGAAATGCAACACCTCCAGTATCTTGGCGATCGCCTGATGATTAGCCTTACCTGTCTTCGCCGCAGCATTCCCCGCATAACGCAGATCCGCCAGGTCATTGTACAGGTCCTCCCAGATATCTACGTAAAAGTTAGAATTCACATTGTACAACTTCTCATCCATAAACCACAAATAGTCAATAGATGCCGCCCAGGTACCAGACCAGATAGCACCCAACTGGTTCAGCTTAACATTGAGCTTGTTAGCCGTTACATTCATCGCATTGGGCAACAACTGCTCCGGAGATGAAGAGGTCGGACGGTTAGGGTCCGTATTAATATCAAGAAAACCTTTTTTACAGCTGCCGAATACCAGAACACTGACAACTGATAATATGCTGATTACTTTTTTCATGTGATTGTTTTTTTGCTTGATCACTACACTGTCTCTGCTAGAAAGTAATATTTACACTCGCACCATAGATACGGGTAGGAGGAGCAATCTTGTCATCCACCACACCGATCGCATTACCACTGGTGAAGTTGAACTCAGGATCCGTCCAGATATTCTCTTTAGGCAACCACATCAGGAGATTACGTCCGGATATAGTAACGGAAGCCGCCTTCACAATATTCTGACGACGCAGCAAAGTGGCCGGCAGATCATAAGTCAGAGAGGCCTCACGCAATTTCAGGAAAGTAGCGTCAGCTACATAGTTCTCATTGATCTGTGAATACTGGGAATACCAGTAATCAAATCCACCGGATGTAGTCTTAATATTTGTGTTTGGCTCAAACTTACCGGGAGAAACCTCGATCACAGAATTAGGTATCACAAATGGCTCCCTGTTGTACTCCGCATTACGCGAACCCAAACCATTGAAGTCCATACCTCTCCCTAACTGGTTGTAAAACACATTGCCGGTACGATAATCCAACTGTATACCAAGCGTAAAACCTTTGTACTTAACAGAAGTATTGAAACCCATCATGAAGTTAGGATTGGTCTGCCCCACTGGCTTCAGCGCATTCGCTACCTTAGGATAACCAGTAGCACCGTCTACAACAATACGGCCCTGAGGATCACGTTGGTAAGCTTTCACTTTCAACGTAGGATACTGCTGACCAATCACCGCATAGATATAAGCACTGTTGGCATAACCGCCGATAGGCACTTCACTAGTACCATTCTCACCACCATAGATGCTGATCACCTTGTTCTGCAGATAAGTACCATTCACTCCCACCGTCCAGGTCACATTCTTGTTCTTAACAGGAGTACCCTTTACATCAAACTCAATACCCTTGATACTCACCTCACCACTGTTCACCAGCACACTGCTGTAACCAGTAGCAAAAGATGTCTGAATAGGTATGATCTGTCCCTTCGAAGTGGTCTTATACACACTGATCTCCGTACTCAAACGATCCTGGAAGAAACCTAACTGCAAAGTAGCCTCCACAGAGTTTACAAACTCAGGCTTCAGCTCCTGCGAACGGAAACGGTTATCCAACGTCTGACCTGGTAAGGTACCAAATGGGAAACCTGTACCGTTGATGAATGGAGTGATCAGCTGATAAGGATCCAGGTTCACGTTACCAGTCTTATTGGCAGATAAGGTTACCTTACCGAAAGACAGCGTACGGTTCCCCTGCAACGCCTGGATAGCGTCTGTGAACACAAAAGACAACGATGCACCGGGATAGAAATAAGAACGGTTCTTGCTGCTCAGGATAGACACCCACTCATTACGGGCAGTCACACCGAGGAACAGGTAATTACGGAAACCTACAGACAAATCGCCGAACAAAGCCGTCAAACGGGTATCACGATAGTACTGATCTACAGTAGCCTCGCCCGTACGGTTGTTAACGTTGTAAACATCCGGCGCCACCAGACCGTTAGCTTCAATAGAAGAATAGTTATCGTAGTTGTCACGGATAGTATTACCCAATGTCAGCTTGGTACTGAAATCACCAAACTTGTGATCCGCCGTCACAAGGATGTCCGAGTTGATACGACGACGCGTATAAGCCTCATCCTTCACATAACCGTTATCCGCAGTAGGACGCTGATAAGCCGTAGTAGGGTTCACTTTCGCACGGAAAGATTTTTGTGTATAAGCCTCATTATATAAACCCACACGATACACGAAGTTCAACCAGGAAAGCGGCTGCAAACCCAGATCAAGGTTACCGTTGAACAGGTTAGTCATACGGTCAGCTCGCTGGTTGTCGATCAGCCACCATGGGTTACGGTAGTAACCGTTGAAATAACCGTCAGTAGCCGCCCACTTGTTATTACGCCAGTCGCTCAACTGCGTAATAGGAACGTTCTGCGGAATGTTCAACAGGTTATCGTAAATATTAGCGGTAGTAGTATTAGTCTTGGTAACAGTATAACCAGCATTGAAACCGGCGGTAAAGATCCCCATCTTCCTGCTCGCATTCAGTCGCGCACCAGTACGGCGGTTCTTGTCCTTTGGTATCACCCCCTTGATATTGGCGTCCTGGAATGACAGATAAAACTCACTGTTGTCAGAACCCGCAGACACCGCTACGTCATTCTGCACCGTAAGACCCCTGTCCCAGAATTTACGTTTCTCATCTTTCAAACCTACATACGGCAACATCCATTTGGAACCGTCCGCAAGCGTAGGTCCTACCTGCTTCAACGTACCGTCAAACGGAGCTCCCCAGGAAGTATTCTCGATCGGATCATGTACCCCGTCGCTACCGCCACCAAACTTGTATTGCATATCGGGCAACATAGACACCGTCTCAAACTGAGTAGTATTCGAATAACGAACCACCGGCCTACCAGTCTTACCTTTTTTAGTAGTGATCATCAACACCCCATTCACACCTTCAGAACCATACAGGTTCGCCGCATTCGCACCTTTCAGCACGTTCACATTCTCAATATCATTAGGATTCAGATTGCTCAACACCGCAGAAGGAACCGGCACCCCGTCCACTACGATCAATGCCTGGTTATTACCAGTCAACGAACGGTTACCACGCAACACTATGCGTGGCTCCGGATTCACGCCGTTGTTAGGCAAATTCACCTGCAAACCAGACACCTTACTGGCAAGACCCGTCGCCAGGTTCACCACCTTACCCTGTGTCAAACTCGCATTGTCAATCTTCGCTACAGAATATCCCAGCTCACGGGCAGAACGCTTCAAACCCTGCGCCGTTACCACAATCTCGGACAACTGCTTGTTGTCAGCCACCAGGCTCACATCTAATACATCACCACTCACCACATGCTCAACCTGCGTATAACCAACGAAAGAAAAAATTAAAACGGCATGCTGTCCTGGCACCTGAAGATGGTACTTCCCTTCTGCATTAGTACTCGTACCTGACTTAGCTCCTTTTACTCTTACAATCACGCCGGGCATAGGGGCGCCTCCTGACTTTTCAGTAACTGTGCCACTCACCTCTCTGTTCTGGGCAAATAACGGCTGGCCCATCAACACGAGGATGAGTAACACCTTGAGAAGATGTTTGTTCATGATTTTTCCGCGGTTTAAATTTCAGTTGTTTGTAAATCTTGGTTGTTAGTTGGCTTCTTTATCTGCCGTAAAGCAAAATCTGGATCTTGTTGTTTGGTTAGTTAAATAATCACTATATATAAGCTCATAGAAAAATTACATTGTCCCTACATATCTAATGTCCTGGGAATCGGACTTCGTTAATGCTAATGGCGGTCGTTAATGGATGAATGACAGTATTATCGTATTTGGTTACCCCTGGAATTTTAGCGTTCTAACATCCTGGTTGAACAGGCCTACAAGATAAGGAGGTTTTCGAAAAAACAACGCTTCTATTAGAAATCCATCAGAAAAACTATATTTTTAGTTGATTTTTTTCAATATAATTCGGATATAACTCCAAATGCAAATAAGATTTGCTATAATAATTTCATATGTATTGAAATACAATTCGTTTCAACTTATCTACTTCCGCACAAAACAACATGACAACTTCCCTGCTAAATAGGTAGATTCTTTTAGCAAAAAAAATTAAAAAAACTTTAACAATCTGTAAGTATCAACGGGCAAAAACACTTTTTTTTAACGTCCAAATACCTGCAAATTATCGGAGTTATCCTCTCAGCTACCCAAAAATGCCAATACCTCCCGGATCACCGCCTCATTCCGCATGATCCGGAAATGCCCCTCCCCCTTAATATGAAAAGCCTGTATACCAGGATACACCGACAAAAACGCCTCCACCTCCTGCTGCTTCACCAACAGGTCATTCTCATCAGATACCACCAGGATCTTATCCGCATGGATACCTTCCAGGTACTGAAAAAGATCCAACCGCGCCAGATCATCCCGCAACCGCCGGCGTACCAACGCTTGCACCTTAGGCATCACCGGCTGAGGAATACCATATTGCTGGAAAGCATCATTGAAAAAAGCAGGCGCACTCACAGAAGAACCCATCATCACCAACCGCGATACCTTCATATCCGTCCTTGCCAATGTCAATGCCGCATTTAACCCGCCCAAAGAATGCCCCACGATCGCATCCACCGGGCCCACCTGCTCCAACACCTGCTGTAATACATACATCCACTGCACCAGGTTACTACGCTTCCCGCCAGATGCTCCGTGAGCAGGCCCGTCATAACTGATCACCTCATAACCTCCCTCGACCAACGCACCTACCATTTGCCGGAAATCAAGTGGACTGCCTCCCCAACCGTGCAGTAACAACACCTTACGGTCAGACACTCCCCACCTATACCCTTGTATACCTACCTTACGCTCACTGAAAGCATACTCACGCACTAACCACCGCTCCTGCCGTGCCTGCGCGCCAAACGCCAATTGCGACGCCCGTAACTTACGCCCGGGCGGCGTACTGTAAAGCCGTAAAAACACCCGCGCCGTCAACCCGGGAAAAGAATACCCCAAACGGGATAAGAAAAAAGAGGACATCCTTAACGAGAATGGCAATACATCCTTTTGCATCTGTATGTTATTAAGATTATTTAATGATTTGCGCAGCTATCTCCTCCTTCAACATATCCATCAACACATCCATCTGCGCCTTGTCCTGGCATATACGGGCCACCAATATCCCTCCTTCTATGAGGGCAAACATCCGGACCGCAAACCGTCGCGTATCCCACCCCTTCCTGAACTCCCCCGTACGTACCCCCTCATCTGCCATTTCCTGTATCCTCCCCTGATAATACAACACCTGCTGCGCCAAACGCTCCCGTAAAGCGGGTATCATATCATCTGCCTCTACCCCGAAATTTAATATAGGACAGCCCCCCGCAATCACCGGGTCTAAAGCATATGCCCGGTAAAACTCCACCAACGCATACAACTGCGCACCGGCCCCACCGCCAGCAGATCCCAACACCTCCCGCAATCGCTCCCCGATCACCCCCATCATATGCTCAAAAGAAGCAAGCAGGATCTCCTCCTTCGTATCAAAATTCCCATACAATCCCCCCTTCGCCAATTGCGTCGCCTCCATAATATCTTGTACAGACGTCCCGGCCGCCCCCCTCATATTAAATAAGGGTGCCGCCTGCGAAACAATAAATTGTTTAGTTCGTGCTCCTTTTTTCATTCACTGCGTTGTTTATTGCATTTCTTTTTCGTTACTTATATCGCTTTGTCAAAAACATCTGGTATCATAATCACAAAAATAGACCAGATGGTCTTATTTTACAAAAACATATTGTCAGACAGCCGTAAGTTTCCGTATTATGCAAAAAATTTCCTGATGCGATATCTTGCAACGCCATTTTTCTGGCAACTTGCAGACGCATTAAATGCAATGCAGGGTACAAGGGACAAATTGCCATCATCATTGCCAGGCGCTATTTAAACCATCTATCGAAATCACAAATGAAACAAACAGTACTACTGTTGTTACTAGTATGTACCGCATTGGTCATCAGAGCTCAACACGCGGTCGTAAAAGGCACTATCATCACGTCAGAAGGCAAACCTGCCGCATTCATCACCGTCGGCATAGAAGGTACCCGCCTAGGAGCCGTTACCTCCGACGAAGGCACCTATATCATTAATAATATCAAACCTGGCAACTATACCGTCAAAGTTACCGGCGTAGGCATCAAAACACAGGAAAGGACCGTCTCCCTCACCCCAGGTCAGACCCTCGCCCTCCATCCCATCATCCTCGCCGAATCCGCCAAACAACTACGCGAAGTCATCATCCAGAGCATGGGCAACAAATTCTCCCGCAAATACAGCGAACATGTCGCCCGCATCTCCCTCCGTAACCTCGAAAACGCACAGGTATACACCGTCGTAAGTAAAGAATTGTTACAAGATCAAATGAGCTTCACCCTCGAAGATGCGACCCGCAACATGCCGGGTGTCTATCAACTGCTACCCGCCACCGGCAGAAACACCGACGGAGGCGCCTATTTCTCCTCTCGGGGATTCTACCTCCAGGGACAATTGAGAAATGGCGTAACCGGCTTCGTCAATAACACCGTCGATGCCGCTAACCTCGAACGGATAGAAGCCATCAAAGGCCCCTCCGGCACCCTCTTCGGAAGCGCCCTCACCTCCTTCGGTGGCCTCATCAACCGCGTAACCAAAAAACCGAATGAAAAAAGAACTGCTGAAGTAGCCTACAGCGCCGGTAGCTTTAACTTCCATCGTATCACCGCCGACGTTAATACACCGCTGGACCAACAAAATAAATGGCTGTTCCGCACCAACGTCGCATATAACCGGGAAAACCGCTTCCAGGCCAATGGCCGCGCCCGTTCCCTCCTGCTGGCACCCAGCCTCCTGTTCCAACCGTCAGATAGATTATCTATACTGCTCGACGCCGAAATATTCCTCACCAAAAGCACCACCCCGCAAATCGTTTTCTTCAACGCCTCCATCACAAGACTGGGGAAGTCCCGCGCCGACGAACTTAAAATGGACTACAACAGATCCTATATCAGCAGCGATCTTACCCAACAAATCAACACAGGCAACTTCTTCGCACAGGTCACCTACAAACTGTCGGAAAAGTGGAAATCCCAGACCAACTTCGCTACCACCAACAATAAAAACGAGGGTCCACAGCTGTATTTTATGGCTCTCCCCCACGATTCCCTGGGCCGCCTCATATACAACGACAACTCCCGCACCAGCTCCTTCCATATACAACAAAACTTCACGGGCGACTTTCACATAGGTACCATACGCAACCGGGCGCTGATAGGAATAGATGTATTCAGCAGCAGATCCTTCATCTCCCTCCAGACCATGATCAATAGCCGCAACAGACAAAGCGACTACTTCGATACCATCAGCCTCACCCAACCTGATCCCGCTAAATACGCGCAATTCAATAAGGCCAATGTGGATAACCGCATGAAAAAAACCGCCCTCGACGAAAGAAGAAGTGCCCAATACACCTATAGCGCCTACATCAGCGACGTCGTAAACATTACCGACCGCCTCATCGCCAACCTCGGCCTGAGGATCGATCACTTCGACAATAAAGGCACCTACTACCTCGCCGCCGACACCACCCTGAGTGCATATACACAAACCGTCTTGTCACCCAAATTCGGCCTGGTATTCCAACCAGTAAAAGATAAGGTCTCCCTGTTCGCCAATTATCAAAATGGCTTCCAGAATGCCAACGGCCGTGATAGACTGGGTAAGACATTTAAACCACAGCAGGCCAACCAGTGGGAAACCGGCGTAAAGATCGACCTGCTGCATGGCAGCCTCTCCGGCACCTTCAGCTACTACGATATCTCCCTGAAAAATGTATTGAGAATGGATCCCGTAGATCCCAAATACCAGATACAGGATGGTACCCAACGTAGCAAAGGATTCGAAGCAGAGATCATCAGCGAACCGGTTGCCGGCCTTAACATAGTAGCAGGATATGCCTACAACGAAAGCAAAATGACCCAAAGCGATGCCTCCGTACTTAATCGTCGCCCCACCAGCGCAGGTCCTGCCAACCAGGCTAACCTGTGGCTAAGCTACCAACAGGCAAAAGGAAAATTGAAAGGACTGGGACTGGGTGTCGGTGGCAACTACGCCAGCGAAAACAAGATCATCAACGATACCCAGAATGGCGTATTCACCCTGCCCGGTTACACCGTTATGCAGGCTTCCGTATTCTATAATAAAGCGGCTTACAAACTGGGTGTCAAAGTCGACAACCTCACCAACCAGCAATACTGGATCGGCTGGTCAGGCCTCAGCGCGCAATCTTCCCGCCGCCTGATCGCAAGTCTGACAGTAAGAATGTAACTTTGAAAGAAAAAGAATAGTCTCACCCATCGAATGACAGCACTACCTGCTAAGAAGAAAAAGAAAGGATCTATCCTCAGCAAATGCCTGGCCTGGCTCCACCTCTGGATGGGCCTCATTTCCGGCATCGTCGTATTTATTATCGCCGTTACCGGCTGCCTATTCGTATTCCAGAAAGAGATCATGGAATCCATCCATCATCAGACATACTTCGTGACACCTACTCACACCGCCCCGTTGCCGCTAAGCACCCTCCTGGATAATGCACAAAAAGCACTGGGCACCGCCAAACCAGCCAACTACATCACCGCCTACATACAACCAAACCGCGCCTGGGAATTTATGTCCTACGCCGGTAACGACACCGCCACTACGTATTTCGGCACGCTCCAGCACTACGAGTCCGTTTTTATCAACCCGTACAACGGCGCCGTCACCGGCCGCATCGACTACAAATACAACTTCTTCAATATCGTCAAAGGTATACACTGGAGCCTCCTGCTTAACGATAAGTATGGCCAACCCATCATCGGCTGGAGTACCTTCATCTTCATCATCCTCCTCATTACCGGGCTGGTCCTCTGGTGGCCCAAAAAGTGGAACAAAGCTGCTCGTAAACAGAACTTCCGGATCAAATGGGGCGCCAGCTTCAAACGGCTGAACTATGACCTCCACAACGTATTAGGTTTCTATAGCCTGCTCATCGCCCTCGTACTCGCACTGACAGGTATGGTGTGGGCATTCAAATGGTTCGAGGCCACCGTCTATGTCATAGCTGCCCGTTCCACCACACCGCCGGTATTCCAGGAGCTGAAATCCGCCAAACCCACAACTCCACCCGTTACCAACCCGCTCGACATCGCCTTCAAAACGGCACAATTGCAGATGCCAGACGCACAACGATACGGCGTATCACCAGCTCCCACACCCGAAGGTGTAATCAACGTACATGCCTTCCGAGGAAAAGAAGTGTATTACGACCATGATGAAGCCGACTTCGACCAGTATACCGGAAAAATGCTGCACAAACAGACAGAGAAAGAGAAAAATGGCGGCGTCCAGATGATAGAACTCAACTATGATATCCACGTAGGTGCCGTTGGCGGCATCGCTGGCAAGATCATCGCCTTTATCGTCGGCCTGATCTGTGCCTCCCTGCCCATCACTGGATTCCTCGTATGGTGGGGTAAGAACCACCATAAAAAATATCAAAAGCCTGCCACAAGAGCATCCGTATCTGCCACCACCGTCTGAACTTTTTTGTCTGGTGATGATAAAGCCATACTCCGTATTGGCTTTAAAATCTAATTGCACAACCTATAAATAGAAAGGCCGGCTACAAGATCGTAACCGGCCTTTTTCTATCCGTGATGATGAATTAATCTTCTTTACCTCCCTTCTCTCCCACAAACCAATGCTCCTTCTCTTTAAACAATACATTGAAGGTCGTCAGCGATCCATAGATCCGCGTTATATACTGCTGCATATTCACTTTGTCCGCATCACTCAGCTGCTTATGACTGTTGACCTGCTGCTCCAACACCCGCAGCCGGTCCCGTACCATAACGATCTTATGAAAAAATACATCCAATGGTATCTCCTTCGCCTTCGTACCGCTATCCTTCGGCTGCAACACCAAAGTACCGCCCTCCCAGCGCTCACCGATCGGCACCTTCTCCGTAACACCGCCCCAAAGCCGTAATATCTTCAGCAAAGAGGTCTCCACCGCCGATAACGTCTCTACCTCTACCGTCTTATTCTCTGCATACAATACCTCAAAAAGCGGATCATCCTTATCTACATCCAAAATCCCCTCATTCATAAAGGTCACCGTATACTGAGCATATTTTACACCGATAATAACACCAGGCCCATAACGTGCATGCTGCACCCTGGAACCAATACCTAATGTCAGTTCTTCCATATGTCGATTATTTGTTTCGCTGTGCTACTTCATCCCCAGCCAGCTCCAAAAATGGTCACTGCCTCCGACGAAGAACAACAAGATACAAATAAGACCTAATATGGCGAGATACATCGCGGCAGCAATATCTTCCTTAGCCTTCCGCTCCTGCGCACTCTTAGGATACTGAAATACATCCAGGTAACTGAGCGCTTTGGTTTCGTACTTGCTGGCCACACGCAGCAATAATTTCAGGCGTTGCATCGGTTATAGAGTTGTTTGTTGTTGTAAATAAATGCGCTTCGCGCCAACCTTTCCGGTCGTTCAATGGCAGGATGTGGTTAAAATGTACCCAGGAATTACAGTAGTAGTACCCGTTGATTTAATCTAAAAATAACAAACAATGCTCCTCCCCTACCAACACCTTCGTGTGATTTTATGTTAATTTTTCATATGAAAACCCTTGCAAGCAAACGCGACATACATTAACAAGCCGTTTACAATCGCCTGCTTTCCCCCAATGATAAAATGAATTGATCCAGACTCTCGTCTTTTTGAAGGGCTAACTTTTGTTTGATACGATACCTCGCCATTCGTATACTCTTCGGCTCTACACTCATACGCTGCGCAATCTCCTTCACCGACAATCCCATCAATATATAAGCACAATGCCGCATATCCAAACGGGTCAGGTTATCCACCGCCTTCTCCTGCAACCGCACAAAAAATTCAGGGTGAATATCCTTCAGGTCAGATTTCAGATTGTCAAAATCCTCATCCAAACGCCGGTCCTGGTTGATGATATTATTCAACTGCCGTAATACCGGCGATCCATGACTGGTCTCCTCCGTAATCTTCTTCTGCAACGACTGCAGCAACTCATTCTTCTGCTCCACCTGCAAAGCACCGGCCAGCAGATCCTTCTGCAACCGCTCCTGCCTCTCCTGCAACAACTGCTGCTCCGCTTGCAAACGCATCGCCTCCTCCTCCTTCAACTTCGCTTGTAAAGTCACCTCCTGCTTCTCCAATTCCAATCGCTTATTCTCCTCCGTCTTCAACCGCGCCTGCAATGCCGCATCCTCCTTCTCCTTCGCCAGCAACCGCTGCTGCTGCATCGTCGACTTCAACCGGAAATGATATGACAAAAACAGAAACAACAATGCCAGCAAACTCGCCACCGCCAGCGAAATATAAAAAAAATTCAATTTCTTGTTAAATGATGCCCGCTGCTCCAGCAACACCAGCTCCCGCTCCTTCCGCTCCGTCTCAAACTGAGCCTCCAGCCGCTTTGCCGACACCACCTTCTCCGCATCAAAAGCATCCTTGTAAAACTCCGTAAACTGCTTCAAATAACGAAGCGACGCCGGCAACTCCCCCTTCATCTCCGCTACCGCCGAAAGACTGCGCATAAACTGCGCCATCACCAACGGACTACTGCTGATATCCTCCTTCAATGTCATAAATCCCATCATCAACAACCGCTCCGCCTCATCATAACGATGGTCCGCAATCGCATAATCACTCAACATACCATACACACTGGCCACCACCTGCTGCTGATACGTACGGCGCCCCGTCTCCAAAGCAATATCCAGGTACTTCATCACCGTATCCTTGTAGGGTCTATGAAAATACCGCGCATACAGCCCCGCCGTATTCAACGCCAACACCGCCATCATACTGTGATGCACCATCCTCCCCCCTTCATCCTGGTACAACCGGATCGCCTGCCGGTTGAAATACAGGGCCGAATCCAATAATTCATGACGTGTCGTATCCCGACGGAAAATCCGCTCATAATAATTCGCCATCGACTGATAAGACGAACAAATATGATCCGGATCACCACTCACCTTCGCCAGCTGCATACACAATAAAGCATACCGCTGCTGACTCTTCCATTCCTGCCAGTCCGCATAAATATTCGATATCTGGTAATAAATCGCCGACTCATAACCGGGCGACTGCTGACCGTCCAACAACCGCAATGCCTGGAAAAAGGACTTGAGCGCCTCATGCGGTTTCCCTTCCTTATCAAATAAACTGCCTCCCATATAATACACAACTCCCTTCACCGTCCGGTTCTCCGTACGCGACAGGTACCACCGCGCACTGTCCAGCTCCTCCCGCGCCATCGACACACTGTCCACCCGCATATATAAACTGCCCAACATAGCATGACTGAACGCCGAATACTGACCGTCCTTCAACCCATAACTCAACCGCAATGCCTGCTTCACAAGCGCTACCGCCTCCCGTCGAAATCGCTCCCCAGTCGTATAAGCCAGCTTCCCCATCGTCATGATCCGCTCCTCCTGCGTCAGGTCCGCTCGCGATAATACCTGCCGCAAAGAATCCGCCTGCACCTGACCATACACCGCCGAAACCGACATACCTCCTAAAAAAAGAATCAGTAAAAGCAACTTTCTTTGCAAGTAATTCATGAGATAAAATTAAGTATTCCTATACACACAATTAACACATTACCATATTTCACATTTCATAACGCACTATATACTTATAATTTAAAAGCTTTTGTAGACACAATGTAGTCAGCTCCTACTCCCCCTCCACCACCCTCATCCACCGCCCTCTCCCTCACTTCTCCCTCACTTCTCCCAAACTTACCCTACCCGAAATCGGGAAATCTCTGTTACCTTCATACCTCGAATGCATTCACATGAAAGATTATAAAAGGCATTTTATACTGGCTGCTCCCCCCGAAGATGTATATCGCGCACTCACCTATGCTCCTACCATCCAACTCTGGACCGGCGAACCGGCAGAAATGAGCGACACACCCAATACCGAATTCTCCCTATGGGATGGCGCCATCGTAGGCCGCAATATCTCCTTCATCGAAGACAAACAGATCGTACAGGAATGGTACTTCGGCGAACAGGAAGAACCGTCCATCGTAACAATCAACTTGCATCATCACAAAAAAGGCACCGACGCCGAACTCCGGCATACCAATATCCCCGACGAAGAATACCAGGACATCGTCGAAGGATGGAACGAAGCCTACTTCGGTTCCCTCATAGATTTCTATGCCTGAGCCAACATACCGGCAAATCATACAGGATGACCAAAACAACTATCAACGAGCTAAAAAAAGAACTGACCACACTTCCCCCGGCACAACTGCTGGAAATATGTCTGCGACTCGCTCGTTTCAAAAAAGATAATAAAGAATTACTGGGATACCTCCTCTTCGAAGCACATGACCTCGAAGCCTACATCAGGAATGTAAAAGAAGAAATGGAGGCAGATTTTAACGGGCTCCCGGCTACAAATAGCTACCTGACAAAAAAAGTGCTGCGGAAAATACTCCGCAGCACCGCTAAACATATTAAATATACCGGCTCCAAACAAGCCGAAGCCGAACTGTTATTATACTTCTGCAGCCTCATCAAAAAAGCACGTATCCCGCTCACCGCCGGCACCGTTATATACAATATGTACCGCCAGCAACTCAAAAAGATACAAGCTATCATCGCCGCACAACACGAAGACCTCCAATACGACTATCAACGCCAGCTGGATCGCCTCACATTACACTAATTACCTACTTCCGGTAACCTGCACCCTGCATCGGAGAACCCGAATTAGGCGTGTAGAAATTGTTCGCATCCACCAACGCTGCTAACACCGTCGCAAACTTCGCATTAAACTGATTCCCCGTGCCTTCCGAATAATCACCACCATTCTCCGAATAGATATACGCCTTCGCATTCACATTGCCTCCCGCCACCATCGGCTGAATGAAAGCATTCGACTGCACCAGCACCTTACTCGTCATCCCCTGGTACCCATTGATACGCAGATTCACACCCGCCGTACGGGCAATCGTATTATTGATCACCTGCACCCGCGCATCCGCCGTACCCCGCAAACTCACTCCGTCACTCCCCGTATTGTCACGAAACAGGTTGTTGCGGATAATATGTGTACCGCCATTCTCCCCAGATCCGAAAAACTGGCAAAGCTCTCCCCACCCGTCATGCACATAGTTGTCATGCACATTCGAATTCGTCGTACGCCCGCCAATCAATATACCACCGCAATGCGAAGGATTACGCTGCGTCCCCCAATTACTCACATTGTTATTATACACCTCCAGCTGGTCAATAGCCGCCGTCTGTATACCGTCCGCACCACTGTTCATCACCACATTGGAATAGATCTTCACACCCCGCCACTTGATCGGCTGCACAAACTGACTACCACCGGGCATATCCGCCGGACTGCCAAAGTAAGGCGTATTGTTCGTCAGGTTCCAGTATGTAGCCGTATGACCTATATACATCGCCTCATTCAGCGTACCACTCACCGTCAGATTATGAATACTCAACTGCGACATCCATGAATTAGGATAATACGTACTGGCATCGTTTCTCACCGGATCCGTCTTCGCCCATATACCAGTACCCCCATTCCGGATAATCATATTACGCATCTCGAAATTATCCGTCTTATCCTTCAATACCACATTGAAATAAGCACCCCGGTTCCCTTGCTCCGATCCGTTCACCACGAACTGCGTACGCGAATTCGTACTGCCGATCTTTACATAATGACAGTTCGAAAATGTCAACGCAGCCGCCCAAGACCCGCCATTCCACCGCGGATCTCCAATGTTCGTCACCGTAGTACCGAAATTGCGGACATAAATAGGCTTCGAAGAAGTACCACTCATATTACTGATCAGTATCCCCTTGAAATCACCTTTCAGGTTCAAAATATCCCCTGGCTGATATTTACCATTGGAATTATCAATCACCAAAGTACCATAAGCATCAGGTACAATCGTAACCTCTCTGCCCGTAATCGTCTCCGGCTGTTCTTGATCCGGATCAGGATTAGGCTGCTGCTCTTTAGGTGGCTGGACCGTCGATGACTCCTTCTTGCAGCCAGTCGTCACATACCATAACAGACATAGGGTCAACAGGTGCAAAGCCCGGACATGGATTAAGCTGAATCGCTTCATGGCTTTTCGGTTCATTTTTTTTAATAGCAGCTCGCCCACACCTGTCGGTGTTACGTAGCGGCTGCCGGATATGGTGTAAAATATTTACTGGTATAGAAACAATCAATGAGGAATTGCCTTCTTAAATGTTGTTGTCCCTCGTGAAAATTTTGCCTCTCTAATTGTTGGTTATGCAAAGAACGGGAACAAATGGCATATTATTACATGAGAACAAAAATTCTTTTTTTCAACATAATCAATAGGTTAGGTTTAATAATATAGTTTAATAATTATTAAGGTATGAAATATTTCAATACGTTTTAAAACATAATGTATTTCATTTATGGAATCCTGGAAAAATAAACATCATGAAGAAAAATAACATTAACATGAAACGTCTGATCGTCATCATGATAGCCCTCACAGTAGGCATAAATACAAGAACAAATGGTAACAATAAGTTCATCCATACCCCCACACCTACAGATAGCCTGCTAACCATACTCACCTACGGCCTCCCGCTATTCGATGAATACAATAGCCGAGAAACAGTCGCCAGAAAATTCGGATTCCGAACCATCGCCGTCGCCGGCTGCGTCGTAACCCAAGAACTGATCGATAGCGTTAAAAAAGAAAATAAATGGGTATACCAGCAACTTGCCCGCCGCTGGGGTCCCAATTGGGAAACCAACTACGAACAACAAGCCAGACAATGGGCCGCCGAACAGGAAAAAGTAGCCGCCCTCGTCAGAAAACAATCCTTCATCCAGGCAAAAGACAAAGCGCTCAACTCCGACTACACCACCCTCCGCCTGCAAATCCTCCCAGGTACCTCCCACCATACCTACCAGGTGAAAGCCTATGCCTGGGGAAAGGAAAATGGAAAAGAAGCCACTTGGGTCTACTTTACTCTCAAAGCCGACATGAATACACATACCGTCACCGTACTCAACGATCAGCTCACTGCAATGGATTAACTTTTTATATTGGCGGAAATCAAAAGGGGTTGGCCATAGGCCGCCCCTTTCCTTTTTTAATCCACATCCCCAAAAGTGCCGTATTATAGCGCCTGCCTGCTTTAATTTTAATGCCGCAGGTTTTTCCTGCATGGTCTACCCTGCCCCTTGCTAAATAATAAACTACTTATCGCCGTTTTAACCCTCATTGTTGCCCCGGCAACCCCTTATTGCCGTCCATGCAATGTGCCAACTGATATACTCCTAAGACTAAAAAATTAACCGATGGAATTGAAAACAATCCTCAATGCACTCAAAAACGGAGACATGAGTGTAGATGATGCCAAACGCGTACTGAACAACGCAGAAAAACAACTCCCAACCAATATCCCGGACAGCCCGGCAGAGGTCCTGTTCGCCCCGGGCTCCGGCAACAATAACCGGCAAACATCGCAGAAAAATACCTCCCCGGATCCACACATCGCCCTCCTCCGCCTGAAAGATGACTTCGAAGCCCTCTATCAGCAACTCAGCAATCGTATCCTCCAACAAACCTCGCCGGCAGATAACACCTTCTTCCCCGAGATCGTACAACTCAACAAAGCCGCCGGCGGCAAACCCGTATTCTGGTTCCACGCCGCCCTCGGCACCGGTGAGATCTACCATATGCTCGCCCGCAACATCCAACGCCCATTCTATGGCATACATGCCCGCGGCTGGATCAACGACGCCCCTCCCATCCACAGCGTCCCCGCCATGGCCGCCTACTACATACACCTCATCAGGTCCGTCCAACCCCATGGCCCCTACGACCTCGGCGGCTATTCCCTCGGTGGTAAACTCTCCTACGAGGTCACCAGACAACTACAACAACTGGGCGAAACCGTCAACTCCATCGTCATGCTCGACCCCCTCTATGTCTCCAACGATGTCGCCTTCAGCAATATCAACGCCTCCATACAGGCAGAAAATAAAAGCCATGGAAAAGGGATCATCTTCCAAACCGGCAACTTCATACTCTCCGGAAAAGTAATGCTCGAAGCACAGGACATCTTCCAAGTACTCATCAAAAATCACGAACTCGACTGGGCACAAGACGAAGAGGCCTTTCTCTCCCAACTCATCACACTATTCAACGACCGCATCCGTAGCAAAGTCCCACCAGCCGACCTCGCCGCCATGATCAACCGCTGCATAGAGATACGGACCGCCTTCGAAATGCATCAGTACATCTGCCGCCCGCTCGAATACCCCGACCAAGTCACCTGCTACTACTTCCGTAATAAAAGCAATCGCTTCTATGGCGAACTCATGCCCTTCTTCGCCGATCCTGCCCTCCCGGCAGACCATACCGACTACTCCCTCGGATGGGCACGACACTTCACCAACTTCCACTTCATGGACATGGATGTCAGTAACCACTTCATGATGCTCACCAACCCCACATCCAATCAAACCATTACCAACTTCTGCGAAACACTTTACAGCCTCCAACCACCCTCACAGGCTGACATCACAGCCCTGCAAGACGAAATGAGACGTATACACAAATATTAACCTCCGCCATTCATATAGCATTCCTATAGTATTCCTGTAGCATTCGTATAACATTCGTATAGCTGTTGTATAAGCTAACCATATACTAACTTATACAACCACTATACAATAGATATACCCGGGATATACCCCACTTATACAATGACTATAGAACGCTTATACAATGCTTATACAACGCTTATAGGATGCTTATACACACCATTCACAATTCATTGAAATACAATAAGATATAATGCAATAATAAAAACGCCTGCCGGAATGACCGGCAGGCGTCCCGAAAAACTTACCCACGCCCGATAGCAATTAGCCTCCTTCAACACTTATATCCAGGATATCCCCGGGCTTACAATGCAATACCCGGCAAATAGCTTCCAGGGTATCAAACCGGATCCCCTTCACCTTGCCCGTTTTTAATAACGACAGGTTCGTCATAGAGATCCCCACCCGCTCTGACAACTCCGTTAGCGACATCTTATTCTTCGCCATCTCTACATCCAGGTTAATGATAATACCCATTACACAAAAGATTCGTTATCCGATTTTAATTGATATCCTTGCTTAAAGATCTCAGACACAATAAACACCGCCACACAAATAGCCAACGCAGGTATCCCCCAATGGAACTTGACAACATAAGCGCCGTTAATATCATTGAAATAATGAGACAACAATTGCCTGTTTACCACCCCGTCGATCCATCCCACCAATACCGAGATCAATACAAAAAGACTGATCAGACGTAATCGCCGGATATTCGCAAGATCAAAGGCATTCCCGGCTTTCAGCGAATTAAATATCTTTCGCAACTGATACAGAATGCCAAATAATACCAACATCCCCATCCCAAATCCAAATATCACCATCACCGTCGTCGATGGCGTCAGCTTACGCCGCAGCTTCAATACCGCCTCCGCACCGTTTACCGCCACAAACTGCACACTGCTGCTCACCGCCTGCACATCCGGCAACCCCTCCGGATGCTTTAAATATACCGGCACATCCCATTCCACATACCCCTGGGAAATAACCTTCCAGCCAATCCCAATAAATGCAATCACCATCAATGGTATCAATACATACCACATGGCATTCACCACAAACTTAAACAGGTTGATAAAAAAACGATTCATGGTCAGGTGTTTTAATGACATCCCAAAGCTACAATATTATTTTAAATAAAACAGAGATTATTTTATGTAAAACATAAATAAATATACGCTTTAATTAAAAACGCCTGCCGGAATAACCGGCAGGCGTACAGAAAAATACTACTGCTACAGCTTAATATCCAACACATTCGCACGCTCCGCCCAACGGGATGAAGGGTACTTAGCCAATAACACCTCCCAGTTCGGCCCCACAGCCGACACATCACGGCGCTCCTTAAAAAAGGCCGCTACCCCCGCCAGATACAACGCCTCCTGCTTAAATACATCATACGCACTTTCCTCGCTGATCCGCAACAACAACTCCTCCGCTGCCGCCGGCTGCCCCTTCCGCAACAACCACTGCGCCTTACCCAAAGACAACTCCGCAATAAATTGCCCCGGCGACAAATACCCTACCGCCTGACGCACAATCGTCCCGTCAGGAGCATACACATAAAAAGAGGGCGACCATGCCAACGCCAAAGAAAGATAATCGTCCGAAAATGCCTTGTCCACCTTCGCCGCTTCATACTTCACCAGCACATAATGCTCCTGCAAATAACGCTGCACCTCCGCATCCTGATAAGTCACCAACTCCATCTTTTTACATCCCTTACACCCCTGTGACCAGAAATCGATCAGCAAAGGACGCTGTTGTAACTTCGCTTCCAGGAAAGCCTCTTCCACACAATCTTCCGTGTATTTCTTTAATGTCGCTATCATAACATCATATTTAGTGAACAACAAAACTACGTGCTATCACACATTAGGAAAATGAATTGTTTTCGTAATTTTAATGAAAAATACTCATGATAGAAACCAAGGATATTCAGTTGATAACCGCCATCATACAGGAAGGTTCTATCACCAATGCCGCAGAGAAAATGTACCTCTCCCAATCCGCTCTCAGCCACCAGCTACGCGACCTCGAAACCCGCACCGGCATAAAAATGTTCGAAAGGGTCAACAAAAAAATGATACCCACACCAGCCGCCGGAAAAATATGGCGAAGCGCCCAGGACATACTCCCCTTGCTGGCCCGCCTCAACGACGATATCACCGCAATCCGCCAGGGCAAAACACATACCCTCCGCATCAGCACAGAATGTTATACCTGCTACCACTGGCTTCCGCCCATCATCACCCGCCTCAAAGCCGCTAATAATAACATCGATATACAAATAATCGCCAACGCCACCGCAGACCCACTCTCCTTCCTCCTGAATGGCAAACTGGATATCGCATTGATCAGCGACAAACCCACCCACACAGGCATTCACCTCACCCCACTCTTCAACGACCACAACGTCGCCATCCTCTCCCAGCACCACCCCTTCGCCAATTCCAGGAAATCACTCACCGCCGCCGACCTCGCCGGCGAACACCTCATCGCCTACGAAACCAAAACAGCCGATGGCCTCCAGCTACGCGCCTTCTTCGGCGATACACCGCCCAAAAATATCAGCCGCGTACAACTTACAGAAGCCATCATCGAAATGATCAACGCCAACATGGGCATCGGCATAATGGCCAACTGGGCCGTAAAACCATACCTCCAAACCAAAGAGATCATTACACTCCCCATCAGACCAGCATTGGCCAAACGTGCCTGGAAAGCAGCCTTCATCGATAAAACCAATCCCATTATCCCAAAACTTATCAGCGAAATAAAAACACACTTCTCCACCACCGCCAACAACAAATAATTTCGTATATATGTAAGGACAATCACAATAACTGGCAACACACTTTTTAAACGTTCCAACAATGAGTACCACAGCGATCAACGATCCCCTGTTCGGACAAGCATTGGCAGCAATAGATGCCGACGACCCCGCCGCCTTGCAATCCTTGCTAACAGCACACCCCGAACTGGTCACCCGCCGCCTGGATACTCCCCTGGAAGGATATTTCAGACGCCCCTTCCTACTCTGGTTCCTCGCCGACAATCCCATCCGTACCGGTAGCTGGCCAGCCAAAATATTCGATATCACTAACAACATCATCACCGCCGTACGCCAGCATGCCCCGGGCAGCCTACAGTTCCAGCTGGATTATGCCCTCGAACTGATCGCAACCGGCCGCACCGCCCGCCTGTCAGGCAAACAGATCGATCTCATTGACCTCCTCATCGACGCAGGCGCCATCCCCAACAATGGCCTCTCCGCCGTCGCACAGGGCAATAACGAAGCGGCCGCCAGACTAGTGGAACGGGGGGCCTCACTCACACTCCCACTCGCCGTCGGCCTCCAGCGCACCGATGATATCATCCCCCTGCTGCAACAGGCAACTCCCACAGATATCGAACTGGCCATCACCGTCGCCGCTTTCACCGGAAAACACGAACTGCTACAACTACTCGTAAAATCCGGTATCGACCTCGATGCTTTCCCCGCCACCGATAGCGGATTCCATAGCCACGCCACCGCCCTCCACCAGGCCGTACAGGCTTGCGCACCGCAAGCCGTTCACCTGCTCGTTACCGCAGGCGCCAACACCAGCATCATCGACCTCGTATACCAAGGCACTCCCCTAGACTGGGCCATACACTTCGAACAAACAAACGCCAACAATCCGCAACAAAAACAAAAATGGAAAGAGATCATTCAATATCTCAGCGAAATAAAAAAGAGCCCCTTATAAAGGCTCTTCATCCAGCTCTTTTAGCAATATCAACAACATCGTCGCATACTTACCATAAAACTCCCTGATCCACAATATCGTCGCCAATATCAACATCACCGTAAAAAATACCCCGACGAAAATCACCCAAAGCAACTTATCCTTGATGGCTGGCATAGCATCAAACTCCACTAACACGATCATCACTAACGCAAAAGGATATAATGCGATCATAAACGACTTGTACACCTCTATATAAAGCCGCAACTCATAATAAAGCCGCAACAGGCTTTCCCGCGAGTTCACCTCGTAATGCAACACCTGCTTATAAAAAACCGATATACGGGAAATATAATAAACACTGAGCAATATCACCAATGCATACAACAGGTAATAGTAAAGGTATAGCCCCCCACCCATACCAAATAGCTGCGGGAAAAAGCCTAACACCAACACACCAACCCCCTGCGCATACAACTCAAATCGCAGGTTCTTCCGCAACCGCGCTATAGGATGCGCCGCATGTTTTCCATACAGATCATTCACCGTGATCTCCCGCCAGTCAGAAGAGGGCTCCTGATGCCAGGCAGATTTAATGTCATCAAAATTCATAACCTTGCTTTTTTATAAGCTGTTGCAATTTCTCCTTCGTACGATTCAACTTTACACGGGTATTAACTTCAGAAATACCCAGGTTCGCAGCAATATCCTTATGCGAAAGCCCTTCCATAAAATAAAAAATAAGCGCCTTCTCGATCGGATTCAATAATTGCACCGCATGATAAAATACAACCAACTGCCACTCCTTAATAGGCTCTACCCCCTCCGCCTTCACATCCGGTAAACTATCTCCAAAAGAAACATCCGGACGCCGGCGATCCTTCTTGAAATACGTGATCGCCGTATTCACCGCTACCCTGTATAGCCAGGTCGAAAACCGACTCTGCCCGTTAAAACTTCCATAAGATTGCCAGAGCTGTAAAATAATCTCCTGATATAGATCCTCCCTATCCGCCTCCGCATGCATATACATCCTGGAAACCTTATGCAGTATTCCCTTATGTTCGTTGATCAATTGCAAAAATTCCTGTTCGGAGTCTCTCACCAATTTAGTTTTATTGATTCACCGGCTTTACTGTATATCCTTCTTTCTTCAATAGATTGATCACCCCTTCTGGTCCCCCCAGATGCCCCGCACCTACCGCAAAGAAAACACTTTCCCTTTGCATCATAACAGGCATCCGCTCTATCCACTGATGATTCCGGTCCGTTAACATCAACTGCTCCGCCTGCGCTGTCATATACCGCCGGTCACGTACCATCTCTCCGATAGCGACATAAGACTCCGCCTTATAAGCCGCCACCATCTTATTGAAAAAACTACGGTACTCCGCGATATTACCATACTGCACGATAATATCCGTCAATGAAAAAGACTGATTCATAGCACCTATCTGCTCATTTACCGTCTCCAAACCTCCCATACTATGACCCGCCTGCTTCGCCATACGCATAAACTCAAATTCATAGTACTTCTGCTGCGGACAAGGCAATGACTTCATAATCAACAAACTCATCAGCGTCATACCCGAAAACTGATCCACCTGCGCCAACGTCATCTGATTCTCCTTCAATATCAACTCCAGCTTATTTAACTGCTCCGCAGTCAATTGCTCGCTTATCTTCTTATCCCCCACAGCAGACCGCTGCAAAGCCTTTAATTCCGCAGTATCCGAAAAATTGATCTCCAATACCAATTTAGTACTCCGCTCAAAAGCCCGTTTCGTCTTCTCCTTTATCTCAAAATCCTCCGGACACAACATATGTATCGTACCATATAAATAAGATGGCTTCGCCAACCCCTTCCCGCTGATCTCCCACAAAAGAGAAGTCGACTCCTGTCCATAAGACCGATTAATACCAAAGATCAAAACAATTACCAGTAACAGACTGTTGATTCTATGTTTCATGTTGTAGTGTTTTGCATAATTGGTATGCACCGTACACAATTTGTTACATAGCTCCGTGAATTTTTTTTCCGGAAATGTTGGAGAATATCGGTCAAAACTAATCAAATACAATCTATCATACTGATTATCAATAATAAAACAAACTTCGCCAGCACTGGCATAGTTTAGGCTGGCTATATAATAAACTTATTATCTGCCAACAGCAGATGAAACCGCTTAATCAACGCAAATCCTAATTGTCATGGCAAACACAAGCAAAGCAGCTTCCAAAAGTAAATCTACCGCTAATACTGGCCTTAAAGCCCCACTAACACCTAGCGAAGCACTGGCAGACGTTATCGGCAATACCCCACTCCCAAGAACAGAGATTACCAAAAAGATCTGGGACTATATTAAAGCCCATAACCTCCAGGATACCAAAGACAAACGGATGATCAACGCCGACGAAAAACTCAAAATACTCTTCGATGGCAAATCACAGATATCCATGTTCGAACTGGCCAAAGTAGTCAGCAAACACGTGAAATAAAGACAGCTAACCATCAGTACTGTCCGTATTTTGTAAAATAGCATGGTGGCCACCTGCCAAACAGATAGCCACCATGCTATTTTTTTATTTGCTTTGCAGCTATTACTTCGCAATAAAATGGGCAACACCGACTCAACACGGATATCAAGACTGACTGCAATCCTCATCCAACTGCAGACAAAACGACTGATTACCTCAACCAGCCTGGCCGAAAAATTCAATGTAAGCATCCGGACCATCTACAGAGATATTAAAACACTCGAACAAGCCGGCGTGCCCATCACCACAGAAGATGGAAAAGGCTATTCCCTCATGGAAGGATATAAAATACCTCCACTCATGTTCACCGAAAATGAAGCCAATGCACTAATTATAGTAGAACAGCTGGTACGGAAGAACAGAGACGCTTCACTGATCAAAGCCTACTCCGAAGCCATCGACAAAGTAAAAGCCGTATTGCAATATGCTGCCAAAGAGAAAATTGAAATATTGGCTAAAAGAGTCGCCGTCAGCCCCGCCTTCGAAAACAAAAACATCACCAACTCCCTGACAATTATCCAGAACGCCCTGACAAGCTTTAAAGTACTGTATATCACCTACCACTCCGAACATAAAAACGAAGAAACAGACAGACAAGTCGAACCTTTTGCCTTATACTATTCCCTGAAAGAAAGTTGGACAATGATCGCCTTTTGCAGACTAAGAAAGGACTATAGAATGTTTAGACTGGACAGACTGCTGAAGATCCGGCAAACGGAAATGAGTTTTGTACCCCATAAATTATCACTGCAGGAGTATTTGGCAGAAAAAGAAAAAAATTTTAAGACCCCTGACAAGCCCTTGTCATAACACACCACTAGCTTTGCTATACAAATAAAAATAGCAGAAAAATGAACTTAGTATCCACTCGCCTTATTACAGCAGACGTAGATCGCCTGGTAAAATTCTATGAACAAGTAACTGGTATGCAAGTGATCCAATACACACCAGACTTCGCCGAGCTGCAAACCCAAACGGCAACATTAGCCATCGGCAGTACAAGAACACTACAATTCTTTGGTGGCGACAGCGTAGCCCAGGCCGCACATAATCATTCCGCCATCATCGAATTCATGGTCGATAACGTAGAACAGGACTATGAAAGACTAGCCGCCTTTCTCCAACCTTTTATCGTGCAGGAACCCGCAACAATGCCCTGGGGAAATAAATCACTCTTACTCCGCGACCCCGATGGCAACCTCGTCAACCTCTTCACACCTGTCACAGCAGATGCTATAAAGAAGTTCGAGCATAAAAAGTAATACCGTATCATGAAAGAGAGCGGCCAGCCTCTTATAGACAACCGCTCTCTATAAAATACCACTATACAACCTAGTCACATCCACATCGCATCAAGGCATCTTCCGCCGGAAATTACGCCCCAACCCGAAAGTACCATTCACATACTTACCCGAGTGCCGGGCAGGAAATTGCTCAAAAAACATCGCCAACGATTGTGGGTGTTTCCCAAGAAAAGCCGTCCACTCCACATGAGCTTCACCGCGATAGTATCCTCCCAACTCCCGCGAACTATACCAGTAACTCACCATCACCACCTGCCACGGACTCACCAAGGCAGGTATACACTCATAAGCTCCCGGCTCCCGCCGTATCGACCGGATCATCCGGGGCAACCGGCGCCATAACCATAAAAATCCTACCAGGTTCCGCGCCCGGATACTATTGACAAACACCACCGATTCGCCATTCGTAACATCTACCTCATAAACAGTATATCCTGACATATATCCCTATTTGACAGTGACAGAATAACGGTAAGGCCTGATGGAAAAATAATAAACCCACCCGGTGAATAATACCTGCAAAGGCACCCGGAACCACAGATATCCAAGACCTGGACCATCATAGGTCCCCTTCGCCAGGTTGAGATGCAACATCGCCGCGTAAATATTGGCAGGCAATATCAACACGAAAAAGATGATCAGCATATACCCCGTCACCAGCCGCAGGGCAGGAAATAATAAAGCAATTCCCCACACCAGCTCCAACAGCCCGGTAACATACACCACCGCCGTTTTATAGGGCACAAATGCAGGCAACATCATCGTCATGCCTTTCGCAAATAATACATGCCCGGCAGCCGTCAGGAACAACATCAGACACATCGCCAGGTTACCGCTGAATATCAGCTGCACCCGCCGTGTCACTAGCTTCGAAATAACAAGGGAAAGAATAAAACTAATAAAAAGTACCAGGATCGTTTCCATATAAATGTAATTAACGATCTCGAAGGTCCGCATTACACCACAGCCGGAAAATGATGTATGTTAGTTTCGTAGGTGCAGCTTCCGTATGCGACTCAGGCTCTCCGGTTGTATACCCAGATAGGAGGACAGGTGTTTCACAGATATCTGCTGTATAAGAGTAGGGTGCTTACGCATTAATTCCGCATATCGCTCCTCAGCAGTACGCGATAACAGATCCATCTCCTTACGCAATCGCCTGACATACTGGAACTCCGCTATCAAACGGCCGATACGCTCCCCATTATGATAGCGGGCATAAAACTCATTCAGGAACTTATATGGGAGCTCTACCACCTCCGCATCCTCCAGCAATTCAATAAAAACACTACTGGGCTCCCGCGTGATCAAAGAATAATAAGCCGTCACAAACTCCCCCGCAAAATGAAAATCCACCGTGAACTCCTTATCCTCCCGCAAAAAATAATTACGGGTCGCCCCCGTATTAAGGAAGTAAATAGAATTCTCTACCTGACCATCACGTATCAGAAATTCCCCCTTGCGAAACGAACGTATCCGCAGATGGATGGAAAAATCCTCCCACTCATGCTCACTCAATGACAGGAACCGATAAATAGCTTGTTTGATCTGTACTAATTCACCCATGATACTCCGGAATAGGCTATATCATGCAATATCCTGCATTTTATCTGCATTTCCCGCATCCCCCCGCCTTTCCTCACTACCCTGTCAAAGAAAAATCTTCCATCCCGTACAATATCCGCTCAACTATCATCAATTTTACTGCTTGCAGGAACATCCCCTATTTATTACCTTGATAGGTATTAAAATCTACGCTAAAATTCCGCACATGAAAACCCTTTTTCTCACGCTTGTGACAGCGGCGCTATTGGTATCCGCCGCCGCCTGTAAAAAACAAGCCACCTCCCGGCAACAAGACACCGCCAATCTCCCGGCATCTGAAAATCTACGCGCCGCCGACATGGCAAAAAATCCTTTCGTAACATCGATCTACACCGCCGACCCCTCCGCCCACGTATGGGCCGATGGTCGCCTGTATGTCTATCCATCTCACGACATCGACCCTCCCAGAGGCTGCGACCTGATGGATCAGTACCACGTATTCTCTACCGACGACATGGTACACTGGACCGATCATGGCGAAATACTGCGCGCCAGCCAGGTACCCTGGGGGCGCCCCGAAGGTGGCTTTATGTGGGCGCCCGACTGCGCCTACAAAAATGGCAAATACTACTTCTACTTCCCCCACCCCAGCGGTACCGACTGGGGCAGCACCTGGAAAATAGGAGTAGCCACCAGCACCAACCCCGCCAGCGGATTCACCGTACAAGGCTACATCCCCAACCTCGAACCGTTCATCGATCCCACCGTCTTCGTCGACGACGACGGCCAGGCCTATTTCTACTACGGCGGTGGTGGCACCTGTAAAGGAGGTAAACTAAAAAATAACATGATGGAGATCGATGGCGCCATGCAAACCATGCAGGGCCTCGTCGACTTCCACGAAGCCTCCTGGGTACATAAACGCAATGGCGTTTACTACCTCTCCTACTCCGATAACCATGACGTAGGCGACAGCCACAACCAAATGAGATATGCCACCAGCAACAGCCCCCTCGGCCCATGGACACATCGCGGCATCTACATGGACCCTACCGATAGCTATACCAATCATGGCTCCATCGTAGAATACAAAGGACAATGGTACGCCTTCTATCACAACAGCTCCATCTCCAAAAACGACTGGCTCAGATCCATCTGCGTAGATAAACTCTATTACAACGCCGATGGCACCATCCAGAAAGTACAGCAATCAGGCCCTACAAATCCCGACCCTAATGGCGACCTCCCCATCGGTCAAATCATCACCCTCAAAGGCGCTAACAATAACTACGTATGCAGCGAAAACGGCGCACAGCCAATGATATGCAACCGCCCCGCCGTCGGTGGATGGGAACAGTTTAAAGTAGTATCCGCCGGTAATGGTAAAGTAGCCTTGCTGAACAGCGGCAAATATGTCTGCTCCGAAAATGGCCTGAAACCCATGATCTGCGACCGCCCCGCCATCGGCCCCTGGGAACAGTTCGAGTGGATAAAAAATACAGATGGCACCATCTCCCTTAAAGGCAATAACGGCAAGTTCGTCTCTATCGAAGATGGTACTCAGGCAATGACCTGCACCCGCAGCACCGCACAGAGCACCGAACGATTCCGCATCAATCAATAGTCACCATACACTATCCATCTTATAAATAACATAGCGCCGGCATCAATCAGATACCGGCGCTATGCCTTTATAAAAAAGTGCAGCTGTCAGACTACACCTACCAGGTCAATGTAGTACCCGCCAGCGGAGACGACTGCTTCAACGCCGCGGCATCATTATCTTTATGATGCTCCCACCATCGTACATAATAAGGTGCTACCTCTTGCAACGAGGGCCGCCGCTTCGGATCTGCCGTATCCGAAATATAAGGCCGCGTCGAGGCACCTTGCTTACGCTCCAACCGGATACTCTCTATAGTATACAACACAATCATACCGACCTGCTGCGGACCATGCTGCGCCGCAGACATCGCCGGAATAGGATAATTATCAATGACCTGCTCATCATTGACATGCTGGATCAACACAGCAATATCAGCAGGCCGTAATGCCGGCACCAGATCATACTTGGGATATTTATTGGCTTTAAGCAGAGAAACGTACTGTTTGGCTGTCATAGGGCCTTTATCAGAGGTGTGGTTACAGTTGTTAAACGTTACGGCAGCAAACAGGCTGAGCATCAACAGTACCTGGGTCATGTTAAGGATGTTAAAGATGAAAGTATAGGATCCAAAGGTCTGCTATAAATATACAGAAAAGTCACATAGCTAACTTCGCTCATCCGGCGGTATCCTCTCCCCAAGTCAAAGATATTTGCATCGCATTACCCCGCGCACCTTCCAACGTCAGCAAATAAGCCTTCGCCTCCAATCCGCCCGCAAACCCCGTAAGATGGCCGGAAGCACCTATCACCCGGTGACAAGGTACCACAATAGAGATGGGATTCCGCCCATTGGCAGCCCCCACCGCTCGTACCGCCTTTATATCCCCCAGCTGCCGCGCAATATCCCCATAGCTAAGTGTTTTACCATATGGGATCGTCGTGAGGATATGCCACACCGAACGCTGAAAATCCGTCCCCACAGGATTAAGTTCCAACTCAAACTCCTTTCTTTCACCCTTAAAATATTCCTTCAGTTGCCGCTCCGTCTCCAGTAGCACCGGGTGCTGCTCATCCACCTCATAATGCCGGATACGCGTACGCGTAGGCACATCATTTTCCCATAAGATAGCAGCCAAACCCTTATCACTGGCCACCAGCTTCAATCGCCCTACTGGAGAAGGCGTTTCTTTATAATAGTATTCCATGCTATTGTATAATATCAACAACATAAAAATACTAAATAATTTAGTTTTAACCTTGTAATGCCACCCTGATCGCAGCAGCAGCAGACAATAATGCATTTTGCACCGCCGGGATATCCGCCAATGGGTTCAACAACCCGTAATCATGGATCATTCCCTGGTAACGTACCAACGTAACCGGTACGTCTGCCTCATCCAGTTTACGGGCATAAGCCTCTCCTTCATCACGTAATACATCATTCTCCGCCGTCTGGATAATAGCAGGAGGCAATCCCTTCAACTCCTCCAGAGAAGCCCGCAATGGCGACGCGTACTTGTGAACACCCTCCGATTTATCATTGAGATAATTATCCCAGAACCAGATCATCATATTACGCGTCAGAAACCTGCCCGTAGCATATTGATGATAGGAAGAAGTATCAAAATCAGCATTGGTCACCGGCCAGAACAGGAATTGTAACCGCAGGTCCGGCCCTCCCCGCTCCTTAGCCATCAATGCCACTACCGCAGACATATTACCTCCAACACTGTTCCCCACTACCGCCAGCCGCTTTCCATCCACATTGATCTCATCACCGTGCCCTGCCACCCATTTCGTAGCAGCATAAGCCTGGTTGATCGCAGTGGGGAATTTTGCCTCAGGAGAGCGATCATAATCCACATATATAGCGGGCAAACCAGCATACACCACCAGATCACGGATGAACCGCTGATGCGTCGGAAAGTCCCCTAATACCCAACCACCTCCGTGAAAGAACATAAACGCCGGTAGCCGCTCTTTCACACCCGCTGGCCGTATGATCCTGATACCCACACTTACCCCATCCTCCGTAATGGTACGTTCCTCTACATCCACACCCGATACGTCCACCCTAACCGATTGTTGAGCGCCTTCCAGCACACCTCGCGCTTCCACAGGCGATAACTGCTCCATAGGTTTTGCATCACTACTGTTCAGGTGCCGCAAAAAGGCCTTTACCTGGCTGTTGATCGCAGGATCAAGCGCCGGATCTGATACTTCAGATATTGCTTTTGCCATAATTGTAAGATTTTGTACCCTATCCCCCCAAATTTCAAACCAATAGATAACTTAGATCTGACCATTGATACATTCGCCCTTCCCGCTAATTGCCAAATACCGGAAAAATCCCCTGCCACACGTTGCTCGAAGCAACTTAGCTTTGAGGAAATTATTAACTCCAATTTCTTCACCGCAACATAGCACATAGCTAAAACAAAAAAGGGGACCGTATGACTAGTTTATCACTCATCATCTCAGCAGCATTGATCATAGGTTTTACTGTAGCCTGGCTCATCGCTAAAAGCAATACCAAAACGATCACCGGCAACCTCCAGGTAGCAGCAAACAGACAGGTAGCAATGCTGCAGACTACCCTCGAGGAACAGAAGATACTGCTCGCAGCCCGGAACGAAGAGTTACGTCAGCAGCAAAATATGCTCACCAACGCCCTGCAGACAAAAACCGCACTGGAAACCACGCTGGAACAGGTGAACAAAACCATATTGGAACTACAAAACAGAGAGCAGGAAGCATTAGTCAGAATAACAGACTTACAAAATACCCTGACAACCGTTAAAGAAGAAAATGCAAGCCTCGACGCCAGCGAAAAAGCAACAGCGAAACGCCTGGAAGAACAACAGCGCTTCATGACAGATGCACAACAACACCTCAAGGATACATTTAGCGCCTTATCCGCACATGCACTGCAAAATAACAATACTTCCTTTGTAGAATTAGCCAAAGCAAAACTAGAAGAGAAAGTAACAGAAGCCAGGGGAGAATTGGATAAAAAACAACAGGCAATCGACGCCGTAGTCAAACCGCTGGCAGAAAGCCTGGGTAAAATAGATAAAACGATCAACGATCTGGAAATAAAAAGGGAAGGTGCCTATAGCAATATGAACACGCTGCTGGATCAGATGAAACAAAGTACCGTCGCATTAGACAAAGAAACCCGCAGCCTGGTCAGCGCCTTAAAGACCAGCACCTCCCGTGGCAGGTATGGCGAGATCGCCTTGCGCAGATTGGTAGAATTCGCCGGTATGATGGAATACTGCGATTTTCAGGAACAGGTCAGCACAGACAGCGATAGCGGCCGGCTGCGCCCCGATATGGTGATCCAGCTCCCTGGCAGCAGACAAGTAGTCGTAGACAGCAAAGTACCATTGGCCGCTTACCTCGAAGTATTTGAAACAGACGAAATACCCCGGCAAAAACTACTGATGGAAAAACATGTTGCCGCCATCAAAACACATATCAAACAACTAGGAAGTAAAGCCTACTGGGATCAATTCCCCGAAGCACCAGACTTTGTCGTGATGTTTATGCAGATCGAAAGCAGCTTTGGAGCAGCACTACAGCTATATCCTGGCATAATAGAAGAAGCGTTGAACAATCGTATCATTATCGCTACACCTACTACGCTCATCACCGTATTACGCAGCATCGGCTATTGCTGGAACCAGATAAAAACACAGGAAAACATCGACCAGATCAGAGACGCCGCCGTAGAAATGTATGAACGCACCACCATATTAATGGATCACATAACAAACATCGGGAAAAGCCTCACAGCCACCGTCAGTAATTACAACAAAACCGTAGCAAGCCTGGAAGGAAACTTCCTGCCACATACAAGAACAATACATAAGTACGCATCAGCATCTACCAAAAAGAATTTATCTAATATCATCCCCATAGACATCGCTACCAGGGAAGTCGTTGCTGCTCCTCCTCAATAATACCATCACTTCATCTACAGTGATAGCCCCAAAAAGAAAACGGGAACCATACAATCGCGTATAGTTCCCGTTTCGCTATATAGGATATCCCAAGATGATTATTTGGCTGGCGTAAAAGGAAGATATTTTGACTCCATCCACTTAATAGTAAGCTCACTGCTGTAGTAGAAATATTGTCCATCAGGAGAAAAACTCGGACAATACTCATAGGTAGCAGTATTGATCCGGTTACTCATATGCGCAGGATAAGACCACTGGCCACCTGACTGCTTTGCATAATAAAGATCAGCCTCCCCGTACCCACCGGGCCGGTCAGAAGTAAACACCAGGTAATCCTCATGTGCGGTGATCAGCGGGTCATGCTCATCACCCGTTGTATTAACCATTGCCCCCAGGTTTTTAGGTGTCGTAAATGCACCATTGACAACCTCACTTACATACAGATCCAGTCCACCATAACCACCCCGGCGGTTAGAGGCAAAATAAAGATTACCATTGCGGGCCACAGACACATAATACTCCGTACTATCAGAATTCACCTGCTCAATATATTCCGGGGCAGACCATTTACCTTCCCCTTCCGGCCTGGTCCGCCAGATATTATAATCAGCTATCGTATCAGTAGCATTTACAGGCCGGTTGGAAATGAAATACAAAGTGCCATCCGCCGTAACAAACGGATCTGCCTGTGAATAGCTTGCTTCAGAAAATGGAGCCAGTCGGGGAATCGACTTCCCGGATTCCCCCAATGCCAGCTCATAGATCTGCCAGACTCCCCTTTCACCCCGGCAAAAAAAGACCTTCTTCCCGTCTGCCGAAAATGCCGTACAGAAATGCAACTTATCCGCCGGTATAACCTCCGGCAGGAATCGCATAGGAATAGAGTCCGGACGGGGCATTGGATAGGCAATTTGCCGGCTCGGATGACAAGTACCGATACGCAGCAGCACGTTGGTGCACAATACAAAAAGGAGTGTCCGTAATACCATTACATGTACTTTTTTTTGTGGTAGTATCTTTTGGATTTATCCCGGCTTCCGCAAACCTGCATATTGCACCATCTTCGCTTCCCATTCTTGGTATGATCGAAGAAAAGCCATTCACAATTCGAACAACATTTAATACGCTCCAACCGGCCTCCCGTAAGCAGGTCAAATGCCTGCTTGATCAATAAATATAACGGCACATCTAAATGCAACGTAGTATCCGAAACCATCGCCCTGGCCTGCTTATTCGTAATAGTGATTGTAATGTGGGAAAAAGTTTCCTGTAGTATCGTATTATAAGCGATGACAGCGCCCTGCTCAGGGGCATGTTTGTACGCGATAGCGCCAAACAGTTCAAATAATAACTCCCTATGCTGTATCACACGATCAAACGCCATCGCCATCTTACGCGGATGACTGGCAGCATAATCGGCCAACTCCCCGATACGGCTTTCATCCAGCAGGCCCACCTTACCTGCCCACTCCAGAAAATCCGGGTAACTCCTCAGGTAGTCATATGCCTCAGGCACATGCCGGTTGCTGATGGTATTGACAAAATCAAAAACCATACACCCTCCGTCTAACTGCAATGTGGCTATACTTCTCATTAAGCAAAACGTTATCAGGATAAAGGTAATTACTACCACTAAAACCATGATAGGCAGTAATAATTATTTTATATTTTTAACGCATCTTATCACTCACCTGTAGGTCAATAATACAGATCTGAAGTTGTCATGAACCCAGACACAATACACGTTACAACTTATAAATACAGGTACATCAGCACGCTGAAAGCGTACACCATATCTATCTCAGGAGCCTGTTGTCGGAAGAAAATATTTTTTTTCAAATTGCTGTTTACTGTTGACATAAGGTTGTCATCACCTGATCGGAAATTTGCTTTATCAAACACACACATATGAGACGACTTCTCCTTTCGCTAACTATCGCTGCTGCAGCTGTCACCACAAATGCACAAAGTCAAAAAAAAACCTACAATATGTCTACCGTTAAGCCATTCAAGATCGAAGTACAACAAACCGTATTGGAAGACCTCCAAACACGCCTGCGTCAAACACGCTGGCCCGATGCCCCTGAAAACATTGGCTGGAAATATGGTACAGACCCCGTATTCCTCCAAAAACTGATAGCCTACTGGCAAAATGGCTACGATTGGCGTAAACAGGAAGCCGCACTCAATAAATTTCCGCAGTTCACTGTAGAAATAGACAGTGTCAACCTCCACTTCCTCTACATTAAAAGTAAAAAAGCCAATGCCAGACCCTTACTGCTGCTACACGGATGGCCTGATTGTTTCTACCGCTATTACAAGGTCATTCCTTTACTCTCCGATGAATACGACATCATAGTACCTTCCCTTCCCGGTTTCGGCTTCTCCAGTCACGTTGCCATGACGGATGATGGCTCGGCAAAAGTGATCACGACACTGATGAAAGAAGTACTGGGTTATAAAACCTTCCTGGTAGCAGGTGGAGACGTAGGTAGCGGCATCGCCAAATCTATCGCAAATCTCTACCCTGAAAGCGTACCTGCTATCCATCTCTCAGATGTAGGTTATCCTAATGGTACCGAAGATTGGGCAACTATGACCAAAGCAGAACAAGAATTCGGACAGTTTATTCAACAGTGGTGGTACGCAGAAGGTGCATATGCAATGCTGCACGCTACCAAACCGCAAACACAAGCCTATGGACTGAATGACTCACCCGTAGGCCTTGCTGCCTGGATCGTAGAAAAGTTCCATACCTGGACTGACAAAGAGGGCAACATTGAAGATCACTTCACGAAAGATGAACTGCTCACCAATGTCATGATCTACTGGGTTAGTCAGACAATCAATTCGTCTATGCGTACCTATGCGGCTGGTGCCTTTCAACAACTGGCTTCAGGTCAAAAGGTAAATACGCCCACCGGCATAGCCATATTCCCGGGCGACGCTCCTACACCCAAAGAGTGGGCAGACAGAAAAGCAAACGTAAAACGCTTCACCGTAATGGAGAAAGGCGGACACTTTGCAGCACTGCAACTACCGGAATTGTGGACAAAAGAAGTGAAGACATTTTTCCAAAGCGAAGTGAAATAAACTCTTTTAGTGAAGTAGCTAAGAAATGAAGACGTTTCCCCAAAGCGAAGTGAAATAAACTCTTTTAGTGAAGTAGCTATAAGCACTTATAGAATAAATAACAAAGGGAGGCTGTATCAGCTCCCTTTTTTATGGGCTGGCGGTAGTCGCCATTTTTCATTTCGGTTACAGATGTCCTTGATTTGGTTATCATCACAAAGTAATAGTTCGTGAATTTTGCACTATTCATTCAAACAGCAACTTTATGAAAGATCAGATCGAACCATCAACAAACAATCGGCTCGTTGCCCTTGTCACCGGAGCGAACCAGGGCATAGGCAATCAGATCGCAAAAGCACTTGCAGCGAACGGTTATAGTGTATATATCGGCTCACGTAACTCTGACAACGGAGAAAAGGCCGCCGCACAGATAGGTGCCAATGCATATGCCATCCAACTGGATGTTACCCAACAATCCACTATTAACGCCGCGGTAGACCGTATTGAAAAGGAACAGGGCCGACTGGATCTGCTGGTCAACAATGCTGCTATATCCCATGCAGGCAAACCTGGTCGCTCCTTGGAAGAAATAATAGAGAGCAGCCGCGCCAGCACCGCGGCTGTAGATGAAGTACGGGCGGTTTGGGAAACCAATGTATTCAGTGTTATCGCGGTTACACAGGCGATGTTGCCTTTACTGAGAAAGTCATCCGCAGCACGCATCGTCAATATATCCAGTGGACTGGGCTCACTCAGCTGGATAGCCGATCCCAGTTGTTGGGCAAGAGAACATTTCGGTATTGTTTACCCAGCATCTAAAACAGCCCTCAATGCTATTACATTGGCTTTTGCCCTGGAACTGGAAAAAGAAAATATAAAGGTCAACGCAGTCAGCCCGGGTTTTACCGCCACCGCACTGAACAACTTTCAAGGCACTGATAGTCTTGAAGTAGGCGCTCGTGAACCGATCCGGGTAGCGCTCGAAACTAATGGTCCTACCGCAACCTTTACCGGTCCGGATGGCCCCTTTCAATGGTAATTAACCCAGGCTGGAATTACCACAACGCATAGAATGCTTAAATTTAAAGTATGATCGGTGGCACAAACAGCCACCGGTCATTGACATTACCTTGAATCATGAAAAGTGAAACACCCAAAGTCAGTAAACTGGATTCCATATCGGAAGTACATCGTATGCTGGGCCTTCCCGGTCCAGTTCACCCACTGATAAGTTTGATCTTAAAAGATCACATAGACATGGGCCGGCTTCCATCCAGTTATGTATCGGGATTCTATAAGATATCTTTCATTACCAAACTGAGCGGAAAGTTCAGGTATGGACAGGGATTTTATGATTTTGACGAAGGAAGCCTTCTTTTCACTGCTCCCAATCAGATCATAGGCAACGTGGATAGTTATACAAACAATGCAGGATATTCATTACTCATCCATCCGGATTTCCTGCAAGGTTATCCGTTGGCCAGGAAGATCAAAAACTATGGATTCTTCTCCTATGCCACCAATGAGGCCCTGCACCTGTCCGAACAAGAAAAGATAACAATGCTATCTATATACAACATTATACACGAAGAATTGAAGAACCGGATAGATGACTTCAGCCACGAGGTGATCATTGCCCAGATCGAATTATTGCTGAGTTACGCCAAACGTTTCTACAAACGTCAATTCCTGACCCGGCAAGCAGTAACCAGCGATTTACTGCAAAAATTGGAAGAGCTACTGAATAAATATTTTGAAGAAGGAAAACCCGTCAGCCATGGCATACCAACGGTACAATATCTGGCGGATCAATTGAACTATAGCCCTAATTATCTAAGCGATATGCTACGCTCCCTCTCCGGGCTAAATGCACAACAGCACATTCATCAGCAACTGATCGAAAGGTCAAAAGAGTTACTCTCTACCACTGAATTGACAATTAGCGAAGTAGCTTACGAATTAGGCTTCGAGCATCCACAATCATTCAGCAGGCTTTTTAAAATGAAGACACGCATATCACCGGTGCAATTCAGATCCGCTTTTAATTAATGGTATTGACCATACAGCATACAACAAAGAAGTCTAAGCTATAACAAACGAAAACAGCTACCCTATTAAGGTAGCTGTCAAAATTTCTCCCACTGGGATTTTTCGTGGAGCCGGCGGGAATCGAACCCGCGTCCAAACATATTCTCCGAAAGCTTTCTACATGCTTATTTATGTATTGATGTGTCGGAACTCGGCAGGAACATAACTAACCAACCTCGTCCTTATCCGTTTGTGTTTCGGCACTCACTCACAGAAACCATGAGCGCCTATCCCTATGGGTTTGATGATTCAGCGGCGGGAGTCGCATAAGGCGACAACTCCAGGCGGCTATAATGGTGCGCTAATCGCTGATTAGGCAGCCATGGCGTAGTTAGATTCGCCATTTAGAGTTTGAATATTCAGATTAACGTGCTAATTATCCAACGCACGACATGCTTACACTTTCAAAGACCGTATGCTGTCAAAACCAGGCGACCCCAGGTTTAAATTCAGTATACAAATATACAACTTTTCTAAAACAAAACAGCCGGGTCGCTAAAACCCGGCTGTTATTTTATGTAAATCAATTAATTATTAGAACCATTTACTGATAATGTTCCGCCAGATATCCAGTCCGTTTGCATACAACAACAGACCGAACAATAATACCATCCCTACGATTTGAGCATATTCCAGGAATTTCTCACTGGGTTTACGACCTGTCACCATTTCATATAGCAGGAACAATACATGGCCACCATCCAGGGCCGGTATCGGCAAGATGTTCATAAAAGCCAGGATGATAGACAGCAATGCTGTCATCTCCCAGAAGGCCATCCAATCCCACTCACCAGGAAACAGGTTACCTATGCTCAGGAAACCTCCCAGCGACTCGCTGGCCTTTACCTCCGGAGATACAAAGATCAGGCGCAGTTGCTGTACATATTTCACCAGGGTATTGATACATTTTTTGAAACCAGCAGGTATAGCTTCAAAGAATGTATACTGCTGTGTATTCAACGTGAAGAACTGCTTCATATCATCCTCAAAATAGATCTTCAGCAAACCATCTCCAGGCACCTTGGCAGGTATCTGTAAAGTGTCTTTGCCACGGATCACTCCTACGGTGATCTCCTGGTTCTTATAGTTTTTCAGCCGCTTGGCAAAATCACTAAAGTATAAGGTGGGCGCTCCGTTGATAGATATCAGGCGATCTCCTTTTTTGATACCAGCCTTCTCACCTGGAGAGTCTTTAGGAAATCCTTTCGCGTAAAATGGGAAACGAGGCATCGCAAATCCACCCTTCTGCTTGATCAGCTGACGCACAAAACCGGGAGGAATAGCAATACTTACCTCTTGCCCGTCACGGTCTACTTCAATGGTCTTTGCCTCGCGGAGAATGATCTCACCAGGTATTGTATGGAATTTCTCGATCGCCTGATGATCTACTCCCAACAACTTGTCGCCATCACGCAAACCGATGCTCTGCGCCAGGGAATCTACAGTTACACCATATTTTACTTCCTTAGTAGGCAGATATGTCTCCCCCCAATACCATAACATCATGGCATAAATAAGGAAACCAAGGATCAGGTTCACCGTCACACCACCGATCATGATGATCAGTCGCTGCCAAGCCGGTTTGGAACGGAATTCCCAAGGCTCCGGCGGACGGTTCAACTGCTCCCGGTCCATACTCTCATCCACCATACCAGCGATCTTTACGTAACCGCCCAATGGCAACCATCCGATACCATATTCCGTATCTCCTTTCCTGAACTTAAATAGAGAAAACCAGGGGTCAAAAAACAGATAGAACTTCTCCACCTTTGTCTTAAACAGTTTGGCTGGGAGGAAGTGTCCCATCTCGTGTAATACTACCAGTATCGACAGGGACAGCACCAACTGTCCGGCCTTTACCAATATTTCTTGTGTTGTCATGTATTTGTTGCTACTTTAAAAACTTTAATGTCCTGGCATCATTCGTTACCAGGCGATCAGGTCTGTTATCAACGATGGCGCTACCATTCTTAAAAAATATCAGATGACGATCGCGTTGATAAGCGTACCCGCATATTCACGGGCCGCCTGATCACATTCGTAATAGTGCTGCAAGGTAGGCTTTTCTACAAACGGTATCTTGGCAATCGTCTCCTCGATCACTTCCGTCATTTGCAGGAACCCTATCCGGTTCTTCAGGAAGGCATGCACCACCTCCTCATTCGCAGCATTCATCACACATGCCGCATTACCTCCCATCTGCAATACCTCTGTGGCTATCGCAAGGTTACGGAAAGTTTTGGTATCGGGTTGCTCAAAAGTAAGGGAAGGGTGATTTCGGAAGGAAAAACGGGGGAAATCGTTCTGTAAACGGTTAGGATATCCCAAAGCGTACTGTATAGGCAGCTTCATGTCAGGCAATCCCATCTGGGCCTTTAGCGAACCGTCCACAAACTGCACCATGGAATGTATGATGGACTGAGGGTGGATCACCACTTCTATCTGCTCCGGCACCAGTCCAAACAACCAGCGGGCCTCGATCATTTCCAATCCTTTATTCATCAGCGTAGCAGAGTCAATAGTGATCTTCGCACCCATACTCCAATTAGGATGCTGCAACGCATGGTCCTTCTTTACATTGATCAGGAAATTAGGCTTTTTCCCCAGAAAAGGACCACCCGAAGCCGTCAATATCACCTTTTCTACCTTGTTGAAAGGCTCCCCCAGCAGACATTGGAAAATAGCAGAATGCTCAGAATCCACAGGAATAATGGGCACATTCTTTTTCCTGGCTGTCGCCATAACAATATCACCGGCTACCACCAGTGTCTCCTTATTAGCCAGTGCGACAGGGGTACCCTGTTCGAGAGCGGAAAGCGTCGGCGCCAATCCGGCAAACCCCATCACAGCGGCCAACATCATGTCTATCATATTCCAGGCCGCAACTTCCACCATCGCTTTCGCGCCGGCAAATACCTTAATACCTTTGTTGAACAATACTTCCTTCACCGCCTCATACTGCGATTCATCTCCGATTACAACAGCATTAGGTTTGAATTGTAAAGCCTGTTCAATTAGCAACGTAGCATTCTGTCCGGCTGTCAATACTTCCACTTCAAACTTGTCGGGATGGGCAGCTATCACTTCCAGCGCCTGGATGCCAATCGAACCGGTAGAACCAAATATTGCTATCCTTTTTTTACTCATCAGTTAATTAATATCTTGAAAAAAATGATTTACACTTCCTGTCAGTAAAGACCATTACCCTTAAAAGGCGTGCTCATTGCAGATACCGCACCAGGTCGTCCGCCAATTTACGGTCATTACTCAACCGGGGCACTTTGTTCTGTCCTCCCAGCTTACCGACGGATTTCATATAGTCAATAAATCCCTGCCGGCGCACTGTCCTTATTTTCAGCGGCTGTAATACCTGCCCCCGCAGCAGCCCGTCATACAACACATTACGCTGCCGCATCTGGGCGTCTACCTTGTTGGCAAATGCTTCCAGGTTACCAGGGGTATTCTCGAATTCCACAAACCATTCGTGATAAGGCAACCCCTTATCAGGCTGCACACGCGGCGCTACCGTAAATTCCGTGATCCGTACATTCTCCGTAGCAGCCACTTGCAAAAGACTTTGCTCTACCTCTTCTCCTATTACATGTTCTCCAAAAGCAGATATAAAATGTTTGGTCCTCCCGGTTACCACGATCCTGTATGGATCGGTAGACAGGAACTTAACCGTATCACCTATATTATAGGACCAGAGACCTGCATTGCTGCTGATGATCAGTGCGTAATTGACACCTGGCTGCACATCCCGCAAAGAAAGACGGGTAGGCCGCTCCAGGTGTATCTCCTGTGCCGGCACAAATTCATAAAAGATACCGCTATTCGTATTCAGCAATAAACCCTCGTGCTGCTGCGAGTCCTGAAAAGCAAAAAAACCTTCGGAAGCAGGATACGTCTCAATATTGTGCACCGATGCTCCGATAGATTCCTGTATCCTGGCCTTATAAGGCTCAAAGTTTACACCACCGTATACCATCACATCCAGGTTGCGGAACAGCTCCTTGATCTTCTTACCACTACGCTCCATCAATTTATCAAAATACATCTGCATCCAGAGCGGAATACCACTGATCAAAGTCATATTCTGATCAATCGTCTCCTCCACGATCTTATCCAACTTATGCTCCCAATCCTCAATACAATTGGTCTCATAAGTAGGCAACTGGTTAGTACGCAGATAACGGGGCACATGGTGATTCATAATGCCACTAAGCCGCCCGCTGGGTATATTCCCGATCCGCTCCAACTCAGGACTGCCAGACAGAAAGATCAACTTACCATCCGCAAAAGTGGTATTGCCGGTTTCCGCCATATAACAAAGCAATGTATTCCTTGCACTATCCACATGATTGTCGATCGAGTCCTTAGTAATAGGTATATACTTCACTCCACTGGTCGTACCCGAGGTCTTCGCCAGGTAAATAGGAGCACCCGTCCATAATACGTTCTGCCGACCCTCCTTTATCTTATTAATATATGAAGCGAAAGCCTCATAATCACGGATAGGCACCGCCTGTTTATATTCATCGTAAGCATGTATGGCGTCAAACTTATGCTCCTTACCAAAATCGGTCTTCCTGCCTGTTTTGATCAAATCGTCCAGGATAGCGTCCTGGTCTTCCACCGCCCGCTGCATTTCCTTCCGGATGCGATTATACACAATAGAAGCAAATGGTTTGGCCAGCAGTGATTTAAACTTCATGCCGTTTGTTTTAGATAAAATGACAAAAGTAAAAAAATTGCGATGCATCGCACCGGCAAATTAAGTGTTTTTACTCAACCGCTTCCATAGCAGGTTTCAGCAGCTTTGTATGCTTGAAACCGCTCGCAACACCGTATCTGGCTATAGCCGGTAAGTGCTATATATGTATATAAACATTTGTTAAAAAAAACTAAAATTCAGGAATCTACGTATCTTTGAAAAAAATCTGTCTATCTCGATAGCGATTTTGGCTTATTGTATCATCACGCATAAAATACCAGAAAACTTTGTCAATTGAAAAACAAATGGTACTTTTGCGGAAATTATATTTTGGATAATTATGTTTGCAGTTGTAAAAATCGCAGGTCAGCAATTTAAAGTGCAAAAAGACCAGGAAATCTTTGTACAGCAGTTACAGGGAAATATAGGAGATAAAGTGGAGTTCTCTGAAGTGCTGTTAACAGATAATGCTGGCACGCTGACAGTAGGTACTGATGTAAAATCAGTGGTAAAAGCCGAGATCCTCGGTCACGTTCAAGGTGACAAAGTGATCGCCTTCAAAATGAAGAGACGTAAAGGCTTCAGAAAGAAGATAGGTCACCGTACCCACTTTACCAAGATCAAGATCAACGAGATCGCTTAATTTATTATTGACAAAGTAAAAACGTTAAATACAAATGGCACATAAAAAAGGTGAAGGTAGCGTAAAGAACGGCCGTGACTCCCAAAGCAAAAGGCTCGGGGTAAAAATATTCGGAGGTCAGGCAGCACTTTCCGGCAACGTAATCGTTCGCCAGAGAGGTACTGTTTACCACCCAGGTAAAAACGTAGGTGTCGGTAAAGATTTTACCATTTTCGCATTGACTGACGGTGTGGTTGAATTCAGAAAAGGTCGCGAAAACAGAACCTTCGTTTCAGTAAAAGAATTTGACACCACTGCACAGGCGGAAGCTTAATTGTGTAGTGTTTGCCATAAAGTTTTTTTTAATACCCAGATTTTAATTTACTAACCCAAATTCAAAAAACAATGGCAACAATTAAGAAAGCCGCTGCTAAAAAAGCTGCGCCTAAGAAAAAAGCTGCTGCTGCTCCTAAAAAGAAAGCTGCTGCTAAAAAAGCTGCTCCTAAAAAGAAAGCTGCCGCTAAAAAAGCCGCTCCTAAAAAGAAAGCTGCTGCTAAAAAAGCCGCTCCTAAAAAGAAAGCTGCTGCTAAAAAAGCCGCTCCTAAAAAGAAAGCTGCTGCTAAAAAAGCCGCTCCTAAAAAGAAAGCTGCTGCCAAAAAAGCTGCGCCTAAGAAGAAAGCTGCCGCTGCTCCTAAAAAGAAAGCCGCTGCTGCTCCTAAGAAGAAAGCTGCTCCTAAGAAGAAATCTTCTGCACCAGCTGCTCCTCAGGCACCTTCCGCTCCAGCTCTGTAAGTTTACAATTACAAACTGTAGAATAAGTATCCCGGCTCATGCCGGGATATTTTTTTTCCCCATCCCCTATCTCCCCATTTTTACCCGCCATCAAAACCGATAAAGTGATAACTTGCAAGTTGTCAATGCACGACAATTACATCGCTCACACCGGTTCTTATGTTAGATAATTACACCATAGCAGATAACTTCTCCCTGCTTGCAAAACTCATGGAGATACACAGCGAAAATAGCTTTAAAGCCAAATCCTTTTCCAGCGCAGCCTTTACCATAGAAAAACTGCCCGTACAATTGAAAGATACCGCCAGAGACGATATCTTCCGCATCAAAGGAATCGGCGAGTCCACTGGCAAAGGCATCCTCGAAATGTTAGATACCGGCCATTTCTCACTGCTGGAAAATTATCTGCTGAAAACACCGGCAGGCATCCTAGAGATCATGAAGATCAAAGGCCTCGGCCCCAAAAAGATCGCCACCATCTGGAAAGAACTCGAAGTCGAAAGCATGGGCGAACTATTATATGCCTGCAACGAAAACCGCCTCGCACTCCTAAAAGGTTTCGGAGAGAAAACACAGGAAAATGTTAAACAAAGCATCAACTTCTATCTCTCCAACAGAGAACGTTTCCTCTATGCAGAAATCCTCCCACTGGCAGCACAACTCGAACAATCCCTTCAGCAGTTGCTGCAACCAGCACAGGTAACACTCACCGGCCAGATACGCCGCCAGGATATTATCATCGACGATATCGCACTGGTAGCCGCTGCAACACCCTCCACTCTGCAGGAAAAAGTAGCCTCACTCACCGGCCTTACCTTATCAACATCAAACGATGAATCACTAACATGGCAACATGAAAAAGGATTCAAAGTCAAAATATATCACGCTACCAACAATACCTTCGCACAGGTATTATTTAATACCTCCGCTTCCGGTGAATTCCTCCAGGCAGTCAATGAACTACTGCCCACTGCAGACGCCGTTTATACCGACGAACAGGCTATCTTCAGCGCTGCCGGGATCGACTATATAGCTCCTTGCCTCCGGGAAGATCCCAACATCATCACACAAGCAGCCTCTCATCAATTACCTCAACTGATCACCACTGCTGATATAAAGGGTATTATCCACTCCCACAGCCAATGGAGCGATGGACTGTATACCTTGGAAGAAATGGCCCTGGCTGCCAAAGAACAGGGATTCGAATACCTGGTCATCAGCGATCACTCCCGCTCCGCATTTTACGCAAATGGCCTGAGCATCGAACGGATTATAGCTCAACATGCACAGATAGACAGCCTGAATCAACAATTGGCACCATTCCGCATATTCAAAAGCATAGAAGCTGACATACTAAACGATGGCAACCTGGACTATCCAGACGACGTCCTGGCATCGTTCGATCTCGTAATCGCATCCGTACACGCTAACTTGAAAATGCCACAGGATAAAGCCACTTCCAGACTCCTGAAGGCTATCGAGCATCCACATACTACCATACTCGGACATATGACCGGAAGGCTCTTGCTAAGTCGTAACGGCTACCCAGTAGATCATAAAGCGATCATTGACGCCTGCGTCGCCAACCAGGTCGTAATAGAATTAAATGCCCATCCAAGGAGATTGGATATAGACTGGAGCTGGATACCATACGCCCTGGAAAAGGGTGCCCTCATTTCCATAGATCCAGATGCCCATAGCATCAGCGGATACCAGGATATCCACTATGGCGTACTCGCAGCCCAAAAAGGAGGCCTCACCAAAGAACGCAACCTTAGTAGCTATAGTAGGGATATGCTGACAGACTACCTGCTCAAAAGAAAACAGTCTAAAGGTTATTAATACAAACCATGATGAAACTAATTTATATATCTGATGCATTGTGCGGTTGGTGCTATGGCTTCACACCAGTCATCCAACAGATGCAACAACAATATGCCGGACAACTGTCGTTCGAAATACTTTCCGGTGGCATGAACACAGGAGATAACCGTCGCCCTGCAGCAAGCATGCATGGTTATATCATCAAAGCCTATCATAGGGTGGAAGACATGACCGGCGCAAAGTTTGGCCAACCATTCCTGGAGCAATTGCTACCCAGGGAAGACTATCTGCTGGACTCCACACCTCCCGCGTTGGCACTGACTGTGTTCAAATCCTTCCTGCCAGAAAAAGCGATCGATTTTGCACATGAAATACAGATTGCATTCAATTATGAAGGACAATCACTCAACGATAACGATACTTACATCAAACTGATAAAACAGTATGACATAGATCCGGCCGCTTTTATACAACGCTTGCAAAACCCACAATATCTGCAGGAAACCAATCTGGAATTTCAACAGGTAGCTCAATGGGGAATCACTGGCTTCCCTGCCGTCATATTGCAGAAAGATGATCGCTTCTTCCTCGCCGCACGTGGATATGTGCCTGCCGAACAACTACAGACAGCTATTGAACAGGTAAAAACAAAAGAATAAACAACTACGCTTATGCTACATGTAAAAGCAGCCGCCATCACAGATATATCCACTATACAAGCGCTGGCTGACAAAATATGGCCGCCCACCTACGCCGCCATCCTCACACCCGAACAAATCACCTACATGATGGATATGATGTACAGCACATCATCACTGCAGGACCAACTGACTGTTAAAGGACATCATTATCTGATACTGGCCGATGATCAACAACCCATCGGCTATGCTTCCTACAGCACGACATCAGAAACACAAGTATTCAAACTGCACAAGATCTACCTGGATCCCTCACAACAAGGCAAAGGCATCGGCAAATTCTTACTCAATGCAGTAGCCGATCAGGTAAGAGCCGCCGACGGCACGGTCCTGGAATTGGACGTTAATCGCCATAATAAAGCATTACAATTCTACCAAAGCCAGGGATTCAATATAACCGGAGAAAAAGACACAGATATAGGCCGGGGATACCTTATGAATGACTACATTTTGAGAAAGACATTAGTATAAAAAAGTGCAGCCTGGTAGAAATACCAGGCTGTTTCCCAAGTTTAACCATTAAAAAGACACAACTATCTTTAATATTTTCTAGTAAGTGTATTCGGTTCTTTAAATAGTCTTATATCTGTATTTACGACAAAGTATCAACAACGGATTTACCCCTTACTAACTAATCCTGCCCAATGGTCCCTAATACTAAAAGCCTTCCCCGATCCCCCATCTCTATCCCCAGCTGCTACATATATATAGTTACAACACCATATCAATCAATGAAATATAAAAATCACCCCTATACGCACCCCTCCCTTCGTTAACCAGTTATTAACAGTTGGACCATTTTTATTTCCTAGCTTGCCTCCATATTGTGCCCTAGCTGTGTGGATTACTGTCACTTGTGAATGACATCCTGTGTAATGTAAAAAACCCTTGTTCGATGATTTGCCAATAGGTACCAAAATGTATCAGTTTTTTGCCCCGTTTTAAAACCTACCATATGAGTAATGAAACAGATGCTCAATTATTATCAGCAGTGAAGGCTGGCAATATAAAGGCATACAGAAGGCTATTCATGAAATATTACAAACCATTATGCCTGAAAGCCTACCTGGTGCTCGATGATATGCAGCAAGCAGAAACAGCTGTAGAAAACATTTTCGTCCAGCTCTGGGAGCAAAAAGCCTATAAGGATATTCCCAATGCAGTAGGTGGCTACCTGTGTAAATTGGTACATGATAATTGTATCGCAGGATCTATCGACTATCCTCATGTATCTGTCAGGGAAGAACATCCGGAACTCCCCACCTACCCCCAGGCAAAAACTAACCTGGTAACTCCAGACGAATACATACAACGCCTCGTAACTGCTTTACACGACCTGCCCGCCGAACAACAGGAAGTAGTAAAGCTGATATTCGGTAAACAAAAGGAACATGCCGAGGCAGCACAGCTGATGGGCATCAGTGTACATACCATATCCCAGCACCTGTCTCTCGCAATGCAAGAACTACGAAGAGAAATCTTCCTGAATACTTATTGAAAATACTACCACATCTCTCAATGATCACTCATGAGACGGACAAAATATACCAAAGAATACGTCTACCAGTTAATATTAGAAAAACTGCTCGGAGAGATATCCCGCGAAGACGATATTGAACTGGAACGGATCATGCAGCACGATGTACATGCATACATTTGCTGGCTCGATATGAAAGATGCGCAAACCGCCACTAACGGCGAGTTCCTCGACGATGCGAGAGCAGAGCTGACCTGGTGCCGCATTACAGATAAATTAAGCAAGATCCCGGTCGAAGAAGAACCTGTCCTGTTACCGCTTCCCTCTTCCCGTTGGAGATGGGCGGTCGCCGCCATGTTACTGATATGTACAGGCACTGCTTATTTCCTCTATCTTTCTACCAAGACCCATCTGCCCATAATTCCCGGGATCAGCATGAACAACCAGTCGGTGACGCCTTCCGTACAACCAGGGACCACCGTACAGGGACATTTTACACCTGTATCGCCTCCTAACTTTACAGACACCGGAAAAACAATTATCACCCACCTCGACAGTAGCGCAATACTAGCTGCCCAACTCAAACAAGACTCTATAGACGATGTCAATACAGAATGGAATACCCTCACCGTTCCAGCTAAAGTCGACTATAAATTCGACCTCTCCGATGGTACAGAAGTACACCTGAACGCAGCCTCCACCCTCCGCTTTCCCTTCATATTCCCGGGTAAGACCCGCGAAGTTTACCTGGAAGGCGAAGCCTACTTCACCGTAGCACATAATCCTAAACAACCTTTCATCGTCCATACTAATACCACCTCTATCAGGGCCCTGGGAACCGCATTCAACGTCAATTCCTACGATGCCGATCAAACCACTACCTCGCTGGTACAAGGCTCCGTTGTCACAGACGTAGGCGATAGTCTCGATGTCGTACTAAAGCCAGGATACCAGGCCATCTATAAAGCAGGCGAACGTTTTAAGATAAAACGCTTCGACGAGGAAATGACCCTCTCCTGGCGTAATGGTATCTACGCCTTCAAAAATAAAACCCTGAAAGAATTGGCTCCCGTAATGGAAAGATGGTATGGCATGAAAATGATCATAGACGCAACCCCATTACTTACACAGACATTTACCGGAAGTATTGAACGCGAAAAGCCGTTAGACATATTCCTCCGCTCTTTACGCGAAACAACAACATTGGACTATTATATACTTGGCAGCACCATCCACTTTAAAATAAAAGAAGTGGTCAGTGAAGTAGCAGACATGTATGACTAACAAAAAGCATTTTCATAACAATTAAAAAAGGGATGACCGTACGGCCATCCCTTTTTTAATTGTCGAATACGTTTATTTTACAGACAGCACCGTCTCTCCCGCATCATTATCATCATCATGAATAATAGCCAGCGCTGTATTTAGTTTCAGGTCGGGTACTATCTTCAGAATACCTATATTAGCTGCACTGGTAGCTTCTCTCAATTTCAATACAACAGATGCATCATTTTCCTTGATCCGGTCATTCACCAAAGCTACTTGTATATCCGTCTCACTAAATGCACAATCTCCCGTGATCTTTACCATATCTCCGTTCATGATCACATAATCTCGCCCGTTAGCCGCGGTACTGGAGGAGTCCACAGAGAAATATATATTGATATCACTACCGGTGCAATTCGTTTGTACACTCTGATCAGCAGCTTTCACCAGGATACATTTAAACATACTTACCGGAGCAGTACTGGACTCGTTCGCATCAGTCAACTTCACCAGCGTGATATAAGCAGCCTGATCATGAATATACTGAGAGGCCGAAATAGAAGTTACATCTCCATTATACCCCACATTTGCTTCATTATCTGCTTTGATCTCACTTAATACCAACACTACAGTTTCTGCCAGTTCAAATCGATTATCGTCTTTTACTTTTACAGATAAAGAGGCAGTAGATGCACCGCTGGCTATTTCAAACGGAGCCTTCAGACTATTCACAAAATCCGCTCCGGCTAAGGCTGTACCATTACCAAATTTATAGGTCAGTTTCACCGGCTTAGTCGTCGCGTTTACCAACGGCGTATTATCCCGCTTAAATAAACCGGCAGCAAAAAGTACATCCGTTGCAGGTTCAGCACCGGCGTTTCCGCCGGTGAATTTAACAATAGCTGGTTGGTCCAGGATAGCCACCTCTCCCTTCGCCTTAGTCAGGTGCAGCTCAGACGCATCCAGTAATTCGACATGGAATGACTCTTTTCCTTCCAGTAAATTATCGCTCTTGATGGGTATCTGTATCGTCTTGGAAATAATCGCTCCGGCAGCATACTCAGAAGGCACAAAAGAAATAGTTCCTTCCGTTGCGTCGAAATCAGCAGTACCTGCACCTGTTTTGTTAGCGATAGCTTTATAATGCACATTTACCGGCGTCCGCACACCGTTACTGCGTAAGAAACCGGATAACGTAATGGTCATCGTCGCATTCGCTAAACCATTCAATGGTTCGGATACAACAATATCATTAATCGTTACACCATGGCTGATCTTTATAATACGGTTACCATCGTGTTCACCACCGCCAGCAGCCAATATTTCACCGGCGGGGCTCATTAACAATGCGGACAGGGTAGTCTTGGCATCATATTTACCCAACTCCTTATCAAACATCATCTCACCATCAGGACTGAACTTCATCAGCCGATAACCCTCTCTAGCCACCACACAGATCTCGTCATCTTCCGTCAGCAATAAATGCTGGAATAAGGTTCCTGCGTTCTTATTTACCTGTAGGGTACCATCAGGTAACAACTTCACAATCTTACCTGTATTGCTATTGATGTTCCCGCCGGCAGCCACCACACGTCCGTTTTTACCTACCTCAAGGGCATACAAGGCGGCATCTATCTCCTTATTAAAAAGCTCTGTTCCATCCGGACGTAATTTGACTAACCGGCCTTTATCCTTCTCTTCCGCACAGGCAAATATCTGGCCAAGGTCGTTTACTTTCATGGCGTTAAATTTACCATCTACAGTGCTATACTCTTTATCAAACACAACCTGTCCTTCGTTGTTAACTTTGGCAATACGACTGGCGTTCCCGGTACCATAAGCACCTCCTCCCATCGCAAGCACAGCACCATCCTCTAGCAATAACATTTTCTCGAATACAGCCCCGGGTTTACCAAAACTCAATTCAAACTGCTTCTCTCCTTTTCCATCTATCTTTACCATATAAGCTTTCCCTTCTCCATCACCAGCATCACCACCAACGGCAACGATGTTCTCGTCCTCATCTATTAATACATTCGAGAGCAGGCTATGTGCACCGAATGCCTTATCAAATTCTATCTTTCCATCCGAAGCAAACTTAGTGATACGGGCCTGTGCCGGCTTGCTGCCGTCAACACCAACAGCGATAATATTACCGTGACGATCCAGGATCACTTTAGCATAAAAACCGCCTTGTCCATTACCAATACTTTTGTCAAACACCACCTCTCCGTTCGAAGTAAGTTTGGTGATACGGGCATTACCATAAGCAATCGTTCCACCACCTACAGCGATGATATCCCCTTTGGGCAATAGCAGTAAGTCCTGGTAAGCAACAAGACCTCCCTTGTTAAGCTTGGTATTAAAAATAAGATTGCCGGCAGCAGATAGCTTCGTAATACATCCATTATCCAATCCTCCACCGATGGCAACAATAGCATTTCCTTCTGCTATCGCTAGCTTCTGATATTGATTTTTAGGGCTACCGAAGCTCTTATTGAATACAACAGGCATTTCCTGCGCCCGGGATATAGCCCCCATTCCCAACAACAGGAACAACGAAACAATTTTTTTCATTTCCTTTACTTTTGATATGCAAATGTTTTTTTTAGTTAGCTGATATACTCACCTCACAACGACGATTAATACCTTGTGCCTGAAGGAACAATGCCTTATCCTGCGAAATGGTATCCTGCTCTACAGCCAGCAGTGGTTTGGTCGAGCCAAAATAACTCACCTTGATACGGGCGGGATCCACTCCGCGGCTTCTTAAACTTTCCTTTATATACATTGCCCGGTTCTTCGAAAGATTAAGATTGTGTGACTCAGGTCCTGTCACGTCTGCATGACCTGCCACCAGGAAAGTACGCTCAGGATGTCTCTTCCAGTCCAGAAAAAGAGTATCTAACTTATACCACTCCTGATCCTGTGGCACATACGAATCCAGATCAAAATAGATAACACCGGGGTCCTTTTTCTTGGCAACAAATGCCGACCCTGTTTCAGTTAATGCCCGCTCTTGCTCATTATGAACTATCGCCTGTTTCACGGGCTCCGATAACGGTGTATCTCCTTCCTTATTACCTACATAAGTAATAACAGCCCGGTTCGATGGAGTAACGGTATAAGGTACCTTCTCCTCCTGTTTTACCGGTCTGCCGGGCACAGGTAAATCCAGTTGAGGAAGCATATGCTTCTTCAGATTAAGTACATAAATGTGATCATTGTCGTGAATCCCTGAACGATCCGAGGTGAAATATAAAAGCGAATGCGCCTGATCCAATACAGGATTCAGGTCATCAAACTGTGTATTCACAGGATAGGGCAAATGCACAGGCGCAGTATCTTTTTCATTCAATTTGGCAATAAAAATATCCAGTCCGCCAAAACCAGGCAAGCCATTAGATGCAAATAGTAACTTTTCCTCAAAGAAAAACGGGTATAGTTCATTCCCGTTTGTATTAATACCTGGTCCAAGATTGACAGGCGCCTTCCAGCGCTTCTCCTTTTTATCCCAGTCCGTATAGTAAATATCTGTCCCGCCATAACCCCCAGGCATATCCGATGCAAAATATAACCGCTTACCCTTATTTGCAATAGATGGATGGAGGAAAGAGTAATTATCAGAACGTCCATATAACCTTAGAGGCGCTGGCTTACTCCAGGTATCCTGCTGCGGCTGATAACTGGCACTGAGTAATTGTGTGGTGTTTTTATTACTAATGAAAGATTGCTTTTCAGTTTTTACATCATTATACCTGTTCGACGTAAAAATTACCTTATGCCCGTCTTCATAAAATGCTGCCGGCCCTACCTGCAAAACACCACGAAGCGTATGATTGAATGGAGCTATGCCATCTTCCGTGATCATATACAACCTGGAATTCGTATAGAATGATTGTGCTTTATCCTTCTTTACTTCATTAGATATAAACACAATATCATTCCTGTACAAGGCAAGACCATACTGATAGCCTGGTAAACTCAGCCGGAGACTGTCCACCTTCATATGACGTAAGGAATCCGGATTAAAAAAGCTATAAAAATTATCCAGTGAACGCTGCAAGTTCGTAAATCGGGCATTTTCATTAAAGCTCTTTGCATAAAGCTCCGTAGTTTTCCTGGCCTTCGAAATGCGACCCGTACGCTTCAGCAGATCTATATAGTTGATCACATCCGTTACCCAAACATCCTTCTGCGGTGTCTGTAGTAATTCATCATAAAGGCTGATCGTTTTCTCGAACTGCCGGGTTTCAAAATAAATACGTGCCAGCTGCAATTTGGCACCGCGAAGCAAAGCTTCATCCCGGTTGCCATTGTTCAACACCGCACTGCATAGGGAAATCGCTTTTTCATATTCCTGCCTCTTATATAACCGCTCAGCCCGTTGCACCTTACCCCGGTCACCAAGAGCACTGTTGGTTATTTTACAGGACGCAAACAAGATCATCAAACCTGGCAAAAATAGCAGTACCTCGAACAGTTGACGACGTCTAGTTCTGATCATTATACATGGTTATTTTGAGAAATTAAAAATATCGTGGAGATACCACCCTCCATTTTGACCAGGCAAAACGGTAGTTAAGCATAAGCTCGTGGGAAGCGGATTGCCCCATCTTAAGGTTAGAAGCCATAGGCGCGTCATACGCATAACCAACCTGAAAGTGTTTGGATATTTGTACCTGCACAAGTCCGGTAACCGTCTTCTCCGAACGCCAGGAAGCTCCCAACCAAACCAGATTCTTCAACAACACATTTACATTCAAATCATAAGCCCAGGTAGTACCTTGCACCTTTCTTATCAATACGTTAGGTTTGAACTTGACCTTATCATCCAGGTCAAATAAATAGCCTGCCTGAAAATAATAGTGAGTACGGGTAGACACTTTATTCACACTCTTTCCTATATCAAAACTGCGGAAGGTAGGTGCAGAGAATCCGGCAAAAAAACGTTCCGTAAATAACATGAAGCCAAATCCTATATCCGTCTTCCAATATCGTTGGTCCTGCGCAAAAACCGGATCAGTTGTCGACAGCAAACTATTGTTTTCCCGGTATTGCACCATTCCTGCCTTTACCCCCATAGCCAGGTAAAGTTTTTCATTAAGTTTCACCCGCTGAGATACATGAAAACTACCTCCCGTCCTGGATTGTACACCGATCTTCTCACTAAGCGCGCTGAATCCTAAACTGGTACTAGTCGCTTTTACAGGTGAATAGAAAGAAAAAGTGGCGGTCTTCGGCGCTCCATCTATTCCCGTCCACTGGTTCCTTCCTACTACAGTCAAACTGGAAGATTCATCCATACTGGGATATGCAGGATTGATGATCATACCGTTGAACATATACTGCGAATAAATCGGGTCCTGCTGTGCCTGCACTCGCAAACAACCACACAGATAAAATACTACCAGGTAAAATGTTCTTAAAAGGAATTGCTTCATAGGTTTCGAACTTAATAAATGGACATCCTGTAAATATCTGTCAACGTTTTATTACAATAAATCCGGTATATCTTTCGGCCTTTCCGTTATTATCCCATATATTGACAATATAGAAGTAAGTACCATCAGCAACATCTCCACTGGCTCCTACATTGGAACGTCCCTTAAAGTTGTTGGACTTATTATCATATCCCTTCAAGCGGAACACCGCACCACCCCAACGATTGAATACTATCACTTCGTTACGTGGGAACTTCTCTATATTTTCAATATACATGACATCATTACCCTTACCATCCCCATTAGGTGATATAGCAGGATGCACCCGGATCAATCCCCTGTTATCATCTCTCCACCGCTTATCTGTAGTCCACTTTTCCACAGTATCAGGCACACCATCATTATCAGAATCCGGATCCAGAAAATCCGGAATACCGTCACCATCTGTATCATCATCGTAAGGATCTCCATTACCATTTACGTCTTCCTCCCCGTCTGTTAACCCATCCCCATCCGAATCACATTTCATACACATTGCATCATCATTTAAAATGATACCGACTGCCTTATCTGGTTGAATGATATTAGGAACATACTGACCAGATGGCACCGTCGCCTTCAGCAGATGTATGCCAAACGACTCATGACGCTCAAAAATAGTATCCCCGACAAGCGGCACCCTAATTGCTCCCGCAGATTGCCCGGCAGGAATAACGACGGTGGTGACGCTATTATCGAAGTCAACACCTGGTGTCGCTTCATCTGTCATAATAGAAGCCCCCCCATTCGGAACAACTGTATACTCATACTGTAAAGTAATTGGCCTTGAACTGCGACGGTTCATTTTAATATCAAAAGATAGCTGTTGCTCATTACCGGGACTCCCCTCCTTACTGCGATACTCTCCTGTACTGAATGATAGCTCCATCGGATCATTGTCTGTAATAGCCACCTTCGTCTGGTACTTTATACCTTGTTTATATAAAGGCGTGCTACTACCAGGCTGATATGGCAGAACATTCAGGTCAAGGAAACCTTCATCATCGTTAACATCGTTATCTTTCGTACGGGCCTTAAATACATACTCGTGAGCTCCGGCCGGTAATACAACTGACAACGTCTCATCACTAATGGCTCCGGCATCCGATTCAGCAACCCGCGCATTGTCTGTTTTCACTTGGATCCGTATCGGTAGATCATACACTGCCGTATTCGCTGACCTTATTTTGTAAGATACCGGCTCCCCTTCGTCTACCGTTACTGCATCCGTTATTAACTCCACTATAAGCGTATCATTATCCATTAATGACATCTTCGCTGTAGGATCAAGCGCTAACATCCATTTTACTCCGGAGATAGGCGCATTTGCGTGCTGTAACGTAACATCTATACTTTCCGTACCCTCTACTAATGCATCGTCTATTGGGATAGCGGTAAGTAATACACCATTCTGGAATGCAGGGATAATAACTTTTGAGGGCAATGCAATATAATCGACACCAGCGGTAGCTGTCCCAACGGTAGATAGGTCAACCTGTACGTCCTTCACTGCTGCCAGCTGCGTATTACTGAATCTGACACGGAATGTTCCTGCTGTAGCCGGTTCTGAAGCGTCTGCGATCTTCTCAATCATAATACGCCTTTCATCCGCCTTTGACCCGCTTTCTGCACTTTCATCGTCCGTTATAGTCATTGTAAGTGGTAACTCCTCTACGTCAAAAGCGATAATACCCGTATTTCGTTTCATCTGAGCAGCCTGCAGGGTCAATGTAATGGTTTCATCCCCTTCTATCAGCAGATCATCTTTTACCTTTACCCGTACTTCAGTGCTATTCTTTCCTGCTGTAATAATGGCTGTATTCCCCAATGGTTGCATATCATCTGCATCCGCTGTAGCACTGGTATTAAAGAAGATCCGGATATCAGCTCCGGCCACCGAAGTGCCTGGCAGTTTAATAACATAGACACCATCTGTGGAAGGTTCCGCCGCATCCGCTGTTTTTAATAACTGTATCTTAAAATCATTTGCCTCCGGTATAGTGACCGCTGCTGGCTGAGTAACCGGATAATCAGCTGTCGTAACAGCAAACTTCAACGTCTCAGGCCCCTCTACGATATTGTCATCTGTAATATTTAGCGTAAACACCTCCTGATTGGTATATGCAGGGATAACAACCTTCGCAGGAATACCATTATAGTCTGCATTATCTGCCGTAGACACGGCATCCCTTACAATATCAATAGTAATATCCTCGTCTGCAGTGATCTGGTTATTCACAAACCCTATCACGACCTGTGAATGACTACCCTCGTGCAGCACCGCAGAATCAATGTACATGCGCAGCTGCCTGTTACCAGGAATAGTGTGTGTAATGTCATCTATCAGGATATCAATACTATCTGCAGACACACCACTGAAATTAGTCACCGTCCCCGTCAATCTCAATAACTCAGTCTTCTCCAGAATATTATCAGCTAAAGCCTTCAGTGAAAATTCTACATAACTTTCAGTAGGCTGTATAGTAAAATCAACAGGCACATCCGCGTAATCACTGACAACTGCCTTAGATAAAGCGCTACGATCGATACTTACTTGCAATGGTTTATAAGGGCGTATACCTGCTGGTAAGCCAGCACGGATCTTCAGCACACTTCCTTCCGCTACATGATTGTTGCCAGCTGGTACCACTTCAAAATGTACCTTCCTGTTAGCTGGGTTACCACCCGTTTCATCAGTGATCATCAGCTTGATAGAATCTTTCTTGAAACCAGGAGCTGTCATCAAGACTTGTAACGTTTCCGTTTCTTCTAATATATTATCCGCTAACGCCCGGATCACCGTTGTTGTAACGGCAGAAGTGCCCTTTGCAATAGTAACCGATTGATTAACATTAGTATGATCATCGTCGGCAGCGGTAGAACTATTGCCTTTGCTAATATTTAATACGAATGGATAACCGGCTTTCAAATTACCTGGCAAACCAATTGTTACAGTGGCTCCCACCATATGGCCTTCCCCGATACTGTTATGGCTGGCATTTAGTACTAAGGCCATATCAGGCTGGTAGTCCATGTCCCTTAACTGTATGCTGACTGGGTCTACTGTAATCCCTGTAAACCCACTACCACTGGCATCAAGCTGCAGCACTTCGTCCATAGGCCCTTCCAGATAGTCATCATCCATTATATGAATAGTAGCGTCTACACTATTCCCGATAAGTTTAACAGGTACGGACAGATTATAATCTTCTGCACTGGCAGTCACACTGGCATCTGCAGAAAGTACTATCGTTAGTGGTATCTCAACCTCTGTAGTAATCCCGGCAGGTAACCGGTAGGTCAGCTGGTAATCTTTCCCCTCTTCCATTATAGCAGCCGCACTGACAGTAATCATTTTATTAGCTGCTATCTCGCTGGTCTTGTCAATTATATTGCCTTTAATAGCCGCTACCGACAATCCAGGTACACCAGTGGCCACACCAGTTACTTGATAGGCTTCTGTAGCCTCCAGTATTTGATCTGTATTTGCTGCCAAAAGACTCGTCGACACCACAGACGTCTCCATACTTCCAAGTGTGATCGTAGTAGCCGATAAAGTATAATCAGTTGCTGCAGCTCCGGGCAATAGCAGATCCTTCGTCAGCGTTACCGTGATAGGCACACTGGCCTTTATACCACTGTTCTTAAATCGTAAAGTCACATTACTGCTCTCTCCCTCTTTCAGATCACCCTGATCCGCTACCAATTCCATCTTTAGGTTATCAGCCGTGGCAGTTGCATCCTTCAATGTCAGCGATATCGAATCCGTCTTGAAGCCGCCGGCTGTCATCACTACCTGCAACACCTCATCAGGCTCCAGGATATTATCTGTCATCGCGGTAATTGCCGTAGTAGTGGCATCACTACTACCTTGTAGGATTGTAATGCTCTGCACAATATTATTATGATCTCCGTCTGAAGCACTGGAACTGCTGCCCTTGCTAATAGAAAGCACCAGCGGATAACCAGCCTTCAAATTACCGGGTAAGCTCACCGTAACCTTGGCACCGGTAACATCACCCTCGGTTATAGTAGCTTCACTCCGGCTCAGCACCAACGCCATATCCGGCGTATAATCCATATCCTTCAACTGGATAGTCACAGGACTGATCTGTATGCCGGAGAAAGCAAACGAACTGCTCTCCAGCTTTAACAACTCATTCACAGGACCTTCCAGTAAGTCGTCATCTGTAATGTGGATATCTACTGTACTGCTCGCACTACCGGCCATGATCTTGGCTGCTACCGGCAGACTGTAATCTGAGGTACTTGCGGTAGATCCTACAAAATAAGTAGTCGTAATAGGGATGTCCACCTCTGTGCTGATATCCGTCGGCAGGCTAAACGTAAGCGGATAATCCTTCCCTTCTTCCATCACAGTAGCAGCACTCACACTGATCCGTTTATTAGCGGGATCATCTCCCGTTGCATCGGATATATTACCATTCACAGGCGCTACCGTCAAGCCGGAGATACCACTCGCTACACCCGTTATCCGGTAGGCTTCCGTAGCCTCCAGTATCTTATCTGTATTCGCTGCCAAAAGACTCGTCGACACCACAGACGTCTCCATACTTCCAAGTGTGATCGTAGTAGCCGATAAAGTATAATCAGTTGCTGCAGCTCCGGGCAATAGCAGATCCTTCGTCAGCGTTACCATGATAGGCACACTGGCCTTTATACCACTGTTCTTAAATCGTAAAGTCACATTACTGCTCTCTCCCTCTTTCAGATCACCCTGATCCGCTACCAATTCCATCTTTAGGTTATCAGCCGTGGCAGTTGCATCCTTCAATGTCAGCGATATCGAATCCGTCTTGAAGCCGCCGGCTGTCATCACTACCTGCAACACCTCATCAGGCTCCAGGATATTATCTGTCATCGCGGTAATTGCCGTAGTAGTGGCATCACTACTACCTTGTAGGATTGTAATGCTCTGCACAATATTATTATGATCTCCGTCTGAAGCACTGGAACTGCTGCCCTTGCTAATAGAAAGCACCAGCGGATAACCAGCCTTCAAATTACCGGGTAAGCTCACCGTAACCTTGGCACCGGTAACATCACCCTCGGTTATAGTAGCTTCACTCCGGCTCAGCACCAACGCCATATCCGGCGTATAATCCATATCCTTCAACTGGATAGTCACAGGACTGATCTGTATGCCGGAGAAAGCAAACGAACTGCTCTCCAGCTTTAACAACTCATTCACAGGACCTTCCAGTAAGTCGTCATCTGTAATGTGGATATCTACTGTACTGCTCGCACTACCGGCCATGATCTTGGCTGCTACCGGCAGACTGTAATCTGAGGTACTTGCGGTAGATCCTACAAAATAAGTAGTCGTAATAGGGATGTCCACCTCTGTGCTGATATCCGTCGGCAGGCTAAACGTAAGCGGATAATCCTTCCCTTCTTCCATCACAGTAGCAGCACTCACACTGATCCGTTTATTAGCGGGATCATCTCCCGTTGCATCGGATATATTACCATTCACAGGCGCTACCGTCAAGCCGGAGATACCACTCGCTACACCCGTTATCCGGTAGGCTTCCGTAGCCTCCAGTATCTTATCTGTATTCGCTGCCAAAAGACCCGTCGACACCACAGACGTCTCCATACTTCCAAGTGTGATCGTAGTAGCCGATAAAGTATAATCAGCCGCTGCAGCTCCGGGCAATAGCAGGTCCTTCGTCAGCGTTACCGTGATAGGCACACTGGCCTTTATACCACTGTTCTTAAATCGTAAAGTCACATTACTGCTCTCTCCCTCTTTCAGATCACCCTGATCCGCTACCAATTCCATCTTTAAGTTATCAGCCGTGGCAGTTGCATCCTTCAATATAAATGTAACGGAGTCTCTCTTAAAGCCGGAGGCATCCATTACAATCACTAACTGCTCATCTCCCTCAAGTATATTATCTGCTGTAGCAGTAACGCCGCTCAGGGAAGTCGACTTGCTCCCTTCACTGATATGTAATACAGCAGCCACATTACTATGATCGCCGTCATCAGCAGTACTGCTGATACCTTTTGTAATTGTCAGGGGAATTTCATACCCGGCCTTCAAACCGTCCGGCAATGAAAAAGTGACATCACGGCTATCTATTCCTCCTTCATTGATCTCAGCCGTCGCGGCTACGCCCGCTTTTGTAACAGATAAAACAAGGTGGTCTGCAAAATCTGCATCCTTCATCTGTACAACGCCGGCAGCCACGGTAAAAGTGGTTAATCCATCACCAGCACTGCCGCCAATCGTAAGTTCCTCTGTTCTTTCCAGTAAGTCATCATGTAATATGCTGAAAGGAATCGTTGTATTATTTCCCGTGTTAAGCGTGACAGTCGTGGTATTCAATTTATAGTCCGAAGCAGTTACGCCGGCACCCCCTGTAGCCGTCAACTGAATAGTGATAGGCACTACCGTTGTAATGCCCTCTGGTAGATGTAGCACAAGGTTACCATCATAGCCTTCATCTAATGGTAGCGTCACATTGGCAGTATCTAACGCCACCCGGACAACCGTATAGGCCGGATTGGTCCGCGTTATGTCCCTGATGTCTACTGTAGCAGCAGCCGACTTAGCCTGCCCCATCACATCTGCTTCCACCGTCAAATTCAGCTTTTCTAAGGGTTCCAGGATCATATCCGGTAAAGCTACAATGGAAATATCAGCACCGTTTTTCCCAGCTGGTATAGTAACTGTGGACGGAATAGTAAAATCCGCTCCTTCACTTGCAGTAGAAGATGAGGCACTTTTAACCGTCACTGCTATGGCCTCGGAGGCCAGTACACCTGTCGGCAGATGCACAACAGCCGTCTGTGTACTTCCCTCATCTATAGGTAGTACGGCCAATGAAAGCTCTCTGGGTTCATCATCGGTGATCTCATAGACACATGAGGATGCCGCCGGGTCAATATTTACCAGTGTATTACAGGTAGATTCGAGCTTCCACTTCATGCTACGGCTATACTGTAATGTTGTATTCCCCTTTATGCGGATATTATTAAGCGCCAACACCGTTTCCCCCATGCGATAGTCTCCTGCAGGGATCAAAAAACCTTCCTGATAGTCATAATCCACTCCCTTTTCAGCACGATGCGGCGATGTATAGGTATTGTCATGAACAATCCGTACAAACTGTGGCGTATTCAGCTTACCTCCCGATACTTTAATACTCAATCCCTGTATAGCCGCTTCCGTATTACCTTCCGCATGTTGAGCAGTAGGGCTGGCAAATGCTACCTGTACCGGTGAGAAATCGATGCCCGGCACATCCTGTACTTCCAACACAGGATCATATTGGTTCTTAGAAACACCGTATCCTACCATGATACGGGCAGTCTTAAACTGCTGTTCAAATACGCTTCCCAGGTCTTTATGCACGGAAATACCAACAGGAACAGCATCCATGATGGTTTTTACAATAGAAGGTAACGTTCCATCATCATAACGACGTAAATGGTTACCAGCCGACGTGATATTATAAGATTTGAAACTAGGGTAAGTCTTAAAAACATGAGAACGTGGGGTCTCTAACCCCAATCCGCCATCCTGCCCGGCAGCCCTGTATAAACCTACGGTAGCCGGATTAGATGATGGTGCAATAAAGCCGGTAGATTTACTGCTGACAGGCAACTGGTTAGTAAGCGCCGGATCTGCCCCCATTACACCCACCTCCGAAAGATACAGATGGGCATTGGTCATAAACCATTCCCCCTGATAGGTCTCCGGAGGTAACTGCAATACATAGTCCAACATGAAATAGTCCTTACCTTGTTGATAGCTAAGGTTCATTATCAGGTTGGCAGTGGTATTGTAAAGCCCCTGTACCGTACCCACCATCTGTACCTGCCAGGGATCATTTAAGGTACCTGTACCCGCTAACGGCGAAACATAACATATCTGAGGTTGATGCCAACCGGAAGTATCGTAAGGGGCAAGGCTGATAAAATTGACATTGGTATTAATGCCTTTTGTAAGACCCGCTCCATTATAAGTTTCTGTCTTGCTATTGCGAGTAACCGCATAACTGCCGTCCTTATATATATCTATCTTAAGATCAGATAACGATACCCCTCCCGAAGGATTGATAGTAACAGCTATCTGAGCTATAGAACGACTGCAAAACATCGACAGCACTGCAATCAGGAGATATTGCCCCCACCTGGACAAGAGGATATTAGACATAGGAATCATAATCTTCACAGGATAGGAATAACATAATTAACGTGTAATTTCTATTTATCCATAGCCATAATCATAACAAGGCCAATACCGGTATAGGAATGAAGGCGGCCAGCCGTATAGAAAAACCATTAAATATGACGCTCTCTTACACTGTAATAATGATACAGCTTCTATCCATGCTGGCTGCGGTATAGGGAAGCGGAAATCGAGGGCCTTCCCGGTCGCTCTCTATCGATAAATAGGGCAAAAAATTCAACTAATACATCAATTTACACTATTATGATATACTCACTTAAATGTAATATAGACAAAAACGATTAAATATATAATCATATATTACAATTTGCAAATCTAAATAATAAAATATAGCAGTCAAAATAAAATTTAAAAAGAGGGGGAGGATGTGGCTTAAAAATGAGCAGTAAAAGCAATATTAATGCAGTATGCGAAGATTTAACTGGTAGTACTATGTGAAGAGTTAAAATAAAAGTATTTTTGCCTAAACTTTAAACAGAATGTCTACAATAGCAAATTCAAACATTGACTTTAACCTCCAGTACAAGGTAAAAGATATGAGCTTAGCCGATTGGGGCCGTAAAGAAATAGAGTTAGCAGAAGCAGAAATGCCCGGTCTCATGTCTTTAAGAGAAGAGTATGGTGCATCACAGCCGCTGAAAGGTGCGCGTATCGCCGGATGCCTGCACATGACAATACAAACAGCAGTACTGATAGAAACCCTCGTACATCTGGGCGCTGAAGTGCGCTGGAGTTCCTGCAACATATTCTCTACACAGGATCATGCCGCTGCTGCCGTAGCTGCCGCCGGCGTTCCCGTATTTGCTTGGAAAGGCCTTAACGAACAAGAGTTTGACTGGTGTATCGAACAAACCCTCTTCTTCGGTGGCGCTGACCGCCCCCTGAATATGATCCTCGATGATGGTGGCGACCTCACCAACATGGTATTGGATAAATATCCTGAACTGATCCAACACGTTAAAGGCTTGAGCGAAGAAACTACCACCGGCGTACACCGTTTATACGAGCGTATGAAAAATGGTTCTTTGCCCATCCCTGCTATCAATATCAATGACTCCGTAACTAAATCCAAATTTGATAACAAATATGGCTGCCGCGAATCCTGCGTAGATGCTATCCGTCGTGCAACTGACGTAATGATCGCTGGTAAAGTAGCCGTAGTTGCCGGTTTTGGCGACGTAGGTAAAGGTTCTGCAGAATCCCTCGCAGGTGCCGGTGCCCGTGTTATCATCACCGAAATAGACCCGATCTGCGCTCTGCAGGCCGCTATGGAAGGTTACGAAGTGAAGAAAATGGCTGATGCCGTTAAAGAAGCAGATATCATCGTAACAACCACTGGTTGCCGCGATATCATCACTGGCGAACACTTCAAACTGATGAAAGATAAATGTATCGTATCTAACATCGGTCACTTCGATATCGAAATTGATGTTGCCTGGTTAAATAACAACTATGGCAATACTAAAGTGGAAATCAAGCCTCAGGTAGATAAATATACCATCGATGGTAAAGATATCATCCTGCTGGCTGAAGGCCGCCTCGTAAACCTCGGTTGTGCTACAGGACATCCCTCCTTCGTAATGAGTAACTCTTTCACCAACCAGACACTGGCTCAACTCGAACTTTGGACCAATACTGACAAGTATGAGAACAAAGTATATGTACTGCCTAAACACCTGGATGAGAAAGTAGCTCGTTTACACCTGAAAAAGATCGGTGTAGAACTCGACACCCTCACTACTGAACAATCCGAATACCTCGGCATACCTGCAGAAGGCCCCTACAAGCCTGACTATTACAGGTACTAGTCGATATAGTACGATTACTTTATCATTACGATAAATTGTAAAAGGTCAAAAGGTCTCCAGGCCTTTTGACCTTTTCTTTTTTACGCAGCCGCTACTTCTTCCCTATTGTTCACCCACGATTTATTATTTTTGCAGTATGACAAAGCTTAGTGTAAACATCAACAAGTTTGCGACCCTGCGCAATGCAAGAGGTGGCAATTTGCCCGATATATTAAAGGTAGCACAGGACTGTGAACGCTTTGGGGCCGAAGGCATAACAGTACATCCTCGGCCGGACGAAAGACATATCCGCTACCAGGATGTACTGGACCTCAAACCATTAGTCACCACCGAATTCAACATTGAAGGATATCCCTCCAGCTCCTTTATGGACCTGGTATTACAAGCCAAACCCGACCAATGCACATTGGTACCCGACCCCCCCGATGCCATCACCTCCAACACCGGATGGGATACCAAAGCCAATCAATCACAGCTGAAAGATGTCATCAGTACATTAAAGGCCGCGGGTATAAGAGTATCCATCTTCCTCAATGCTGATGTTAGCATGGTCGAAGGTGCAAAAGCAGCAGGTGCCGATCGTATCGAACTATACACCGGCCCCTACGCAGAAGAATATACCAACGCCCGTACACAACCACAAAACCTGCAGCTGTTCAACGATTATAAAAATACAGCCAGGGAAGCTAGCGCCATAGGACTTGGCCTCAATGCCGGCCATGACCTCAACCTGGAAAATCTTCGATTCTTTAAATTACATATCCCACAGCTCCTCGAAGTTTCTATCGGCCATGCCCTCGTATGCGATGCCTTATACTTCGGCCTGGAAAATACCATCCAGCTCTATAAACGTCAGTTGGTAGCTGCGCCGGAAGCCCAATAAATAGACATCACAGATAATAAAAGTGAACATCCCTCGATTTGTTCCTGACAAATCAAGGGATGTTCACTTTTATAGCCCCCCTGGCCGCAAAAAAACGAATATGAAAAAATAACCTAAATTGTAGCCACATCAACCAAGAGACCGTAGCTGCTATCTACGGATAAACATCATTCATAAAAGTCCAAAGTTGACATCAGATCAATTTGAACAACTGTTTTATGCCAATTATAAGCAATTGGTCTGCTTCGCCAATAAGCTTGTCCTACGCCTCGATGTCGCAGAAGATATCGTACAGGGCGTATTTATCAATGCATGGAAACAATTGTCACGCCTGGACCCGAATCAATCCGTAAAAGCATACCTCTACCGCGCCACCCGGAACGCCTGCCTTAATTACCTCAAATCTGACTACCGCTCCAAAACAATATTAACAGACCAGGTAGCACACCTGGATCAAACTCAGGCCCCCCTGTCTCAATCTACCTATAGCCTCCAACAACAATTAAAAGATATCCTGGACGAATTACCTCCCCGCAGAAAAGAAATATTCCTCCTGAGCCGCGAACAAGGACTATCCTACAAAGAAATAGCCAGCACAATGGATATCTCCGTCAAAACAGTAGAAAATCAAATGGGAAAAGCTATCAAGTACCTATACACCCGTATCACCCCGCTTCTAAAAACGGCGCTATTTATTTTTTTCCACTGAGTGGGGGTAGCCCGTCAAAAAGTTGTATAAGGTATATATAGACCACTGCATAAAGCAGGTGATAGCCTTGTAAAATACACGATATGCAACTTTTTACCGAAGAGGATCAACTCTTTGAACACCTGACCGCTTATTGTCTCGGAGAACTGTCCGCAGAAGAAATGAAGGCCGTCGAAGCCTGGGCAATGGCAAATAAAACCCATCAGGAAAAACTCGAAGCAGTTAAACAGTTACTGCAGGATACTGCATGGGAAAATACCTCCGCACCACACATATCTGTTGATAACGCCTGGCAAAAAGTAAACAGCAGCATACAGGAAAGCCCCCGACTGAAATCTCAAAACATACATTGGTACCAGGTGGCTGCCGCCGCGGCAGTACTGCTGGTTTGCTGCTGGGCCATATACTTCCGGAATGCAATACCTGCTTCTCCCTGGATCACCGCACAGATAAAAGACACCCTATACCTGCCCGATGGTAGTATGGTAGTAGCAAAACAAGGAGCGCAGTTACGCTATCATCGGCAATTCGGTAAAGAGAACAGAGAAGTAGAACTGGACGGCGAGGCCATATTCGATGTACCAAGACAAACAGAACATCCCTTCCACCTCCGCACCGCAAAAGCCACTATCACAGTGCTCGGCACCCGCTTTTCCGTCAACAATACAACGGATAACTTCACTGTTAAAGTAATGGAAGGAGCCATAAAAGCCAGTCTGACAGCTCATAATAGCGCTATGATCCTGAAACGTGGCGAAATGGCCTCCTATCAACACCACACCCAAAGCCTGCTCAAACAAGCCTTTGTAGATAGCACGATGCTTCGATACTACAATACACCCGTAAAAGACATCGCCAAAGACCTACAAGCAACCAAGCAAATACTGCTCACCGGAAAAGATTCGCTTATGAATACCAAATTGACAGTCGATTTCCGCTATAGCAACATTGTCGAAATAAAAAGGACTTTAGAATTATTAATGGGCAAAAAAGTAGAACAGGTCGGACAAAAACTGATCATCCAATAATAACACACTCGATTTTACTATAGTTTCCAGAATTACAATCAACCACGATTATGAAAAAGCATCTCCAATTACTGATGGCGTGCTGCCTTTCCTTTTTCTGTTTGCAGGCACAAGCGGCCGCATATACCTTCTTTCTCCCGGGCGGGGAAACGAAACTGCTGACGCTCTGCGAACAGTTCAATAAAACAGCACCAGATCCCGTTAGCTTTAATAATGACGAAAAGCAACTGCAAGTCAAAGTGAAAGTGAGCGAAGGCTATTACACCTTTGCCTCCTTATTCGAGCGCTATTTCAAACCACATCAACTGGCCTACACAGTTAGCGGCAAACAAACCATCATCTACCATATAAAGGATGCTGCTGCCATTCAATATCGCCTGCAACAGCTGGCCGCTGACGTAAAACAGTCGCATACCATTCAAGGTATCATATCTGATAAAGAGGGCAAACCAGTCCCAGGTAGCACTGTCAACCTCCGTGGCACGGCACTAGGAGCTATCTCCGATGAAAAAGGTAAATACGCCATCTTCAACGTGCCTTCCGGAAAATATATGCTGACAGTGACCGCCTTAGGCTACAAAGCCAATGGTATTGAAATAGATGTCAATGCAGACATCACGCAAAACCTCACCCTGCAGGAAGACCTCCTCGCACTGGGAGAAGTAGTAGTGACCGGCTCTACCACTCCCAAACGTAAAATAGAATCCAGTGTAGCTATCACCTCCATCAGAAGCTCCAAGATAGAAGAACTCGCACCACAAAGCACAGCCGACTTACTACAGGCAGTACCGGGCTTCGTCGTAGAAACCTCCGGTGGTGAAGTAGGAAATAACCTGTTCGCCCGTGGCATTCCTTCCGCCGGCGCATACGAATATGTACAGATACAGGAAGATGGATTACCCGTATTCGAAGATGGCGCATTGCAATTTGCCAATGCCGACAACTGGTTACGCGTAGATGAAACAGTTGCCCGCATGGAAGCCGTAAGAGGTGGCTCCGGTGCTGTCTTCGCAACCAACGCACCAGGGGGTATCATCAACTTCATCAGCAAAACCGGTGGCAATAACTTCGCCGGAACTGCCAAACTAACAGCCGGTACCTCCAGCCTGTTCAGAACAGATCTGAACGTAGGAGGACCACTGGTAAAAGACAAACTGTTCTTTAACATCGGTGGATTCTATCGCGTAGACAATGGCGTACGTAATCCGGGCTTCGCCGGCAACCGGGGAGGACAGGTGAAAATGAACCTTAAATATAACCTCGACAACGGATACATCAAGTTGTACTATAAAAAGCTCGATGACCGCAACCTATTCCTCCTGCCAATACCACTGACAGACAAAGACCATCCCAAAGGTATCAAAGGCTTTGATCCCAACTATGGTACCCTGACCTCCCGCAACTTCAGCAATCTCAAAGTACCACAATTTGGCGGCGGATACTACCAGCGCGATCTGGAAAATGGCGTGCACCCTATAGTAGATGCTATCGGAGGAGAAGTCAATATCGATCTTAAGAACGGCTTCTCTGTAACTAATGCGATGAGATATACGAAAATAAACCTGAACTATACAGCTATCTTCCCTGGCGAAGAACCCAAAACAGCAGCCAACTTCGCAAGCACCTACACATCCAATGGTGTTGCCTACCCGGTAAACAATCCCGGCTACTACAATGTCAACACAGGTCAACGTGTCAATCCCGACCTGGTAGCGAAAGTAGGCTATTGGGCTATCGACAAACAGATGGATAACTTCGCTAACGACCTGCGATTTAAATACACCAATCAAGTGGTAGACTTGTCATTCGGATATTATTATTCCAACTGGAAATCTAACCAGCAATGGAATTGGAGCAATATGCTGATAGAAGTATCAGATAATCCGCAGTTATTAAACCTGGTAGATGAATCACTCACACCCAGTTCTCCTAATTATTCCCGTACTTATAACGGCGTATCCGAAATATCCTGGCTCACAAGAGACGCACAGCTAAAAGGCAATATCAATGCCCCTTATGTCAATGCAGAAATAAAAGCAACCAAACAACTTACCTTCGACCTCGGCCTAAGATATGATATTGATCGCTACAGCGGTTATAAAGGTACTTCTACCCCTCGCAACCTGGATAATAACACCAGCTTCGGATTAGACTTCAAAACCACTACAGCAGACAATGCCATGAGCAGCACGGAAGGTCCCTACTACTACTGGAAATACAATATCGACAGATTCTCCTATAGCGCCGCCGCCAACTATAAATTTACCGATAACATGGCCGCCTACCTCCGATATAGCAATGGATTCCGTTCCCCGATAGAAGAAGCCTACTATGACAATGCCGACAAACTCTCCACGATCAAAGAAACAGTCGTAAATCAATATGAACTGGGCTACAAATACCAGGGTCGTAACATTGCCGTATTCGCGAATCTCTTCTACATGAACCTGGACAATATCGCCTTCACAGATATCCTCGTCAACGGACAATCGGAGAACAAGTTCGCAAAAGCACACAATATAGGTATCGAATTGGAAACAGAACTAAACCTCCGTCGCTTCAATGTAAGTCTCAGCGCCACCCTACAGGATCCGAAATTCACCGACTTCAAAGGCACCGGATACGATTATAAAGACAACAAAGTGCGTCGTATCCCCTCCGTATACGGAACACTGCGCCCTTCTTATAAATTCACAGATCGGCTAATGGCCTATGTAGAATGGCAGTATTTTGGTAAGAAGTATTCTGACAACGCCAATGTATTCGCACTGCCGGCATTCCACACATTGGACGCCGGAGTAGCTTACAAGCTCAATAAAGTACGTTTTGCTGTAGATGTCTCCAACATCACCAATACGATCGGACTCACCGAAGGCAACCCTCGTATCACCTCTGCCCCGGGAGCCATCTACTATGCAAGACCAATACTGGGACGCTTCGGCAAAATATCTGTGACCATCGACTTTTAATTGACCGGTATGACAATCATCAAACAGCTAAAAAAAATCACCCTCATCAATGGCATGCTGATCTGCCTCACCACAGGCATATGGGCACAGCGACCACCAACACCAGACCAAGTGTACGGAGAACTATTCACCGCTGTGCAGTCAGCACGGGTATTCCCGGATAGTAAGACTTTTGTGGACGCCGTACCCAAACAAACTCCCGCGCAGATACTACAGGCATACCAATCCGCTAAAAACCAGCAGGGCTTCAACTTACGGTCATTTGTAATGACCCATTTCGATATCCCGGGCACAGCTACGCCGGTCAATAAGGACCAGACGCAACCTGTCACCGCACATATCCAGCAACTATGGAGCACGCTCAAAAGATCCCCTGCAGCGCAGCAGACCAATAGCTCCCTCCTGCCATTACCGCATCCATATATAGTACCGGGTGGCCGCTTCCGGGAAATCTACTACTGGGACAGCTACTTTACCATGCAGGGCCTTCGCGTTTCCGGAGAGATAAGTACCATATCAGACATGGTCAGCAATTTCGCAGCTCTCATAGCAAACTATGGACACATCCCAAATGGGAATCGTACCTACTTCCTCAGTAGAAGCCAGCCTCCCTTTTTCTCCGCTATGGTAGAACTCCTGGCAGCCGAAAAAGGAGATAGCATATACAAAGCCTATCTTCCTGCCCTGCAGCAGGAATATGATTACTGGATGGATCGCAGCGCCCCTACACAACATGTAGTGCACATGCCCGACGGTAGCCTCCTTAACAGGTACTACGACCAGGACAGCATCCCCAGACAGGAATCGTATCGGGAAGATATAGCCACCGCCGCCGGCGTAACACATCCCGCTACCTTATACCGGGACCTACGCTCTGCAGCAGAGAGTGGCTGGGACTTCAGCAGCCGATGGCAATCAGATCCAAAAGACCTGCGTACCACCCGCACAACAGCCTTAGTACCAGTCGACCTCAATGCCTTATTATATCACCTGGAAACGACCTTAGCCAAAGCCTCCCGCATCGCTGGCAATACCAAAGACGAAGCCAGGTTCAGGGCATTGGCCACAGCTCGACGACGCAGCCTGGAAAAATACTGCTGGTCAACAGAAAAAGGATGGTATGTGGACTACGATATAGAAAAAGGTAAACCAGCCGACGCTCTCACGCTCGCAGGTATGTATCCTTTTTTCTTCCGCATGGCAGATAAAAAACATATCCAACAGGTAAGCCAGCAGATCAGACACTCCTTCTTGCAAGCAGGTGGACTCACCACAACATTGCAACATACCGGCGAACAATGGGACGCCCCCAATGGCTGGGCGCCGCTGCAATGGATTTCTATCCAGGGACTGGAAAAATACGGACAATCAGCACTTGCCAGGGATATCGCACAACGATGGGCGAAACTCAACATACAGGTATATCAGCAAACAGGTAAACTAATGGAGAAATACAACGTCGTTGATATGACACTGACCGCCGGTGGTGGTGAATATCCCTCTCAGGATGGCTTCGGATGGACGAATGGTGTATTACTGGCGCTGATGAAACAGTACGGTATCCAGGAGCCACCCCGGCAGACTATAAAAGGCAAACCAGCCGTCTTGTAATGTAATAACTATATCATTCAGATAACTATGTTAACCCGTCCCCCCGGAACTTTTCCGCCTCGTTGCGGAAAAGTTCTTTTTTTCAGCTATACCAACACCGTACCACCGTCTACAACCAATACCTGGCCACTACCAGCAACCTCTCCCACTCGCTTCGCCAGCAAGGAGGCACCCACCGTAGTATACAACGCTTCACAAATGTCCTTCCCATTAGACGGGCCATGTTTGCCATTTGGTAAAAATGTACTCCGGTGTTTGATTTTAGCAATTCTTTGATTGATAATCGTAAGTGAAGGCAATACAGATAGGGTAATTTTACATTTTAAAAATGAACAGTGACAAAATATGATCACATACAAGATGACTTACCTCCGGGCATCCAACTACTGGATGCAGACACCGACCTGCCACAACTCCTGTCCGAATACCAGGCCTATTTCGCCTTCTATTTTCATGAAGGTGCCTCCCGCTACCTGCACGCAGACCCTTCCATATTAGCATTGTACGACAGCCGCCATAAACCGTGCCCACCCCAGCTGCTGTCAGAGAAAGGCGGACAGTTGTTCGTGCTACCCAAACAAAGTTTTCCACCCCAGCTGGAAAAAAAAATCCAGCAACTACGGCTTTCTACAAAAGAAGGCTTCACCCTGGAAACCATGCCCTCTCTCGATATCCGCCTCCTGTTTGAAAAGATCAGAATGGCTTGCGATACCTTGTACAACTATAAAGAACTACTACTCGTCAACTATGCCTCACAACTGATCCACGTGATGATCAAACAAGTTACCTGCAGCTCTGGTCGCTCCTGTTAGGTTATATCAACTCATTGTAATATATTTCAGTACCCCTTTTCTTTTATTACCATTCTATCTAAAAATTGTCCATGGAAGGCACTTTTAAAGTCTACATTTTACTGATTGTCATCATCTTATTATTGATCATGCTGGCCCAGCGCCTTCGGGTTGCTTATCCGGTCATACTCGTGCTCGGTGGTCTCTTCCTAAGCCTCGTCCCGGCAATTCCTGAGATCAGCATCGACCCGGAGCTCATATTTGTACTTTTTTTACCGCCCCTGCTCTATGAAGCAGCCTGGTATACCTCCTGGAAAGACCTCTGGAAATGGCGACGGGTCATCGGCAGCTTCGCTTTCCTCATAGTGATCATTACCTCCTTCGTCGTTGCTTTGATATCCAGTACCTTCATCCCCGGTTTTACCATGGCATTGGGATTCCTGCTGGGTGGTATCGTGTCCCCGCCAGATGCCGTATCAGCCTCCGCCATCCTGAAGTATATTAAAGTACCCAGAAGACTCACCTCTATACTAGAGGGAGAAAGCCTCCTCAATGACGCAGCTAGCTTGATCATCTTCCGGTTCGCCCTCATCGCCGTAGATACCGGCAGATTTGTGTTTCACCAGGCTGCCCTGAGTTTCGTGGTCGTAATAGTCATGGGCGTAGCTACCGGCCTGCTGATCGCCATCGGCTACTACCAGCTGCACAAACGACTGCCCACCAATGTCAATATCGATATTGTCCTCACCCTCACCACGCCCTATGTCATGTACCTGACAGCAGAATGGTTCCATTTCTCTGGCGTACTTGCCGTCGTGAGCGGAGGCCTCTTCCTGTCCTACCGGAGCAGACGCTTCCTCTCTCATAGCAGCCGCCTGCGTGGCTCTACCGTATGGTCCTCGCTCGGCTTCGTTCTCAACGGACTCGTTTTTATGCTGATAGGACTGGAACTGCCCGTCGTCGTCAAAGAACTGGGAACAGTCAGCCTGAAAGCTGCCATCGGCTATAGCTTGCTGATATCATTGGTACTCATCGCCGGACGCCTGTTATCCACACTGGGCGCCTCCGCATTTACCGTCTTCATCAGCCGCTACATCACCACCGCCGACGCCCACCCAGGCTGGAAGGGCCCTATGATCCTTGGCTGGACAGGCATGCGGGGAGTGGTATCCCTCGCCGCCGCCTTGTCCATCCCATACCACCTCAACAATGGCACCCCCTTTCCTCAGCGTAATCTCATCCTCTTCATCACCTTTTCCGTCATACTGGTCACCCTCATCTTACAAGGCCTGACCCTGCCTCTGGTCATCAAATGGATCAATATGGAAGATCCCGACCATAGCCTCCCACTGCCCGAACAAGAAATCCGCCTGCGAAAAATACTGGGACAAAAAAGCCTCGCCTTCCTCGATGGCGAACATGGCGATACTGTCAACCACGACAGCATCCTGCAACTGCTACGCGAAAAATACAAGTCGGAAGAAACCTTGACCAGCCCTCCCGAACACACCGAAGGACCCGTCCACTACCGCCTGCAGCTGCAACTGCTCGAACAACAGCGCAACTGGCTCGAAGAATTGAACAATGGGACCGATACCGACGACGGCCTCATCCGAAAATACCAGGAACTATTAGACCTCGAAGAAGAAAAATTGAGACTTCGCTATGAACAAGATGCGTGACCAATTGTTTGAATTTTGCAAGTACCTGTTTGAAAAAGATAACGGCACAGGGTGTTCTGTTCCGTACCTTTGAGGTCACTTATCCGCTTAATTTTCTATATATGGCAAAAACAGAGACCCTGGAAGATTTCTACATGAAGAAGTTCAACTGGATGCCGGAAAATTTAAAACAAGACATCGGTCATTTCAATGTATTCCGGATGGAGGATTGCCTGGGACCTGGTAAAGCACCAGTACAGTACAGCCGCAGAGACTTCTACAAAATTACCATCGTAAAAGGGAAACACGTATATCACTACGCAGACAAAAGCCTGGAAGTATCCGGCACCTCCCTGCTATTCTTTAATCCACAGGTACCCTACCAGTTTGAACAACAAACGGAAGATACCACCGGCTACTTCTGCATCTTCAAAGAGTCTTTCATCACCAGCCAGATAAGAGGCGGGATCAAAGACCTCCCCATGTTTGTTCCGGGCAATAAGCCCAGCTACCAGCTCAACAAAACACAGGAGAAATTCATCCTGCAGATCTTCGAAAAAATGATGGAAGAGATCAACTCAGATTATGTATACAAGTATGACCTGATCCGCAACTACATCATGGAGATGGTACACTACGCACTGAAAATGCAGCCGACGGAAACACTCTACCAGCACGTGGATGCCAATGCCCGCATCACATCCATCTTTACCGAACTGCTGGAAAGACAATTTCCCATAGAGTCCCCCTCCCAGCGTTTCTCTTTGAGATCCGCGAGGGACTTCGCCGCTCAGCTGTCCGTACATACCAATCACCTCAATCGCGCTATCAGGCTCACCACCGGCAAAACCACCACCGAACACATTCTCGACCGCCTCGTCAGCGAAGCCAAAACATTACTGAAACATACTAACTGGAACATATCAGAGATCGGCTATGCCCTGGGCTTCGAAGAACCCGCTCACTTCAACCATTTCTTTAAAAAACATACCGACCTATCCCCCTCTGCCTTCAGAGGCTAAACAATACTATGAGCCGGGAGCTGTATGACGTGATCATCATAGGCGGTGGACAAAGCGCCCTCGCCGTAGCCTACTACCTGCGCAGGTCCTCCCTCCGCTACCTCCTGCTGGATAAAGAGGAACAGACAGGCGGCGCATGGCAGCACACCTGGCACTCGCTCCGCTTATTCTCCCCGGCTCCATGGAGCTCCCTCCCCGGTACCATGATGCCTGGTGGTCCCGACTACTACCCCACCAGAGATGAAACCATCACCTACCTCCAACAATATGAACAGAAATACGGCTTTCCCATACAAAGAGGAGTTACCGTACAGAGCGTACAACAAGAGGAGGAAATATTTGTATTACAGACCACACAGGGGCCGTTCTACGCCAGAACAATAGTAAGTGCCACCGGCAGCTATACAGCTCCTTATATACCTGATATACCGGGCAAAGATGGGTTTAATGGCATCATCCTCCATTCCGCCGACTACCGGTCCCCCGAAACCTGGCAGGGCAAACGGGTCATCATCGTGGGAGAAGGCAACTCAGGTGCACAGATCCTGGCCGATGTATCACAGATCGCAGATACTCACTGGGTCACCCGCCAATCACCATCCTTCCTGCCGGATCATATCGATGGCAGATACCTGTTCGATATAGCCACACAACAATACCACGCACAGCAGCAGGGCCAAACCTTCATACCACCCCAACTGGGCCACATCGTTATGGTTTCCTCCGTCATCGCCGCCAGGGAACGACATGTCCTGAATGCCTTCCCTACCTTCGACCACTTCTATGCAAATGGCATCGCCTGGAAAGATGGCCGCAAGGTCGCAGCCGACGTCGTCATTTTCTGCACCGGATTCCGGCCCGCACTGGATCACCTCCGCGCACTGAACTGCTTCAATACCGCCAACCAAATCCCCACCCAAGGCACCCGCTCCTCCAATACCCCTGGCCTATGGCTCGTAGGATATGGCAACTGGACAGGCTTCGCCTCCGCCACCCTCATCGGCGTAGGCCGCACCGCCAGACGCACCGCAGAAGAGATCACTGCCTTCTTACAGCACTAGCATTAATTTTTCATGGGAATATCAAAGTTTAGCCAGGCAGGATTGTCTTATTCCCAAATGAAAATCTATGAAAACGCAACCCCTCTTTTTTTACCTTCTCCTCCTGTTCCTCCCGGGACTAGCGCTCGCACAACGCAGTGTTACCCTCATCAACAACAGTGACCAAACCATCTGGGTAGGCCTGTTCGGTGGCGTCATCAACAACAATGTGCTCACACCCATCATCCCAGAAGGCGGAGGATTCCGCCTCGATGCCCACCAGCAACGTACCATCAGTAACTTCCCCTTGCGATGGGAAGGCAGGTTCTGGGCACGCACCGGCTGTAATTTCAACGCCAATGGCATCGGTCCTTGCGAAACAGGCGACTGCGGCAACAAACTGGCTTGCAATGGCGCCACCGCCAGAGCAGTATCCCTCGCAGAAATACGCTTCAACGGACACGCCGATCTCGATTATTATGACATCAGCCTCGTAGATGGATTCAACGTACCGGTAGAGATCAAACCCATCCCGGGCACCTTCGTCCCCCGCCCCAAAACCGACAAGTACGTCGATGGCATCGCCGGCTGCCGCGCAGATCTCCTCAAAGGATGCCCCGTCGACCTCCAATCCATCAAAAATGGAAAAGTAGTAGCCTGCGTCAGCGCCTGCGAACGTTTCGGTACCCCCGAATACTGCTGCACCGGCGCTCACAACACCCCACAGACATGCCCCCCGTTCTACTACTCCCAGGTATTTAAAAATGCCTGCCCCGATGCCTACAGCTATGCCTACGATGACCAGAAAAGCACCTACACCTGCAAAGGCGCACAATACCAGGTCATCTTCTATGGCAGCGGCAACCCCACCAACCCGGGCAACACCAGCCAGCTCATCGAGGCAGAAAACTACACCTACATGTCCGGCGTCGTAAAAGAAAACTCCAATGATGGCGGCCCCGCCGTCACCGTTGGATATATCGAAGCTGGCGACTGGATGGCCTACACCGGCATTAACTTCCCCGTAACAGGCAGGTACAGCGTCGAATATCGCGTAGCCAGCCTCAACGGAGGTGGCAGGCTCGCCCTCGAAACCAACAGCGGACAAACCGTATTCGGCTACGTCGACATCAATGCCACCGGCGGCTGGAATAACTGGACCACCGTCTCCCATGAAGTAACCGTTAACGCCGGCACCTACGACATCGGCATCGCTGCCAGAGCAGGGGGCTGGAACATCAATTGGTTCCGTATCACCTCCCTCTCGGCCAGCAAAACCGCAGACAACACAGCCCGTAAAACATCCACACCGGCTAAAGAAGAGAAAAATGACCTCACCCTCTACCCCAACCCGGTCAACAACATCCTCCAGGTTCGCAGCAAATACAACCTGTCAGGCCAGTCCGCACAAATACTGAATAGCAATGGCAACATAGTACGCACCGCTACAATTAAAGACAACACGCTGAACGTCGCAGACATACCGCCTGGCATATATACCCTCATCATCAACCACCCAGTCAAAAAACTAACCGGCAGATTCGTCAAGTAATGGTACATACAACAAAAGGCCGGTCTACTATGACCGGCCTTGCCTTTTATAGGTGATAGGATATGATCAGAAACTATACCGCACAGATAACTGCCCCCGCCAGCGCGACTCCACCGGCGCATTGATAAACGACCCGTTCACCGGCACATAACTGTACATCGGACGGCTCACCCCTCCGGGCGTACCAGGTGTCTCCATTCCCTTATATATCAATATCGCACCACTCAACGTAGCTGGCAACTGCGTAGTAGTGATCGAAGGCAGCTTCACCAACCCCCAGTTACGGTTCAGCATATTCGTGAAGTTGAACACATCAAATGCCACCTGCAAAGCATGCGTCTTATTACCCAACTTCAATAATACATCCTGCGCTAGATGCAGGTCCACAATATGCGTCCAGGGCGTACGTGCCGCATTACGCTCCGCATACTCACCACGGTGCTTACGCAAATAAGGGTCCTGCTCTACAAAACTATTCAGCTGTTCATAGATCTCCTGCGGCGTACGTTTGTCCTGCGCGTTGTTAGGCACCAGCACAATGTCATTGATATCCTTCGGAATATACATCGCATCATTCTGCGTCTGACCATCACCGTTAATATCCGAATTCACCCGGTAAGTATAAGGCAAACCCGATTGACCATTATACACCAGGCCAATAGTAGTAGCCAGGTGCTTAAGATACGTAACACGGTAAGATACCGTCGCCACAATACGATGATCCAGGTTCCAGTCAGAATAAGTCAGCCTGGGTAGATTCGGATTATTCGCAATAGTATTGTTCCTGAAATTCGTAGACGCAATCGTCGAGTTCATACTCGAAATATCTTTCGCTTGTCCATAGGTATAGGCTGCCGATGCAGATACACCTTTTTCCACATTCCGCTCCAGCTTCGCAGTCAGACTATACTGATACCCTTTATTCGTATTCGTCAGCATAAATACATTCGTGAACTCCGGAAAACGTAACCGCGCATTACCCGCCGGATACAAATCACGTCCATCACCTCCCAGCTTACCCGTCGGCTCCACCAGGTTAAGGTCTTGAATATAGGGAGCATTGATGTCCTTACTATAGATCGCCTCCAGCGTTCCCGTAATATTCCAGGGCAACCGCTGATCTATAGCCAGACTCGTACGCCATACCTGCGGCATCCGGAAATTAGGATCCGTCAGGTCGATCTCTGATGTAGCAATAGCATTAGGTTTCGGCTGATTATATACATCCCCGCTGAATCGCACATTTGCCGTCGCAGCACCGGTTGCATTGATACGCCCCAGATCCACACCGGTATTGTTGTAAGCATTAGCCAACCACACATAAGGCAGCCTGCCAGTAAACACACCCGTACCTCCGCGTATGATCGTACCACCGTCCTTACGCACATCCCAGTTAAATCCTAAACGGGGCGACAATAACACCCGGGTCTTCGGACGCATCCCCGTACGATAACCTTCCTTCGCAAAGCCCGCAGCCACCTGCGCATTATCCAGCGGACTGTCCAGGAACACCGGTATATCCGCCCGCAATCCCGCAGTCACCTTCAACCCCTCCGTCACACTATATTCATCCTGTGCATAAAAACCTAACTGCAAAGACCGGAACACAGAAGTAGGCACCGCCACACCAGGCAGCTTAGAATACGTCAGCTGGTACAATGTAGGTGCCTGGTTGTTTAAAAACGCATCCAGACTGCTATACTGATAGTTACCCCAGATATTCTGCAGGAACAGGTTGTTAAAACGGAAAAATTCATTCTGCGTACCAAAAGTAAAATGATGCTTATCCTTCAGCCACGAAAGGTTATCCGTCAGCTGTATCAGATCCTGCTGCTGCTTGGCAGAAGGAGAATAACCTTCCGTACCCACAGCAATAGTACCCGCCGCACCGGCTTGTATAGTCACCTGCGGAAACGGACTACCGGGTATCTCCCGGTTATCACGCACATTCGTATAACCAATGATCAGGTTGTTGGATAACTTATCAGAAAAATAAGTGTTCAGCTCCGCTACCGTTACATTCGTACGGTTCGTCTGCACATATTTATTGTTTTCAAAACGCAATGCATTCACACCATTAGTGATATCATCCCGGCGCGCATTCACAAAATTATGCCGCAATGTCAACCGGTTACGATCATTGATAGCATAATCAAAACGTATAAAGAACTTATTACTGCTGGTCACCTTGCTGATATCTTCGAATTTACCGGGTTCATAACCAAAGCGGGCACGCAGGGTATCCGCCAGCTGCTGCGCCATCGCATAAGAGATAGTAGATTCGTCAGCAGTCCCTTTACCTCTGCCGGCACGATACAACAAGGGCTCATTACGATAGCTGCTCTCCCCGTTCACAAAAAAGAAAAGTTTATTCTTGATAATAGGCCCTCCCAGGCGAAACCCCAACTGCCCGTCCTGGAAAGTATTGAAACGCTGCCGGTTGTTATCCGGGCTCAGCCCCACCAACCCCTGGTTCTTCCCATAAGCATACACAGAGCCCGTAAAAGTATTCGTACCTCTCCGGGTAACAGCATTGATGCCAGCACCGGTAAAACTACCTTGCTTCACATCGAAGGGCGCCAGCACCACCTGTATCTCGTCAATAGCATCCAGGCTGATCGGTTGCGTACCAGCCTGCCCGCCCGGAGCACCGGTAGTGACACCACCACCAACACCATATCCCATAATATCATTGTTCTGCGAACCGTCGATCTGTATATTGTTATACCGGTTATTACGACCGCCAAAAGAAAGCCCGCTCGACTGCGGCACCAACCGCGTAAAGTCCGATAGAGATCGGTTCAACGTAGGCATACGATCCAGCTGTGACCGCGATATCTGCTGGCTGGCACCCGTTTTCGTAGCATCATGCGGAGAACTGCGACGATTACCTTTTACCTCCACCTGCTGCAACTGCCCCTTCTCCTCACTCATATATACCTTCACGTTATAAGCCTGCCCCAGAGAGAGATATACCTTGTCATCCACAAAATTGCGGTAACCAATAAAACTCACCTCTATCCGGTAAGGTCCTCCTACCGGTAAGTTTTGTAAATAAAAAGTACCCTTCTCCGACGTTTTTGCCTGGTACCTCGACCCCGTAGCAGCATAAGTTACCGTCACACTTGCCCCCGGCATCGGCTCATCATGATTGTTCTTCACAACCCCCTGCACCGCTGCCGTCGTTGTACCTTGCGCAGATACCTGCCCGTTCATAAACAAGAGCACCGACATACTGAAAAGCAGTGCGAACAATAATTGGAAATGTTTTTTCATACGGCTTAAGTTTAGATAATACAGTCCCTGTACCCGTCCCCCGACAGGCAGTACTGCTGCAATATTTTTTCTGTTGATTAGTAGATGATAACCTGCTCTCCTGTTATTTCATAGCTGATGTTGAAGCGAGCTTTCAGCTCCTCCAATAAGGTAGGTAATGTTTGTTGCTTGATCGACAAACTCACCGGACGCTCCTCCAGTTCCTTGTTCCTGATAGTCACTGTCACCTGATACTTTTCAGCAATCGCTTTCGCTACCGTTTTTAGTGGCGTCTGGTCAAAAGCAATAGCCGTCCACTCCTTGATAACTGGCGCCGGCACAGTCTTAGGCCTAATTATGGACGTATGTTTCACCAGCGTACCTGCATTTACTTGATAATCTGCTTTATCTCCCGCTGCCAATAACAGCGGCGGCTGTTGACCAACATCTACCTGCACTTTACCGCTATGTACGGCAATACTCCATTCCTTACTACGCTCGCCTGCCTGTATGGTAAACGATGTCCCCAGTACACGGGTCTCCATCTTACCTGCCCTCACAATAAAGGGATGCTGCGGATCTTTCTGTACGTCGAAATATACCGTACCGCTCATCCCAATACGGCGGTCCTGTTTAAATGCCGCAGGATAACGGATACTGGCATCCGCCGACAATAACGCAACAGATGCATCCGGTAATACAATACGTTGCTGATGCCCCGACGTATTATGGCGTACCACCAGTTGTTCGCCAGCAGGAGTAACATGTTGGGCGATAGGCTGCACACCATTTTTCTCAGGAGCGGTCCGTACCGGCATGAACCAGATACTCCATCCGATAAGGCCTGCAGCAGCCACCATACCTGCCCGGCGAAACCATTCCGACCGGTGCCGGTCTGATTGCAGCTTCGCCCGCAACTTCGCAAAGGATGGCCGTACCCCTTCCCCTTCAACAGGAGACAACTCCGCCAATCGCGATAAATGATACTGAAAGAAATTATCCTGCTCCGCAGGCGTAAGCCCCTGCAACCATTGCAGGATCACCTCATGCTCCTCAGCAGCACTGGTCCCACTAAAAAAACGATCCAGCATCTCGCTGTCAAAAGGTGATTGTACCATATACAATAGTTATACGATTAGCACTAAATGCTACCCTACCCCGAAAAACAGATTTTTTAAAGACTTAATATTCCGGTAACAATGGCGATCTCTAACAAGTGTTCGCTACAATACGCTCTTAAATACTTTAAAGCCACAGACAAATGCTTTTCTACCGCCTTAATGGAAATGTTTAACGAGGTGGCAATTTCTTTATGTGAAAGATGATGCATACGGCTCATCGTATACACCTGCCGGCTACGATCGGGCAACCGTGTTACCGCAAGAGCAGCCTGCTTCTGCAGGTCCGCCAGCAGTATATCCTGGTAGGTCGTATCCGTCGCCGGCTCAACAGGGAGGTCCGAGGTGGTGGACGTACTGGCACTATGCCGCGCACTACGCAGATAGTCCGTGAGCAAATTACGGGCTATCGTAAATAAAAGGTTCTTACAATTCAGTTCGGGGTTGATCTTTGACCTCTTTTCCCAGAGCCGTACAAACGCATCCTGCGTGATCTCCTCCACCAGCTGCTGATCACGGCAATAAGGATACAAAAAACGATACACCAGGTGAAAATACTTCTCATACAGATACCCTAATGCAGCCACACTCCCCTCCTGCAAAGCAGCAGCGGCAGCAACATCATCCTCAAAAAAGATTCCCTGCATGATAATAGTTTACCTGGCAAAAGTATAAACCTTCACCCGGCTTATCAGGAACGGTAATGTTATCAAAACATTAAACAATACAAAAAGCCTTCTCCCGAAAGAGAAGGCTGTACCCGTACTTTCCCCTATATTAATACACTAAAAATGACTTAAAATATCAGGCGCCAATGATGGCAACTTCACCTTATAACGATAGATACCATTAAAACTATCCTCTTCCTTCAGGAACTCATGCGAACGCTTACTGATCCAAAACCGCTGCGTAGCCTTCTTACCCTGAAACTCGCTCTCCGTCAGCAATATCCAGCAGTCCTCTGCCCTGCTATCAAATGTGATCAACCGCTCACTACCCGTCACCTCGTATAAAATATACTTAGGCACGTCAAGACCCGCATCATAAAAACGAATGGCAAATCGTTTCCCCGCAGCCAAAGGCAACATTTCAAAGGTCTCTATATCCAGGTTCCAGTTATAGTTAGGAAGATCGAATGATAAATGAAAAGAAGCCCTCGTGTTCGCAGCAACCGTATCCGCTCCTTGTATACCTTGCCAGCTCCAGTTGTACGCAGCAACTCCCCTGGTATTACGCTCACTATGATACACAGGCGAAAAATCATCCATCCGGTTGTAGGAGGTATAAGCCCGGTAACCACTGGTATCATTGCCGTACCAGTACTGCTGCATCACATATAACCGCTTGCCTTGTTGCGCAACAATACTACTGTTTCGCAACCACAAGCTCAGATGCAATTGCTGGGACGATCCCGGCCGTTGGAAGTATACCAGGTACTGCTTGGCGCCCGGCTTCAACCAAGCAGTACGTAAATGCCCGCTGCCAGGCCTCACCGTATCAGCTTGCCCGTAAGACCGGCCACATATCCCGGCGATCACTATCATTAGTAATATACTCATTGTGGCAGCAGGTGGAAAGCGGTGCGCTTTTTTTACTCTCATAAGTTGAATTTTTTCTAAAATTCATCCACACGCCCCACATTACACGAACATTTCAACCGTCAGCTCCATATTTTCAATATCCCCTGAGAGCAATGATTTTAATGGAATGGTTGAAAAGATCCCCCCAATGGTTGAAAAGATCAGGTAGTAGATAAAAACTTTGTATGTTTGGAACCATGCATGTGGGAAAAGAAAACATAAGCCCGGTAAAGATACAATGGCTACTATGGCTGTTCGTGCTGGCCGTCAACTTCGGCGCTATCCTGCCAATGGATGGATGGCCCAAAGCTGCAATATTTGCAGCAATCAATACCATCGCATACGCCATGACCGTCTACGGCAATATCTTCCTCCTCCTACCCAAACTCTATAATAAAGGACATCGCCTCATATATATACTCGTTTCCCCGCTATTTATACTGGTAATAGGCGGCTTCCGAACCTTAACCATCACCTGGATATACGATACCCTCTTCCCGGGAGATATGTCCTCCACCCTCTCCTTTCGCACATTCACCTACTTAACGACCGGCACCTTCCTGCTTTTCCTCCTCAGTTTCGTATTCAAACTCGCACTGGACTATTTTAAACTCAAACAACAGGCAAAAGAGATCATCGCCGACAAAAGCAAAGCAGAACTAAACCTGCTCAAATCACAGGTACAACCCCACTTTCTCTTTAATACCCTCAACAATATATACTACGAAGCCTACCGAGAAGCACCGCGCACCGCCCTGTTCATCGGACAGCTGGCCGAAATAATGCGGTACTTCGTAGACGAAAGCCCCAAAGAAAAAGTAGCACTGAATGCAGAAATACAGTTCCTGGAAAATTATATCGCACTGGAACGCATCCGCTTCCGCTACCCCATCGATATCTCCTTCAAATATTCCTGCGAACCAGCCACCCGCATCCCACCTATGCTACTCATGACCTTCGTGGAAAATCTGTTCAAACACGGTATCGACAAAAGCAGGCAAGACAATAAAGTCCATATCTCCCTCGTACAAGCTCCCAATACCCTCACATTCCACACCTACAATACCCTCTACCTAAACAATACCTACCACAAAGGCGGATTCGGCCTGAAAAATCTGCAGGAAAGACTTACCTTACTCTATGGCACACAATACGAAATGCAGATATATACCACCGGGCAGCAATTCCATGCCTTCCTTAAAATACCACTGACATGAACCTCCGCTGCATCATAGTAGATGATGAACCCAACGCCGTCAACCTGCTGGAAATGCTCATCACGCAAACCACCAGTTGGGAACTGACCAATAAATGCTATGACGCCCTCGAAGCATTGACATATCTCCGCGAACATCCGGTCGATTTCCTCTTCCTGGATATCAATATGCCACAACTCAGTGGCATAGACCTCGCCACACTCCTACCCCCCGATATCGCCATCGTATTCACCACCGCCTACGCCGAACACGCCGCCGACAGCTACAACTTCACCACCATCGACTACCTCCTGAAGCCTATCACCCTCAAACGTTTTATCAGCGCCACACAAAAGATTAACGCCTACTTCAGCTTCCGTACCAACAATACAATACCCTCCCCCGCTCCGCTGGAAAACTATTTCTTCGCAAAGTCAGGCAAATCCTTCCGTAAACTACTACTGGAAGACATCCTCTATTTTGAAGGAGAAAAAGAATACGTACGCATCGTCACCGCTACAGAACAACTACTGGTATACCGCCGCCTGAAAGACATAGAAGCCCAACTTCAGCCCCCATTCGTACGCGTCCACCAATCCTATATCGTAAACATTACCCAGCTGGATAAGTTCCAGGATAATCTCATTTACATTAATAATAAACAACTCCCTGTAAGCGAGAAGTTTAAAGAGGGATTTATGGCAATGATCCGCCAACGTTTATTATAAAAAGACCCGCTAACGGCTATAAGGCAGGTCCACCTCTCCCGTACCTTTCCTATATCATTCGTATAGCTCACGTCCACCTTTCCTGTACCTTTCCTATATCATTCGTATAACCGGCGGATAAGCCAGATAAGACCATCCGCCGGATAATGTCATTTATTTACCTTCATAAGCCTGCTCCAAGACAGCGATATCCAATTTCACCATTTTCATCATCGCCTGCATAACACGCTGCGCCCGCTCCGGATGCTCCCCCGACATCAACGCTCCCATCTTCCTCGGTACAATCTGCCAGGAAACCCCAAACTTATCCTTCAACCAACCACACTTCGACTCCGAACCACCGTCCGCCGTCAACTGCTCCCAGTAACGGTCTATCTCCTCCTGTGTATCACAATCCACCGATAGCGAAAATGCAGGCGTCTGCGGAAACACCGGACCGGCATTCAACAAGATCAAAGGCTGACCCTCCAACTCAAAAGTAACCGTCATCGCCAACCCCGCCGGCATAGGTCCCCCCTCCGGATAACGGGACACACTTAATACCTTCGAATGCTTAAATACCGTAGTATAAAAGCCCATAGCTTCCTCCGCATTATTGTCAAACCAAAGAAAAGGAGTGATCTTTTGCATATGATAGTGTTTTGTTTTTATAAATGATAATCAACAATACAAACTTACATCACCATCATAGCTTAAAAAGGGTGCAAAAAAGACTTCCTCGGGGGTAAAATAGACAACCTTTATAATTGACCAATCAGACATTTCATTCCCCTCGTTATTCCTTTAAGGAATAAAATAACTAACTTAAATAACATTATCGGCCGATAATTGCAATCGATTGAACAACACGTTATACCTACTTTACTGATCCCATATCAGTACCTGCAACAGTCATTATCTAAACCCAAAAACACACCGTTATGAACCGCTTATTTACCAAATTAGCAGTCACCCTGCTTGCCACCTCCTGCTATATCAACATGCAGGCCCAAAACAAACCCTTTCCACAAGCCGTCAGCTATCCTAACTGCATCAAACCCAACAATGTCACCCAGGCGGCCATGAACACCAGCGTCGCCAGCTACTACGACTACTGGAAAGGACAATATCTCAAAAACAACTTGTCATCACTTCCCGGCGGATACTACATCAAAGGAGATATCACCGGCAGCGCCGATGGCTACAAACCCCTCGGCTCCTCCGAAGGACAAGGATATGGCATGGTCATCGTCGCCCTCATGGCCGGCCACGACCCAAACGCCCGCACCATCTACGATGGCCTCTTTAAAACAGCCAGAGCCTACAAAAGTTCCCAAAACAACAACCTCATGGGATGGGTAGTCGCTGACAACAAAAATGCCCAGGGACACTTCGACTCCGCCACCGATGGCGATGTCGATATTGCCTACTCCCTCATCCTCGCTCACTACCAATGGGGCTCCAACGGCGCCATCAACTATCTCGCCGAAGCCAAAAAAATGATCACCAACGGACTGAAAGTCAGCAACGTCACCTCCAACAACCGCCTCAACCTCGGCGACTGGGACGAAAAAAGTGCCCTCAATACCCGCCCATCCGACTGGATGCTCAGCCACATGCGCGCATTCTATCAGGAAACAAACGACAACACCTGGCTCAATGTCATCAACAACCTCTATAGCGTATATAACCAGTTCTCCAGCAAATACTCTCCAAACACCGGGCTGATATCCGACTTCGTAGTTAAAAACCCGCCGGAACCAGCGCCCAGAAACTACCTCGACGAATTCCCGGAAACAAACGAATATAACTACAACGCCTGCCGCGTACCTCTCCGCATTGTAATGGACTATGCCCTCTATGGCAATACCAACGCACTCAATATCTCCAATAAACTGGTCAACTGGGTCAAACAAAAAACCGGCGGCAACCCCACCAATATCATAGATGGATACAAACTCGATGGTGGCAACACCGGCAGCGGACAGGAAGCCGTATTCATCGGCCCGCTCGTAGCCGCTTCCGTAGTCAACTCTGCCAACCAGGCATGGCTCAATAGCGGCTGGAACTACCTCAAATCCGCTAAATCAGGATACTACAGCGACTCCTTCAGCCTCCTCTGCCAGCTGTTCATTTCTGGCAACTGGTGGAAACCCGAAGCTGGCACCCCCGGCAACCAACCGCCCACTGTCAGCATCTCCTCCCCTGCCAACAATACCTCTTTTAACGCCCCGGCTAATATCACCCTCACCGCCGGCGCTTCCGACAACGATGGCTCCGTGACCAAAGTCGAATTCTTCAATGGCAGCAATAAAATAGGCGAAGCCGCCACCGCGCCTTACTCCGTTAACTGGAATAATGTCGCCGCAGGCAACTATACCATCACCGCCATCGCTACAGACAACAACAACGCCACCGCCTCCTCCGCCGCAGTCAACATCACCGTACAAGGCACCCCCAACTGCACACCGGTTACCGCCAGCGGCGACGACGGAAACGTAGCGGCCAACACACTCGATAACAACCTCAACACCCGCTGGTCCGCCTCCGGCGATGGTCAATGGATACAATACTGCCTGGGCACCAACAGCATCGTAAATGGCGTCGACATCGCCTTCTACAAAGGAGATGCCCGCAAAGCAAAATTTGATATCCAGGTAAGCCCCGATGGCAATAACTGGAACACCGTAGCCGCCGGACTGCAAAGCAGCGGCACCTCACTGGCATTCGAATCCTTCAATATCACCGCAGTAACAACCAAATATGTCCGCCTGCTGGGCCATGGCAACGACCAAAACGCCTGGAACAGCTACGCAGAAGTAAAAATCAGGTCCACCGCTGCCGCCAATAACGCATTACGTACCGCCACTGACGATAAAACCTCAGCTACCGAAACCAGTATCTCCTTACTCAAAGTAAGCCCCAACCCTTTCAACACACAAACAACCATCACCTTCCGTCTCAAAGAAGCAGGCCGCACCTGGCTCGCCGTATACAATAGCAACGGACAACCCGTTAAAATACTGATCAACACCCAACTACCCGCCGGACACCAATCTGCCTCCCTCCAGGCAGCTCAGTTACCGGCCGGCTTGTACCTCATCAAACTGGTACACAACGGGCAATCCATCAGTACCAAACTGCTGAAAGAGTAGGCATATAATATCAACATCCACTCTTGGCTGTTGCCCGCTACCCTTAAAACAGGTAGCAGGTAGCAGCCTTTTTTCATCCCCATTCAAAGCGAAAACTGTCTATCTGACAAATAATATCATGATAACAATTAAACCCCTAATTTTGACCTCCGTTACTCGATTGGAGTACCGCCGTAGCTATATTTTTAAGGCACTTTTAAGCCTGTTAATGGCTTTATTAACCCGTTTGTTAGTCTACCCTGGTTATTTTGCAACCAACTAAAATTCCACAATCCTATGAGGAAACTGATACTATCTCTCGTCACTGCCTGCATCAGCAGCGCAGGTTTTATGGCCCATGCCCAGGTAGCTCCCATCGCACAGTCCGTCACCGGAAGAGTGATCTGCGGATACCAGGGATGGTTCAATTGTTATGGTGATGGCTCACCCGTAGCACGATGGCGACATTGGTCGTCAGGCCCCTTCAACTCCCCTAACGGCAGCCCCGCGCCTGGCGCCGTTACCTTCGAGGCCTACCCCGATGTAAGTGAATACCCCGCCAACACCTTATTCCAGACCGCTTTAGGCAACCTCAACAACGGCCAACCCGCCCGCTTGTTCTCCTCCTACCCCGAAGCCACCATAGACCTGCACTTTAAATGGATGCAGCAATATGGTATCGACGGCGTCGCCCTCCAACGTTTCCTGGGAGAAACCAGAGATGGCGTATTCAAAGCCCAGCGAGACAGCGTCACCACCCGCATGCGCCGCGCTGCAGAAAAATATCAGCGCAGCTTCTACATCATGTATGATATGGCCGCCGACGATACCACCTTCTTCAAAAATGACTGGCTCCATATAGAAAATGACCTCCGCGCCACCCAATCCCCTTACTATGCTCACCAAAACGGTAAACCCGTCATCTGCATCTGGGGATTCGGTTTCAATCACCGCCTTGAAGCACCAGCCGCCAGCCTCGCCATAATCAACTGGCTGAAAGCCAAAGGCTACTACGTGATCGGTGGCGTCCCCACCCACTGGCGCGAAGGTACCGGCGACTCCTATGCCTCCTACAGCCAGGTATACAAAGCCTTTGATATGATATCCCCCTGGTCCGTAGGCCGCTTTAAAGAAAACAGCGGCGCTGACGACTTCCGCAACAACCAACTGCAACCCGACCTCACCTTCTGCAACGCCAACAACCTCGCCTATCAACCGGTGATATTTTCCGGATTCGCCTGGAGCAACTGGAACGGTGGCCCCCGCAACGACTTCCGACGCAACAAAGGAGAATTCTTCTGGCGACAACTCTATAATATCAAAAACCTGGGCATGAATACCGCCTACATCGCCATGTTCGACGAATACGATGAAGGCACCAACATCCTCAAAATGGCCGACAGCTACCTCTCCGTACCCAACAACCAATATTTCCTCACCTCCAGCGCCGAAGGCGAATACCTCTCCTCCGATTTCTACCTCCGGCTCGCCGGCCAGGCTACCAAAGTACTCAAAGGCGCCGCGCCGCTAACCACCAACGTCAGCATCCCCTTCTCCAACGGCCCCGTATGGTTCCGAACCAGCGTAGAAACAGACTACGATGCCGTCCCCACCTGGACCAACAGTGCCGACCCGTCCTCCGTACCGCGCAATATCGGTACCCCTCTCTGCGGTACCGTAACCGGCGAAACCAGCCACTCCGGCAATACCGCCATCCGCATCTCCGGCGCCGACAACGCCGCCACCGGTGGCTCCTACCACTACTTCCGCGTATTCGATGTCAACATACCCGTCAACGCCAATACCAAATTGAGCTTCTGGACCTTCCCCACCAACAATATCTCCCGCTTCACATCCGTCGACCTCGTCATGACCGATGGTACCACCCTCCGGGATATAGGAGCCACCGACCAGAATGGCGCTTCCATGCACCCCGGCGCCGGCCATGGTACCGTCAACACCTGGCAACGTATCCAGTCCAACATCGGCAGCTGGCTCAATGGTAAAACCATCGACAGGATCATGATCGCATACGATCAAACCGCCGCCACCGGCGCCTTCAAAACCTATTTCGACGACATCGTCATCAGCGACGATGCCCAATCCCTCCTCCGCACCGAAACAACCGCCTCCCATCCGGGCATCACCGCCGCCATACAGGATGACATACAAGTATTCCCCCAACCGGCAAGAAGCTCCGCCACCATCAAATTCGGTAAAGGATGGAACGGCAGCGGACACATGACCATCCTCAACGCCAGCGGCGCCGTCATCAGCCATAGGTCCGTCAACATCGACCAGGGACAACTCATATGCCCCGTCAGCAACTTACCCGAAGGCCTATACTACGTTCGCATCAGCCAGGAAGGAAAAACCACCACACAAAGACTACTCATCGCAAAATAAAAAGACATACCTCCAACGGTCCCGGCCATCACCGGGACCGTCCACTATCGAACAATATCCGTCAGATAACGAACACCCTCCTCCCAATAAAACACTGATTTTCATATCTTAGAAAAAGGGCACCGTTTTGGTACACCCCCACCAGACAATCCCCTTAATATGTTGCTGAGCTATATAAAAATAACCTGGCGTAACCTCTGGAGAACCAAAATATTCTCCGCCATCAACATCATCGGCCTCTCCATCGGCTGCGCCTGTAGTTTATTAATATTGCTATGTGTACAGGATGAATTACAGATCAATACCTTCCATACCAATAGAGAGCATCTCTACGCAGTAGTGCAAAGCGAATATGCCGAGGGTAAAGTATGGACAGGATACAGCACACCAGCACCACTGGCAGAAGAACTCAAAAAAAACAGACCGGATGTCTCCATGGCCTCCGGCTTTAGCTACGACCGCAGCCTGTTCAGCACCACACACACATCCATGCGGGAAGAGGGCGCCTTCGCCAACAATGACTTCCTCCGCATGTTCAGCTTCCCCATCCTCGAAGGCAATCCCGCACAAACACTGAACACCCCCAATAGCATCGCCTTGTCGAAAAAAATGGCCATCGCCTTCTTCGGCACCGTACCCGCTGCCCTGGGCCAAACCATCAAACACAATAACAAAGAAGATTATACCGTCACCGCCATATTCGACGACCCTCCGGCTACATCCTCCCTCCGGTTCAACTACCTCCTCAACTGGCAAACCTTTATCAGACAAACCGATTGGGCCACCAGCTGGGCCAGCACCGGCGTCCGGACTTACCTCCTGCTCAACAAACACACCGAAATACCCAACTTCCGTAGCAACATCCGGAAATTCCTCGACCACTATTACATCAACCAAGGCCCCGGACTACGGGAAGAACTAGACATACAACGTTTCGACAAACAATACCTCTACAACAATTTCACCAATGGCAAAGTCAGTGGCGGCCGCATCGACTATGTCATACTCTTTAGCATAGTAGCCACCTTCGTACTGATCATCGCCTGCATCAATTTCATAAACCTGTCCACCGCCAGAGCCATGAAACGTGCCAAAGAAATAGGCGTACGTAAAACCGCTGGCGCGGGCAAAAGTAACCTCGTCCGCCAGTTCATCAGCGAAGCACTCCTCCTCTCTTTTATAGCTATCATATTCGCACTGGGACTGGTGCAACTACTCCTGCCAGCTTTCAACAGCATCACCGGCAAAGCCATCATAATACCACTGGATCAACCCTATTGCTGGCTCCAGCTATTCCTCCTCGGCACCTTCACCGGTCTCCTCGCTGGTAGCTACCCCGCCTTCTATCTGGCCTCCTTCGAACCAATCAAAATACTGAGAGGCACACTACGCCCCGGCAACAGAGAACAACATCTCCGTAAAGCACTCGTCGTATGCCAGTTCATATTATCCACCCTCCTCGTAGTAGGTACCATCACAATATCCAGCCAGGTAAAATACATCAGCGAAAAAAACCTGGGATACGATAGAAAAAACCTTCTCACCATCCCGATAGAAGGCAACCTCGCCACTCAATATGACTACTTCAAACAACAAATACAACAGATACCTGGCATACAATCAGTCACACTCATGACCGACTCCCCCGTCGAGATTAATGGCTCACAGGATGACGTAAAATGGAAAGGAAAACCAAACAACTTCCGCCCTACCTTCGAAGTGGTAAACGTACAACATGACTTCACCACCACCATGAACATACAATTGCTCACAGGCCGTGACTTCTCCCACACCTATCCCGCCGACTCAGCAAATGTACTGCTCAACGAAGCTGCCGTAAAGAAAATGGAACTCAAAGACCCCATCGGTCAGCAAATCACCCTCGAAAACGAAAGCCACCCCAAAACCATCATCGGCATCGTCAAAGACTTCAATACCGGCTCCCTCCACCAGAATATCAACCCGCTCATCATCACATTAGGCAACAAAGGCTGGGGAAATATCGTCATCCGCACCTCACCGGATCACACACCACAAGTACTCACCGCCCTCGAAAACGTCTGCAAAAAGATCAATCCCGCATATCCATTCCTCTACCGCCTCGCCGATCAGGAATACCAACAACTGTACACCAGCGAAAAGATCATACAAACACTCACCAAACAATTCGCCTGCATGGCCATCCTCATATCCTGCCTCGGCCTCCTCGGTCTCGCGCAGTTCACCACAGAACAACGCAGACGAGAGATCAGCATCCGCAAAGTCCTGGGTGCCTCCATCATACAAATAGTCCGCCTCCTCTCCCTCGAACTACTGCTACTCACCATGATCGCTTTCATCATCGCTACCCCACTCGCCTGGTGGATCATCCGCAACTGGCTCAACGACTACGCCTATCATATCAACCCCTCCTGGCAAATATTCGCACTGGCAGGCACCATATCCATAGTCATCGCTTTCATCACCGTAGGCAGCCTCACCGTCAAAGCAGCCACCGATAACCCCGCCCGCCACCTCAACGAAACATAAGAACACAAAAAAGCCCTACAGCTGCCAGGCAGCCGTAGGGCATAAACACACAAAATGAAAGCTAATCTTTCAACAACCACATCACCTCATTCACATTGTCATTACCATTGTACTGACGTTGAATAGCCACAGAAAGGTTCGTCGTATTATAACTTAACTCATTACCGGAATATAACCACCGCACAGGAAACTTCGTCGTAGGCGTGTTCAGGTTAGTAGCACTGTTGAGCTTAAATACAGGTAATCCCGTCCGCCTGTTCTCATACCAAGCATTGTAATTCGACCCTTGTAAGAAGTTAGCCAGGTACTTCTGCTGTATGATCTGCCCTAGCTGCTCCTGCACCGAACCACTCAATGCCACCGCAGCAATATAACTGTTGATATAAGCATTGTCGATCTTCATACCGTGATGATAATCCTGCAAGTCCGGCGTAAACGCTGCCGTAAAGTTCATCGCACTGCTGATACCAGCCGCATAATACGTCTGCGCCGGCGTACCGCTGATCCAGCCACGAAGCGTCGCCTCCGCCAATATAAACTGCAACTCCTGATAACTAAATACACTCACCGGCTCCGTATTCACCATATTCACATATCGGTTGTTCAGGTCAGAATAATCCTTCGACAACCGCTTCTTCTGCAGATCAGGAAATGCATCAGATGGTTCCGCCCCGATATAAGCATCCCAGTCCGACTCCGTCTTACCTGCCGCAATCCTTACCGGCGATGGCTTCGCATAATAAAACAACCGGCGGTCCTGCAACTGCTTCAACGGATCTATCAACGTACTCGACAACATCGTATAGTTAGACTTCACAAACGGATTACCAGATCCTGCCGGAATGTCCGACCAGGGATAGTTCTGCCCCGCCAGACCATTATAGGTCAACGCCAGGTTATCCGCATACGTCCGCATCAATGGACGGTTCGCCACAATATCCCGAAAACGCTCCACCACCTTCAACTCCGCATCCCCCGTCTTCTTGTACAGGTTCATCAGCACATGCAAAGCAAAACTATTCGTCAGCCGCCGCCAGTTATCCACCTTCCCGCCATAAATAGGATCACCGTCAAAATTGACCCCTTGCGCAAAAAGATTGTTGGCGCTGTCCAGCTCACTGAGTATACCCTTAAATACATCCCGCTGCAGATCGTATTTAGGTTGTATAATACCGTTCGACTCCCCTTTTAACGCATCAGAATATGGAATGTCACCCACCTCCATCGTCGTCTGGAAAAACTGCCACGCCCGCACGAAATAACCCAACGCCTGGTAAGATTTACGCTCCCCCTCCGTCTGCGCATTGGCAATCATAGGCGCCACATTCCGCAATATAGGGATACGGTTCGTCGACGTCCGCCCAAACCGGTTATACTGGGAATTCTCCTGCCCCTCCCCCCAGGTCAGGTACTTACCCAACAGAAAGGGTTGCATAAAGGACTTCTGCGTGCTGATATCACTTCTCGTAATACCTAGTATCAACGAAGTAGCCAGCATCGGTGCACTCACCTGCGTAGTCCGGTTAGGATTCGTATTGATCTGGTCAAACTTTGAACAGCCGGCCACCACACTGGCTACCAACGCAGCGCCGATCATGTATTTAGATATTGTACTTGTCATATGTATTTACTTTAGAATCCTATACGGAAATTGATACCCAGCAGCCGCTGCGATGGAGAGTTCAGATTCTCCGCATCTACGTCAGGATCAGAAAATTTAAATCCGGTGAACAAAAAGAGGTTCTGAGCCGTCACAGCAACCGAAGCTTGCTTAATACCCGTTCTGGACAATAACTTACCGGGGAAACTATATCCCACAGATATCTCACGCACCTTTACAAAAGTCTTCTTCTGGATACCATTGTCACCACCCCTGAACTTCTGCGCATAATCCTGGTAAGACACCTTCGTATCATTAGGCCCATACTGACGCGTATCACTGGTGATATTGCCAAAGTTGTCATACGTCACACTACCGGATATCACTTTCACACCTTTACCCACATAGTTATTGGCCAATCCTTTCACCACCTCGTCATAGCGGTAAGAGTTATCCGACTCCGGATTAGTACCCGTATCCCACATCTTATCATACGTATAGTTGTACAGCAAACCTCCCACACGGCCGTCAATATTGATACCTACATTGAACTGCCCGATCCGGAAATTGTTGATAAAACCAAAACTGAACACAGGATCACTATAACCATACTTCTTATCATAATCACTGCTCACCGGATAACCGTTCACGTGAATGATATTACCACTGGGATCCGTCAGCCAGTAACGACCGGTATACGTATCCATCCGCTCATGCTTTTTCGTCCAGGGATTCTTGGCAGAATATACAGAGTCAATATTCACATAGTAACGGTGCTGGTTAGACCAGTTCACCATCGTCGTCCATTCAAAACCCTTCTTGCGGATCACCGTCCCTCCTAATGTGATCTCTACCCCCTTACGTACATAGGTCTCATTAGTATTGACAAGCGTACTGGAAAAACCGGAAGAACCAGGAATAGACACAGAGCGCTGCTGGTTGTAATAGTACTTGTTAAAATAAGCTACATCGATATGCAGTCGCTTCTTAAACAGGTAAGCGGCCGTTCCGATCTCCCAGGTACGTTGTGAACTGGGCAGCAGGTCAGTACCTAACAGGTTACTGGGATAGCTGGCAGCATTAAGCGTGTTCCAGGCAGAAGTAGTCGTACTGTACAAACGGTTGATCGCATATACATCCGCCGGCGTTTTAAAGGTCGCCCACGCACCGCGTATCTTCCACATATCCAACACATCCGGCATCTTGGTCAGCTCAGACAATACCACACTCGTTCCAAGCGATGGATAGAAATAAGCTCGGCTATTCTCCGGCTGCGAAGAGTTCCAGTCCTTCCGTCCAGTCGCATCTATGAAAATGGCATTTTTCCAACCGATAGCTAACCGGCCATACAAACTGTTCACCTGCCGGCTCGTATAACTTTGGGAAATAGTAGGTGGCTCCACAGACGCCGCTAAAGAATAAAAGGTAGGCGACACCAGGCCGTTCTTCGTACTCGCATTCAACCCCTCATCCACCCAGTAATAGATCGTTCCTCCCCCCATCGCATCAAATGACCAGTCCCCCACCTTTTTGGTATAACTCAATATCGCATCATTGTTGATACTCCATCCCCACGCATTGTTAATAGAATAACGCCCTCTCGCATTCCAGCCACCTCGCGTAGAAAAGATGTTGGCAGTAGGATTCTGGAATGTCTCCTTGTTGTTATACACATCATAACCCGTACGCACCAACAGATTCAGGTCATTGCTGAATTTATAATTGGCAGTAAGGCTCGCATTGATAGTATGCTGCTGTATACCGTTTAACTTCTCATAAGCAATCAGGTAAGGGTTATCATACCAGTTCGTATACATCCAGTTCTGCGTCTTATTCGGCACCTTCCAGTAGTCACGATACTGGCGGATATCATACTCCGGACCCGTCCACATCGTCAGCTGATAAATATAGCCCTGGTTGCCATAACCAGCCCCCCATACCTGCGGAGACTCCCGGCGACTCAATCCCATATGTGCCTCCAGCTTGAATTTTTCACTGGCCTTCAACTCCCCGCCTAACGTGAAGTTGAACATATTCAGCTTCGCATTGGGAAACTGTCCCTTGTTGTAAATATGATTGAGCGATGCCCGGAAACTACCTAACTTACCACTCTGCGATACATTGATATTGTTATTCGTTACCACACCCAACTCCAGGAAATTCTTCAGGTTATTCCTGCCTACAGACTCCAGCGGACGCTTATCCTCAAACTGTTTCGTCTCCGGGTTCCAGTCCCTCGCCGTACCGCCTATATCCAGCTTAGGCCCCCACACATAGTCATTGTCGATCTTACCATACTGCCCACGGCCATAAGAGGTCTGCGGTTTAGGTATCGCCAGAAATCCCGTCTGCACCATCGTATTACTGTTCACATTGATCGACAGTCCAGGCTCACCTCCTTTTTTAGTCGTCACCAGCAACACACCGCCTGCCGCACGTGAACCGTACAAAGCCGACGCCGTAGGTCCCTTCAACACATCGATAGCAGCAATATCGTCCGTAGGGATATCACGCAGCGTCATATTCCCATAAGGTACGCCGTCTATCACCAGCAACGCACCTTCTCCGCGCAACTCAATAGTAGGTCGTGCAAAAAATTCGGTAGAGTTTTTAATCACCAACCCCGATACCTGACCCGTCAACGAAGTACCAATATCTACCCCCTTCACCGTCTGCACCTTATCCCCCTTCACCTGCTGCACCGCATATCCAAGCGACTTCTCCTCCCGCTTGATACCCAACGCCGTCACCACAACCTGTCCCAGCGATACCGTCGACTCCTTCATCACCACCGTAATATCCCGCTGTCCCTGGTACACCACCTCCCTGTTAGTAAATCCCATGAGGCTGAATAACAACACATCCCCCTCCTGCACATTGTCAATAACAAATACACCTTGCCCGTCAGTGATCGCACCGCGGGAAGTACCTTTCAGCTTCACCACCACACCGGCCAGCACATTACCGCTCGAATCCTTCACCACGCCTCGCACCGCCTGCACCTGCTCCGCTACCGCCAGCTGCACCTTCCCGCTCGTTGTTATCGCAGGCTGCTGAATAGCACTGATAATATACAGCTTGTTGTCGATCCGCTTACAAAGCAATCCCAATGGCGAAATATACCGCTTCAGCATCACTTCCATATTCGATAGCGTAAACTCATCCACATCAGGACTGGGTATCTGCTTCCCTTTCAATAACCGCGTATCATAACTGAATCGTATATCAAATTTCCCCTCCAGCCTCGAAATAAAAGATACAAGTGGTACCGTCGCTGGTTGATCTTCGTGATACGCTTTTCCACCGCCATACCCCGCATGGACGCCGGCACCGCATAGCATGCCCGCAACCATTACCAGCCGGATGCCGGTTGATTTAATTGTTTTCATAATAAATGTTTACTTATAGTACGTTGACTTGGTTAGGACTTCTTATTGTTCACAACGATTTGATTGTTCTCCTGTGTGATCTTTAAATTAAATACTTGTTCCAGTGTGACTAATGCCTGCTTCAGATTGTTCGATGTCAGATAGCCGGTAAATTGTTGCCCCCTTATTCCTTCCTCTTTAAATATAATAGTGTCTATATGATAATGTTGACGGATCGTCTCCAGCACCTCCTCCAATCTAGCTGCCCGGAACGGTAACAGGTTATACTTCCAAGCAGTATGATACAACGTATCCGTCCGCTGTACCCGCAACGCACGACTGCCGGCATCAAAATACGCAGCCTCCCCAGGCCGTAGTATCCGCACCGTAGATACCTGCATAGCAGCCACTTTCACCGCCCCAGAGTTTAAGATAACAACCGGGTTACCACCATTGGTGTTAATGTTAAATGCCGTACCCAGGTTACTCACTTCCAACACATCCGCATGCACGGTAAACCGGCGGTTCGCATCCCGCGCTATATCAAAGAAAGCCTCCCCTTCCAACCATACCTCACACCTCACTTGCTGCAGATAATTTTTAGCAAGCCGTATCGCACTATGCCGGTTCAGATGTATACGCGTACCGTCCGCTAACGATATCACCCGCACCTCGGTACCGGTATTCGAATACCGGATCATAGCAGGTGCTCGCAGGTAGTGATACAACAACACACTCACCGCCACCAAAGGCAGCAATACCGCCGCTATACGCAACCACCATCGGTATGGACGCATAGGTATCTCCCGCGCTGCCACCGGCTGCTGCACAATAAATTGAAAGATAGCCTCCGACTCCGCTACAGTAATAGGCGCAATCCGGTCGTTCACATACAACTCCTCCACAGGGGGAATAGCCTCCGGAAAAGGATCACCTTGCAGATAAGCCAGCAACGCTGCCCGCTCCTCCACAGACGATTTCCCCGCTGCATAACGGATAAATAATTCCCTGATCACTGCCTGTTGTCCCATGTCGAAAATGTAGTGTATATATAGTAATACGATCTATTAATAGCATCGTACGATCCTGCCATAAAATTTTTTTTATTAGGCTGCCACCTCGATAAAAGCGACAAGTAGCACCGCCAGGTCAGCGTGCTGATGAAGATATTGACGGATAAAACGCGAAGCCTTCGATAACTGGTCCTTGACAGTATTGATAGATAGCCCCAGCTGAGAAGCGATCTCCTGGTTGGTAAGTCCCTCTACTTTACTAAGCTTATATATTAACTGACGCTGCCCCGGCAACTGCCCGATAGCATCCATCCGGATCTCCTCCAGCTGCTTCGAATACAAAGCATTCACCACCGGCGCCGGGTCATGTTCATAGGAATTCAGGAAATTAAATCGGAATTGCTCATCATACACCGCCTTCTTCAGATGATCTAATATAAAGTTACGCGCACACTTGAACAGGTACGCCTTGATAGACAACGAGGGATTCAACGTCTTCTGCTTCACCCACACCCGCAGAAACACCTCCTGCACCACGTCCAACGCCATCTCCCGCGATCCGCACAACTTCAACGCATAACAGAAAATAGCATTATTGTACCGCTCATAGAGTACACGAAAAGCTGGTTGACTGCTCTCCACGATCTGAAGGCATAGTTCTTCATCCGTTGAATGGACCATAAATACAACAATTACAACGATAAGAAATAAGTGTCAAATATATAGCTATAGCAGCTCACAAACCGGCTGTACAAAGCAAGTGTGGATCATTTAAAATAAAAATAATATCAATGGTAGTAAAACGATGATTTTGGTGCTTACAAGATAGCAAATATTGACATGCTACAAAGAGATTTACAAAATACCCTATACTTTCATACGGAACGCCGGCAACGATACCTGCACCCCCAACTGGTTAAAAGCCCTCCCCTGCTGGAACCACGACCGCGCATAACGCAACTGCAACTTCCTCGTTACAATACCCACCCCTCCCGAAAACCCGCTCAACCCCGCCTGCTGCCAGGCCAGCTCCTTCCGCAATAAATGATTATACCCCAGGTCCAACTCTACATAACGGCCTATATACCACTGCGCCGATACCACCGCATGCCGGAAAAAACGGTCAATACCACTGCCCTTACTCCCCTCCTCCCCGTCGATACCAGCTCCCCCATACTGGATGTCAAACTGATGAATGTGATGCAATGCCGCCGACAACTGCAACGGCACCTTCGTCAATCTTTTCGAAATACCGATCTGCAAATCAAAAGGTAATGGCTCCCGCATACCGGACACATAAGCGCGTAACTGCCCCCCCATGTTTTTAGCCACCAACCCTATCTGCAACCCATGCGTCGTATCCTGGTAAGTAATACCCACATCTACCCCTATTCCACTCGAACGATACACCTGATAACGCGAACTGATATATTTCACCGTCACCCCATAACGCCATCGCTGCAAGTACCGCCGCGAAGCACTCACCTGCACCACCATATCCCGGGGCGTAAAAGTACCGAGCACATTACCACCGGCATCCGTATGCGTCAGGTTACCATAGTTAATGTACCGGATACCTCCCGCAAAAGTCATCCCGATACCCTCCGCATAATAACCACCCATCGCATGCCCATACTGCACATCCCCAAAATAACGGGCATAACTGGCCGACAACTGCCCGTCATGAGCCGGCCGCAATAACGCAGGATTCATCGCCGATAAAGTAATGTCTTGATGCTGCTGACTGACATTGACCTGCCCTAAAGCCGTAAGCTGAGGAGAAACAGGCAGCTCCAGAAAAGAATATACAGACTGGCCACCCAACAACTGCGCCATCACAGGCGCCGCAGGAAAAAGGAATAAAAATAGGATCAGGTATATGCGCATGGCGTGCACAAAATAATTAATTAGCGCATAAAAATAACAAAGCCACCCACGGTTACCGGGATGGCTTTGCTTTTTTAACCCTTAAAACAATCAACATGATATTCACTCGTGATAACAACAAGAACACGAATGAAAGGAAATTGGTTACTGCCAGGAATGGCGGTAATACTTAACACTTACCTTTTTAATAACGCAATTTCCAGGACTTGGTTCATTTCTTTCACAAAATGGAACTTCAATCCCTTAATATAATCTGCATTGATCTCCTTCACATCCTTCTCATTCTGCCAACAGAGTATAATTTCTTTGATACCCGCACGTTTTGCGGCCAATATTTTTTCCTTAATACCTCCCACCGGCAATACCTGCCCGCGTAAAGTGATCTCCCCCGTCATCGCCAGGTACGATCGTACCTTCCGACCCGTAAAGGCAGATACCAACGCCGTCAGCATCGTAATACCCGCACTGGGTCCGTCCTTCGGTACCGCACCCTCCGGTACATGCAAGTGCACATTACGCTCCCGCAATAACTTCGGATCTATCTTCAACGCCGCCGCATTCGCCTGTATATAGCTCAATGCCGTCACTGCAGACTCCTTCATCACATTACCCAGATTACCCGTCAGCTTTAACTCTCCCTTCCCTTCACTCAGGCTCGTCTCGATAAACAGGATATCGCCGCCCACATACGTCCACGCCAACCCCACTGACACCCCCGGAGGATGACCTACCTTGTATATCTCATTGGAATACTTACTCTTACCTAATATCCGCTCCACCGTATCCTCCGTAAATACCTCCGGCAACGGTACCTCCAATGCCACATCCTTCGCCAATGCACGCATCACCGCCGCCAACAACCGGTCCAACTCACGCACCCCACTCTCACGCGTATAATCCTGTATGATCCGCTCCAATACCGACGTACTGAATCGTATCTTCACATCCTTCAGCCCATGCGCCTCCTTCTGCTTGGGCAACAGGTGACGCTTCGCAATCTCCACCTTCTCCTCTATCGAATAACCACTCAGGTCAATGATCTCCAAACGGTCCCGCAATGCCGGACTGATAGCGTTAATATTATTAGCCGTCGCGATAAATAACACCTTGCTCAGGTCATACTCTAGCTCCAGGTAATTGTCGTAAAAAGTACCGTTCTGCTCCGGGTCAAGCACCTCCAGCAACGCAGAACTGGGATCGCCACGGAAATCATTCCCGATCTTGTCAATCTCATCCAGTATCATCACCGGGTTAGACGACTTGATCTTACGGATAGATTGCAAAATACGGCCAGGCATCGCACCAATATAAGTCTTACGATGACCCCTGATCTCACTCTCATCATGCAACCCTCCCAGGCTCAACCGCACATACTTCCGGCCGATCGCATTCGCAATAGAACGCCCCAGCGATGTCTTACCAATACCAGGAGGTCCCACAAAACACAGAATAGGCGACTTCATGTCCCCCTTCAGTTTCAATACCGCCAAATACTCCAGGATACGCTCCTTGATCTTATCCATGCCGTAATGATCATTATCCAATACCTTCTTGGCCTTCTTCAGATCATAACTGTCCGTCGTATACTCATTCCAGGGAAGATCCAACATCAGGTCCAGGTGATTATACACCACCGAATAATCCGGCGTGCTCGGATGCATACGCTCCAGCTTCTCAATCCCCTTCTTGAACAACTCCGCCGCCGCCGCCGGCCACGTCCGCAATTCCGCCTTCCGCAACATCTCCTTCACCTCACGGTCATTCGTATCACCACCCAACTCCTCCTTGATAGACTTCATCTGCTGCTGTAGGAAATACTCCCGCTGCTGCTTGTCCAGGTCCGCTTTCGTTTTGTTAGTGATCTTATTCTTCAACTCCGCCAACTGCAACTCCACCTGCAATAACTTCAGTAACAATTCCGCACGGGTACGCAAATTATTGATTTCCAACAGCTGCTGCTTATCTTTTAAATCGCAGTTCAGGTTGGAAGACACAAAATGCACCAGGAAAGATGGATTCTCTATATTCTTAAGGATAATACTCGCTTCAGATGGCAAATTCGGCGAAAGCTGTATGATCTGGCCAGCCAGATCCTTGATAGAAGATACATAAGCATCAAACTCCTCATCATTCTCCGCGATCTCATCCTTCAATACCTCAATACGGGCCTTGAAATAAGGCTCCTCCGTAGTAATCTCCTCTATCTTAAATCGCTTTCTGCCTTGTATAATGATAGTAGTACCACCGTCCGGCATCTTGATCAGCTTGATGATCCGGGCCACCGTACCTACTTCGGAAATATCAGCAATATTAGGATCTTCCACGTTACTGTCTTTTTGCGCCACAACACCGATCATTTTGTCAGTCTTGTAAGAATCAGTAACCGCCTTGATCGACTTATCCCGGCCCACCGTGATCGGTAGCACTACGCCCGGAAAAAGCACAGTATTTCTGAGCGGCAATAATGCCAGCTCCTGGGGTATCTCCTCGTCTTCCTGTCCATCGCCTTCTTCATTCAAAGGGATAATAGGCATGAACTCCATTTCTTCTTCTGAATTACCTAAATAAAATCTGTTCATCGCAATTTTTTAAGCTCCTGGGGAAAGACAATTTGTCAGCTTTTTTGTAAAAAACCCCTTATTATTAGTATGATACCTATATAGTCAAGATTAATGCCAAGGGTCCATCCCCGCTATACGGTCGGCAAAGTTAACTAAGGGCGACTATAATAGGCTCATTATAAAATAACAAATATCCACACCCCTCCCCCTGAAAATACCGCCCACACCCCCCTCAAAAAAACACAAAAAAAATGGGGCCAACCCTCAGGTCAGCCCCTCATATACAGGTTGCCGTATAATTTTCCTTAGAATGTTACACCCACACCCAACTGTATGCCTTGGTTCTTCCATTTGTCAGTAGCAGCAATATCACTAACATTGCTCAGACCAACAATATAACGGGCACTCAGGTTTACAACAGGCAGCTGCACCCACAAACCACCTACAGCAGAAAAATCTCCGCTCTTGAAAGCCTGCTTCGCACCCTGGATCACGTTCTTATCACTCAGCAAAATGCTGTACTGAGGGCCTAACTGCAATTTCACACGGGGAGTACCCAAAGGAATGCTCGCCAGGATCGGAATACTCAGGTAGTTCAGTTTAATCTTCTTGCCGTTAGCATCTGTGCTGATATTCTCTCCTTTGTAAATCTCACTGAAGTTATCTACTGTACGGGTAGTGCTCTGAGAGAAGATCACCTCACCTTGCACACCCCAGCCTTTGTAAAAATTAACCTGTACGAGACCTCCCAGGTGATAACCCAGTTTGAAGCCATCCTGGTAACCATTACCCTGCAGTTTTCCAAGGTTGGCACCACCTTTAATACCAAAGCGGATAAGACTCTGGCCTTGTACCGTGGACAGGGCAGTTATACCTAATACTGCCATCACGAGAAACAGTTTTTTCATGTTGTTGTTGTTTTATAACTGGTTAAAATTTAAAAAGAAGATTGATCTCTAACGTTGCAAATTCCTTTATAAGACGTAATTCATACCTACCCCCCCTATGCAACTTTAACTTTTTTTTACAAACAAATTCCATGCTCGTTTCCCAAAAGCATATATACATACTGCTGACGGAACGCATATACTCCGCCAGCCAAATACCAACTATATTGGAAAGCAATAGATTATAAGGAGAAAAATTTTTTAGGAAAAATATAGGTACTACAACACTTACAGCCGATCCGGTATTTATTAAGATACCAACAATATAAAGGGTACTGGATACGTTCTTTTGGCTACTATTAATTGTCCGCCCGACAGAATAACAAACCCCAATGACCATATCTCCTGCCGTAAAAAGAAAATAGCTATTGCCACTTACCCCCACTCAGTAATGTATAAAATATACGCGCACTGAAATAACCCGCCAGACCCTGATCCATACCCAATGGGCGATATAAAGTGTAAGAAGGATTAAACGTAAACGGACCTACGATATAAGAAACACTCATCGTCACATCCAATGCCCTCGGCGAAAATGCACTGAAAGCATGTATCGTAAACTCATTCGGAATATTAAAGATCGGCGCACCGCCATTATTACCTTCCGGCCCCTTATCACATGACGCACTCGCTGCAATACCTGCACGACGCAACAAATGACTGTCATAAGCAGCCGTCCCCATCGTCAATCCAAAAGAAGGCGTCATCAACAACGCATCCTTCTTCCGTAACACATCCAGGAAAATAAATGGATGCCGTAACACCGCTATCACATTAAAATCATACCCCTGCAAAGTATGATCAAACGGACCAATAACATCCTTATCCCGACCCCAGCCCATATCAATACTCACACCTGGCTGTAACCACCACCTGCGGTAATAGAAATAAGCAAAAGCCTCATTGAGAATAGGCGTCAACGGCACATTCGCCGAGTCGGCATATAGATAACGGGTATACGATATACCAGCAAGAAAATCATCATGCTCCGTATAATCATACCCTACAGAAAAATCCCATTCAAACCAGGGTTGCTTACTGCCATTGAAAATGTAATAATTACTCGCGCTGGCAAAAAAACCACTCTTGTGATAATACGTAAGAGAAGGAGAAACAAAAGGCTTTAACTCCAGCGATTGCTCAAAACGCAACCGCTTCTCCGAATAGGCGGGATTGTTACCATATCCCACACCTATAATTAGTTCACTCTTTTTTTGTTTATTCAGTAATGAGTCAAGCTGCCGCTCTAACTCCTTCAACGCCTGGCCTACCGCTACATTATTGAGCAGAAAGAATATAATAAACAGTGACCATCGCATGCATTTTTGGTTGATATTACAGGCACAATATACCCACCAAAGCGCAAATCCCAAAATCTAAAATGCGGTACGGTATTGACTATTAAGGCACCTCCGGCTGCATGCATAGTTCAGTGGTATCCCCTACACCAGCTCAATAACCGTGATCTCCGGCAAGATACCCACACGCCCCGGATAACCCAGGAACCCAAACCCCCGGTTCACATACAAATGCTGCGCACCTTGCTGATACAATCCCGCCCACTCTTTATAAATATACTGCGCCGGACTCCATTTCAATCCCGGTATCTCCACCCCAAACTGCATCCCGTGCGTATGCCCCGCCAACGTCAGATCAATATCAGGATACTCCGTACGCACCTGCGCATCCCAATGCGTCGGATCATGTGACAACAATATCTTGAACGGCGCCTGCGCACTGCCCTCATACGCCTTCTTCATATCGCCATAACGCGGAAAACGACTCATCGCACTCCAGTTCTCAATACCCAACAACGCAATCTGCTCCCCACCACGCTCCAGCATCACATGCTCATTCATCAGCAATCGCCAACCCATCTCCCCGTGTATCTGCTTCAACCGCTCCAGGTTCGCATGCCGCATCGCACTGTAACCATTCGCATCCTTATCCGTCCAGGGCACATAATCCCCGTAATCATGATTACCCAACGTTGAATAAACCCCCAACGGTGCCTTCAACCGGCTGAAAATATCCATATACGGCTCCATCTCCACCGCACGGTCATTCACCAGATCACCCGTAAACAATACCAGGTCCGCCTGCTGCGCATTGATCAACGCAATCCCCTTCTCCACCGCCGGCTTGTCATTAAAACTACCACTGTGGATATCCGATATCTGCACAATCTTCATCCCCCGGAACGACGCCGGCAGATTAGGAAAACGCAACTTCATCTTATGCACCTTGTAATTGTACTTGTTCGAAAATCCATACACCAGCGTCGCAAAAAAACTACCGCCTACCAACAACCCCAAACGCGTAAAAAACTGCGAACGGCTGATCCCCGCCGCCGGCGCCAGATCCTTCGTCTGCCCGTTAAACTGACGGATCGCCCACTGCACCAACCGGCGACCGTCATCCAACAACAAAAACACCGCCGCCAACAACTTCGCCAGGAACAACCCCATCAACAACGCCATCGCATACGATCGCACCAACGGATGCCACTCCCGGTAATTCACATACGGCATCAATAACAATAACAACAACGCCGCCCCACTGATCACCCAGTAGATCGTAAATACCGTCAGCCGCAACTTCGGCGATGCACCAATAAATACCGTACGGATCGCCATGAATACATAAATATCCAGGCACAGTGTCAATAACAACAATAAAATAGAACTAAATCCAGGTCGCATTATCTTTATATTACATAAGTAAATTGCTCGGCGAAAGGTACCACATGATGCCTGTTGCAAAAAATTAAATTACATAGACCTTTCCATGCCTACATCACCGGTATAGCAAGAAGACGAACCAACAGCAGAATTATTTCAGCATCTTTGTCACCATTTTGTCATCACATAGCGGCAACACCCGCCCTTTCCAATAACCTCCCTATAACGCTCCTGTATCATTCCTATAGCATTCTTATAGCATTCCTATAATTAACCTATAACCAACCCCTATACCACCATATACCGCTCCTATACTTTCAGTATATCTCCCCTATACCATCACTATACAACGCTTATACATCGCTTATACAATGCCTATACCTCGCTTATACAATGCCTATACAAACCCCGCACATTCACTTGATAGCTAATAAGATATCCACATTTTTCCACTGCTGTTTTATTAACAGTGCTTCGGGGAAAACGCCGGGAATGCTGTTAAACCCTTTTTATAATTTGTTAATTATGAACTAATTAACAATTTCCGTTCCCACCGCTTGTGAATAAATAAATACCTTCCCACTCCCGATATTTGGCGATTCGTTGTATTTTTGTCAGGTCCTGTCAGTTGGGGAAAGAGGTCATTTTCAGATAATATAGCTTGTTTTTAACTGTATTGTACTGATAATGATTTATTTACGTTTCTATAACTGGCTATTTTTTGATACCATAAGTTTGTTCCGGCATGAAGTTTACCTATTACGGCCACGCCTGCTTCGCAGTAGAGATCAAAGGGAAACATATCCTTTTTGACCCGTTCATCACCCATAATGAGCTGGCAAGCAAAATAGATATTAACACCATCCAGGCAGACTATATCTTCGTCACCCACGGACACGACGACCATGTCGCCGATCTCATCCCCATCGGCCGCCGCACAGGCGCCACCGTTGTGGCCGCCTTCGAAGTAGCCGAATGGGCACAAAGCCAGGGCATCGAAAAAACACACCCCCTCAATCCGGGCGGTAAATGGGAATTCGAATTCGGTACCGTAAAATGCGTAGTCGCACAACACTCCTCCAGCCTGCCAGGCGGCGGATATGGCGGCAACCCCGTAGGTTTCGTATTCAAAACATCAGAGGGTAACTTCTACTATAGCGGCGATACCGCACTCACTTTCGATATGCAACTCATCCCGAGATTCGCATCCCTCGACTTTGCAGTGTTCCCAATTGGAGATAATTTTACAATGGGCATAGAAGACGCCACCATAGCAGCAGAATTCGTCGAATGCCAAAAAATAATCGGCGTTCACTACGATACCTTCGGATATATCAAAATAGATCAGAACAAAGCGAAAGAAACATTCAGTACAGCCGGACTGAATCTGTTACTGCCAGCTATAGGCAGTACCACCGAGGTATAGGAATAAAGGATCAATTGAAGATGACAATACCGGCCCCCATCACGCCGGAGATATGTTCTTACAAATTATTTATTCACATGGCAGCACAATGCGCCCTGAAAAAGCACACCACTGCCTGCCCTTATTTATCCTATAAATAACCTTAGAACATTCAATTACAAAATGGCTAGAATAATTGCAATCGCCAATCAGAAAGGTGGCGTAGGAAAAACAACAAGTGCTATCAACCTCGCCAGCAGCCTGGCAGTGCTGGAATACAAGACACTGCTGGTCGACGCTGACCCCCAGGCTAATAGCACTACCGGTCTCGGTTTTGACCTGCGCAACATACAGCAAAGCCTGTATGATTGCATGGTGAATGATGTGCAAGCGAAAGATGTGGTGCTCGAATCAGACACCCCCAATCTGAAAGTATTGCCCTCCCATATAGACCTCGTAGGCGCCGAACTCGAACTCATCAACCACCCGGTCAGAGAACGCGTAATGAAACAAGTGATCGATGCCGTCAAAGACGATTACGACTTCGTCATCGTCGACTGCTCCCCCTCACTCGGCCTCATCACCGTCAACGCTCTCGTCGCCTCCAACTCCGTCATCATCCCCGTTCAATGCGAATTCTTCGCCCTCGAAGGACTGGGTAAACTACTCAATACCATCAAAATCGTTCAAAGCCGGCTCAATACCGACCTCGAGATCGAAGGCATCCTCATGACCATGTACGATGGCCGCCTCCGCCTCAGCAACCAGGTCGTAGACGAAGTAAAACAACACTTCGAAGAGTCCGTATTCAATACCATCATCCACCGGAATACCAAACTGGGCGAAGCCCCCTCCTTCGGTAAATCCGTCATTATGTACGATGCAGCTTCCACCGGCGCTATCAACTACCTCAACCTCGCCAAAGAAATCCTGCAAAAACATAACTTTACTAAACTCAATTCCAAAGACAAAATCTTAGCTGTCAACAATGACCAATCAGAGTAAGAAAGAACCGAGCAAGAAAGAAGCATTGGGTAAAGGTATCCGCTCATTGCTGCAGAATATAGATACTGACCTCAAACAAACAACGTCCGCCCTCGACACAAAAGTAGTGGCGGCTGCTACCAGCATCGAACGCATCCCGCTCGATCAGATTGAGGTCAACCCAAAACAACCCAGGCGCGACTTCGACGAACAAGCCCTACAGGAACTCAGCCAGTCCATCCGACTGCACGATATCATCCAACCCATCACCGTCGCGAAGATCAGCAATAAAAAATACCAGCTCATCGCCGGTGAACGCCGCCTCCGCGCCGCCAAAATGGCCGAACTCAAAGATATCCCGGCCTACATCAGACAAGCAAACGACCAGGAACTCCTCGAACTCGCCCTCCTCGAAAACCTCCAACGCGAAAACCTCAACGCCATAGAAATTGGCCTGAGCTATAAACGCCTCATGGACGAATGCGTACTCACACAAGAACAAGTAGCAGAACGCATGGGCAAAGAAAGAAGTACCGTCACCAACTATATCAGATTACTTAAACTACCTCCAGATATCCAGGTGGCCGTCCGCAATGGACAAATAAGCATGGGACACGCACGCGCCATCATTACCATCGAAAATATCGACCAGCAACTCTTCCTCTATCGCGAAATCGTGAAAAACGGCCTCTCCGTTAGACAAACAGAAGAACTGGTCCGCAAACTGGCCGGCAACAACAAAGCCAATGCTAAAAAAATAGCCAAAGGCAACCTGCCTCCAGCATACCAGAAAATCCAGGATAACCTGGCCTCCCACTTCTCTACCAAAGTAAAACTGGACCGCTCCAAAACCGGCAAAGGATTCATCACCATCGAATTCTACTCCGACGAAGAATTGGACAGCATACTAGAAAAAATCGATCTATACGGTGGCTAATTTGATAAAATTCCTCCGCAATACCGGCGGCTTGCTCATGACCTTACTGTTCCTGTACGCACCCTCATACGCCCAGGATACCACCAGACCCGCCGCCAAAGCCGAACGGTCCGGTAAAGATACCTTGCGCATGCCCTCTAAAGCCGCAACAGATAGCACCCTGGTCATCAACACCAAACAAAACCAGGATACCGCCCTCGATATGCGACTACCCACTCCTCATAGCCCCCGCAAAGCAGCCTTCTACTCCGCCGTATTACCAGGCCTCGGACAGTACTACAACAAACAATACTGGAAGATTCCCCTCGTATATGCCGCTCTCGGTACCACCACCGGATTCTTTATCTACAACTTCCAACAGTATAAAGAATTCCGAGACGCTTACCGCATCCGCATCGCCGGCAACGTCAACGTAAAAGATAAATACATCGATCTATATAGAACCAGTACCCTCAAAACTCTCAGGGACACCTACCGGCAATATGTAGACTACTCCGTACTCTTCTTTATAGTAGGATACGGCCTCAACATCATCGATGCTACCGTGTTCGCTCACCTCAAAGCATTCGATATGTCCAACGATCTCAGCTTCCGTATCACACCGAAAATGATCGATAGCCGCACACTAGGCCTCAGCCTACAGATCAACGTCGGCAAACGGAAAAATAAACAGGTACAAACCTTCGCACTCGGCCGGTAACCCGGCCCATTCACACACAACATTTCTACTACTATATAAAACGCTCAACTGGCTTATGAAAATAGCGCTTATCGGATATGGCAAAATGGGAAAGGCTATAGAAGCCATCGCCCTCGCAAATGGTCACGAAATAATACATCGCATCGACCTCAATAGCACCCACCTGCTCGAAAAAGAACACCTGCAACACGCAGATGTCGCCATCGAGTTCACCTCCCCCGAAACCGCATTCCATAACATCCAGAAATGTTTCGCCGCCAACGTACCCGTCGTATGCGGTACCACCGGCTGGCTCGACAAACTGTCCACCATCACCGACCACTGTCGCGAACAACAACAGGCCTTCCTCTACGCGTCCAACTTCAGCATCGGTGTCAACATCTTCTTCGAAGTCAATAAAAAACTCGCCGCCCTCATGGCCGGCCAGCCACAATACAACGTCAACCTCGAAGAGATCCACCACACCCAGAAAAAAGACGCCCCCAGCGGTACCGCCATCACCCTCGCCGAACAAATACTCGAACAGGTCACCCGCAAAGAAAAATGGGTCAACGCCGAAAGCCCTCAAGAACAAGACCTCGTCATCCTCTCCAAAAGGATCGACCCCGCTCCCGGCACCCATACCATCACCTACACCTCCGCCATCGACGATATTTCCATCACACATACCGCCCACTCCCGCGAAGGATTCGCCGCCGGAGCAGTAGCCGCAGCAACATGGATCATCGGCAAAACAGGCGTTTTTACCATGAAAGATGTCCTCAACCTGTAATGCATCCACAACCCTCCCACCTGCCAATGAAGGCGTTCGCCTTAAAAAACTTATATTTGTAGGTATGCTCACCGCAACGTAAGCACAGGGAGGATGCAAATCAAGAGACTCAAGAATTATGTTATCAAAAAAAACACAGTACGCGTTCCACGCACTCATACACCTGGCAGAGAACATGGATAAAGGCCCTATCCTGATCTCCGAGATCGCAGAAGAAAAAAATATCTCGATCAAATTCCTGGAAAATATCCTCCTGGAATTGAAAAACGCCGGTATACTGGGCAGCAAAAAAGGAAAAGGCGGCGGCTACTACCTCCTCAAACCACCCAAAGAGGTCGCACTCGCACGCATCATCCGCCTGCTCGACGGTCCCATCGCCTTGCTCCCCTGCGTCAGCCTCAACTATTACGAACGTTGCGAAAACTGCCGCGATGAAGCCGTATGCGGCCTCAACGATGTCATGTCCAAAGTAAGGGACGCCACCCTTAAACTGCTGGAAAACAAAACATTAAAAGATATTCTGACCCGCAACGCCTAACCGCAACGCCCGTCAGCAAACCCACTCCCGGATGCAGTCGCCGCCCCGTCCCATAAAGACCAGGTAGCTCCATCCGGGAGTCCCTGTTTTTATTCCCCGCCATATTCCCCTATCATTCCTCCCCCTTCTCAGCTCATCCCTCACCCTCTGCCTGCTTCCTTTCCCACCTCCCCCCTCTCTTTACCCATTCGCTCCTCCGCCCCACCCACCACGTTCCCGCACCTCCGCCGCCCCTTACCCATCTCCCGTATTACAAAGCGCCGCCCCACCCCCCCCATCCGCTTTTACCGCCTTCCCTCCCCCCATTCTTCCCATTCCCATCCTTCCCATCCCCATCCTTCCCTTCCAATCCTCCACGCTCCCTCAAATCCCTCCCTGGCACAGATTTGGTAATTGTTTGGTAAATCTTCTGTAACTAAGTCTATCTTTTTTATAGAGTTTATGTATTTTTGTTGCAGCGGCAGGCTAAAACCGGCAAAGTTGATGGCAGCCGCAGCCATAACATTCATACGTTAAGGACGCTTACATGACAGCAATTACGCCAGCATTAACAGGTACAGATATACCTGCAGACATCGCTTACCTGCTGGATCAATTCCCCGGACAGGTAGCTTTCTCCACATCCTTCGGACAGGAAGACCAGGTGATCAGTGACCTCATCTGGAAACACCAGCTGCCCGTACGCGTGTTCACACTCGACACCGGCCGCCTCTTCCAGGAAACGTACGACCTCATGGACCTCACACAGGCCAGGTACAAACAATCCTTCGAAGTCTACTTCCCGGAAACCAACGCAGTAGAAAAACTGGTAAAGGAAAAAGGATTCAATAGCTTCTACGATTCCGTCGACAATCGCAAAGAATGTTGCTTCGTCCGCAAAGTAGTCCCCCTCAACAGAGCACTACAGGGCGTTAAAGTATGGATCACCGGCCTCCGCGCAGAACAGTCCGACAACCGCCAGCATATCAACCTCATCGAATGGGACGACGCCCGGCAGCTGTACAAGTACAACCCGCTGATACATTGGAGCTACGATGACGTACGCTCCCACCTCCAACAGCATAACGTACCCTACAATAAACTGCACGACACCGGATTCATCTCCATCGGTTGCGCCCCTTGCACCCGCGCCATCCAACCGGGAGAACATCCCCGCGCCGGCCGCTGGTGGTGGGAAGAATCCAAAAAAGAATGCGGCCTCCATGGCTGATCCACCAGCATCCGTCCAAAACAAACTTTTTAAAACAGCTGACAACAGATCCATATATGAGCAACAAGATAAAATGGGAATTCCCTCAGGCGCTGGAAGATGAAGCCATTTACATACTCCGCGAAACAGCAGCCCAGTTCGAAAAACCGGCTATCCTGTTCTCCGGAGGTAAAGACTCCATAACGATCGTTAGACTGGCCCAAAAAGCCTTCTACCCAGGGAAAATACCTTTCCCCCTCCTCCACATCGATACCGGCCACAACTTCCCCGAAACCATCGAATTCCGCGACTCGCTCGTCCAATCCCTCGGCCTCGACCTCGTCGTACGCAACGTACAGGATAGCATCGACCAGGGCAAAGTACAGGAAGAAACCGGCAAATACGCCAGCCGTAACGCCCTCCAGACCGTCACCCTCCTCGATGCCATCGAAGAACTGAAATACGATGCCTGCATAGGCGGCGCAAGACGCGACGAAGAAAAAGCCCGCGCCAAAGAACGCATCTTCTCCGTCAGAGACGAATTCGGACAGTGGAACGCCAAAATGCAACGACCAGAACTCTTCGATATGCTCAATGGCAAAATCAATATCGGCGAAAACGTCCGCGTATTCCCCATCTCCAACTGGACAGAACTCGATGTATGGAACTATATCCGCCGCGAACAACTGCAGATACCCTCCATCTACTTCTCCCACGAAAGAGAAATCATCGAACGCGATGGCCTCTACTGGCCATACTCCCCCTTCCTCAACACCACCGAAGAAGAAATACCCTTCCGCGAAAAAGTCCGCTTCCGCACCGTCGGCGATATGACCTGTACCGCCGCCGTACTGTCCGAAGCTGATAAACTCGAAGATATCATCGCCGAAATAATGGAAGCCAAAATATCAGAAAGAGGCGCCCGCATCGACGATAAACGCTCCGAAGCCGCTATGGAAAAAAGAAAACAAGCTGGTTACTTCTAGTCAACCAACCCAGATAAACAGTAAACTATATATCATACGCATAATATCATTTGAATGGAAGTATTACGTATAGCCACCTCCGGAAGTGTAGATGATGGAAAAAGTACCCTCATCGGGCGCCTGTTGTACGACACACAATCCATACCGCAGGACAAAATGGAAGCCCTCCACGCTGCCAGCAAAAGGAAAGGTCTCGACTTCACCGACCTCTCCCTCCTCACCGATGGCCTCGTAGCCGAAAGAGAACAAGGTATCACCATCGACGTGGCACATATCTACTTCTCTACACCCACCCGCAAATACATCATCGCCGATACACCGGGTCATATCGAATATACCCGCAACATGGTCACCGGTGCCTCCAACGCACAAGTGTCCCTCATCCTCGTAGACGCACGTAAAGGTATCGTCGAACAAACATACCGGCACTTCTTCATCGCCGGACTGCTCCGCATTCCCCACCTGGTCATCGTTGTCAACAAAATGGACCTCGTAGAATACAGCCAGTCCCGCTTCGATCAGATCGTCGCCGACTTTCACGAACTGCTCGCCGGTGCCCAATACCAACCACAATCCATCCGCTTCATACCCGTATCCTCCCTCTATGGCGAAAACGTAGCGGCCAAAGGCACCAAAATGGATTGGTACCCCGGCGAAACCTTACTCGAACATCTCGAACAGGTGTCCTTCGACCATGGCGATCAGGCCCACCCGGCCCGATTCCCCGTACAATCCGTCGTACGCCCACGCACAGAAGCTTTCCACGACTACCGCGGATTCGCTGGCAAAGTGGCCAGCGGCCATTTCAGTGTAGGCGACACAGTAACATCCCTGCCTTCCATGCAGCAAAGCAGGATCAAATCCATCGACAGGTTCGATACCTCCCAGCAAGTAGCCAACGCCCGCGAAAGCGTAGTCATCACCCTCGACGGTGAAATAGATACCAGCAGAGGAAACATGCTCGTCAAAGCCGGCAACGAACCTGCTCCCCTCAAAGAAATCAACGCCCAGATCTGCTGGATGGACCAGCAAAAACTGATACCAGGAAAAACATACCTGCTCCAGCATGCCATCAACCGCGTAAAAGCCAAAGTACAACAGATACAACATGTCATCGACGTTACCTCCAACCGGATCATCGAAGACAAAAAAGAACTGGGCCTGAACGATATCGGTAAGATCACCCTCAAAACCGCACAGCCCATCTTCGCCGACCCATACCTCGTCAACCCGGCCAACGGCGCCTTCATCCTCATCGATGAATACAGCCACGCCACCGTTGCCGTAGGTTTCGTAGAATAACCGCTACAACCACCATAACCGCATATACAAAATCCCGGTCATACCGATGTATCACCACATCAGCATACCCGGGATTTTTAATTGTACCGTTGAACATTATTTTACCCCGATCACTTTCTTCAATTGTTTTTAGCCTTTTAGGACCTAAATTTGTTGACTCCCTGGCAAAAGGTAGCAACACATGAAGTTATTATTGATCGAAGATGAACCCTCCGTTGTCTCATTTATAAAACGCAGCCTCTCCGAAGCAGGCTACGAGATCAGTGTCGCCATGGATGGTCAATCCGGCCTCGATATGGCCACGGAACACGAATTCCAACTCATCATACTAGACGTCATGCTCCCCGTCAAAAATGGTATCGTCGTCTGCCAAACCCTCCGCCAGCAACAAAACAATACCCCCATCCTCATGCTCACCGCATTGGGATCCACCGAAAATATCGTCTCCGGCCTCGATAGCGGCGCCGATGACTACCTCGTCAAACCTTTCAAACAAGCCGAACTCCTGGCCCGTATACGCTCCCTACTGCGTAGAAAACAGGACACCTCCACCCCCACCGCCTCCAATATACTCCGCATCGCAGACCTCGAACTGAACATACATACCAAAAACGCTACCCGCAACGGCAACACCATCGCACTCACCGCCACCGAGTACCGGCTCCTGGAATATATGCTCAAAAACCCGCGCCGCGTACTCTCCAGAATGGAAATACTGGAAAACGTTTGGGGCATCGACTTTAACATGAATACCAAAGTAGTCGACGTATACGTCAACTACCTCCGCAAAAAAGTAAACCGCTCCGGACAGCCTCCCCTCATCCAAACCGTCGTAGGCATGGGATACATGCTAAAAGAAGATGCCTCATGAAAATAAGTACCAAAATATTACTCATCTTCTCCGTACTCACCGTTTCCATCATATTCCTGATGGCAACCTTCGCCTACCGCCTGGCCAACAAACACTCCTTCGAAGATTTCTATAAACGCCTCGAAATACGGGCATATATCGCCGCACGCGCCAATCTCGAACAGGATGAACACAACTCCACCACCTACAACGAAATAAGACAGGCACACCTCGAACGACTGCCCTTCGAACACGAATACTTCATCCAGGTACTCCCCAACGATAGCATCAGCCCCGCCGGAAAACCGGAAAAACTCCCGTCATACTTCTATAAAGATGTACTGCGCTTCGGCAAAGCTACCTTCCGCCATCAAAACATCTTCTATGAAGGCATCCACTATAACGAACAGGATAAAAACTATATCGTCATCGTATCCGCTCAAAACGAATATGGCAAAGAATACCTCAACGACCTCCGCAAAGTATTACTCTATTGCTGCGTCATCGCTGGCGTACTCCTCATCACCGCCGGATTGTTCTTCTCCAAATACATCCTCCAACCCGTAAGAGATATCACCAACCAGGTAAAACAGATCCGCGCACACAACCTCCACCTGCGCCTCCCCACACAAAGCAGCACCGACGAAATCAGCGAACTGTCCCAGACCTTTAATAATATGCTCGACAGGCTCGAAACAGCCTTCGAAACACAAAACAACTTCGTCAGCAACGCCTCCCATGAACTCAGCACCCCACTCACCGCCATCATCGGAGAAGCTGAACTGGCCCTCAGCAAACACCGCTCAGAAGACCAATACATCCAATCCCTGCAGGTCGTCCTCCGCGAAGCAGAACGCCTCCACCATATCACCAAAAGCCTGCTCAGCCTCGCACAGACCGGCTTTACCACACACCAGCAACAACAACTCAGCCCCCTCCGTACCGACGAACTCGTATTTACCGTCAAAGAAACCGTCGACCAGATCAACCCGGAAAACAAAGTCGCCATCGACTTCAGCATGCTCCCCGAAGATGAAGATAAACTCGTCGTCAAAGGCAACAGCCAACTACTACAACTCGCCCTCAGCAACATCGTACTCAATGGCTGCAAATACTCCGATAACCAACCCGTTTCTATCGCACTCGCCGCCACAGATACCCATAATATCATTATCATTAAAGACAACGGCATCGGTATCCCCCAACACGACCTCCCCTATATCTACGAACCATTCTTCCGCGCCTCTAACACACATGCCTATAAAGGATACGGCATCGGCCTCCCCCTCGCCCGTAATATCATCCGCCTCCATAACGGCAATATCGCTGTAAACAGCCAGCAGAACCAAGGCACAGAGATCCGCATCACACTCCCCTCCTTCAGATAACTACCGCTTTCTTACCGGTTTCTAACCTTTCTTACCAGATTCTAACAACATTCTTACCATCATTTAACCGCCTTCTTACCACTTCCAAATACCCCCGAAATAACTTTGTGGTATAAAAAGAAGGCAATATGAGAAACATACTCGTTCCAACAGACCTGTCTATTCGTTCACTCGGAGTCATCCACAACGCAATAGCACATTTTGAAAAGGAACCACTAAGGGTAGTGCTCATGCATGCACTACACATGCCGGGGTCCATTCTGGATCTGATGATGCTTTCAAGACGTTCATCACATTACAAACTCGTTACCGAAGACTTTCGCGACGCCTGCGAAATACTCCGTAATAAATACGCTAGCAACATCCAGAAACTGGAAGTCACATTCATGCTCGGCAATACCGTCGCACTACTACGGAATCATCTCGACTTCCATGAGATAGATACCATCGTATGCCCCGAAGCAGACGACTATACACTGCCCAGCAAAGAGAGCTTTAATCCTGCTACGCTTATCAGAAAAAGCAAGCACGAAGTATTATACCTGCCCGTCAAGAAAAGAGAGCAGGTATTCCCAACGGCAACACTGTCTGAACTGTTCCTCGCAAACACTTGAAGAGCATTCAGCCTTAACTGATAGGCAAGCAGCACAATGGTTCATTATTAAATCGGACAATTATGCTTTTAAAGAAAAATATTCCCCTGAAATACGTTTTCGGGAAGATCAAATACGAAATACTGCTTGTCACCATATACACCTTAACGATCACCATTCTATACGATCGTTTCAAGCTGACAGATATCTCCATCCCATTGTCTGTTCCAATGATCATGGGTACCGTACTGTCACTGCTGCTGGCCTTCCGCTCCAACCAGGCTTACGATCGCTGGTGGGAAGCCCGCACCATCTGGGGGGCCATCGTGAACGACTCACGTTCCCTGTCCAGGCAAATACTGTCCTTTATGGATAATGCCTACCAGACAGAAGAAATCGTGCACTTCAGAGAGAAAATGGTGAAAAGACAGATCGCTTGGTGCCACAGCCTCAGCAAATCACTCAGGCACGAAGATGCCACAGAAGGCATCGATCACCTGATATCAAAAAGGGAAATAAACTTTATCTCCCGCTATAATAACAAACCAATGGCCCTCCTCGAACTGCATGCAAGAGACATCGCCTTCGCATTGCAACAGGAATGGATCAACCCGTATCAACAAGTAGAGCTGGATAAAACATTAAGCCGCCTCTGCGACGCCATGGGTAAGTGCGAAAGGATCAAGAACACCGTATTCCCGGCTACTTACAGCCTTTACCTGCACTTCGCCATGCACTTCTTCCTGCTGATGCTGCCATTCGCCCTCATCGAATACTTCGGGCTCATGGAAGTACCACTGGTAATGGCCATCGCCGCCTCTTTCCTCCTGATAGAAAAAATGGCGATCCACCTGCAGGACCCGTTCGAGAACAAACCAACAGACACGCCTATGACCGCCATCTCGCGCAACATAGAACGTGACCTGAAACAAATGCTCAACGATCACCAATTACCCGAGTACGCGGACAATCACAAATATTATGTACTGTAAGCAGCGCCGGAAGGGAAGCGGTTTACCAGCCGGTCCGCTGCCAGTACATAGCCAGAGTAGCAACTGGTTGACTAAAAGAAAGGAATAGCTAAGTGAGACAGGAAAAAAAGAAAGGTTGTGGCGTAGCACCACAACCTTTTCTTATTTATACCATTACAAACCGCGTACTATAAACGCAGCTTCAGATTTGTTAACATATCCGCCGTCATCTTCGACAAATCATACTCCGGCTTCCACCCCCAATCAAGACGCGCCTGCTCATCATCCATACTCGCAGGCCAGCCATCCGCAATCTGCTGACGGTAATCCGGCTCATAACTGATACCAAAAGATGGAAGATGCGCCTTGATCTCCGCCGCAATCTCCTTCGGCGAAAAACTCATCGCACTCACATTATACGCAGACCGAACCGTAATCCGCTCCGCCGGAGCCTCCATCAACTCGATCGTCGCCCGTATCGCATCCGGCATATACATCATCGGCAAATAAGTATCCTCCGATAAAAAACATTTATAATTCCCTTCCTCCAACGCCTCATGGAAAATCTCCACCGCATAATCCGTAGTACCACCACCAGGCGCAGATTTATAACTGATCAATCCCGGATAACGCAAACTCCGAACATCCACTCCATAACGATGATTATAATACTCACACCAACGCTCACCCGCAAACTTACTGATACCATAAATCGTCGTCGGCTCTATAATCGTATGCTGAGGCGTCTCATCCTTCGGCGAATTAGGCCCGAATACCGCAATGGAACTCGGCCAATACACCTTGTCCAACCCCTCCTCCTTCGCTATATCCAGCACATTCAGCAAACTTTGCATGTTAATATGCCAGGCCAGCAAAGGATTCTTCTCGCCCGTAGCAGACAGAATAGCCGCCAGCAAATAGATCTGCGTAATATTATGCCGGATCACCAGCACATGCAGCATCTCCTTGTTCATCACATCCAACGATACATATGGCCCCGACCCCTTCAATAACTCATGCTCTTCCCGCAGATCAGAGGCGATCACATTCGCATCTCCGTATATTTTTCTCAAAGCCAGTGTGAGCTCCACGCCTATCTGTCCGCAGGCGCCAATAACCAGGATCTTGTCTTTCTTCATGTTGTAACCTATTGAGGGCCAAATTTAATTTGATTGCGTAATATTAAAGGCTTTACAGCTAACTATAGCTATCACCCGATTTCCCATGACAATGCCATAACAATATCTCCTCCCCCCTTCCTACTTTCTTTATAATGGATTACAATATTATGACAAATACCCGATACAGCACGCCCCCCACCTCCTTTCCATACACAGGTCCCTGCTAATTTTCGTACCTTTGCTTTTTCAAAATTCAAGCGCTTAAATACTATGAAACAGCTGAAGACATTATTCAAAGAACAATATAATCCTGATAACTTTTTCCTGATAGCAGGTCCCTGCGTAATAGAAGAAGAATCACTACTCACACACATCGCAGAAAAAGTCTCCGCTATCTGTAAGCGTTTGTCTATCCCATATATCTTCAAAGCCTCCTACCGCAAAGCCAACCGCACCAGCATACACTCCTTCACCGGCGTTGGCGACGTAGAAGGCCTGGAACTACTGCAAAAAACAGGTAAAGCTTTCAACTTACCCGTTACCACCGATATCCACTCCGCCGCCGAAGCCGCCATGGCAGCCGCATACGCCGACGTCCTCCAAATACCTGCTTTCCTCTGCCGCCAGACAGACATCCTCCTCGCCGCCGCCGAAACAGGGAAAGTAGTCAACGTCAAAAAAGGACAGTTCGTAAGCGGAGAAGCCATGAAATTTGCCGTGGAAAAGATCCACCAAGCCGGTAATAACCAGGTCATGCTCACAGAAAGAGGCACCACCTTCGGCTACCAGGACCTCGTAGTAGACTACCGCAATATCCCCATCATGAAACACCATGGTGTACCCGTGATCATGGACTGCACCCACTCCCTGCAACAACCCAATCAAAGCAGCGGCGTAACAGGCGGTAATCCACAACTCATCAGCACCATCGCCAAAGCAGCAATCGCCACCGGCGCAGATGGCCTCTTCATCGAAACACATCCCGATCCGGCCAACGCTAAATCCGATGGCGCAAATATGCTGCACCTCGACCTCCTCGAAGAATTACTCGAACAACTCGTACGTATCCGCGAAGCCGTGCACGTGAAATAAAAAAGCCACCAGCATCGCTGGATATTCTGGTATTTTTTATTATATTCATGCAACACTAAATCTATTCTCAACTATGATTAGTTTACACGACTTGAAAGTAGGTGATACAGTGATAGTGGATAATGAAGGCACCAGGATGGAAGGAGAAGTGGTAGAAATAAACCACGAGGATAAACAAATTTGCGTAGCTACCGGCGAACAGGAATTCTGGTACAGCCTCGACAAACTGTACTCCATCCCGCTGGACGAAGAGCAACTGCTTAAACTGAAATTCCAGAAAGACACAACCGCCGACAATGGCAGCGCCACCTACATCAGAGGCCCGTTCGCCGTCAAGTTGTACTATCAGGGAGGGCAGTCCATGACCCTGCTCAGCTATCGCGACGAATACCGGGATATTAAAGGTGAACTCACCGTCAACCAACTACAGAACCACTACCATGGTATGACCAATTTTCACCTGGAATAATCCCAACACCCACTCGCAAACTATTGTTGTTAATATAAGGGGCCGCTATCGTTGCGGCTCTTTTTGTTTCCACTTGATATTACACCCCAGGCTCGGCTTCTGCAACGGACTGATCTCCTCATGCCCCAGCAACGCATCCAACGCCGCCCGCAGATCCTTCCCATTCAACGGCTGATCATTTCCCGGACGCGCATCATCCAGCTGCCCCCGGTACACCAGCCGAAGGTCCCCATCATACAGAAAATAATCCGGCGTACACGCCGCCTGATACGCAGCCGCCACCTCCTGCGTCTCATCATACAAATAAGGAAACGGATACCCCTGCTCCAATGCATTCGCCTTCATCTCATCAGGCCCATCCTGCGGATACTGCACCGCATCATTCGAACTGATCGCTATAAAATCAATACCCTTGGACATATAATCCCGCGCTAACCGCACCAACTCCCCGTTCACATAACGCACAAACGGACAATGATTACAGATGAACAAAATTACCGTACCTGCCACAGCAGGCCGCGCAGATAAAGTGATCTCCTCACCGGAAACAACATCCAGCAGCGTAAAATCAGGTGCAGGAGCCCCAAGGGGCACCATATGGGAAGGAGTACGGGCCATCGTGAATAATGTTAAGTGTGGTGTATAGCAGGACTGTAAATGTAAGAAAAATAAAATTGACCCTCCGCCAGCCGGTACCAGCCAATAGCCGTAACAGCTATAGCATCCCCTACAGCAATACAACAATAAAAACAGTCAGTAACTAAAGATAACGCAGCGGGTTGCGACGGGCATTCAACATGTAATGTTTCATATTCACCCAGAAAGCCAGGATCATATAAATGATGAGCGGAGAACCCATCGTAATAAAAGACACATAAATAAAAAATAACCGGATACGGGACGTAGCTACACCCAGCTTGTTACCGATAGCGGCACAAACACCGAAAGCCTGCCACTCCACAAAATCTTTTAAGCGGTTCATATCCCAAATTTACATTATTCGGCCCAAAAAACAAATGTCAGGGCAATAGTCCCCCTAACGGTATGCTTACACGTTCGTCAGTGTTAATATTTACAAAAAATGTACCATTTGCCGCCAGATCTAGCGCAAATCGACCGGAGTTATTTTAAAAACTTCCTGATTTTAGTTAATTTCGCGGTGCATTTTTTAATTGGTCTAAATTATTTATTTCCCATGGTGTTTGATATTGACATGATCAAAAAAGTGTATGCGGCACTCCCGGGTAAGGTGGAAGCTACCCGTAAAATGTTAGGTCGTCCGCTGACACTGTCAGAAAAAATTTTATACGCGCACCTGTTCTCCAGTACTTCTTCCCCCTACGAAAGAGGGAAGTCTTACGTAGAATTCGCTCCGGATCGCGTAGCCATGCAGGACGCTACCGCTCAGATGGCGCTGCTGCAATTTATGACTTGCGGACGCGATCAGGTGGCCGTGCCTTCTACCGTTCACTGTGATCACCTGATCCAGGCCAAAGTAGGCGCAGAACAAGATCTGGCCACTGCAATAGACACCAATAAAGAAGTTTACGATTTCCTTTCCTCTATATCCAACAAATACGGCATCGGTTTCTGGAAGCCCGGCGCTGGTATCATCCACCAGGTAGTACTCGAAAACTACGCATTCCCTGGTGGTATGATGATCGGTACCGACTCCCACACCCCTAACGCCGGCGGTCTCGGTATGATCGCCATCGGCGTAGGTGGCGCCGACGCCGTAGACGTAATGGCAGGACTCCCCTGGGAACTCAAAATGCCTAAACTCATCGGTGTAAAACTCACCGGTAAAATGAACGGATGGACCTCCGCCAAAGACGTAATCCTCCAGGTAGCAGGTATCCTCACCGTAAAAGGTGGTACCGGCTGCATCGTCGAATACTTCGGTGAAGGCGCCGATAGCCTCAGCGCTACCGGTAAAGGAACCATCTGTAACATGGGTGCCGAAATCGGCGCTACCTGCTCCCTCTTCGCCTACGATAACAAAATGGCAGACTACCTCAAAGGTACCAGCCGCGCTGAAGTAGCCGAACTCGCAGATGGCGTTAGAGAACACCTCCGCCCCGATGAAGAAGTATACACAGATCCTTCCAAATACTACGACCAGGTAATCGAAATCAACCTCGACGAACTCGAACCACACGTAAACGGTCCGTTCACTCCGGACCTCGCTTGGCCTATCTCCAAATTCGCCCAGGCAGTAAAAGAAAACAACTGGCCCGAAAAACTGGAAGTAGCCCTCATCGGCTCCTGTACCAACTCCTCCTACGAAGATATCACCCGCTCCGCATCCCTGGCAAAACAAGCCATCGACAAAAACCTGGACGTGAAATCCGAATTCACCATCACCCCAGGTTCAGAGCTCGTACGCTTCACCATCGAAAGAGACGGCCTCCTCAACACCTTCGACCAGATCGGCGGCGTTGTACTGGCTAACGCCTGCGGACCTTGCATCGGTCAATGGGCCCGTCATATCGATGACCCTACCCGCAAAAACTCTATCATCACCTCCTTCAACCGTAACTTCGCAAAACGTAACGACGGCCTGGCATCTACCCACGCTTTCGTTGCCTCCCCGGAGATCGTAACCGCACTGGCCATCGCCGGCGACCTCACCTTCAACCCCCTCACCGATAAGCTGAAGAACAGAGACGGACAGGAAGTTATGCTCGATGAACCTACCGGCTACGAAATGCCCCCCAAAGGCTTCGAAGTAGACGATCCGGGTTATCAGGCCCCCGCTGCCGATGGTAGCGGCGTACAAGTGATCGTATCCCCCACCAGCGACCGCCTCCAGCTCCTGGAAGCTTTCAAAGCCTGGGAAGGTACCGACATCAAAGGCCTCAAACTGCTCATCAAAGCAAAAGGTAAATGTACCACCGACCACATCTCTATGGCCGGCCCATGGCTCAAATACCGCGGTCACCTCGACAACATCTCCAACAACATGCTGATCGGTGCCGTCAACGCTTTTAACGATAAAACAGATACCGTTAAGAATGAACTCACCGGCGAATATGGCCCCGTTCCTGCCACCCAACGTGCTTACAAAGCCGCAGGAATAGGCTCCATCGTAGTCGGCGACGAAAACTATGGAGAAGGTTCCAGCCGCGAACACGCCGCCATGGAACCCCGCCACCTCGGCGTAAGGGCCATCCTCGTGAAATCATTCGCCCGTATCCACGAAACCAACCTGAAAAAGCAAGGTATGCTCGCCCTCACCTTCGCCGACAAGGAAGATTACGAAAAGATCCAGGAAGACGATACCTTCGACATCCTCGGCCTCACCACCTTCGCTCCCGGTAAACCACTCACCGTGGCAATCCACCACAAAGATGGCAGCCAGGACGAAATCATCGTAAACCACACCTACAATGAACAACAAATCGAATGGTTCAAAGCAGGTGGCGCACTCAACGTGATCCGCGCTGAATTCGCAAAAGCTAAAGCTTAATGCCAGACAACGGCAATCAAATAACACAACCGGGCAGGCCTCCCTGCCCGGTTTTTTAATGCTACCATACCCATTATCTTACATGAACAACCATTCCAACTTACAACCCTGCTGGCAACAACTAACCGCTCGATACACCGCCGATCAGCACTTCTCCAACACCACCTTCCAGGATATCATCCGCCACTACAGCGAACCCCATCGCCAATACCACACCCTGTCACATATCTCCCGCCTCCTCCAACTCACACAACAATACCAACACCTCATCGCTGACCCCGACACCCTCACCTTCGCCGTCTTCTTCCATGACCTCATCTACGATATACAACGCACCGACAACGAAGCCCTGAGCGCCGCCGCCGCCATCCGCTTCCTCCACTGCATCCGCTACCCCGAAACCCTCATGCAGAAAACCGCCGCCTTCATCAACGCCACCAAATCACATATCAACGACACCAACAACCCGGATCTCGATCTCTTCCTCGATATCGATCTCAGTATCCTCGGCGAACATCCCGATACCTACCGCCACTATACCTCGCAAATACGCCACGAATACGCCGCCTACCCCGATGAAACATATAGCAAAGGCAGAAAAAAGATACTACAACACCTGCTCGATCATCCCACCATCTATAAAACACCCACCTTCCGGCAGACACACGAATCCCAGGCTCGTATTAACATACAAACCGAATTGTCCTCCTTGTAACAATAAAAATCAGCTAAAACAAAGGCTTCTTTAAAGCAAAACGCCGTACCAGACTGACACGGAAATTCCCAGTGCCAAAAGCTTGCATACCCAACGGTATAGGCATCTCACTATTCGTTACAATATCCACATAGTGAATACCGGCAAAGTATTTACTGGAATTATACCCGATAGAAGCGCGTATAGTACGGTTCACCTGCAAACCAACACCGCCCTTCTTACTACCGTCGTCAAATCGTAAAGTGGTATAATTACCGCCTAAACCGCCCGACAATGACAGCGTAACAAAAAAATGCTGCTTATACACAAATGTATAAGCATATCCCAGGTTGGCAGCCAGACTGAAAATTCCCGTCCGGTCATAATGAACCCCCTTCAGAAAATCAGGCTTACTCAGGTTATACGGAATAAACGAACTATCCCCTTTAATACGAATACCAAAAATATCCCCTCCCAATAAGAAAGAACCGGCACTCTTCTTCTGATACTCATTCTGCAGATAAGCCGCCCGGTAAGAGAATCGCTTATGGTTGAAGATATACTGCGCCGTAAGCCCCAGGTTCAGATTATAAAGGTCCGGCCGCTGCGGAAACCCGTCCGACGGCACATAATCGGCAAGCGTACCCTTGGGATTAGCAACATAATACCCTTTATAATATTGCCCGTAAAAATCAATTACCAGCTTCCGCAGGTACAAATGCGACTGCAGATCCAGGTATTTCGTATTCCCGTACTTATCCCGGTCCCGGTTGATAAAAGGTAGGTTAAATCCCAGGTTCACCCCGATAAATTTATAGTTTACCCCTACTCCCACATTGAAATTACTGTTAGGCCGGTACAGGATCTCATCCTTCCGGCGACGGTGCACAATATCATAATAAGTGTATTTCCTGGACCCGAATAACCGGATCGTAAGATCCTCCGTATGATCCTCGATATAATTACTGTCATTCTCCGTCTGCAACCACTGCTGCACACGTTTCACAAACGACTCCCGCTGTGCATGCACACCGCCGGAAATACATACAAGGGTTAACAATAATACTGCGCATCTCTTCATCATAGACAATTGATCTCGGTTGTACAATAATAGTGTTCACTGTTCATCTGCGAAGCAAATAAACTGGCAAAGGTCTGTAGCGCCTCATTATTTAGGGAGTTCTATTACTTCCAGTTGCTGGATATTACCATCCTGTAGTTCAAATCTTAACAGCGTCTTTACTTTATGCCATCCTTGCTGTCCGCAGGCGCCGGGGTTCATATGTAACAAATGCAATGCCGGATCAGGTACCACCTTGAGAATATGAGAATGACCGCAGATAAACAGTTTCGGCCGGTGCTCCAGCAATTGCTCCTTTACACCGGGGGCATATTTCCCCGGATAACCTCCGATATGTGTCATATAGACCCCTACCCCCTCCAACTCAAAATGAAGATGCAAAGGATAGCGCGCACGGATATCCGCACCGTCTATATTACCATACACCGCACGAAAAGGTTTGAATCGCTCCAACTCCTCCGCCAACGCCACCGTACCTATATCCCCTCCATGCCAGATCTCATCCACCTTATCAAAATATTGGAATATCTGCGGATGCAGATAACTATGCGTATCCGATAACAACCCTATTTTTTTCAATAGCATTCAGTTTTAGCAGTGATCAGCCTCAATAGCAGTGTTTAACGGCCCGCAAATTATTAGAAAAAAACAAATCGCTTTTATATTAATTTAATTGCCCTTAATGAAATGACATGCAGACACCCATAGATACAACCGCCCGGCTGCTGATCTGCTGCCCCGATAAACCTGGTATCGTTGCAGGCGTATCCCGCTTCCTGTTCGAACTTGGTGCCAATATACTCGATGCCAGCCAGCACAGCACAGATCCTAAAGAAGGGCTCTTTTTTATGCGTATGGAATGCAGCCTCAGCGCAGCAGATATCACCCCGCAACAACTCGAACAACAGTTCCAGCAACAAGTAGCAACCCCGCTCCAAATGGAATGGCATATCAACTACTCCCTCTACCGAAAAAGAATGGCCATCATGGTATCCCGCTACGACCACTGCCTCGTCGAACTGCTCTGGCGCTGGCGCAATGGCGAACTACCGGTAGACATCCCCCTCGTCATCTCCAATCACAACGACCTCCAAAAGATCACCGAAGATTTCGGCATCCCCTTCTGCCACCTGCCCGTCGATCCCGCCAACAAACCAGCACAGGAAGATGCCGCTATCCGCCTCCTCCAGTCCTGCCAGACAGACTTTATCGTCCTCGCCAGGTACATGCAGATACTCTCCCCCAACTTCGTCCGCACTTTCCCCGAACGCATCATCAACATACACCACTCCTTCCTCCCCGCATTCGCAGGCGCCAGACCCTATCAGCATGCCTACGACAGAGGCGTAAAACTGATAGGCGCCACCGCACACTATGTCACCGACGAACTAGACGAAGGTCCCATCATCGAACAGGACGTCGCCCGCGTTACTCATAAACAAGGAGTGGAAGACCTCGTACTCTTAGGGAGAGATATCGAAAGACAAGTACTTACCAGAGCAGTAAAAGCTCATATCGATGATCGCGTCATCATTCATGGCAACAAAACAATCGTATTCTGATCACCTGTAAAAGAAAATGGCTTGCGTCCAATGAAAACATCGAACGCAAGCCATAAATAACACGAAAAGACTCCCTTCACTATGTAGTCTCCTTCTTAATAAATTTAACGAATACCTTCCCCGTATCACCCGTCCATCTCCGCATTCTTACGCTTTTTAAAGGTGCCCACCTGCCACTGGCCATTGTCGTCGAAGTACTCTTTGAACATAGGCGCATAAAGAATTATCCCCAATACATTACTGCATCGTACAACAGCGATGCACCCAGTTTAGCCGTACGGTTATCCACATCCAAGCCGGGGTTCAACTCCGCTATATCAATGGAAATGACCTTACCGCTTTGCAACAGCTCCCGGTACAAACGCAGGAAAACACCGCCGGGCGCAATCCCATTAAAGGCAGTCGCACTTACCCCCGGTACACTGGCCGCAGCAAAAGCATCCAGGTCAATGGTAAGATATGCATAAGCAACCGCTGACAGAAACCGGTTCAGCGCTTCCGATAAGACCCCGTACTCCTGGTAATGAAAAAGATCGGCTGGCAATACCGTTACCCCGAAGGCCGCAGCCGTGTCAAACAACCGGCGGGTATTACTATGCTGCTGTATCCCCATCGCGAGATAATGAAAAGCCTGTTGCCCACCCTTCGCCTCCGTCGCCAGTTGCCAGAAACCAGTACCGGAACTCACCCCCTCCGTACCTGGCTGACGCAGGTCGAAATGAGCATCCACATTTACTAATCCCAGCTCGTTTCCACTTTCCACACGCGCCAGGTGATCCTGTATACCTCGCACATGGCCATACGTAATTTCATGCCCACCACCCAACAAAAGAGGACGATAACCCGCCGCTAATATACTTTCCACCGCTTTGCCCAACATAGCCTGCGCTGTCTCCAGGTCCTGCTCCTTACAGATAATATCACCGGCATCCAGTAATAAAGTACCGGCAGTAAAATGCACCGGAAAACCCGCACAAGCCTTCCGTAAAGCAACCGGCCCTTGTACCGCTCCCACACGGCCCTTATTCCGCCGTACCCCTTCATCACAGGCAAATCCCAGTAATACAATCCCCCGTTGTGTATCCGCCAGCTTGGGCAAAGGAGCCATCGTAAGATCTACCAGCTGTATCCGCTGATGCCATCGCTGCACATCCTCCTCAGGTCCATCCACCCTGCCCGCCCACACATCCGTTGTCGTCGGTTTGTAAAAGTCTGCTGTAAACATAAGTAGCGCTAATTATTTGACAGGTTGACCGTTTTTCCACACCATATGTGGCTTTAGCTTACCCTGGTAGTAAAGAATATCCCGGTGATCAGCACAAGGATATGCCTGCATATCCGCTACATAACCGGCTGCCAGCACTCCCCGGTCCCTCAGCTGCAAAGCAGGTGCGGCCCGGTAGGTCAGCGCTGCCAATACCTCCGCTGTAGACAATTTCTCCGCCGCACTCATCACCGCAGCCTGCATCAACAGGTCTCCCATAGGCGCCGAACCGGGGTTCCAGTCGCTGGCAATCACCACACTCGCACCAGCATCCAGCAGCTTACGCGCAGGCGCATAGGCCATCCCCAAGCCCAGCGATGCGCCGGGCAATACCACCGCCGCAATATCCGCATTACCCAGTAAAGCGATCTCCTGCGGCCCGCTGGCTTCCAAATGATCAGCAGACAACGCACCCGCAGCCACCGCCACAGCCGAGCCACCGGCACTAAACTGATCCGCATGCACCGTCGATACAAACCCCATCTGCCGCGCACGTAACAGAAAGTCCTGCGCCAACGCCGGCGAAAAGGCCGTCTCCTCAATAAATATATCTACCCGGTGCGTAAGCTGTTCCTGCTGTATCAAGGGCAACAATTCCCCTATCACCCAGTCCAGGTAAGCCTGCTCACTACCGTCAAAATCCTTCGCTTTCATATGCGCTGCCAGGCAGGTAGGTATCAGCGTCGCAGGCGTATGCGCCGCCGCCTTACGTATAGCCCGTAGCATATTGATCTCCCCCTCCAGGTTCAGCCCATACCCACTCTTGACCTCTATCGTCGTCACCCCCTCCTGCAAATGCCGGTTAGCCCTCGCCACCGTATTACCCGCCAACGTATGCACATCAGCCGTACGTGTCTTGGTCACACTATCCCATATCCCGCCACCACTACGCGCGATCTCCAGGTAACTCTTGCCAGCAATACGCATAGCGTAATCCCGGCTGCGACTACCGTCAAAACAAATGTGCGTATGACAATCAATAAACCCCGGAAGCAATACCGCCGGCTTATCCAGGAAATGCACCTCCGCATCCGGATAATCTGTACGCAGCTGCTGGAAATCACCTACTGCCACGATCAACTCCCCCGAAGTAACAATGCCGGCCTGTCCGATCACCGTCAACTGCTCATCCGGAATAGCTCCCTTCAACGGCATCCCCTCCAATGGTAATAACTGTGAAAATGGTCCTGTTAGTAACATAGCTGGTATTTATAAAACAAGACAGCAGACCTAGGTCTGCTGTCGTCAAAATGATTACTTAAATACGGATACCAAAACGGTCTCCCCATTCCTCCGCTTTCTCATAACCGGCATCTGCATGACGGAAAATACCCATAGCAGGGTCATTGAACAATACCCGGCGCAAACACGCCGCTGCCCGGTCCGTACCGTCCGCCAGCACCACCATACCGGCATGCTGTGAATAACCCATACCAACACCACCACCGTGATGGAAAGACACCCACGTCGCCCCACCGGCAGTATTAGACATCAGGTTTAATAACGTCCAGTCAGATACCGCATCAGAACCGTCCTTCATCGCTTCCGTCTCCCGGTTAGGCGATGCCACAGAACCACAGTCCAAATGGTCACGCCCGATCACAATAGGTGCCTTCACCTTACCCGTTCTCACCAACTCGTTAAATATCAGACCGGCTTTTTCCCTTTCACCTAAGCCCAGCCAGCAGATACGGGCAGGTAATCCCTGGAAGGCTACCCGATCCTGCGCCTTCTGCAACCAGTTGATCAGGGCCGTATTCTCCGGAAAAGCTTCCATCAACGCACGGTCTGTAGTATAAATATCCTCAGGATCACCGGATAATGCTACCCAACGGAACGGTCCCTTACCTTCACAGAACAATGGCCGGATATAGGCTGGCGTAAACCCGGGGAAGTTAAAGGCATTACGCTCCCCGCCCTCTTTGGCAAACTCACGGAGGTTATTACCGTAATCAAAAGTAATAGCCCCATGCTCCTGCAATGCCAGCATATATTTCACATGACGCGCCATACTCTTCAACGATGCCGCCTTATATGCTGCCGCATCACGCCCGCGCAAAGCAGTAGCTTCCGCCAGCGTCATACCGTGAGGAATATAACCGTTGATAGGATCATGCGCAGATGTCTGATCCGTCAGGATATCAGGAATGATATTGTCACGTAACAGTCGCTCCAGCAGATCACCGGCATCACTCACCAAACCAATGGAAATCGCCTCCCCTTTCTCTTTCGCTTCCATCACCCACTGTATCGCTTCCTCGTAAGAATGCGTCATCCGGTCAATATATTTCGTGTCCAGCCTTTTCTGTATCCTCGCCGGATCTACATCCGCACCAAGGAAAGTAGCGCCGGCCATCGTAGCAGCCAGCGGCTGAGCACCGCCCATACCGCCGATACCCGCCGTCACCAGCAACTTACCCTTCAGGTCACCATTGAAATGCTGACGCCCACATTCTACAAAGGTCTCATAAGTACCTTGCAAAATACCTTGCGTACCTATGTATATCCAGCTCCCAGCCGTCATCTGCCCATACATCATCAATCCCTTACTCCGTAATTCGTTGAAATGTTCCCAGGTAGCCCACTTAGGTACCAGGTTACTGTTAGCCAGCAACACACGGGGAGCCTGCGGATGCGTACGTACCACCCCTACCGGCTTACCCGACTGCACCAGCAAAGAATGATCTTCATCCAATGTCAGCAATTGCTCAATGATCTTACCCAATGCCTCCCGGTTACGGGCTGCCTGTCCGATCCCCCCATACACTACCAACTCATCAGGATTTTCCGCTACCTCCGCATCTAGGTTGTTGAGCAGCATACGTAATGGCGCTTCCGTCTGCCAGCTGCGGGCATGCAATTGTGCACCGCGGGGCGCCTTATAATGAGGATGCGCAGCATATTGCTTAATAAAGTCCGAACTGGTCATGATATATTCCGTTTAATGATAAATGATGTTGTGTAGCAGCTTCATTAGCCGTATGTACAAAAGAACCGTCCGCAATAATGCGGTGCAATGCATGAATATCATTGGCAAACACCCGGTCCTTATCAGCAAAACTTACATGCTGACGGGCAAAAGTGTGACAGGCCTCCAATACGGCGCCAGACTGCAACGGACGACGGAAATCCACCGCCTGCGCAGCATACAGTAACTCAATGGCCAGTATATACTCCAGGTTATCTATCACCTGGTGCAACTTACGCCCGCTGATAGAACCCATAGATACGTGATCCTCCTGACCCAGTGAAGTAGGTACACTGTCCGCACTGGCAGGAAAACAAAGCGTCTTATTCTCCGTCACCAGCGCCGCCGTAGTATACTGCGGTATCATAAACCCGGAGTTCAACCCCGCATCCGCTATCAGTAACTTAGGCAGACCATAACGTCCCTCCAGCATCATATAACAACGGCGGTCAGAAATATTACCCAGTTCCGCCGCCGCTATCGTAGCATAATCCAAGGGTAATGCCATCGGCTGCCCATGGAAATTACCACCACTGATAGTATCCTCCGCGCCAAAGATGATAGGATTATCCGTCACCGCATTGAGCTCTATAGTCGTCAGCTCCATCAGGTGCTGCCAGGCCGTACGCGAAGCGCCATGCACCTGCGGCATACAACGCAAAGAATAAGGATCCTGTACGCGGCCGCAATCCACATGTGCCGCCATAATACCCGATCCATCCAGCAACGTCTTTAAACGGTGCGCCACCAGCTGGTTGCCGGGAAATGGACGTATAGCATGCAAACGGGGATCAAAGGGTTTGGAGGTGCCCATCAGCCCCTCTAACGACAACGCACCTACCAGGTCCGCCGCCTCCAACGCATTATGCAAACGGGACACAGCCTTGGTCGCGAACGCCAGGATAAACTGCGTACCGTTGATCAATGCCAACCCTTCCTTAGGCCCTAATACCACCGTATCCAAACCTGCAGATTGTAATGCAGCAGCAGCCGGCACTACCTTACCCGCATACCATACCTGTCCCAACCCTATCAGGGGCAGAAACAAATGCGATAGTGGCGCCAGGTCACCGGAAGCCCCTACAGATCCCTTCTCCGGTACCAACGGGATCATGTCGTTATCAATATGCCAGATAATACGTTCCAGCGTCGACAACGCCACACCGGAATACCCCTGCGCCAACGCATGCACCTTCGTGATCAGCATCAGCTTGGCGATCTCCTGCGGAATAGACTGCCCCACCCCGACACTATGGCTCTGAAGAATGTTATACTGCAACGCACGCGTGTCCTCCTCCGATATTTTGGTGTCGCACAATGGACCAAAACCGGTATTAATGCCATACACCGTACGGTGCTGCGATACAATGGTCTGAACATAACGATGACTGGTATTGACCTTATCAGCCACTTCCGGGGCCAATATGCCTTGCAGTTTACCTGCGGCGAGATCTATCGCCTTTCCTACCGTCAGCTGATCAATACCATACCTGAAATTGCGATTCATGATTGTGATGGTGATGAGTGAAAATGATCGGATGCTATACCAGGCAATTGCTCCAGAATACGGGCAGACAACGCTTGTTGCTGTACCGCACGCTCCAGCTGCGCAACGCCTTCTAAAATTTGCTTACTTTGTTTTCCAGCCGCCGCCAGCGACTCCATAGCCACATTGATCGCCTCCCACACAGGCTGCACCTCCCGCAACAACTCCTCCCCCTTACGGGTCAGCAATACAAGCTGCCGACGCCCATCATCCGGACAAGGCCCCGTCTTTACCAGCCCCTTCCGCTTTAAATTAGCCACCAGCTGACTCACCGCCGAATGAGATACCTCCAGCTGATCCGCTATGTCCACCAAGGGCATCGGCTGCGCTTTCGATAATAAATAGAATACCGGGAACCAACTGGCATCAAACGCAATACCCGCCTGCTCATACACCTTATTCACCTCCATAAGGAAATACTCACTCAAACGCCGCAAACGACTGCCGAAAACCAGATAACCCAAGGATGGATAAAAAGACATACACCTGGAATTTTAATATTAATTGTATAAGCACTTATATATTTAAGCAGGTAAAAAGTGCCACATAGACGCCTTTATACAAAATATATAAGCACTTACATATTTGAATACAATAATAAGGAATTTTTCAATTCCTTATTATGCGCAATCCTGCTTATTTCTTTCTTACATCAAACCAAACCGGGTTCTTGTTATCCACATCCCCGTTGTAATTGATACTAAGTTCTTCTCCCTTGCTAATGTCCCGGCGGGTAATAATACTCATCGTATCCGCATCAAAGTCCATCTCATACTCACAATTAGGATCATAAGCATGGTTGTAAATGGAACAGTAACCCAACGCAACACAGGAACGGGTCTCACGTACACCCCACAGGAAAATGTAATTGTGCAGCTTCGTTTTGTCCACGATCTCTGTGTCGTCATAAGACAGTACGATTACCGGAGATATCTCAATACGTGTTCCGGCAGGGATTCTTTCTTTGGTGAAAACACCTCTTCCCTTCCCTTTCGTCTTGTCAATGTATAAGTATGGTTTTATCATAAATCTTTAAACTGAAATAAGAAGCCGTAAAATAAAGGTAAAGCAGGAAGTTATCAAAATCATGTTGAAAATTTTTAGGTTTGCGGCTGGATACAAACACCGGCCGGTAGCCGGTCGTAAACAGCCTTACTTTACTTATGATCAACTACAACCCAAAAGACTGGTTCACCTTTATATTCCGCCTGCATAAAGCAGATACCGTCCGGAAGCTCTTTCCCATGTTCATCGCATTGGCTGCTTACTCCGCACTCATCGCTATATTGGAACTCGAAGTCTTTAAACTGTCGCAAAACAGCGATCTCAAGAATATTTCCCTGATGCATGGCCTCCTGGGCTTCGTCATCTCCCTACTCCTGGTATTCAGGACCAACACCGCCTACGATCGCTGGTGGGAAGGACGCAAACAATGGGGCGCACTCGTAAACAATAGCCGTAACCTCTCCCTCAAACTGGACGCTATCCTGCCTGCTACCAACACAACCGACAGGATCTTCTTCCGTTTTATGATCCCCAACTACGCCTTCAGCCTTAAAAATCACCTCCGCACAACCTTTATCCCCGAAGAACTGGAAAATACAGATCAATACCTCCCGGATAGCAGCCGGCACGTCCCTAACCAGATAGCTGGCCAGATGATGAAAAAGATACAGGAACTCTATCGCCAGGGCCAGATCAGTGGCGACCAGCTCATTACCATCAATGCCGAATTGCAGTCCTTCACCGATATCTGCGGCGCCTGCGAAAGGATCCGCAATACCCCCATCCCTTTCTCCTACAGCGTCTTTCTTAAAAAATTCATCTTCTTCTACATCATGACACTCCCATTAGGATACGTATTCAGCGTCGGATACCTCATTATCCCCATGATAGTGTTCATATTCTTCGTACTGGCAAGTCTCGAACTGATCGCCGAAGAAATTGAAGATCCTTTCGGCAGCGATGCCAACGACCTACCCACAGATACGATATGCATCAATATCCGTAAACATGTAGGCGAAATATTATAAGCCGCGCACAACCCACAACCTTTTTATCTTATTTTCGCTCACTGAGAGACTACCGGATTATGGAAAATGAAGTTTTACTGGAACGGTTCGAAGCGCTTGTCGCAGAGCATAGCTACGCAGAGTTACGGGTGTACCTGGATGATCAACTCATCACGGACATTACAGAACTCCTGCACGAACTACCCGAACAAGCCGGTATCATTATCAATCATCTCTCCATAGGTCGCGCAGCCGCAGCCTTCCGTATCCTCGACTTCCATGCCCAGGAAGATGTCATCCGCGAACTGCCAGCCACCAAAGTAGCCGAACTGCTCAATGAACTGCCCGCAGATGACCGCGCCGCATTCCTCGGCGAACTACCCAACGAAGCCGTAAAAGAACTCATCAAACTACTCGATCCCGAAGAAAGAAAGATCACCCTATCCCTCCTCGGATACCGGGAAACCAGCGTCGGCCGTATCATGACGCCGGAATATATCGCCGTACAGGAAGACTGGACCGTAAAACATGTACTCGAACATATCCGCGAACATGGCAAAGACAGCGAAACCATCGACGTGATATACGTCGTCGATGAAAAAGGGACCCTGCTCGACGACTTCCGTATCAGAGAATTCCTCCTCGTAGCCCAGGATACCGTCGTTCATACCCTCATGGACGACCGCTTCGTATCCCTCCATGTCAACGACGACCAGGAAGAAGCCATACAGATATTCCGGATGGAAAACCGTGTCGCCCTTCCCGTAGTCGACGATAACGGCCTCCTGCTGGGTATCGTGACCATCGATGATATGTTGTGGATCGCTAACGAAGAACATACCGAAGACATCCAAAAGATAGGGGGTACCGAAGCACTCGACGAACCCTATCTCGACATGCCACTGCTCAAACTGGTTAAAAAACGTATAGGCTGGCTGATCGTACTATTCATCGGCGAAATGCTCACCGCCACCGCCATGGGTTTTTTCGAAGACGAAATAGCCAAAGCCGTAGTACTCGCCCTCTTCGTACCGCTTATTATCTCCAGCGGTGGTAATAGCGGCTCCCAGGCCTCTACCCTCATCATCCAGGCCATGGCATTAGGCGAGATCTCCATCAGCGACTGGTGGCGCGTCATGCGCCGTGAACTGCTGTCAGGTATTATGCTTGGCAGCGTACTGGGCCTCATCGGCTTCATGCGTATCGTCATCTGGAACCGCCTCTTTCACACCTATGGCGAACATACCGTCCTCATCGGATCGACCGTAGGTATCTCCCTTATCGGTGTAGTATTGTGGGGAACCCTATCCGGCTCTATGCTCCCCCTCCTGCTTAAAAAACTGGGAGCTGACCCAGCTACCTCCTCCGCCCCCTTTGTCGCTACACTCGTAGACGTAACCGGCCTGTTGATCTACTTCTCCGTCGCCTATACCCTCATGCAAGGCATTTTGCTCTGACCGGTTCACAAAAAATAATGCCCGGAAGCAACCAGCTTCCAGGCATATATCAACTCCCTTCCGGGATTACATACCCTGCCTAATAATGACTAACCTGCACCTTCGTCGATTTCCGTCCCCTCTGAACAATAAAGAGATAACCAAATTCCTGATCACCGATCGAATCGATCTGCACCCTCGCCCGCAAAGCGTATAGGATAGGAAGTAAGGTATTACTATGTCCTACCACCAATAGCCGCTTCCCCCAGTCATCCCTCCTGGATATCTCATATATCAGCGACTCCCCGGTTGTATCAGCCCGGTAATAAGCAGTATCCAGGTGCAACCGCAACCGTAACGAATCTGCCGTTTGCACCGCCCGCCGGTAAGGAGTAGTATATATCTTCTGTATACCGGAATCCTTCAGCAACCGATACAGCCGGCCCGCCCGCAATAACCCCTCCGGCGTCAATGTAGAGTCCCTGCCGGGATACTTCTCCGCATGCCGCACCAGGAACACCGTCCCCGTCAGGAATGTCGTATCTTCCACGAGCGGCACCGTTTCCCGCCCGCTGGGCGCAGGCTGACAACCGTATATCAAAAGAAATATAATAACAAAGTAACGCATCGTATTTTAGCCAATAATAAATAACAGCAACATACAACAAAATCCCGCATCATGATGAAAAAGTGGGCAATAGCCGCTCCTGTTCTATTCCTGACCTTCAATAGCTATAGTCAACAACTGTCCGTGGAAAAGATCATGCGCGACCCGAAATGGATAGGCACATCCCCCTCCGGCGCCACCTGGAGCACTGACAGCAAAACAATCTACTTTAACTGGAACCCAGAACAGGCACTGGCAGATTCCCTTTATGCCATCAATATCAAAGACAAAACACCCCGCAAAGTACCGGCGCCTTCCACCGGCTGGCAAAAAGCCATCACCTTCGCCGTCTATAATACTGCCCGTAACCGCATCGTATTCGCCTATAACGGAGACATATATACTCAGACAATACCCGGTGGCAAAATAGTCCGTATTACACAGACAACTACCACAGAAAGCGCACCGGCTTTCAGCTTCCACGACCAGCAGATCATTTACCGCCAGGGACAAGACCTCTACGCCTGGGATATCGCAACAGGTAGCACTTCCCAGCTCACCGCCTTTACAAAGGGTAAAGCCCCCGCTACACCCAAACTCAATATCCAGGAACAATGGCTCAAAGACCGCGAACTGGAAATCATGGATGTATTGAAAGAAAAAAAAGAACAAAAGGACGCTGCCACTGCCTTCAATAAATTACATAAAGAGAAATCCCTCCGGAATATTTATACCGATGATAAAACCGTAAGCAATGTAGATATCAGCCCCGATGGCCGCTTTGTTACATATCGCCTGTTTAAATCAGCAGGAGAACGTCGTAATACCATCGTGCCGGAATTCGTAAACGAAAGTGGATATACTACAGACATTCAGGCCCGCACCAATGTTGGTACGCCCAGCGGCACCTACGAGAGCTTTGTCTTCGATCGGGAAAAAGATACCGTACTACCGATCCATACCAATAACTTGCCCGGGATCACTACACCACCTGCATTTTTACAGGATTATAAAAAAGATACCGCCAGGCCCGCACCTCGCCCCGTGATCGTCAACGGCCCCTACTGGAACGAACCAGGTACGCAGGCCCTGGTAGATGTGCGCTCATTGGATAACAAAGATCGCTGGATTATGCTCCTGCTACCGGCAACCGGCACCCTCAGCCTCATCGACCACCAACATGACGACGCCTGGATAAGCGGCCCGGGTATCGGCTGGACCCAGGGAGATGGCGCTATCGGCTGGCTAAATGATCAAACTTGCTGGTACCAGTCCGAAGCCACCGGCTACAGCCACCTATATAGCCGCCATATCAATGAATCTACAGCTAAAGCACTTACAGCAGGACGTTTTGAAGTGCAGGACGTCTATCTTACACACGATAAGAAATTCTTTTACATCGTCACCAACGAAGTACATCCGGGCGAAAAACAGCTCTACCGGCTGCCTGCAACCGGTGGTAAAAGAGAAAAGATCACCACCCAGGAAGGCGCACATGAAGTAACTATATCCCCGGACGAACAGTGGGTAGCCTATCGCTACTCCTCCTCCAACCAGCCCTGGGAACTATTCCTGCAACCGCTGAAAGCGGGCGCTTCCCCCATACAACTCACCAGCAAAGGCCGCTCCGATGAATTCAATGCCTACCCATGGCGTAAAGCAGAAGTCATCACCTTTTCGGCCAGAGATGGCGAGCAGGTATATGCCCGCCTCTATCGCCCCAATGCAGCTACCAAAAATGGCGCTGCCGTCATCTTCGTTCACGGCGCCGGCTACCTGCAAAATGCACACAAATGGTGGAGCCAGTACTTCCGGGAATATATGTTCCACAATCTCCTCGCCGACAAAGGATATACCGTACTCGATATAGACTACCGTGCCAGTGCCGGCTATGGCCGTAATTGGCGTACCGGCATTTACCGCTATATGGGAGACAAAGACCTGACCGATCAACTGGATGGCGCCAGCTATCTCACCACACAAATGGGAGTTGATCCCAAACGTATCGGTATATACGGCGGTAGCTATGGCGGCTTTATCACCCTCATGGCCATGTTTACGCAACCGGATGCATTCGCCGCAGGAGCCGCCCTCCGTTCCGTCACAGACTGGGCACACTACAACCATGGATATACCAGCAATATCCTGAACGAACCATTCACCGATAGCATCGCCTATCGCAGGTCCTCTCCCATCTATCACGCCGCCGGCCTCAAAGGACATCTCCTCATGTGCCACGGCATGGTGGATACCAACGTCCATTTCCAGGATATCGTACGGCTCACCCAGCGCCTCATAGAACTGGGAAAAGACAACTGGGAACTGGCCGTATACCCCGTCGAAGACCACGGATTCATCACCCCTTCCTCCTGGACAGATGAATACAAACGTATCCTCAAACTCTTCGACAATACCCTGATTAAAAAGTAATTATCACACATATACCCGGCCCTTACTTTCCACATTTTTGCAAACCGGGAAGTAAGGGTCTTCCCCGATTCACACCGTGTCGCTTGCACACTTATATTAATCTTTTATTACCTCCTTTGCGTATTTAGCTGAAAAACAATATACTTGCATTCATTTTCCGGCTACTCCACTTGTGACAAACCAGTCAGGCACATTATTTGCAAAATGCCGCCTGTCTGATCCCAGCAAAAGGCCGGTCAGTACACAAAACCATATCAGTTATAAGTTTATCGGATAATAGCCCCTCAAAGGCTGCTGCATCGCGGAAAACACCATAACAAGTTTATTCTAAAACCATGTCAAAATGTTGATGAATCAAATCAATACCTACGCCAACGCCGTTGGCCCTACCAACCAGAACATATGCCCATACCCGGATGGTTACCAACCCGACAACGTATATGTCATATTTTATTAGCATATTGCGATACTTTATTACCAAAATGTAAGACCTAATTGACTTAAATTCATAAAATCATATGTGCGGAATAGTTGCATACATAGGACAACGGGAAGCTTATCCCATCGTACTGAAAGGATTAAAAAGACTGGAATATAGAGGATACGACAGCGCCGGGATCGCCCTGATCAATAACGGCCTGCAGGTATATAAAAAGAAAGGAAAGGTAGCCGAACTGGAAGAACACCTGACCGGCAAAAATGTGCAGAGTAATATCGCTATCGGCCACACCAGATGGGCCACCCACGGCGAACCGAGCGATCGTAACTCCCACCCCCACCAATCCGGTAATGGCAGGTTAGCCATGATCCACAATGGCATCATCGAAAACTATGCGCAACTCAAGCAGGAACTGCTCAATAAAGGCCATGTTTTCAAAAGTGATACCGATACCGAAGTACTCGTACACTTCATAGAAGAAATACAGGAAAGCAACAATTGCTCCACTGAAGAAGCCGTACGTATCGCCCTGAAACGCGTCGTAGGTGCATATGTAATCGTGATCATCGATTCCAAAGACCCTAATACCCTCATCGCAGCCCGCAAAGGTAGCCCCCTGGTAATAGGCGTAGGCCGCGGCGAACATTTCCTCGCTTCCGATGCCTCTCCAATCGTAGAATATACCAAAGAAGTAGTATACGTAAATGACTACGAGATCGCCATTATAAGAGGAGATGAACTCATCCTCAAAAATATCTCCAACGAAATTCAAACCCCCTATATCCAAAAACTGGATATAGAACTCGCAGCTATAGAAAAAGGTGGACACGACCACTTTATGATCAAAGAAATATTCGAACAACCACAAACTATCTTCGATAGCCTCCGTGGCCGTCTCGATGCCAAATTGGGCACCCTGACCATGGGTGGTATCCGCGATCATGCTGACCTCCTGAAAAATGCAAACCGTATCGTGATCGTTGCCTGCGGTACCTCCTGGCACGCCGGCCTAGTAGCAGAATATATGATAGAAGAACTCTGTCGTATACCCGTTGAGGTAGAATATGCCTCAGAGTTCCGCTATCGTAACCCCGTTATTGGTAAAGGAGATGTGATCATCGCCGTATCCCAATCCGGCGAAACAGCAGATACACTCGTGGCCATAGAAAGCGCCAAAGAAAAAGGCGCTATCATCCTGGGTGTTTGTAATGTCGTAGGCTCTTCCATCGCCAGGGCTTCTCATGCCGGTGCTTACACCCATGCCGGCCCCGAGATCGGCGTAGCCAGTACCAAAGCCTTCACAGCACAGCTGACCGTACTCGCCCTCATAGCACTCAAAATCGCTATCGAAAAAGGTACCATCACCCAACAGCGATTCCAGCACCTGCTCGATGAACTCGAACATGTACCCGAAAAAGTAGCTGCCGCACTCGAACTAAACGAAAAAATCCGCCAGATCGGTGATAAATACAAAGATGCCCGCGACTTCCTGTTCCTCGGCCGTGGCTACAACTTCCCGGTAGCACTCGAAGGAGCCCTCAAATTAAAAGAGATCTCCTACATCCATGCCGAAGGATACCCCGCAGCAGAAATGAAACATGGCCCTATCGCACTGGTAGACGAAAACCTGCCGGTAGTATTCGTTGCCACCAAAGACAGCTACTACGAAAAAGTAGTATCTAATATACAAGAGATCAAAGCACGTAAAGGTAAAGTCATCGCAGTGGTCACCCAAGGCGATCAGGTGATCCCAGGTATGGCTGACGACGTAATAGAAGTACCCGAAGCAGATGAACTGGTAGCCCCTATCATCTCCGTAATTCCATTACAACTGCTGGCATATCATATCGGCGTACTTAAAGGCTTCGATGTAGATAAACCGAGAAACCTGGCGAAATCTGTGACCGTTGAATAATCACAGTCGTAGCTATTGAATAAACAAGAAGGAAACACCAGACAATAATTGTAAATGTAAAAGCAGATGCTGCAACGTCCTGCGTTGACAGCTCCCTGCTTTTACATTTTACGTTTTTCCATTTCGTGAAAATTACCTACCTATACTCCCCGTACCGCTGCTTAATCCAAACATTGCTGCATGAATAAGATAGTTAAGAAACCGCTCACCCAGCTGGGGTACAATTTCATCGAAGGCCCGTACCTTCCCAAAGGAAAAGATGAATACCACCTGCGCAACCAACAGTGGGGCCGGCAAAATGTATATCGTAAACTCACCGCCCAAGAACTTGAAACACTTGTAAGGAACGATAATACCTCTGATGATTGGAATAACATATTCGTAGCCGAAGAATTCAATCCGCAACTCGTACAACACTGCCACTTCTTCGGCATGGTCCGGATCGGAAAACTGGAACCTTACTACCTCGAATTTCATAACCTCCGCCTCCCGGTAGGACTATATAACAGCACCATCTGCGCCTGCGATTTTGGAGATAATGTCGTTGTACACAACGCCAACTTCCTTTCCCATTATATCATCGGCAATGAAGTGATGATCACCAATGTCAATGAAATGGCCATCACCGACTACGCCAAATTCGGTAACGGTATAGTAAAAGAAGGAGAACCAGAGAACGTACGCATTTGGCTCGAACTGTGTAATGAAAACGGTGGCCGCAACGTCATGCCCTTCGATGGCATGCTGCCCGGAGATGCCTGGCTCTGGACGCGTAACCGCGACGACCAGCAACTCATGCAGCAATTCAAATCGTTCACAGAAAAACAATTCGATAAAAAAAGAGGTTACTATGGTATGGTCGGCGATCGTACCGTTATCAAGAATTGTAAGATCATAAAAGATGTGACCATCGGCTCCGATGCCTACCTGAAAGGCGCTAACAAGCTGAAAAACCTGACCATCAACAGCGCTCCCGGTGCCGCCTCTCAGATAGGAGAAGGCTGTGAAATGGTAAATGGTATCATCGGATATGGCTGCCGCGTATTCTATGGCGTTAAAGCGGTTCGTTTCGTTATGGCATCCCACTCCCAGCTTAAATACGGCGCCCGCCTTATCAACTCCTACCTTGGCAACAACGCCACTATCTCCTGCTGCGAAGTACTTAACTCTCTTATCTTCCCGGCACATGAACAACACCATAACAACTCGTTCCTCTGCGCCGCAGTGATTATGGGGCAAAGTAACATGGCCGCAGGTGCTACCGTAGGCTCCAACCACAACTCAAGAGGTGCCGATGGTGAAATAATCGCAGGCCGTGGATTCTGGCCCGGACTATGCGTTAGCCTGAAACACAACTCCCGCTTCGCGTCATTTACCCTCATCTCCAAAGGGACATACATGCACGAACTGGATATCCCGTTCCCATTCAGCCTCGTAATGAATGATGAACATGATAATACCCTGAAGATCATGCCGGGATACTGGTTCATGTATAATATGTACGCACTGGCCCGCAACTCCTGGAAATACGTAGACCGTGATAAACGTACCGAAAGAATTCAACATATAGAATACGATTACCTCGCTCCCGATGCCATAGAAGAACTCCTGCAGGCACTCCCGCTTATTGAGACCGCAGTAGGGAAAGCCTGGTATAAACAACAGACTAAAACAACTACCAAGGCTACCGAAAAAGACTTCCGGCAAAAAGGAATCACCCTGTTGCATCAACATCCGGAAGAAGTAGCCAAACTGGCCGTATATGCCGATAATATCGAAAACAGCAACAGGAAAGTACAACTCCTCAAAGTACACCGGTCCTATACCCTACTCAAACAGCTGGTAGTACTATACGGTATCCGCAATATAGTAGAATATGCTCCCAACCTGGAGTCATTCACAGCCCTGCAAAACATCGTTAAAACGGCTCGTAGAAGCACTTGGCAGAATATCGGTGGGCAGCTGATGAAAACAGAAGTAGTAGACGATATCAAACAACGGATCAGAAAAGGAAAGATCAACAGCTGGCACCAGCTACATGAAACCTATACACAGGTAGGGGAGCAATATCCGCTGGACAAACTACAACATGCCATCGCCTCCATGCTCTACATACAAGGCATCGCACCAAAGGATTTTAACACAGACCTTCTCAAACAATGGCTACAACAATCCGTATACACCCTGGGGCTACTGACAGAAGGAATCTATCATTCCCGGGAAAAAGACTATACAAATCCCTTCCGCAAAATGGTATACGAAAATGAAGCAGAAATGGAAGCAGTCGTAGGTAAACTGGCCGACAACAGCTTTATCCAGCAAACCATCGCCGATCTAAAAGCATACAAGAAAAAAGTAAAAGAACTCTCTCGTAAATGGGAACTTTGATAGATCCAATTGCTGCATGATCCAGGAAAATCCGTTGCTTTGCAAAGGAGCCGCCTATAAAAATAGAAAATACAGCATATGGAAAAGAAACGTTGTAGCTGGTGCACCAAAGACCAGCTCTATATAGATTATCACGATCAGGAATGGGGAGTACCACAACACGATGATACCCACCTTTTCGAAATGATCAATCTCGAAGGAGCACAGGCAGGTCTGAGCTGGTATACAGTACTTACCAAAAGAGAGAATTATCGTAAAGCATTCGATAACTGGGACGCGAAAAAGATCGCAAAATACGACGATAAAAAAATAGCCGAACTGCTGGAAAACCCGGGTATCATCCGCAACCGCCTGAAAGTAGCAGCTACCATTGGTAATGCAAAAGCTTTTCTTGCCGTACAGAAAGAATTCGGCTCATTTGATAAGTATATCTGGTCCTTCGTAGACCATCAGCCAGTTATCAACAACTACAGATCCATAGCAGGAGTTCCCGCCAAAACGCCGGTCTCCGATGCAATGAGTAAAGACCTGCTGAAAAGAGGGTTCAAATTTGTAGGCTCGACCATCTGTTACGCCTTCATGCAAGCCACCGGTATGGTCGACGATCACATGCCCGAATGCTGGAAGAGGACCAGCAAAAAGAAATAAAAAAACAAATGCCACACCATAATAGTGTGGCATTTGCCTTTAATACTTTACCAGCCCATTTTTAACGTTGTGCAAGTAGCAGCGGATCGATCAGGCTGTTAACAAAACTACGGGTCACTACCTCCACTTTTACACGGGTAAGTCCCCTGGCAATAAACCCTAGTTTACCGGCAGCCTTTTTAGTAAGATCGATAATACGAGTATTCTGCTCATGAAGACGGTCCGTGATCCGGACTACCACCCAACGCCCGTTACGGGTATTGGTCACCTTCACATAAGTACCCAGGGGAAGGCTATTATGCGCTGCCGTCATCTCTTGATTACTGAAAGTCTCCCCATTAGCTGTTTTACGGCCATTGAATTTATCTGCATAGTAACTGGCAGTACCATGCCCAGGTTTTCCCTTTTTGTCGCCATTTTCCCGACCCGAAGCCGGTATCAGTAACATGACGTGCAAAAAACCCACACTGCTCCATTTCACCAGTCTTTTTAAAAATTTCATAGCCGTGGAGTGCGCAAAAACCATGCTAATATTAGATTTAATTATAGGATATGTATATGTTTTATAAAATGAAAATCTTATGCATTAGCGCTATCTAATGAGTATTTCACTCAGGGATGGATTATTGATGAGTCCGGGATCTGTCAAGGTGTTCAGGAAGAAATAAAGCGCTCTTTTCTCAGCAACGTTTAATGGAAGTCCATTCTTTAACAGTGGATCCAGGGTAGTCCGTAAAGCCGGGTCCTGTGAAGCATTCTCTACAATGCCCCGATCGTAATGGTCGAACACCAGGTAAATATCGAAAAATCTGCCATCGTGCATATATGGCGAACTTTTCAGCACATTCCTCAATGAAGGTACGCCAAATTTCATATAATCCGACGCATTATTGGTGATTTTCATACGCCCGATATCATTCAGCGCCGGGATCTTGGACAGCCCATTATTGCGATAGGAGAAGTCACTGAATAATGGCTCCTTATGACAAGCTGCGCACTTCTGCTGAAATATCTCATAGCCATGCTGCTCCTCCAACGTAAACTGCACCCCCGGCGCCTGCCGCATCACACTATCGTACTTCGAATTAAAAGATACCATCGTCGCCATAAACTGCGTTAGGGCCCGGAATATCCGCTGGCTGGTCACCTCCTCTGTACCGAATGCCGCCTTGAATCGCAGCCGGTAGCCGGCATCAGATTGTAAATTCCTAACCAAAGTACCTAGGTCCTGTCCCATTTCGTTGGGGTCTGTGATCGGCGTCAATGGCTGTATCTCCAGGTTATTCACCCCCCCGTCCCACATAAAGGATCGTTTCCAGATCAGATTGAATAAAGTAGGCACCGTACGGGTACCAATACGCCCTTCAATACCATGACTCAAAGAATGATCGAAATGACCAAATGCAGCAAACTGCTGATGACAAAAACCACAGGAAACAGTACTATCCTTAGACAAACGTTGATCATAAAACAAATAACGGCCTAAAGCAATCCCCTGCTTGGTAAGCGAATTCTGAGAGAAATCATAAACCGGCACAGGCCATCCGGTCGGCAATATCAATTCATATGGCTCCGGCGCATCCTGCCCCGAACGGATACTCGCATCTCCTTTACGGCAGGCAGGCGATAAAGCCCAGATCAGACCGGCCAGAAAAATACATCCATATATAAACCGGGTCCGCATTACTGATTACCAACTTTAACAACAGAAAACATGCGTTTATACTTATCCGCCATCATTACCGATACCGGCCCTGGCGTCATCCAGCTGGACAATGTCTTGAAACTGACAGGATCAGGCCCCGAAAACCATTTCGACACATCCGCCACCAGGGATACCCCATTCGCCTCATTACTCCGTAATACCAATCCCGGCACGTCCAGCATCACCGTACGCACAACGTTCTGTGCACCTACATATCCACCGATATGAAACTGTAACTGATGATCGGGCTGCATAGACACCGGCGAATTACCTTCCACCTTCGCCATAATATACCCACTGTTCCAGGTCCAGAACATACCATACACAGGATCCAAGGCGCCGCTCTGAGCCCCGCTGTTATTACGGGCACTGTCTACACCAATACGAAAAGATAAACGGGAAAAATTACCTGCAGGTAATCCGTTGATGATGATCTTCTTAGACGCAGCACTATCCTCACTCACCAAAAAATAAGTATCAGCCACCGTAACACTTTTTTCATCCGGGTAATATAGGGTAACATTACCTATATAATATTTAAACGCACTGATCGTATAGGCCTCTCCTACCTCATTCTGATAACTAACACCCGAAAGTGATAATGGCCGTGCGCCTACAACATGGCTGATATTAAGCTGCAGCGTTGCATTCTGCTCCGTAATAATAGTCGTCTTTTTCTGCTTGCTACACGCAGCAAAAATCACCAGTAACATCGCCGGCAAAAAAATAATACGGGGTATGCATACAGAACGGTACAACATTGGGAATGGCTTTGAGTGTTTAAGATACGACGTTTTTTATCCTTTCAGGATATATATTCGTCACGAAACGTACGCCCTCTCAATTTGTTACTGAATTAACAGGATTTTAATAGCTGATAAGGTACCTTTACAACATCCATTTATCTATAGAAATATCCATACATGCTCCGGATCTTCGTCGCCGTCATTTGTATCCTTTGTTTACTCACCGGCAGCTGCCTGGCCCAATCATCGCTTAAAGGGCTTGTACTAAGTGAAGATAGCATCCCCCTGGCCGGTGTGTCGATCCTGAATAAAGAAAATAAATCCTCCGCCGTTACAGATGATGCAGGTACTTATAACCTACGTGTGCAGAAAGGAGATACCCTGCTGATCAGGGCCATTGGCTATACCCCCGTATTATACCTGGTAGCAGACAGAAGAGCTACCCCCCGGCATTATCTTAAAAGACAACCCCTGGAATTAAATACCATTAACATCCGTCAATACAATTTCTTCAAAGACTCTATCGCATTTCGCAACGAGTTCAGAAAAAATTTCGAATTCAGACGAAAAAAATGGTATGAAGTATATGGTATCTTAAGCCTTAATCTCAACAACCTGCAAAAGGTGATGCAGTTCAAAAACAATCGTAAACAATTACATTTCAAGAAAATATTACTACAAAAAGAGCAGGACAATTTTATCGACCGCTATTATTCCCCCGACCTGGTCACACAACTAACCAACCTGCATGGAGACAGCCTGACACAGTTCATGCAACGCTACCGGCCTTCTTACGACTTCATTAGAAATGCTACACAATATGATATGGGAGAATTCATCAAAAAGAGCTATATCAGCTTTGTACAACAGGCATCCTCCCATTAACAGTACTTATCTCCGCTGATACCCTCTCCAGCCATAATAAAATACGATCAGGAAACAGAACATAGGTATAATATAGGCCATTGCAGTAGATTGCACGTCCGCGATCAACCCCATAAAATATGGCATCAGCGCTCCTCCCACAATAGACATAATGATAAAAGAAGACCCTTTCTTAGTATTAGCTCCCAGGTCCTTAACACCCAAGGCAAAGATGGTCGGAAACATAATAGACATGAAGAAAAAGACAGCCATCAGCGCGTATACCGATGACGCCCCCTGACCGGCTATCACCACCGCACACAAGGCAACATTGACAAGCGCATAGATAGCCAGTAACTTATTAGGTGCCACTTTCTTCATAATTGCTGTTCCCGCAAAACGACCGATCGTAAACAACAATAAACTTACACTTAAAAGTTTTGCGGCTTCTTTACTTCCCATGCCAGCCCAATATTCCGTCACGTAATTCACAAAAAGAGCAGCGATCCCCACTTGCGCTGCCACATAAAAAAACTGGGTGATCACCCCCCATACAAAATGAGAATTGGATAACAAAGGACGCGTAGGCATGCTATTATCTGCTACCTGTGCCGTAGCATCCTCTTTAATTTCGGGCAAAGATGTACGGTAAAAGAAAAAGGCGATCAGCAATACCACCGCTGCAATAATAATATATACCAGTTGCACGGTAGCCAGATCACTTCCCCCTGTAGCCCCACCTTCTTCACCCCCAAAGAATAATTCTGCACCGATCACCGGCCCTAAAAATGATCCCAATCCATTAAAACACTGGGAAAGGTTTAGTCGCTGCTCCGAAGTTTCCTTACTACCCAAAACAGTCACATAAGGGTTGGCAGCAGTCTCCAGGCAGGTAAGCCCGCAAGCCAGTATGAACAATGCCAGCAGGAAAAAATTAAAGTTCAGCAGATGTGCAGCCGGATAAAACAGGAAAGCCCCGCCGGCATACAGTAACAATCCCATTATAATCCCTCGCTTGTAACCAAAACGGTTCATGAACAACCCCGCAGGCAACGCCATCAGGAAATATGCACCAAAATAAGCAGCTTGCAATAATGTAGACCGTCGCTTGGTAATGTCCAGTACCTCCTGGAAATGTTTGTTCAATACATCCAGCAGACCATAGGCCAGCCCCCAAAGAAAGAATAAACTGGTCACCAGGATGAGCGGGATCAGATATTTTCCCGACTTGTTTGTACTGGTATAGGTAGTGTTACCAACTGCGCCGCCTGCCATAGAGTAGATTTTGATGTTTTAAATGGTTGAGATAAATGCTTCCCGTGGAGAAAAAAAAAGTGACATATTAGCTGATAGAACGGTCCAGGTGCGTATATCCGCCGTCCACATAAATGATTTGCCCGGTTGTATGTGAAGAACGGGCCGACAACAAAAATACCGTCATCGCAGCAATTTCATCGGAGGTCGTCATCCGCTTTTCCAGTGGTATTTTGGCTACAATACTATTCAGTTTTTCCTTCGGATCTGGTAAAGAGTTAATCCAGGTTTCATATAATGGTGTCCACACTTCTGCCGGGATAACAGTATTTACCCTTACACTATACGGCAATAACTCTACTGCCCACTCCCGGGTAAGTGCATTAATCGCTCCTTTGGATGCAGCATATCCCGACGTATTACCTTGCCCGGTAGTAGCCACCTTAGAACCTATGTTGACAATATTACCGCTATTGGCTTTGAGATAAGGCAATGCATAATGCGCCAGGTTATAGTAATGAGACAGGTTGGATTGAAGCGATGCCATAAACTTCTCCGGACTACCGTTTTCAAGCCCCACCCCATCATTTGCACCTGCATTGTTCACCAATCCATGGACAGTACCATACTTATCCACCGTAGCCTCGATGACCTTTTTGCACGCATCAGGATTACCCAACTCCGCTACAACACCGTACGCCTTTCCACCTGTAGCTTCAATAGCTACCACCGCTTTCTCATTATCCCGCTCATTACGACCAGCTACGACTACAATAGCACCTTCCTCGGCCAGCTGACGAGAAATCGCTTCTCCTATACCTTTCGCGCCACCAGTCACAATGATCACCTTATCCTTTAATCCCAGATCCATGATATCAGTTTAATTAGTTATAAATTATAAAATTGTTTAGCATTACCTCCCCATACCATGCGCTTCTCGGCAAACGTAAGCCCTTGCATATAATCTTCCAGTAAAGCACACCATTCAGCATACTGTGCCGCAACCAGACATACCGGCCAATCAGAGCCAAACAGCAACCGCTCCGGCCCGAAGGCTTCAAAAACCACGTCCAAATATGGCCGCAGGTCATCGGCATGCCAACCTTGCCAGTCAGCTTCCGTCACCATACCACTGACCTTGCAATACACGTGCGGATGTCTTCCCAACTGCCTCATATCGTTCGCCCACTCATGGATATCGCCGGACCGGATCGCTGGTTTGGCCAGATGATCCACTACCAGCTTTTGCGCAGGACACTGCGCCACAAAAGATACCACAGCTGGTAATTGCGTGGACAATACCAGTATATCATACGTAAATCCAAAATCCTGCAACGCCGCTATACCGCGTAGAAATTCCTTTCCCAGAAGAAAAGCAGGATCAGGTTCTGCCTGCACAATGTGCCGGAAGCCTTTTAATAACGGAAACTGCTTATAATGAAGTAGTCGCTCCCGGATATGCTCCGCACGAAGATCCACCCAGCCTACTACTCCCTTTATAAATGGATATGCTCCTGCCAGCTGCAGCAACCAGTCGGTCTCTGCTTCCGACTGATCAGCCTGTACGGCAACACAACCGGTAATGCCATTCGCTGTTAACACCGGTTGCAGATCATCAGGCAGAAAATCCCGCTGGATCACTTGCATGTCATCCGTGATCCAGGCATCCTTTACGGGATGATATCGCCAGAAATGTTGATGGCTGTCTATACGATCGTCACTGTGATGAAATAGGTCGTTATTCATATATTCATAAGTGGAAAATTCATTAACGTGAAGCTCCTATCCGTCCTGTCTTCACTCGTCTATTAGTCGTATAGCGCTAAAGCCCGAATATTTTTTTCATTTCGATCCACTTCTCTCCGGGATTGGCAATAGGCAATGGCTGCTGGTATTTCCACATCAGTTGCTCCCATTCCTGTACTTTAGGACTCGCAGCATCCGCTGCCGCCTTACGCTCCCCGTCAAATTCAGCAGATACATCCATGATCATGAACAGACGATTCATAATGCGGTAGATCTCCATATTCAGTATCCCGCTGTCCGTAATACTCTGTTTGATCTCCGGCCATACCGCCTGATGATAACTTTCATATTCTGCTATAAGCACCGGATCATCCACAAGATCCAACGCCAGGCAATACCTTTTCATATCTGATAATTATAGTCCGTATAAGGACGCTGTTCCCGCTGCAGGAACAGCATCCATTAGAAATTATTTCCAGGCCTGTGCCACCTGTTTCGAGGTGCCCATACCATCAATACCTAATTCTATCACATCACCTGGTTTTAAATAAACCTGGGGATTCATACCCAAACCTACACCTGCCGGCGTACCGGTAGAGATGACATCTCCTGGCAGCAAGGTCATAAACTGGCTGAGATAAGAAATGAGGAAAGGCACCTTGAAAATGAAATTAGAAGTATTACCGTCCTGCATTTGCTGACCATTAACAGTCAGCCATAAACGTACGTTGTCAATATCCGCAATCTCATCTTTAGTCACCAACCAGGGCCCTAATGGAGCAAAGGTGTCACAGCTCTTACCTTTTACCCACTGACCACCTCTTTCCAGCTGAAAAGCCCTTTCACTATAATCGTTATGTAAAGCATAGCCGGCCACATAGTCCAGTGCATCCTTTTCCTCGACATAACTGGCCTTTTTACCAATTACCACTGCTAATTCTACTTCCCAATCGGTCTTTTCGCTCCCTTTGGGTATAACCAGTGCATCGTTAGGACCTACCAGCGAAGAGGTACTCTTAAAAAATACGATTGGCTCCTGTGGTAGCTGGGCATTTGTTTCCCGGGCATGGTCTGCATAGTTCAACCCTATACAGATGATCTTGGAAGGACGCTGAACAGGCGCCCCCAAACGAGTGCCGGCAGGGATAACCGGACAGTCCTTTCCATGCTGCTCCCACCAACTAGCCAAACGCTCCAATCCCCCCGTCTCAAAAAATCGCTCTCCGTAATCCTCACCAAAAGCGCTGACATCAAATTGTCCCGCCGCTGTTACTACACCCGGTTGCTCCGCTCCCGGTAATCCAAACCTGATCAGTTTCATTTGTATTGATTTGAAAGTTGACGACAGCGGTGATTACACCACTATCAGTATACTTGTTTCAGTTGTTTTATTTTCAATCGGCCCTGCACGACCTGTATATCAAGCACCCGGTCTACTTTCTGCTGCTTGTCCACATATCCGAATACACAATGATCTTCAGACAATGCCTCTATAGCAGGATCATAACCAGTAGGAATCGCTATCATCTGCTCTTTACGCGCACCGGCAAATTCAGTATACAGATTAACAGAATCCTTACTGTTATTAACCTTGAACCGCACTATAAAGTCAGCGGATATCTTACCCGATAAAATATGCTTGTTATAATCATGCTGCAATAACTCCTTCTGCTCTGTTATCTTCCCCAGCCCTTTCACGTCTTCTACATAATGCCATATCTGCTCCGGGGGAGTACCTACATGGAATATCTTCAGCTCCTTTCCGTCTTCACTCTGGCTCGCATGATAATAACGTGTGCTCCTGCTACTTTTTAACACCCCAATATAACAACTGTTGGGCTTGTCCCATACCATCTTATAAAGGTCTTCCTCTTGCACCCCCTTCGCCAAAGACACTTCAAATCGCTTCTCCTTCTCTAAATTCCCCAGCTGGAAACGGATCTTAACATGCTGCGTGTCTTTATCCTTATCCTCTATGGTAATGGCGATAGTGCCAGCTGGCTTTGCTTCCACCAACGGGCCGGCAGCCTGTTCTTTGTCAGCCGCTCCCTGATTGTTGGATGAATGGCAAGCTACGACGAAACTAATAATGGCTGCTACAAATACGGTCTTAAAGAGATATTGCATATAATAGTTTTATCTCTGCAAGATAAGCCGTATCAATTATTTAATTTAATGAAGCCCCCATCGATCGGATAATCACACCCTGTGATAAAACCAGCTTCGTCTGCACATAGGTACAGTGCCAGGTGAGCTACCTCCGACGGTTTCGCCATACGGCCGATCGGCTGCGTTTTAGATAACTTTTCAAACATTTCCGGCTCACGCCCGGGATAATTTTTGGCCAGGAATCCATCCACAAAAGGTGTATGCACCCGTGCCGGAGAGATACAATTACAGCGGATACCGTCCTGTATAAAATCTTTAGCCACCGACAATGTCATCGTCAATACAGCACCCTTACTCATCGAATAAGCAAAACGATCCGGAATACCCACACTCGAAGCAATAGAAGCGACATTTAATATCACACCACCACCCTGTTGCTTCATCTGACCAATTACCGCATACATCGCATTATAGGTACCTTTCACATTCACCTGGTATATCCTGTCCAGGTCAGCTTCAGTAGTATTTTGAAGATTTCCTATATGCGCAATACCGGCGCAGTTCACGAGGATGTCTATACGACCGGTTGCAGCCTTGATAGTCTCCATCGTGTTTATCATCGCCGCCTGGTCCGATACATTGCAGGCATGCAATGATGCCAGCCCCCCTTCCGCTATGATGGCTGCCGCTGTTCCCTTCCCTCCATCCTCGTTCAACTCAATAATATGTACATGAGCTCCCTGCGCGGCAAAACATTGTGCAATAGCTTGTCCTATTCCACTTCCGCCTCCGGTCACCACGGCAGTCTTTCCATCTAATCGAAACAAGTTCATCTTTGATTAATTTAAGGGTTCTAAAATACCCAAATAAACAGGGTCGCAGCAATTCTTTTTTAACCGTAATTTGTAGTTTCTTGCCCAATTTTAATAAAATCCAATGCAAAAAAAGGCTTCGCCCGGTCAAAAAGTACCGATTACACCTTTTATTCATAATAAAAAAAACTAGCGTGTAGGATTATATAACTTTACAGTACCATCCCCTTCACCGCAAACGACCAAAAGATGCTTACTATTCGGGCTGCTCTTTGCATCTACAAAATATACCCCTCCGGTGCATCTCAGGTCTTCAGTAACTTCAGAAATGCAGGCGCTGAAAAACAGTGGCATCCAGTTGCAGATCTTTCACCCTTACATTTTCCGCATAAGCATCCCATTCCCTTAAGTCCCCCTCATTAGCAGTGAACAGATACGGGATACCAGTATTTAGTACGCATCTGTTTGATTTGATATGCCTGATGGTAAAAAAAAACTGATATCCGCCGTCTAAACAAGAGGTTATTTGTTATCAATTCTCTCTCCTCCCTTTCCGAAAGACATAAAAAAAGAGGGACTGCCGCATATCTTACTATACGACAGTCCCTACCTTCAAGTAGTCCAAATCTGGATCTAAAATATCTTATTCAAAGCATCTACATACGCATGTACCGATGCATTAACGATATCCGTCGAGTAGCCAAAACCATAATAAGAATGACCATTATGTTTCACGCGCATATTCACTTTACTCACGTCTTCACTTCCTCCGTGCATCGCCTGTATACTGAATTCATCAATATCGATGTTGTCCTTGATAATCTCGTGGATAGCATTGATCGTTGCATTCACAGGACCATTACCCGCAGAACTGGCTTCGTGTTCTTCTCCATTCACTTTCAGCTTCACAGTGGCCATAGGACGTAGTGGATCGCCACATACTACCTGCAACAAAGTAACTTTGATTGCCTGATCCGCATAGTTTTTTTCGTCACCATCACCCATCAGTTGCTGCAGGTCTGCGTCGTTGATCTCCTTCTTCTGATCGGCCATTACCAGGAAGCGCTGGTACACTTCATCCAGGTTGATCTTATCGATCTTGTAGTCCAGGCGTTCCAGGTGATGTTTCAATGCATGACGGCCACTGCGGGCAGTAAGGATGATCGAATTACTGGAAATACCCACATCCTCCGGATTTAATATCTCATAGTTTTCACGATGTTTTAATACCCCATCCTGGTGAATACCGGAACTGTGAGCAAAAGCGTTGCGGCCAACGATGGCTTTGTTTGGCTGCACCGGCATACGCATCATAGTAGATACCAGGGTGCTCAAACCATATATCTGCTTGGAATTGATATTGGTATTATATCCAAGACCATGATGTGTTTTCAGGATCATAGCCACCTCTTCCAGAGAAGTATTACCGGCACGCTCTCCTATGCCGTTAATAGTACACTCCACCTGTCTGGCGCCATTGATCACGCCCGCAATGGAATTGGCAGTAGCCAGCCCGAGGTCATTATGACAATGCACGGAGATAATTGCCCTGTCAATATTGGATACGTGATCCACCAGGTATTTGATCTTGGCACCATATTGCTCCGGCAGACAATAGCCGTTAGTATCCGGTATATTTACAACTGTAGCTCCCGCTGCGATCACAGCCTCTATCATACGTGCCAGGTATTCATTATCTGCTCTACCAGCATCTTCTGCATAAAATTCCACATCATCACAGAAATTCCGGGCATAAGTCACTGCCTTAACCGCTCTTTCCAGTATTTCCTCCCGGGTACTGTTGAATTTATATTTGATATGCATATCTGAAGAGCCAATACCAGTATGGATACGCTTGCGTTTAGCAAAACGAAGTGCCTCTGCCGCTGCATCAATGTCCATGGTATTAGCACGGGTCAGCGCACATATCACGGGCTCACTTACCGCTTTGGATATCTCCACTACACTCTGGAAGTCACCAGGACTGGAAATAGGAAAACCTGCTTCGATAATATCCACTCCCAGCGCTTCCAGCTGCTTGGCTACCTCGATCTTCTCTACAGTCGTCAACTGGCAGCCTGGTACCTGTTCACCATCACGCAGGGTGGTATCAAATATATATACACGATTTTTATCCATGTGAATTTGTTATTAAGGTTGAGTAAATGAAAAAGCGTTATTAATTCAGGTTCTCCAATACTTTTGCGCCCATCGCATCCGTACCCATGATGAGATCATTTACAGTATGCTTATTGGCAATGTCCATCGTCCGGTAGCCTTGCTTCAGCGTAGCTTCCACCGCTTTAATAACACGTTGTGATTCTGTTTTCAAACCAAATGAGATATCAAGCAATAAAGCAGCTGATAATATAGATGCCAGCGGATTGGCAATACCCTTGCCAGCGATATCATGTGCAGAACCGTGAATAGGTTCATAAAATCCTACCTTATCTCCTACAGATGCAGAGGCCAGCATACCCATGGAACCCGCTATCTGAGAAGCCTCATCTGTCAGGATATCTCCGAAAAGATTCCCCGTCACTACGACATCAAAGCGTTTGGGGTCTTTGATAAGCTGCATAGCCGCATTGTCAATAAACATATGTTCTGTCTCCACATCAGGATACTCTTTGGCAACTTCCTGTACTACTTCCCTCCACAGTCGGCTGGCTTCGAGTACGTTTGCTTTATCTACAGAACAAAGTTTATTACGCCTGGTACGTGCCGCATCAAAAGCCTTACGGGCAATACGTTCTACTTCATAGCGATGATAGATCATAAGATCCGAGGCCGTATTTCTGTCATTTGTTCGTTGCTTCTCTCCAAAATAAACATCACCTGTCAACTCCCGGAAGAACAGGATATCTGCTCCTCTGAGTATCTCCGGCTTTATACTGGATGCCTCCAGCAATTCGTCAAACAGTTTGATCGGACGCAGGTTGGCATATAATCCCAACTCTTTGCGGATCTTTAATAACCCTTGCTCAGGTCTTACCTTCAGCGTAGGATCATTATCATATTTAGCATGGCCGATAGCGCCGAACAGGATCGCATCACTGTTACGAGCCTTTTCCAGCGTCTCATCTGGCAGCGGGTCGCCGGTAGCCTCGATCGCTACATGCCCCATAATGCCTTCTTCGAAGGTAAAAGTGTGTTTAAAGTTCGTGGCAATAGCCTGTAGTACTTTCTGGCCCCAGGAAGTTACTTCCTGTCCTATTCCGTCACCGGGTATTATCAATATTTTCTTCTCAACGCCCATTATTATTATTTAACAGTTTAAGTGCAATACAGGTAGATCAAAAATTAAATTCCCGGCTAGCTTCATACGCCTCCACTTCCTTACGCAGACTGAGTAAATAGTCGATGTCATCATAGCCATTGATAAGACAGGTCTTTTTATACGGATTGATATCAAACGTAGCCTGTTCTCCGGTTGCCACTATCCTGATGTATTGTTGCTCCAGGTTCACCTCCAGCTGAGCATTGACATCAGCCGCTATAGTCCGGAATATACTTTGCAGAAAAGCATCGCTGACAACTACAGGTAGTATGAAATTGTTTAAGGCATTGTTCTTAAAGATATCCGCAAAAAAACTGCTCACCACCACTTTAAAACCATAATCTGCCAACGCCCAGGCCGCATGCTCGCGGGAAGAACCACAACCAAAGTTTTTGCCTGCTACAAGTATCTGCCCCTTATACACAGGGTTATTCAATACAAAATCAGCTTTAGGCTGATTATTGCTGTCAAACCGCCAGTCACGAAACAAATTCTCTCCAAATCCTTCACGGGTAGTGGCTTTAAGAAAGCGTGCCGGAATGATCTGGTCCGTATCAATATTCTCTATGGGCAGCGGAACTGCAGTAGATGTAAGCTGTTGGAAGTTTTTACTCATATCTATTAATAAATTCAGTCGTGATTATTTTTCGGCATGCACCCGTAACCTTACGTAATCTGCATACCATTTTCCATCTTTATAATGCGTATCGTAGAGCAACTGCTGGGTTTCCCGCAATATCACCTCTTGTTTTTCTACCGGCACATCTGAAAATATCCGTTCTCCAAACATTCGCAACCACTCCACTATACCGTTTTCCGGATCAGACAAAACCGTAGGCCGATCAAAAAAATAAGCCTTCCGTACCACAAATCCCGCCTCCTCTAATAACGTACTATATTCACTCAGAGATGGAAAATACCAGAAGGCCTGGTATTCATATCCATGAAGAGCCATTACTTTTTCCAGAGCATGCAATATTCCGCCCACATTTCCCTTGGCGCCCATTTCCAATATCAGCCGGCCACCTGGCTTCAAATGACGGTACATTCCGGCTATGACAGCCCGGGCATCCGGCATCCAATGTAGGGCTGCATTAGAAAAAACGGCATCATATACCCCCGGCAATGAAAAACCTGCAGCATCAGCTACCACCAGGTCTAGTCCGGGATACTGAGCACGCGCGCTGGCTATCATCTCCCCATCATTGTCCAAACCCGTTACCAACGCGCCGGCATCTGCCAGCTTAGCAGTTAGTTCGCCCGTCCCACATCCCAGATCAAGGATCTGCTCCCCGGCCAATGGCTGTAACCATTCCAGTAAGCTATTACCATACTCGAATACAAAAGAATGTTTCTCCTTATATAATGTGGCGTTCCAATGTTCCATAACATGTTGCAATGACATGATCAAATAAGTTCCCTTACATCCATCACTTTCCCCGTAATGGCCGCTGCAGCGGCCGTCAGCGGACTGGCCAGGAATGTACGGGCATTAGGCCCCTGCCGGCCTTCAAAGTTGCGGTTAGAGGTAGATATACAATACATTCCCGCAGGTACCTTGTCCTCATTCATACCCAGACAGGCAGAGCAACCGGGCTCCCGCAAATGAAAACCCGCCGCCTCAAATACTTTATCAATACCTTCCCGCTTCGCCTGTGCTTCTACCTGCTTGGAACCAGGCACAATCCACACCACCACATCAGCAGCCTTCTGCTTCCCTTTCACAAAATCAGCCACCATCCGGAGATCCTCTATCCTGGAATTCGTACAGCTGCCAATAAATACATAGTCAACCTTCTTCCCCAGTAAAACACTACCAGGTTCGAGATCCATATACTGCAGTGATTTTTTGAAAGATGGCTGCTCCTGCGCATCCAGCTGATCCAGAGAAGGAATATGTTGCGTCACCCCCATTCCCATACCAGGATTGGTTCCGTAGGTGATCATCGGCTCAATATCAGCTGCGTCAAACTCCAATGTGACGTCAAATTCTGCGTCAGTATCGGAATATAGGGTCTCCCAGTATGCAAGTGATTTATCCCAGTCAGCTCCTTTGGGCGCGAACTCACGGCCTTTTATATAATCAAAGGTCACCTGGTCGGGAGCAATCAGTCCACCACGGGCTCCCATTTCAATACTCATATTGCAAATGGTCATCCGGGCCTCCATGCTTAAACCAGTGATCGCTTCGCCGGCATATTCCACAAAATAACCGGTAGCACCGGAAGCTGATATCTTGGAAATGATATAAAGTATAATGTCTTTGGATACTACACCTTTCTTTAACTGCCCGTTCACCGAGATCTTCATCCGCTTGGGTTTGTATTGCAGGATACATTGTGTCGCCAATACCTGCTCTACCTCCGAAGTACCTATACCAAATGCTATCGCTCCAAAGGCACCGTGCGTGGAAGTATGACTGTCTCCACATACAATGGTCATCCCCGGCAGGGTGATCCCCAATTCCGGTCCTATCACATGCACAATACCCTGGTAAGGATGCCCCAATCCATATAATGCTATACCAAACTCGGCGGTATTTTTACTGAGCATCTCCACCTGCAACCGGCTCAACGCTTCTTTGATAGGCAGGTGCTGGTCGACCGTTGGCACATTGTGGTCGGCCGTCGCCCGCGTTTTAGCCGGACGAAATACAGGTATCCCACGCTTACGCAGTCCATCAAAAGCCTGTGGACTGGTCACTTCGTGAATAAAATGGGTGTTAATGTACACAGCGTCCGGATATCCGGGTTTGTTAAATACAACGTGGCTATCCCAGATCTTATCAAATAATGTTTTCCCCATCCTTTTTTATTTAGCTCCCCGCCTAGCTACTGTAAATCAATTGCCATTATATTTATATGAGCGGAGATTCGTTAATTTTACGCTTCCTTGTGTTGTACCTTCAAATCTAATGGGCAATAGTTATTGACCAGATAGTTAAATTTGATATAATTACGATTCTTAAAAGCTGTGAGCAGTCATCAAAAAGATGATTATCAATCACTTACAATATTTTATCAACGATGCCCAACAGTCAGCAGGACGCATTATTCATATTAATAAAAACACTAACAAAAGCAGAAAAAAGGCATTTTCAGCTGGCTTTTAATAAAAACAACACCAAAGAAGACGTCCTTTTCGTCCAACTCTTCAATACGTTGGATAAAATGAAGGACTACGACGAGGAACAGATCCTCAAAAAGATACCCGACATCAAAAAGCAGCAGCTGTCGAATGTAAAAGCACACCTTTACAAACACCTGCTCACCAGCCTCCGGCTACTTTATAAACAAAAAGACCCGCTAATAGAACTCCGCGAGCAATTGGACTATGCCCGCGTACTATATCTGAAAGGGCTATATAACCAAAGCCTTCGCCTGCTGGCTAAAGCCAAAACCATGGCCATAGACTGCCAGGAAGTAATGTTGAGCTATGAGATCGTGGAGTTCGAAAAACTGATTGAGTCACGGCACATCACCCGCAGCCTGGAGAACCGGGCCGACGAACTAAGTGAAGAATCGCTCCACCTCCGTCAACAGCTGGCTAATGCCAATACCCTTTCCACATTATCACTGAGACTATACGGGTTATACCTGAAATTAGGGCACGCCCGTAATGAGAAAGACGAAGCCATGGTAAAAAGTTTCTTCGAAAGACAATTACCAGCCCACCAGTCTTCCAGGATGAGCTCCTACGAAAAGATACATCTTTACCAGGCCTACTGCTGGTATTACTACATACTCCAGGACTTTGTAATGTACTACCGCTACTCCCAGAAATGGACAGACCTGTTTACAGAGTATCCTTCATTGCTCAAAACAGATGTAGACCTGTACATCAAAGCCATACACAACCTCCTGACAGCACACTTCTATACTATGAACCACGAAAAGTTCAAAACAGTGCTCGAAAAACTAGAGTGTTTCATGGCCAACAACGATGAACAGTTCAACGAAAATACAAAGACATCTGCCGTCGTACATCTATACACCGCCCGGATCAACCAACATTTTATGGAGGGCACCTTCAGCAATGGCCTCAGGTTAGTACCGGAACTGGAAGCCGCGATCGCAGAACATCAGCTGAAAGTAGACCAACACCGGGTACTGGTATTTTACTATAAAATAGCTTGTCTCTACTTTGGCAGCGGAGATAATAACAAGACGATTACCTACCTCAATAAGATCATCAATTTGCGTATAGGAAGCCTGCGCGCAGACATTCAGTGTTTCGCCCGCATCTTACACCTGATTGCACACTATGAGTTGGAAAACTATAGCCTGGTAGAATATCTCATCAAGTCGGTTTACCATTTTATCTCCAAACATAAAGACCTCGGACAGGTAATGGAAGAGATCCTGAAGTTCCTGCGTAAGAACATATATGCACATCCAAAGGCACTGCGCGAAGCTTTTATCGACCTCAAAGAACGGCTGGTACAGATATCTAAAGACCCTTACGAGAGAAGATCGTTCCTCTACCTGGATATCATTTCCTGGCTGGAAAGTAAAATCGCCGGCATCCCGGTACAAACAGTTATTCATCGTAAATTCCTCGCAAAAGAGCCCAGGATATAAGTGGGCAATTTGTTTCAGGAAATGTGCAAATCGTTTATATTTTCCTATCCGCAATGTTGTTGCAGCCCCACTTAGTTAATTTGCCGTGCATCGTCTTATTAATGACCTTCTAAAACGACTGCGACATGCACCCGCAAAGAAAGACAGTTACTGCGCCACATAACCCAGCGCTTCACCTATCTTTATTATCCGACAGGTCTTTGGCAGCTACCTGTTTCAAATATCACCGTTCGTGTCCCTCAATGGCATTCATACATCATTGCCGGCTAATTCCCTATTGTATAGGTAAATAATAGTATACCTGACTTATTTAACCCTCATCCTTCCAAACTTATCGTAATCTGGCACAGGCTAACTACTCACGCCTGACAGAGAACAATGATTACTATAACAGGAACCAGCTCCCTGTTTATTGTCTTATACCATGATCTATTGTTCACTAAAACAATCGTTTATGCAACTCCTTGTAGCATCACCACAGTTGGTTGCCCCCAAAGTGATACCTGCTATTGAAAAAGCCTTTGGAAAATATCACATTACTATTGCCCAGGCAAGAACACTGGTACTTGATACCGGACGTATCATATCCCAACACATCACCTTCAATGACTTTACTCTTTGGGATCACCTGTTTTTCATTCAACAACCCATTACATTGTTTGCCCGGGCCGATGTCTGCACCTTCTCATTACAATGCATGCTGAAAAATTCGCTGACAACAACACTTCCACAACAGGGAACTGTTACCTTACATGAAGGGCAGCAATGCTGGAGTGTGATGCAGCCTTCTCAACTTGAACTACAATTGCAGCCCGGTATCTATCGCTTCTTTCACCTCGACATTTGCCCTGCATTCCTTCAACGTCTCTGTACCGACTATCCATTTCTATCTGCACATCTGCAACAAGCAGAAACAGCTCCCTCCCGCATTTTCAGCAAACAGGAAACTGGCATTTCACCCGAAATGAAACTATTGATCGATCAGATCATACAACATAAAGGCACCGGATACGGCGCTCATGCCGCCATCGAATGTTGGGCACGTCACCTCTTTATGCTCTCCTTGGATAAAATTGCGCAGCGCTATGAACCACATTCACTTTCCTACCAACAGCAGCAGAAAGAAAGATTCAGTGCAATAAGAGCCTATATACATAATAACCTGGATGAAAAACTAACCATCGAAACGATTGCAAAACATTTTCACATGGGCACTACCTGCCTTAAAAAGGGTTTCAGAGAACAGTTTAATACCGCTGTCTACGATTATATCCTTCACCGAAAAATAGACAAAGCAAAGGTATTGCTACAGGCAGGTATGAGCGTACGGGAAGTAGCGTGGCATACAGGCTATTCAGAGCAGGGCAACTTCAGCCGTGTCTTTAAAAAACATACAGGGATCGTACCTGGCCTCTTTAGGAAAGCATTACTTAACGCGCCTGATTTGATAGAAGATGAAAAACAGATTTGATATGTGGATCAGGCTGATAACAGATAAATTGTGAGCGATACAAAAACCCTCTCTTATGAATACGCGTAACCGTATCTGTCTTTTCATTATGCTTATGGCAACAGGATGGTTTACTAGCTCCTATTCGGCGCGTTTACCGTTCAATTATATCTGGTTCGATGTAAACCGAGGCTATAAATTTAAGTGTTATGGCACCGAAGCTCAGGCACTGGCTAGTTTTCCACTTAATGAATATGGACTGCTGGCATATGGGTATGATCCCGGGCGCTGGCAAAGAGGATACGATCCTTTCTACGCGGTAGTGTACGAAGGGCCACATAGCATGGTAGTAGTATATGCTTCTCTGATCCGTGACGAAACGGGCAAGCCCTATGGCAACAGCCTGATCATCGATAACGAGTTATACCGATAGTAACGTCTGAATTGATAGATAAAAATACCCGAATTGATGAACATTAAAAATAGCAGTCCGTTACTTTTACATCGTCAGTAATTATACCCCACTCTTTGGTTAAGTACACCCATTAAAAGAACACAACGCGAATGTATGTCTAGGAAAATATGGATAGAAATAATTGCCGACCTGCTGATCATTGTTTTTGCCATAATGGCCGCGGGCCAGCTATCAAAATACGAAGTATTTTTATTGTTACTACATTTCCAACCTTATATTAATCAGTTACCTGTTCAACTATCCTGGGTAATACCTGCAGCCGAACTGGTCATTGCTATCATATTGATCATCCCACGCAGCCGTAACGTTGCCCTGTATATGGTTCTAATAACAATGAGCGTTGGCGCCATCTACCGGATTTCACTTTTTAGTGCCGGTCTCCATTTGCCATGTATATGTGGAAATTTATTACGTCCGCATCTGACAGAACAACTACATATCTTTTTTAACCTGCTACTGGCAGGGCTGGCATTAACCGGTATAATATTATTCAGAAAAGAAAAGCGGTACATCAACGCCCACATACAACGGGCGCTTACCATATAGCTCAATAAACGTTTTGTTGTACAACACCCGCCTGTCTGCAGCAGGTATTACAGGGGCTACCGAAAACCTGAGAAAGAGTAGGTACATCCATAATTTAACCATTAAAGTTTTTTCTGCTTTTTAAGACTACAAAAGCACGTATTTTATGAAAACTTTGAAACTCGGCGTTGCCTTGATCGCTCTCGCAGTAGGTTTTGCTACTAGCGCTTTCACTACTGCTCCCCTTGAGTATGTTTGGTTTGATGCTCCTACCTTATCTTTCCAAGTATATGGTACTGAAGCCTTAGCCAATGCCCAAATCACTCCTGCTAAAAAAGGTCTGATTGCTTACGGTTATTTCGCACAACGCAATACGCAATCAACTAATCCGTTTACATCTATCGTTTTTGCCCCGGCGTCAACTGTAGTATTAAGCGCTCAGCTGTTAAAAAATGGTACTCAGCTTACCGGTAACAGTCTGCTGATTGACCAAGAACTGTACAGACAACCATAAGCATCGTTGCTATGCTTCTCTAAAAGCAAATAACAGGCACATCTTCAGTTGAAGATGTGCCTGTTTATTACTTGCTGTTACGAAATAGATAGTGCTTTACAACCTTGCAGTTTCTCTAACTACCAGCATCTTTAGTTGCCGCTCTTTCTCCTGTAACACTAAGCCATATTTACCCAATTCAGTCTTTATCTTGTCCAAATCATCCAATGGCGATAATAATTGTAAGTCAATCCTTCCTTTATAACCCGTTTCGTCAATAATGGGAGGCAGATATGTATTATTAACACGTTTAAATACCTGTACAAAATCTTCGATACTTCCATTCTTAATAACAAGCAGTGATTCGCCAACTTCTACAGATGGAGCCCTTGCTGTGTCCAAAGTTTTTAGTCTGTCTGTCGCACCTGCACGAGTAAGAACAAGACACTTCACCTTTCTTTCTTCATAAGTACCTCTTAATCGAAAATATCGTTCTATATCTTGCTGCATTATTTTAGAAATATTATCTGATTGAGACATCGGTATGCGAAGATCATAGCACCAGGTATGATCTACAATCCATTTTCTATATAAGGGATCGTCAATGTTCATGCTCTCGAGAGGCAATAAGTCATTGATTATTTCTTTTTTCTCCACCACAATTCTGTTTAGTTGAAAGGGGCCTATCTCTTCAATTCTATACGCATTTTCTATAATATTCATTAGTGGCAGGTTTACAATGCGTACTCCAATGCGCTTCCCTGTTATCGAATCACGGTTATAGGAAACTAACCCACCTTCTACTTGCACATGTTTAAGGAAATATGAATAGTATAACAAACTACTAAGATAGGTGCCGTTATATTCCTTTAGCAAAGGCTGACGGCTATCCATTAAAGATATCGCTTTTACGACAGAGGGGGTGCGAGTCGTGTCTTGTGCGTATAATCCAATGGAGCAAAAACAAACCACAATAAGAAAAAATATTTTCATAAAATAAACTTTTAATCAGTAACCGGGATTCTGAGTCAATGTGCTATTCATTAATAATTGATCTTGTGGCAATGGATACAGTGTATCTGCAGGTTGCCAGTCCTTTTTAATGGCCGACAATACAGCGGTGGAGCTGCCTGTCCTTTTCAGATCAAACCACCGGTGGCCCCATTCTGCAAGCAATTCTATATTCCTTTCCCGAGCTGTTAATGCTAAAAGATCAGTTATTGTTGCATGCGGCATAATCTCTCTCACAGCAGGTAATCCGGCTCGCTTTCGTATGACGTCTATATCCTCAATAGCACCAGATATATTTCGTTGTTGCAGTCTTGCTTCTGCTCTGATCAGATATTGCTCTGCCAACCGAAATACGGTTATCGATTCACTAACATTGATCACAGGTATTTTCACCTTGTATTTATAGACATAGTATTGCTTGTCCCCTGTAGGGAGCGTTACGGTACCTACCCAACTTAGCTTGCGCTTATCCTGATCAGACATCATTCCTGCCAATTGGTCTGATAGCCGGATCAGCGGGCTGGTAGTTAAATCGGCCGGTATAAAATATTGTGTTTCACGCAAATTATTCGGTACGGAATACACCAGTTGCCAGATTGCTTCAGAATTGGCATTGGCAAATATTGTACCTGGATCCTCTACCAACTGATATAACTTGGAGTTAATAATATTACTGGCATATTGTTCTGCCTTTTCCCATTCCTTGCGATACAAATATACCCTCGCCAATAATGCCGCTGCAGTCCACTTATTGGGTCTTGCTCTGCCATTCGTCACATAGGCCGATGACATATTATTGACCGCTAGTTCGAGATCAGTGATGATCTGTTCATATACCTTATCTGCAGAAGTACGTGGATGTTGATTATTTAATCTGAAATCGGTAGAAAGTAACAGTGGCACATCTCCAAAAAAATTAACCATATAGAAATAACAAAATGCTCTCATAAATCTCATTTCCCCCTCCAGTTGTTGTTTCACTTCCGTCGTCAATAACTTACTCCCGGCTAGGCCTGTCAGACATGCATTTGTGTGATAAATATACTGATACCCCTTCGTCCATGTACTTGCCGGCATAATGGCTGTAGCTGGAATTGCATTTTCATAAGTCGCAGTAAGCTCAGCATCAACATAGGTATTGATCATCTCATCTGCACTAAGCGCAGGATATAAAGTAAAGGAATAACTACTGAAAGCATTTTGTTCGTATGCCATCTTGCTATACAATCCTGTTATGCCTGCAGTAGCCAATGCATCATCAGTAAAAACAAGATCGGACTTCAACCGGTCTATCGGAGGGTCTATTTGTAAAAATTTCTTACACGCGGTATTACCCAGCAAACATACCGTCCCTATCATGACAAGGAGGACAAAAGATAGCGGTTTGATTCTTCTTGCTGTCATGAAATAATTTTATAGTGAGAGATTAATACCAATGGCAAAAGTTTTAAAGACGGGAAGCGCACTGAAATTGAGAACCTCCGGATCACCTCCTTTATAATTTGTTATCGTAAGCAGGTTCTGTACGCTGAAAGAAATATTTCCGTCTTGCAGATGTAATCTGCTCATCCATTTAGCAGGAAGCGCATATCCCAGCGAGATATTTTTCAACCGTATATAGGATGCATCACCGTAGATCCCATCGCTTTGCCGCAACATCGTATTCCGGCTACGGATATCTGCATCCCAGTAATTCTGCGTTAAACGCTGTAATTCTGCCTGATCACCAGGTTTACGCCAATAATGACCTATAATAAATGCAGGCGGATTTTTATCCCCAAGAGCAGGTATAGGATAAACTGAGAGATAATTCTTACCGATTTGCTTTTTAAAGGATAAGAAGAAGGAAAGGCGCCACCCTTTATAGGTTATTTCGTTGTTAAGCCCTCCAAAGTATCTTGGAGCTAAATCATTCAGCACCCTCCGATCTGATTGATCTACCTTTCCATCTTTATTTACATCTTCAAATTGGAATAAGCCGGTATTAGCATCCACACCTATTAAGTGAAAACCTCGTAGAACAGTCAATGGCTCACCAATAACTAAACTACCGGAATAAGAGGATGTTCCAAGATCCGGGAAAGACAGTAGCTTATTTCGATTAAAACTGATATTAAATCCACTTTTCCATTTAAAGTCCCGTGTTGTTATATTAACGGTGTTTAACTCCAATTCCAATCCTGTATTTTGAACTTTAGCAGGTAAATTTTGGACAATACTGCTGAAGCCCGTTTGTGCTGATAACAGATAGTCCACCAGTTGATTGGTACTGCGATTACGATACCAGGATGCAGTAAAAAGTATACGGTTTTTAAAAAAACCTAATTCCAGTGCAGCTTCCAACTTCCTATTCACCTCCCAATTATATTCCGGATTAAACAAAGCGTCCGGGTATAATCCATTGCCTATCTGATAGGCAACTATAGAAGCCCAGCTATCCAGGTATTTATAGTCCCCTATCTTATCATTACCAGCACTTCCATAACTTCCTCTTATTTTCCCTAAACTTAAAAAGGGAAGGTAGTTTGATGCAAAATTCTCCCGAGAAAATAGCCACGCAATGCCCGCCGCCCCGAAATTGGCAAATTGACGATCCGGACCAAAACGGCTGCTACCATCCCTTCGTCCGGAAATATTCAAAATATACTTGTCTTCCCAGTTATAATTAATCCTTCCGAAAACAGCCTGGTATCTGTATTGCTGATAACTATTACTAACCCGTATCGTAGTAGCGGACCGAATACTTTTCAAAAGATCATCAGATATATAACCTTCTCCATATTGTTGAGAATAATCCGTCGTATTCTGTTGCCAGGTACTTCCGACTAATACCTGTAATGTGCCTCGTCCAATTCCCTTTATATATTCTAATTGAGGCTCTACAATCCAACTCTTGCTCTGATTATTGCTAAAAGTTGCTGTACGTACAGCACTAAACAAAGGGTCCAGCGCTTTTCTGGGGCGTAGTACGCTCTCCTTTACGAGATAATTACTGTACCCGAATGAAGACCTGATCGTAAGCCCCCGGATTAATTCATAGCTGACATTCAGATTACCCAGTAAATTATCGGGATGTGATTCATAGCGATTATAAAGATCTGCAAAGGGATTATTAAGCGAAACACCTTTATACTGCCATACCAACTGCCCGTTATTGTCAAAAAAAGAGGGGTAATTAGGTTGAAAATTGGCAACAGTTTTGGCAGGATCAGTGGCGGCCAGATTACCATCATAGGTCGAATAACTGGCACTTAACATAACATTTAATTTCTTATCAACAGAGCTATGATTAAGACTCGTATTAACTGACATCAATCGATTCGTAAAACCATTTTGACCGGGCAAGTGTTTATAGACCATCTTATCCTGACTATATTGTGCGCCAATCAAGAATCGTGTCCTTTCATTCCCGCCAGACAGACTAACATTAACACGAGTTACGGGGGCCGGCTCTCCCAACAATAACTTGCTGAAATCAGTATATCTGGTAGTATCAAAAACATCAAACTCAGGACCTTTTACCGGCACGTTATCATTCGCAAAAGCCTCTCTTCTCATTTGCAAATATTCCTGCGTATTCATCAACTTCATCATTCTTCCCACCTTGGAGAAACCAGTGTACATCCCAACATTCAATTGTGTCCTGCCAGGTTTTCCTTTCTTCGTAGTGATCAGTACCACCCCGTTTGCACCTCTTGAACCATATATAGCTGTTGCATCCGCATCTTTCAACACATCAATACTTTCAATATCGCTAGGATTAATACTGGCAAAAGGGCTTAATCCTTCCTCTCCCAAGGCAAAATTGCCAATGGAGCTTAAACTGGTATTATTAGGTGCAAAAGGTACTCCATCAATGATAAATAGTGGATCATTCGAAACATTCAGTGTAATACCAGGTACTACGACGCCTACCGATGTTACCCCTCTTATCTGCACCTTAAAACCCGCACCAGGATTTCCATTATTCTGGGTCACCACCATACCTGGCACCCTGCCTTCCAGCGCCGCCAGCGGATTAGATACTGGCTGCTGCGCTATATCTTTACCAGACACCTGACTGACATTTCCGGTATTCAAACGCCTGGTCGTCGTACCGTATGCGATCACGACGGTTTCATCCAGGTTACTCATCGCCTCTTTCAAATGCACATCCAATGTCGTATTACCGCTGATAAGGACTTCCGCATTTTCATAACTGGTATAGCTGACCGTTATTCTATCTCCGACCCTCATCCCGTTGAGAACAAAGATACCCGACGCATTACTGATCCCACCCCGGTTGCTCCCCTTTACCTTTACCGTTGCCCCCGGCAACGGCGTACCATCAGGTGTGCTCACCTTTCCCGTAACCATAAAAGCAGGTACGGTACTATCCGCTGATGCGGGAACAATAGCAGATACCGCTGAAGGCTCAGAGGGGATTTTTTTTTCCGGTGGAGATTGCCGTCGTATACGTACTACATTATCACGATAGCTCCAGGTATATCCCCTGCTACCTAATAACGATTGTAATATCTCATCTACGGTACGCTGGGAATAATTTACGGTAATCCGTTCCTTAATATCCAGCTGATTGGCATAACCTACAAAATATAGTCCCGTTTGTCGCGTAATCTCTTTTAATACACTTTGTATCGGTACGTTCTTCACTTGTATGCTCACACGCGGTACCGTTACCGATTGCGCAGCAGTATGCACAGAAAAGTATAACAGCATAATAAGCAGCCAGCTCCCCCGGCTTAAGCATTGGTAACGTAGAATTATCTTCATGTGTTGTCCCCTTGATAAACTATAAGAGACAAGAATCAAATAAGGAGGTTATATTCTTTTTACACTTTTTTTGGCAAACTTTTCCAGATAGAGGCATTAACTAATTGTTAACTGATTATTAAGAAAAAAATTGCACCTTCAGGTATTAGTTCGAGCGACCAAATCAAATCTTAACCACCAATCCTTTCGTCCTTTGTATCAATAACTTGCCCGTATGACTTTCTCCATACGCCTACATCCGCGTATGTCCACAAGCACTGTATATGCCGCTGTTATGAAAGAAATATCAACAGATACCGACCTCTTTAATGCCTGTAAAGAAGGTAACGACCTTGCCTATGCCCGCATATTTGATGAGTACCATACCTTACTACTCATGAAAGCATACTATATGCTACGGCACGAACAGGAAGCAGAAGATATCGTCCAGGAAGTCTTCATCACACTATGGGATAAAAAAAGTTCCATACAGATCAATACCTCCCTGAAACATTACCTGCTCAACGCTACGCGGAATAAATGCATCAATCGCCTGAAAAAATTGCAACGCCAGCAAAAAGATCATGACCTGTACCGCTACAGCAAAGATGCCAGTACCTCCTTCGTACCAATAGAAAACGAAGAACTCTCACACATACTCCACACCGCCATTAACGAAGTAACCGCTCCCGCCAGCCGGAAAGCCTTCGAACTCGTCTACCTGGAACACAAAAATCATAAAGAAGTAGCCAGCGAAATGAATATTACCGTTGGCACCGTAAAACTACAAGTAAGCAAAGCACTCAAAACACTTCGCCAAAAGCTCTTACCTATCAAATAGAAAATAAGAATATCACCTGTTACACTTTTCATTGTCTATATTAGAACATATGCATCCAGACCTTGATCATATAGAAAATCTTATCCTGGAAGATATAGCAGGTACTATTTCCCCGGCAGACAAATCCCTGCTGGATCAGCTACTTGCCGAAAACACCACCGCCGCCAGGCTGAAAGACGATATCTACCAGACGCTAACACCTGAAATACTCGCCTCCTTATCCGCTCGTACCGGCAAAGTGCTGACCGTCATACAAACGCGTAAACAACGCAAACGAATCCTTCTGTCTGCCGCAGCGGCCCTATTACTGCTTATCATAACAGCAGGCGGGTATTACCTGTGGCAGCCGGTAAACAAAGCAACAGACTCACACCAAATCCTGCTTACCATGGCCGACGGCCGCAAAGTAGACCTGTCCGCACACCAGGGCACATTAAAGCAAAACGGAACAACATTCCTCAATCATCAACAGACCCTTACCCTCCCAGCCACTAGTAGTGCCTCCAGTGAATGGGTCACACTATCTATTCCACCTGGAAAAGATTATCATGTGCAATTGTCAGATGGCACAGAAATATGGCTTAATGCCTCGTCAACACTAAAATTCCCATTATCATTTTCGGGTGAGGCCCGCAGGGTCACTATCAGCGGTGAAGCTTATCTTCAGGTCGCAGCACAATCCGAACATCCATTCATAGTAGCGCTGCCACAGGGGGAAGTACAGGTACTGGGCACCGCATTCAACGTAAACACTTATGAACAACAAGCTATCAGGGTATCACTCGTCAGCGGCGCAGTAAAAATGAAAGTAGCACAGGATAGCGTACTCCTCCAACCTGGTTATCAATCGATATACAAAACAGGAAGCCAATTGACAACACAGCAGTTCGATACAGAAGAAGTATTGAGCTGGAGAAAAGGGATTTATACTTTCTATGGCGCCACACTCGAAGAGGTAAGCCATATCATACCACGTTGGTACGGTATACAGATTGTTATCGATGATCCTGCTGCAGGACAAAAACAATTCTTCGGTATCATCGATCGGCACAAACCTATCGAAACTTTTCTCGAAGACTTGCGGGCTACAGATGGGATATCCTACTACTTTGATCAGCAAAAAATATTACACCTGCGTTAATACCGCCCCCTCGTCAGGCAACAACCTGCCGAGGCCGGAATTTATCCAATAATTGATACAGATCAGCAAATTTGAATGGTTTCGCCAATACACCGTCCGCCTTACCTATCTCCGGTAGCTCATGACTGGCCGAAGAAATGATCACCGGTATATGCCGGGTTTGACGATCGGCCTTTAACTGCTCCAATATTTCCCGCCCCCCGATATGCGGCATGTTCAGATCCAGCAATACTGCATTGGGATAATATTGTTCTATCCGGTTATAAGCCTGCTCTGCCGTCTCAGCCCCAATCACCTTTATTCCCAATGGCTCCATCGCCAGTCTGGCAATACGTATACTCATGTTGTTATCATCTACGACTAACACTACAAAATCATCAAAAGGACGATAATGCTGCGGATTATTCCGTTTTTCCGGGATAATCGCCTCTTCGATCGGCATCGTCAGTGTAAACGTACTACCATAGCCTTTAGTAGTCTGCAAAGTAATATCTCCGCCCAAGGATCTCGCCCAATGTAACGCAATAGGCAACCCCAATCCGGTAGCTACCTGTAATTGGCCTTGCTGGCTTACGTACAGTTCAAATATCCGCTCCTTCATATCATCCGCAATACCAGGACCGTGATCCGTTACCGAGATGAATAAACGACCATTTTCACAGCCTGCACTTAATTTTATCACCGATCGCTTGTCTGTAAATTTCAATGCATTGGAAAGTAGATTATTGACTATACGACTTAACTTATTAACATCTGTCAGGATTGCCGGCGGCAGATCATCCGCGATATCCGGCATTACCCGGATTGAATGCTGCCGCGCCAACATCTGATAAGCGTCTACCATAGAATACAACCAATCCTTCAATACCAACGGCTGTTTATATACACTATCCGGCACACCCGATTGTATCTTCGACCACGACAGCAAATTGCTGCTCAACTGCTTCAGGTCAGCACAAGTCACATACATCGCTTCCATATCCTCTACAGGAATATGAGACTCTTCCGCTCCGTCCGCCGGCATATACGCCTGTATAGCCCCCCATAAAAGGTTCAGAGAATTACCAGCCTCATGCGATAACTTCTGCATGTACAACCCCAACAATTTATTCATCCGCTCCGCTTCTTTCCGCTTTTGATCCTTACTGTATTCATATAGTAATATCACCATAAAATTCAGCAACAGGATAACAGGAAAAACGATAGAACGTACCGGCAACTCCTCCCCTGCCAACGGAGGAAAGAACCGATTGTTATAGTTAAATTCCAGTAAGTATAAAGTAACAAGTGTCAGAAAAAAACAAGCTATCCGCGATGACCATCGCTTAAATAAAAGTAATGCCAGCCCCCCCAGAAAAAAAGCCATCTGTTGTACTCCAGCATTCCGGTCAAAAGCCATCCCAAAATACAAGATGGCCCCACACTGTAAAAAATAAAATATCACCGTTGCTGCCCTGTACTGCTTGAGCTTATTAAGATATACTACTAACAAGCAAGCTAATGCCTCAATAACACCGGGTATCAATACCCACCGCTCAGGCGACATAAAAAAATAAATAAATGCAGGCCCGCAAACAGCAACAATCGCTGTAGTCCAGCTAAGCGTATTAACAGTGATAATATTACTCCTGGTCTCTACATCACAAGATGGAGTAACTCCGGTCATCAACAGAAATCTTAAAAAAACGGGGCGCTTTAGGTACATAAAGGATTTATATAATACTTTCAGGGGTAGTCGGATGTGGGTAGCTAGTTGAGGGCTTTTCATATAGGATTAATTTAAAATAATACTAATAAATCAGTACATACAGAAAGATTTTGGAGGTTTTCATGCTTCATTCTGTCCCGAAGCCAAATAAAATGATACACGAATTTAATCAATATTATTTTCCAATTCCATATACTTATCCCAACCTACCTGCCTCATCAAAAAGCACTACTATACCGGAAGGTATGTTCCGTCCATGTCTTATGTCCACCCACCATCAATTGTAAATGTGCAACATAACGCAGATACCCTTCGTCCTGCTTGAATAAGGCTGGCAGATTATTACACATGCGCATAAAAACATCCATCTGCTGATTATGTAAGGATATTACCTGGTCGTAAGCAGCCTCCAGCGTACAACCCTGCTCCTGGCATATAATCAACACCAGGTTCATCAACTCTCCATCCTTCATTTCCTTCAATGCCGAGTAATAGTCATTACACCAACTCATGATCAATACTGCCAATTGCCGCAACTTCCTGGTAAAGGGATGAGCAACCAATGTCGGTGGCAGAATCAACCCAATCTCCAACTCTACAAAATCAACTAACTGATATAGCCCGACCAGGTTTTCCCGTAATATTTTATAATAATCCGCACTGGGATAGATAGCAGCCCCTGCCAGAAAGGCTTCAGTCAGCATCGCGTCGAAGTACTGCCGTACATGTTGTATATACCTCGACATCCATTCCGCAGAAGACATCGGCAACAGATACTCCCGCAGCAAACCGAACTGTTCGACGACTACATGCCGGTTGCGTGGCGACATATACCCTTCCAGGTAGCCAATGGCCTCCTCACAGGCGGCGCGCAACTCATCTAATTGTTTACCGGCATATAAGTCATCAAAAGCAAAAAACACCAGCATATGTAGTGCTCCTGCCTCCAATACCTCCCTGCGGGCATGGGGAAAAAAACGGGTGGTGAGATCTCCGAAACGCGAACGCTTGTACTTTTCCGAAAGAGAGTCTGGAAGCTCGTACTCATCAATCCAACGGGTCATCTGTAACTCGATCTCATTAGCAAATAAACTATTGGTATCCTCCATAGGATAATAAAGCAATGACATATCTGGTATCATCTGGCATGATTATTTTGAATAGGAAAATTCATTCAATGACATCTCCATAAGATGCCTTAAAAATGACAATCACATTTAAACAGGAAATTCGATCATCTTCATAAACAATCAAATAAGCAACAACTACAAGCGATTCCCGCTATGTAGAAAACACTGAGCTAACCGGGTCATAACATTAATGATTAAGGACAGTTCGTATTATTCGCATCATAGTATAAGGATATACGGGCCCATCAACAGATAATAACCTGATATCATTGTTCTGAAATAGGTATCCCACACTTTGCAGTGCGGGATACCATGTCAATTAGAAGCATTCTTAGAACGCTAAAATAATTAATAATCCGTGTTACAGGGAGGCATTAACGCTTCATTAACACGCTGCTTCTCCTCTGCATCCACTCCTGCTACTTTTTATATATTTGCAGCGATCCTAAATAGTTTACATTCATGACTGCTGAAAAGAATTACCATTTTATTGCTATCTCCGGTAGCCTCCGTAAAGGCTCATTCAATACCTTCGCACTCAAAGCTGCCCAACAATTAGCACCAGCAAACATTACGATAGAACAGGTGGATATCAGCGATATTCCGATATATAATACGGACATTCACGCTGCAGCATATCCGGCAGCTGCGGAAGAATTAGCACAGAAAATAATCGCCTCCAACGGCTTATTGATCGTATCTCCGGAGTATAATTATTCCATACCAGGCGGTCTCAAAAATGTTATCGATGTATTATCCCGCCATGCGGCAAAACCGCTGGACAGAAAAGCAGTAGCTATTATGGGCGCCAGTATAGGCACTTTGGGCACAGCCCGTATGCAATATCACCTCAGACAGGTATTAGTCTGCCTCAATGCCAATGTGGTTAACAAACCAGAGATCATGATCAGCGCCGCTCAGCAGAAATTCAATGAAGAAGGTACCCTGACTGATGAAACCACCAGCAAACAGATTCCGGTACTATTACATGCCCTGGCCACATTAAGTGATAAACAATAATAACCTGATCGATACCTGCCTGTTATTTAAGCAGGTATCGATCACCATATAAAAACGAGATCAGATAATAGCAGCATTCAACGGCTCATACTTGTCGTAACGCCGTATAAATATCCACAATGCTACCAACTGTAACACCAATGCGGTAAGCAGGTACCAATATCCCAACACCAGGAACAACACTACAAAAGAAACAGCCAGTGCCCACCGCAAATGTAGATCAGGATTAAAACGGGGAAAATACATCAGACAACGGAATAGCAGTAACAACGAATGTGCAAAAAACAATATTCCTAACAATGGCAATACCCCCGCGAATCGCCAGGTATTCACTACGATCAACAGGTATTCAGGCAGAAAAAGAAAGAAATAAGTGAACGAAAGCTGCAGGTATCTTTGTGCCAACTGCATCGGCAGGTTACGCGTGAACTGCAGATACTGGTCCTCAAAAAAACGGTGATAAAATATCACGCCCGTATGAATGATGCAACTCAACAATACACCACACAGCACTACCCGATCATCATAAACCGTTGTGCGCATTAACATAAAGGTCAACAATAATATAGCACCTGAAAATACTTTTGTACTCAGCAACATCCGGGTATGATTCGTCAGTAACTCAAATATGTAATACAGCGAAAATGGCCTTACCCAACGCCGGTTTAACCATTGCTGAAAATGACCGGTAAAATCAGCCAACTCGGGACGCCACAGTTTTCTATCGTATATCGCCACCGGTAGTATACACATCAGTATATTGAATAGCAACAATAAGAACGCAGTACCCGACAATCCCATCTTTGCGGCCACCCCTGCTGAAATTCCGGCATAAACAAGTACCGGAAAGTAAATAGTGATCTGTATTGAACACCAGAGTATATATCTTCGCCATCTTGACAAAGACCCTATCACAGGATAGAGAAAACCATACCCAGGTGTCTGTATCGTCTTTAATATAAAATACAGACACTTTCCGTTATACAACAACCATAATCCCAATACCACCAACAAAAAGCCCCGGTGCTGCAGAAATCCTTTCATTAACCCCACGTGATATTGCAATAGTTGTCCACCTTCCACCACCCCAAATAACAGGTAGAACAGCAGCAGAAAAAAGCCGGTATTCGTAATATAGAAACGACTTGTAAATATCTTACTCAACAAACGAAATGACTCAAACATACCTTTCATTTTTTTCTCATCCGATTATCCGCACCTGACGGTTCTCCACCAGGAGCGTTCCATTTACAGCAAACTCCGTTTCCGCAATCACCTGATGAGAAGTAATACAAAAAGTGACACCATACTCCTCACGCCACTCCCTGATCATATCATATAATAATGGGATCGTCTGTACGTCTAGCGTGATCAACGGCTCATCCAATAATATCAACGAAGGAACTCCCGTAAAACTTAGTAATAAGGACAACTTTTTTAACATACCACTGGAATACGTACTGACCGGGCGTAACAAAAAATCATTTACCCCCATCGCCGCCCCCAATTCCAGAATGCGGTCAGCATCTCCACCCTTGGTACTCAGGTACAACCGTAATAACTCCCTGCCCGTCAGAAACCCTGGATACAACGGCTCCGCCTCTCCATAGTTGACCTTCCGCCGGTAAGCAACCGGATGATGAAGGCTACTCACGGCTCCTTGTAAGAGGATCTCCCCCCGGAAGGAAAGCAAACCTGCCATCACCTTCAACCAGGTAGTCTTACCGGCGCCATTCCCCCCCTGTACCCAATAGATGCCCTCATCCAGTGATAAATGCCCTATATCCAAGGCAAGTGTATCCCCGTAATATTTTTTTATATCCTTTAATAAAATAGCTGACATAAAATTTGTCTAAGATTCCGAAAACCTGAAAAGCCGGAAGTCCAAAAAAACAAGCCGGTCTCAGCAACCCTTATTAAAAATATTTCCACTCGTCAAAACGACACGTATATTTAAAAAATATGACATAAATATAGGTCTGAACTATTAATGTATTAATTTAATTAACAACATTTACAATTAATATACCATTCCGAAAACAAGTAATAAAATAGTAATATTTCTAATAATCTTCAACCGCTGTAGGGTATCTTGACACGAAATGCCCACCCCTGCACATCTTCCGGATTGTTCTATTTTTACCTACATCATTTTTCCACAGGCTGTGAGCAATTAAATCTGCTCACGCAATCGCAGGTCTGTACATTTGTAGCAGTTCTTGACTTTGTTGCATTGGTTCCCGGGCGCGCAAACCCGGGATTAATGGGGGGAACCGTGTGAAAATCACGGGCAGACGCGCTACTGTGATCCACTTCCATATACCAGGAAGAGGTTGAAGCCGCAAATTCAACCTGATATTACCTGAAAATCACCGTTTTCTATCTTGAAAAGGGGAAAGTTGTAATAACGGAAAGCCAGCATACCTGCCAACGCAACATATTTGTCAAAACCTTCGCGTATCAGGGTATTGGCGAAAGTGACACTGCTCTCTCCCACAAGATAGTTGTCAGCCTTCGTGTCTCCAGGATCCGCCAACAATAGGGACAGGAAAAAGAATTCAAATATTTAAAATCGCTGCATATGAATTACGAGAATGAAATCTTGTTGAAAGAGAATAAAGACCGTTTTGTGTTGTTGCCAATTAATTACCCTAAAATTTGGGAAACATATAAACGTCACGAGGCCAGTTTCTGGACAGCGGAAGAGATTGACCTGAGCGGAGATCTGAAAGATTGGGCGAACCTCAACGATGGCGAACGCCACTTCATATCACATGTACTTGCTTTTTTTGCAGCTAGCGACGGTATCGTAAATGAAAACCTCGCCGTCAACTTCATGAGCGAAGTACAAATACCGGAAGCGCGCTGCTTCTACGGTTTCCAGATCATGATGGAGAACATACACTCCGAAACTTACGCCCTGCTGATCGATACCTATGTGAAAGATCCTGCAGAAAAAGATAGACTGTTCCATGCCATCGATACCGTACCTGCTGTAAAGAAAAAAGCTGAGTGGGCACTGCGCTGGATCGAAAATGGCAATTTTGCCGAACGCCTCGTCGCCTTCGCCGCCGTAGAGGGTATCTTCTTTAGCGGTAGCTTCTGCTCCATCTTCTGGCTTAAAAAGAGAGGATTAATGCCAGGGCTGACATTCTCCAACGAACTCATCAGCCGTGATGAAGGTCTCCATTGCGAATTTGCGTGCCTCCTGTACAGCATGCTCGAAAATAAATTGACCCAGGAAGCCGTACATGCCATCATCATGGATGCCGTGAACATCGAAAAAGAATTTATTACAGATGCACTACCCGTAGACCTTATCGGTATGAATAGCCGGCTCATGCAACAGTACATCGAATTCGTTGCTGACAGATGGCTCAAAGAACTGGGATACGATAAAATATTTAACGCTTCCAATCCATTCGATTTCATGGAGATGATCTCACTCCAGGGTAAAACCAACTTCTTCGAAAAACGTGTGGGCGACTACCAGAAAGCGGGTGTAATGGGGAATAAAGAAACCCAGACCTTCAGCCTGGAAGAAGACTTCTAATATATATCCTGCCCGGAATAAATACCTTCCGGATTCCATATACTTAATTACTAACCTAATAAATTCACTTCCCATGTTCGTAATCAAAAGAGACGGAAGAAAAGAAGCGGTGAAATTTGATAAGATCACCGCCCGCATAGAAAAGCTGTGCTATGGCTTTAATGCGGAATATGTAGACGCAATAGACGTGGCCAAGAAAGTGATTCAGGGTTTATATGATGGCGTAACGACCACAGAACTGGACAACCTGGCTGCAGAAACAGCCGCCTCCCTCACAACCAAACATCCGGACTATGCATTGCTGGCCTCCCGCATTGCAGTAAGTAACTTGCATAAAAATACAGTGAAGTCTTTCTCTAAGACCATGAAAAAACTGTATGACTACATCGATCCGAAGATAAATAAACCAGCAGCGCTGTTATCAGACGATGTATACGAAGTGATCCGTAAAAATGCGGAAATACTGGACTCTAACATCATCTACGATCGTGATTTCGCTTTCGACTACTTTGGCTTCAAAACCCTGGAACGTTCCTACCTCCTCAAATTAGATGGTAAAGTAGCAGAACGCCCTCAGCACATGTTCATGCGCGTAGCCGTAGGTATCCATAAAGATGATATTGATGCTGCTATCAAAACTTACAATCTCATGAGCGAACGCTGGTTCACGCATGCGACCCCCACCCTCTTTAACGCCGGCACACCTAAACCACAGATGTCGTCCTGCTTCCTCCTCACCATGAAGGATGATAGCATCGAAGGTATCTACGATACCCTCAAACAAACAGCCAAGATATCTCAAAGCGCTGGCGGTATCGGCTTAAGCATTCACAACATCCGGGCCACCGGTTCCTATATCAGCGGCACCAACGGTACCTCCAATGGTATCATTCCCATGCTGCGTGTATTTAATGACACCGCCCGCTATGTAGACCAGGGTGGTGGTAAACGTAAAGGTGCTTTTGCCATCTACCTCGAACCCTGGCATGCAGACGTGTTCGAATTCCTCGACCTCCGTAAAAACCACGGTAAAGAAGAAATGCGTGCACGCGATCTCTTCTTCGCCTTATGGGTACCCGATCTGTTTATGCAGAGAGTAGAATCCAATGGCGAATGGTCCCTGTTCTGTCCACACGAAGCACCAGGACTGCACGAAACATGGGGTGCAGAATTTGAGAAACTCTATGCACAATACGAACAGGAAGGCCGCGCACGCAAAACTGTAAAAGCACAAGACCTTTGGTTCGCCATCCTCGATGCACAAATCGAAACAGGAACACCATACCTGCTGTATAAAGACTCTGCCAACCGTAAATCCAACCAGCAGAACCTCGGCACCATCAAAAGTTCTAATCTCTGTACAGAGATCATAGAATATACCGATGCAAACGAAGTAGCAGTATGTAACCTGGCATCCCTCGCACTACCTCGCTTTGTGGTAGATGGTCACTTCGATCATCAAGCATTATACGATGTAACCTACCAGGCTACCCGTAACCTCAACAAAATCATCGACAACAACTACTACCCGGTTGATGAAGCCCGCTACAGTAACCTACGTCACCGTCCCATCGGACTCGGTGTACAAGGCCTGGCAGATGCCTTTATCCTCATGCGCTATCCATTCGAAAGCGAAGAGGCCAAACAACTGAACAAAGAGATATTCGAAACGATCTACTTCGCTGCCATGACCGCCTCCAAAGACCTGGCAAAAGTAGATGGCCACTACGATACATTCCCCGGATCACCCATCTCTAAAGGTATATTTCAATTCGATATGTGGGATGTAACACCTACCTCTCGCTGGGACTGGGAAACATTAAGAGCTGAAGTAATAGAACATGGCGTTCGCAACTCCCTGCTGCTCGCTCCTATGCCTACCGCTTCTACCTCTCAGATCCTTGGTAACAACGAGTGCTTTGAACCTTACACCTCCAATATCTACACCCGCCGCGTACTGAGTGGCGAATTCGTAGTGGTGAATAAACACTTACTGAAAGACCTGGTGGAATTAGGATTGTGGGACAACGACATGAAAAACAAGATCATTGCCGCCAACGGTTCCATCCAGCAAATACCAGAGATCCCCTCTAATATCAAAGAGCTGTACAAAACTGTTTGGGAGATCAAACAACGTACGATCATAGATATGGCGGCAGATCGCGGTGCTTACATCTGCCAATCCCAGTCTCTCAACCTGTTCGTTGATACGCCTAATACCGGTAAACTCACCTCCATGCACTTCTATGCCTGGAAAAAAGGTCTCAAGACCGGGATGTACTATCTGCGTACACAAGCCGCTACCCAGGCAGTACAATTCACTGTCGAAAAACAAGGCGGACAACAAATAGAACCAGTAGTTGTACAAGGAGCTTCCACCATAGCCATCGACGATATCCCGGAAGGTGCGGTATGTACAATGGAAGAAGGCTGCGTAACCTGCAGCGCCTAAACAAACCATTTAAGTATACGATAAAAGGCCGGCTTCGAATCCTTACAGATAGAAGCCGGCCTTCTTTATGATATATATCTTATCCTTTTGCCGGATCAGGAATTGCATAGGTTTCGCCTACCCATTCATAAGTAGCCCCTTTCTTACGCACATGGCCCAAACCAGGCCAGGCCAGATGATAAGCGAAAACAGACTCCCCTCGTTCCACCAACCTTGCCAACACCTGATGACGGGTTGCCACAGCCTGATTAAAATCTGTATCCCCGAAAAACCCCCACTCAGGATGCGGGAACAACAATACGTCTGAATGTAGCAGATCCGCAATATGTACCAACTCCCGGCCACCGGAAAAAATATGGACCAACGTATGACCCGGAGTATGCCCTGCCGCCAGTTCCAAACGGATACAACCCAATAACTCATCCCCATCCTCAAACAAATGTAACCGGGGTCTTAAGGCCACCAACGTTTTCCTGATATCAGCAATCATCTGCGACAACTGTTGCTTGTCCGGGAACTTACTGTGGGAGAAGTCCGGATGATCCCCTGTCCAAAAATTATACTCCAGGGCAGACAGATACAACTTTGCATGAGGAAATACCAGACTCCCATCTTGCCTGAATAAACCACCTATATGATCAGGATGAGCGTGAGAAAATACAATATCAGTAATATTCTCCGGCCGGATACCGGCATCTTCCAATGTCCGTGGAAGCCAGCCTGACTTCGGACCAAACCCGGCGCCGGCACCCGTATCTACCAATATCCGCCGCTCCCCCTTCCTGATCACCAGGATATTCATACCAAGATCAATAGCATCCGTCGGCCGGAAACTTTCCCGCAATAACTGATTGACAACCGCCGAATCTATCCCAGGTGCGAAGGATGGTTGCACCGGGCTCATATGCAAATACCCGTCCGTGACAACCGTCAATTCCAACTCTCCTAAACTAAACCGGTGGAAAGGAAACTTCTCTATACGTGAACAATCCCGCGCAGCCCATAAACGCCTTAACGGCATGGCCACCCCCAATCCTAGTAAGAAGATATTTTTAAATAATGTCCGCCTTTGCATTTTACCTATTTACAAACAAATTTATTGGACTACTATCTACCTGACAAGTATGCACTTTTTAGTATCTTACATACCTAAAATATACTATTGCTGAAAATCAATTGATAAGGAAATCCAAAATGAACAAAAATATAGACAATCCCATCTGTGCCGTTGATTATGCCTTCCGACGTATCGGAGGAAAGTATAAAGGAAGATTACTATGGTATCTCCATCAGCATAGCGTACTTCGCTATGGCGAACTGCGAAGAGCGATCATCGATATCACTCCTAAAATGCTGACACAGACGCTCCGGGAATTGGAAGAAGATGAATTAGTGCACAGACAGGTATACCACGAAGTACCGCCACGGGTAGAATACACGCTTACACCAGTAGGTAAAGAACTGATCCCTTTTATCGACCACCTGCGTATATGGGGTGAAAAACAATTGATCCGGGAAAACAAACCCACTATTACCTGTCTCCCCTGCCCTCCTCCAAATAATACCTTATCATAAAAACACCAAGGGCTGACTTTCGTCAGCCCTTGGTGTTTTTAAACAGTATACGGTCTGTGATTAACCCAGGCAGTAGCAGGAACCGTTATAGCATTGACCACCAAAACCGGCTTCCGCCATACATTTTGCATTACAAGCCTTGGGAGAACAGCCAGCCACAATGTCTTTTTGAGTGCCACCGTTCACTTTTTTCATTTCTGTACGGCTCATCGGAATACCGAAAGTTTTCAAGGTTTTCATCTCAAGATTAATTTAATGGTTTGAATGGAGACAGCATCATTCAATAAGTGCCCCATTCGTGGAATTCAGGTTATCCCTGTTAAATTAATGACTATCGCTGTAGTGTTGCTGCAGTATATATATTACCTCCAAACGCCCTCTCTTTTAAATAGACCCTGTCAGCAATACCATTTCATTTTGTCGTCCTTATAGTCTCCTGATACTATATCATTAGATAATAATATGTTTTTCCCACACCTGCTTATCAAATCTGTAGAGGTAATCTGCACATGAACTTATGTCACAGACCACCGAAAATATCAAGTCAGATTTACAGAGATACCAGTGCAGTCTATCAGGTGTAGTGGTAATGATGTACAACTAAATACTGATTGTCAGCATTTTATAATTTACTGAAGTAGTATTGACGTAGGTAGGTATGCAGAATGGGCCAACGGGTAAATGTATTTTTAGTGCCCACTACAAGGGGTATCAACCATTCTTAATCTATCACGTATTAAAAATTCCAGTGTATGAAAAAATTGATCCACTATGCCTTATTTTTTACCTGTCTGCTATTGCCGCCGCTACTTAACGCCCAACAAATACAAGTAAGTGGTAAAATTATTGAAACAGGGGGCGAAACGCTTGCTGGCGTAACTGTTACGATCAAAGGAACTTCAAAAGGGACCACCTCCGACGCAGGTGGAAAGTTTACTATCCCAACGGCCAAAGATGCCGTATTGGTTTTCAATTTTATAGGCTACTCCCCAAAGGAATATATCGCGGCACAAGTACCTGCCGTGATTTCCCTGTCTCCTAAAGTGGCCGAACTGGATGATATCGTTGTCGTAGGATACGGCGTCCAGAAAAAGAGCGTCACCACAGGCGCCATCTCCAAAGTAAAGGCGGCCGACCTCGAAAGTATGCCCATCAACCGGGTGGAAGATGCATTGCAGGGTAGGGCCTCTGGTATTACCATTGCCTCCAACAATGGCCAGCCCGGTGCAGCAGCTACTGTTCGCGTGCGTGGTGTAACGACGCTTAACAACAACAACCCGCTTTGGGTAGTAGATGGAGTAGTCGTAGATGCTGGTGGTATCGGATATCTTAACCAATCAGATATCGAATCCATTGAAGTACTGAAAGATGCTGCCTCACAGGCCATCTATGGTGCCCGGGCTGCTACCGGTGTAATCCTGATCACTACCAAAAAAGGAAAAGCAGGTCGTATATCCGTTAATTACAACGGCTTCTATGGCGTATCTGCTCCAGCCAAAAAACTGGACCTGCTGAATGCCACCCAATATGCGACCCTTAGAAATGAGGCAGCCGTCAACAGTAATGTTGCCAAACCTTATGCTAATCCGGAATCGCTTGGACAAGGCACTGACTGGCAATCCGTTATATTTAACAATAACGCTAAAAGGCAAAACCACGAAGTAAGCGTAAGCGGCGGTAACGACCGCTCCACCTTTTACCTCTCCTTCGGTTACCTGGATCAAGAGGGTATCGTGGCAACTGATATCTCCAAATACAAACGTACCAACATACGGCTCAACTCTACACACAAAATCGCGCCCTGGCTAACATTCGGTCAAAACCTCGGATATGCACATGACAAATCCATAGGCCTGGGTAATACCAACAGCGAATTTGGTGGCCCGCTAAGCGCAGCTATCAACCTGGATCCGATCACCCCTGTAGTTATAACGGATCCCGCTGTCGCCAACGCCTCCCCCTATACTAACAGAGGTATTGTACGTGACGAGTTGGGTCGCCCATATGGTATCTCAACTACCGTTGGTCAGGAGATGACTAACCCGCTCGCATATATTAAAACCCGCCTGGGCAACTATAGCTGGAGCGATAATATCGTAGGTAATGCTTACTTGGAAGCCAATCCTATCCCCGGATTAAGACTCCGTTCTACTTTAGGTACTAAAATGGCTTTCTGGGGCGGAGAATCCTTTACTCCGATCTTCTATCTCAACAGCTCTACAAGCACTTCACAGACCAGCTTCAATCGCACTACCAACAGACAACTGAACTGGAACCTGGAAAACACCTTGTCATACGAACGCAATTTCAACGACCATAAAGTGGCCGTATTACTCGGACAAGGTGCCTATATGGAGAATAACAGCTACTCTACCAGCGTAACATTCTTCAATATCCCGGTAAATACCTTTAAAGAAGCATCCCTGAACTTTAAAGTACCATCCGATCAACGTAATGCTGACGGTTCCGAAGGCATTGAGCATAGAGTAGCCTCGCTGTTTGCCCGTGTTACTTACGATTACAAAGAAAAATACCTGTTCCAGGCATTGGTAAGAAGAGATGGTTCTACCCGCTTCGGTGCTAATTACAAATATGGTGTATTCCCCTCCTTCCTCGCTGGTTGGGTGTTGACGAAAGAAGACTTCTTCCCGAGCAATACCTTCCTTAACTTCCTGAAGATCAGAGGTGGATACGGTGTAGTAGGTAATGACGATATCGGCGATCTGGCTTACCTGAGTACAGTAGGAAGCGGCAGGAACTATAGTCTGGGTACCTCTGGCACCTACATCAATGGATACAGCCCCAATGCGCCGGCCAACCCGAACCTGAAATGGGAACAGACTGCCAGTGCCAACGTTGGTTTTGATGCGGTGTTGTTCAATAACTTTACCGTTGGTTTCGACTGGTTCAATAAAAAAACCACGGACATCCTCCAGAACCCACGCATTCCCTTCTTCCTGGGAGCCATTTCTAACCCAGCCAAAAACGTCGGTAGCATGAAAAATACCGGGGTAGAACTGGAATTAGGATATAGACATAAAGTAGGCATCGTAGACCTCTCGTATAACGGTAACGTATCCTACGTGAAAAATGAAGTGACTTTCCTCGGCAACGGCGTGGAATATCTCTCCGGTGGACAATCCTTCCAGGCAAGCACTTACCCGATCACCCGTACACAGATCGGTCAGCCCATCGGTGCTTTCTATGGTTTCAAAACAATGGGCATCTTCCAGAATCAACAGGAAGTAGATAACTATGTGGATAAAACCGGCAAAAAAATCCAGCCAGGTGCCAAACCCGGCGACTTCAGATGGCAGGATACCGATGGCGATGGCGTTATCACCGACAGAGACCGCGTATTCCTAGGCAACCCCACTCCAAAATGGACATATGGATTTACCATCACAGCAGCAGCAAAAGGTTTCGACCTGACCATATTCGGCCAGGGTGCTGCCGGTAACAAAATATTCCAGGGACTTCGCAGGCTCGACATCGGTAACGCCAACTGGCAAACCAAAGCACTAGGCAGATGGAACGGAGAAGGCACTTCCAATACCTTCCCCAGGCTGACCACTAACGATCCCAATAAAAACTTCACCAATCCTTCCGACTTCTACCTGGAAGATGGCGGCTACTTCCGCCTGAAAACATTACAACTGGGCTATACCCTACCTGCTGCAATGACCAAAAAAGCCGGCATTCAAAGAGCCCGCCTCTATGTAATGGCACAGAACCTCTTCACCATTACCAAATACACGGGTTATGATCCTGAGATAGGAGGGGCAGTATTAAGTATAGACCGCGGTATCTATCCACAGGCTCGCTCCTTTATGTTTGGTGTTAATCTCGGGTTTTAATTCACGTTCAAACTGATCATTATGAAAGTAAAATACATCAGCTATATCACCTTACTCGCTGCCGGAATGCAACTAGCCTCTTCCTGTAGCAAGAGTTTTATCGAAGTAGATCCCAAAGGAACATTCCTGGAGGACAACTACTATCGCAATCAGCAGGAAGCATTCAATGGCCTGGTAGCAGTATATGATATTGTGGGCTGGCAGAGCAGCGGCTACATCACCAAAATTGGTGCACTCAATGCGGCCTCCGATGACAACTTCGCCGGCGGTGGTGGCCCCAACGACGTTTCAGATTTTCAGGTCTTCTCCAACTATACCCTGACCCCGGCCACAGGCCCTCAAAGTGAACTCTGGCGCAAAGGTTACTCAGGTGTTTTCAGGGCTAATATCCTCCTGCAAAAAATGCCGGGCGTAAACATGGATGACAATCTCAAAAAACGTTATATAGCAGAAGCTAAGTTCCTCCGCGCATATTTTTACTTCGACCTGGTACGTTTATTCAAATCCATTCCTCTATTCACAGTGCCGGTTAAAATGGGCGAAGAAACCAGCGTAACCCAAGCCCTCCCGGCAGACGTATACAAACTGATCGAACAGGATCTTAAAGATGCATTCACCGACCTGCCGGCCAGAATAGATATCAAAGTAGATGGAGGACGCGCCACCAAAGCCGCCGCACAAGCCCTGCTGGGTAAAGTATACCTGCAGCAGAAAAAATATCCGCAGGCGATAACCGAACTGGCAGCCGTTAATGGTACTCCGGGCGGTGAAAGCCAATATGGCAACAAACTGCTGACCAATTATGCAGACCTGTTCCTGATCAACAACAAGTTCAACGCTGAATCTATCTTCGAATTAGTATATACCAATACTTCCGTAGGCTCCTGGGGATGTGTGGCTTGTACAGAAGGTAATGTATTGGGTGTAATGGTAGGCCCACGTAACTACAACCGTAAGGACCAGTCAGCACCCGACTATGTATCAGGATGGAGCTTCCTCCCTGTAACCGAAGATCTGTTCAACGCCATGCAAGGCGATCCCCGTCTGCCGGCTACTATTGCCAACCTGAAGGCACTGGAAGCTGCAGGTAAGGTCACCTACGAAAAAGGTTATATGAACACCGGCTATTTCATGGAAAAATTTGCAGGCCGCGAGTCCTACAAATGGACCGGGTCTGGCAACTGGGAACTGAACTTCCCTCGTAATATGTATGATATGCGCCTTGCAGATACCTATCTGCTGGAAGCAGAAGCATTGATCCTGGGTGGTGGAGATCTAGGCCGCGCAGCAGCACTGATCAATGCCGTAAGGGATCGTGCCTATGGCGACAACCTGCACCATGTAGCCGCTACTATGGAAAACCTCAAGAAGGAAAGGAGACTCGAACTTGCGGGAGAAGGCCATCGCTGGCTGGACCTGGTACGCTGGGGTGATGCAGCCACCGTGCTGGGCGGAAGAGGATTCCAGGCCGGCAAACATGAAATATTACCTATACCATTACTGGAAATGGAAAATACAAAACTGGAACAGACAAAAGAATGGGGTGGTACTAAATAACCTCCTCCCGCGTTCAGCGTATGTCGTAAGATATACGCTGAACGCTTTTTTATATATTATATACCGGCACTATAGCTCTTCCTCAAATCCCCACTGCTCCAATAAGGTCTGGTACTGACCTTCCGGCAAACTTCGCTGATTATAATGCCCGGCAATTGTCTTCTGCCGCATAGCCTCATATATACTTACCGCACACGCCACAGAAATATTCAAAGACCGGATGATCCCCATCTGTGGAATGATAAAATTACCATCCGCCAATGCCCGTATCTCCTCACTTAAACCACCGTGCTCATTCCCGAATACCAAGGCTACAGAACCCGTAAAATCAATATCATACAGACTCACCGCATCACTGGATAAATGCGTGGTAAAGATCTTGTCATACTTGGCCCGCAACGCAGTCATACATTCCTCTACCTCCGTAAACTGATGTACTGTCAGCCACTTGGCCGCACTTGATGAACTTTTTGCCCCCCACTTCTTATGACGGGGTATCTTATTATTCAAAACATAGATCTCCTGTATACCCACAGCATCACAAGTGCGCATCACCGCAGAAATATTATGCGGATCCTGCACATTCTCCAATACAACCGTCAAATTAGCCTGACGCTTATTTAATACAGATAATAATCTTTCGGTACGTTCCGGTGTCATATGATGATACAAACAAATTAATAATAGCCGCAAATTACGTAAGATTATCTAATCTACTGACCAACACCCTATTACACTAAATTCCGTTTTTTAAGATAATTTTACACCCGCCACTGGCGTTAATACCCCCGAATGCTTACCTTCACGCCGCTAAAACACACTTCACTCCTATGCTAAAAAAGATCCTGAAGATCACTGGGCTGGTTTTCTTGGTACTACTACTGTCCGCTGTCGCCATTCCCTTTTTCTTTAAAGACAAGATTATCTCTACCGTAAAAACAGAGATAAATAAAGCACTAATCGCTAAAGTCGATTTCACCGACGTCGACATCAGCCTGTTTCGCCATTTTCCCCGTCTGTCCGTAGGCTTGGAAGGCCTCTCCGTTACCGGCACCGGCGTTTTTGCAAATGATACGTTGGCAGCCATCCGTAAACTCGACGTGGCACTCAACCTCATGAGCGTGATCAAAGGTGGTAAAATGGATATCTACCAGGTAGATATCCAGCAACCTCGCATCCATGCGATCGTACTCGCCGATGGTGCAGCTAACTGGAACATCACCCGTCCCGATACTACTTCAGCACCTGCCACTGATAAGCCCTCTACCTTTGCTTTACAATTACAGCGATACAAAATAGAGGACGCCACGATCAGATACGAAGACCGGCAATCCAATATGGACCTGGAAATACAAGGTCTCAACCACCAGGGTAAAGGCGATTTTACCCAGGACCTTTTTACATTACAGACCAACACACAAGCACAGGGTATCAGCTTCAGGTATGGCGCCATTCCTTACTTTAAAGACACCAAGACCTCACTGGATGCTGACATTGAAATAAACAATAAAGAGAATACCTATACATTGAATGACAGTAAGCTGTTGCTCAATAACCTGGAAGTAGCTGTCAAAGGGTTATTCAAACTTGTATCAGACTCCAGCTATTATATGGATGCTTCTTTTAAAACACCTTCCACCAACTTCAAAGACCTGCTTTCTCTCGTCCCTGCTGTATATCGTAAAGATTTTGACAAGATCAAAACATCTGGTACTGCCGCGTTCAACGGCTTTGTAAAAGGTACCTACAGCAGTGCAGGCTGGCCCGCCTTCGGACTGGAACTGGCAATTAAAAATGGCTTCTTCCAATATCCTGATCTACCCAAACCTGTGAGCAACATCCAAGTAGCCATGCATGTCTCCAATCCGGATGGGGTGCCGGATCATACCACAGTAGACATCCCCGCTGCACATCTTGAAATGGATCATACCCCCGTCGATCTGCGATTGCTGATAAAAACACCCATATCCGATATGTATGTGGATGGCGCGGCCAAAGGTAAACTGGACCTGTCCAAAGTCACCCAGTTTGTTAAACTGGAAGCAGGCACACAATTACAAGGTATCCTCGATGCAGATATCAACGCCAAAGGGTATATGAGCGCAGTAGAGAAACAACAATATGACCGCTTCTATGCCGCCGGTACGATGCTGGTCAACAACCTGCTGTATCACAGTAAAACATATCCCGATGACATCAGGGTCAACCAGCTGCAGCTTACTTTCAATCCCAAAAATGTCACCGTAGACCAATTCAATGGTCAATACCTGGGTACAAAATTCAACGCAAAGGGCGCCGTAAATAACCTGCTGGCTTATGTATTGAAAAATGCCCCGTTAGATGGTCACCTGGCCGTACAAGCCGATGCTATGAACCTCAATAAATGGATGGGGCTCAGCACCACCAGCAACAATGCATCAACATCCCACATAGACACTGCCGCTATCCCCTTCGCAGTACCCGCTAACCTGCGCTTCGCACTACAGGCAGCTGTGGGGCAAATACACTATGATAAGCTTGATATGAGCGATATCACCGGTGCACTGCTGATCAAAGATGAAACAGTCCTGCTCGAATCTGTAAAAGGAAAAGCACTACAGGGAACGATGGAAGTAAGTGGTAGCTACAGTACCCGTCAGGACCGTCTGCATCCCGATATCCTGCTGCAATACCATGTACAGCAGCTGGACGTACAACAGACATTTACCGCTTTCAATACCGTACAGAAACTAATGCCTATCGGTAAGTTCCTATCCGGTAAGATCAGCTCCGATCTCACCGTACAAGGCAAACTGGGAAAAGATATGAGCCCGCAGCTCAACACACTGAGCGGCGATGGTAACCTGCTGCTCATAGAAGGTTTCCTTAAAAAATTCGCACCGGTAGATCAGTTGGCCAATCAACTCAACATCTCACAGCTGAAAGATATCTCATTACGCGATATCAAAAACTATTTCGCTTTTGAAAATGGCAGAGTAAAGGTCAATCCCTTTAATGTTAATATCAATGGCATCAAAATGAATATCGGTGGTTCCCACGGTTTCGATCAGTCGCTGGACTATATACTGCAATTTGCCTTACCCCGCAGTATTATAGGCCAGCAAGCTAATAACCTGGTCAACCAATTATCCGCCGAAGCCACAAAAAAAGGTATCCCGCTGAACATCAGCGATAGCATACATCTGCAGGTATTAATGGCGGGCAACATTATGAAACCTTCCCTCAAGACAGATCTCCGGGAAAGTACCTCCAAAACCATCAATAACCTGAAAGATCAGGCAGTATCAATCGTAAAGAACAAAGTAGATACCATTAAAAATACGTTGAAAGATTCCGTACGCCAGGTGAAAAATCAGGCGGTCGCCTCGCTTAAAGAAGAACTCAAACGACAACTAAGCGGGCAGAAGGATACCGCAAATACAAACAATGGAAAACCCCTGGAACAGGTAGGCAAACAGGCGGAACAAACATTGAAGAACACACTGAATAATCTCTTCAAGAAAAAAGAACAATAGTCGTATAACTACACAGGGATGTGAGCTGCGCATCCCTGTGTACACTTACGATGACCTCTTTCTGCTTTTTTTTGTACCTTATAGGTATGAAAGAGATCATCCAAAGCACTTATTTCAACGCCAGCCTTCTAGCTGGTATAGTGTTCCTCACGATGGGCTTTTTTATCAGGCGTTTTCCCCCTAAAAGCAAGAACACCTGGTATGGATACCGTAGCACATTATCCACAAAAAACACAGCCATGTGGTATGCTGCCAACAACCACGCTGCTTATATCTCCCGGCGCTTAGGTACTCTGTTGATTATCTTCGGCATTGGCTGCGCCATTTTCTTCACCCGTCAGACAGAAGTCTTCTTTTATTGTACGATCACTCCCGTTATTATGAGCGTACTCTATATGGCAGGATACACAGAATGGAGACTTTCCCAGGAATTCGATGAAGAAGGTAATCGCATGGAAGAATAAAGCCATAAAAAAAGTGGGGTGCCATGTTCAACATAGCACCCCACAATATAATTATGGCAGCTTATTAATTAGTTAAGTGACCGTTCTCTCTCTGCAAAAGCAGCAAATGCCTCTTTCGCCCAGCTCTGATAATCATTCAGATGAATGCCCAGCTTCTCATCCCTTACTACTTCTTTATCATCCCGGCAATCCCAATATCCTCTGGCAAGAGATTCAATGTTCTCAACTGTCTCTGCAGGAGCGGTATCTATGCTGTATTCTTCCGGATAACTGTTGTAATTACCCATTGCCAATTCCTGTATCGCCTGTTTAACGTTTTCCTTTTTAGACATGGTTCACATTTTTGGTTCGATGATAATAGACCAAACATCATTCCTGCTATGCCAGTAATTGCTCTTTTTAAGATTTCTTTATAAAAAATACTGTTAAAAAGAACAGCTTCCGGCTCCCCTATTCTATCACCAAACCCGGATATTATTATCCTTGCCTTAACTAAAACCACCGCTTTCTTTCTGCAAACCAGGCATATCGCTATAACACGAAAGTGGGAAACTGTATGTAAAGCTATAGTTAACCTTTTTACCGCACCAAACAGCCTCTTCCACCAGTAGAGGCCGCATAAAACTATGAATCAGTAATTTATTTCTTAAAATAATCTATATATCCCCGGCGCTTCCCGAATGTTTGATACCGGTAAAATCACTAATTTGCCACTAAGCTAAATTGGACAACTTTTCCAACTGCATTTTAGGATATTAGCAGCAACAGCTAACAAACCCAACATTATTCCATTGGATACAAAATATATCCATACGCCTGCCGCTCAAATGGATGCCCTCGTGCTCGACGGCATCATTGAAAAGTGTTTACTGGGACTTGCGACGCCCGAAGAAGAAACTATTTTATTTACCGCAGCGCCTATTTATCCCTTACTACAAGTAGAAATAGACGCTGTAGAAAATACAATAGAGAAAATAGCACTAGCCGAAGCACCGCTACCTCCCGTGCCCATCAAACAGCAACTTTTTCAGCAAATCCGTAAGGAAAGCGAATATATACATGCCAGTTACTCCACCGGTAACGATTCCTATACCTACATAGACGTACCTTCCGCAGAAGAAAGGTATATTTCTGTCCATAAAGGATGGAAAACTTTGGTAGTTGTATTGTTTTTACTCATCAGCTTATCGCTGATGGTCTCTTTGTTCTATTTTTTTAAGTATAAACAACAGTCAGCTGGCAGAAAACCTGCTGCTACTGAACAAGCCGGCCACTAATCTTTGCCAATTTTTAGCCTGAAGGCGCGACCGGCGCTGTGAAAGTCAAGAAGGTCCGAAATGCAATCTCCCGTTGCCTTTCAGACCTTCGCTTTTTTAGTTCCTGTTCCTGCTAAATAATAACTATTTCGTTGAAGGAGGGGTAGTATCCCCCTTGCCGCGACCACCGCCATTACGCCCTTCCCGGCGTTGCTGCTTGATCGCTTCCAGCTGCTCCTGGTACTTTTTGTACTGCCCTTCATCCAGAAATCCTTTGACCTTCTCATCCCGCTCTGTTGCCAGCTTCTCAAAAGCACTACGGTCAGGTCTGTCACCTCCCAGTCGTAAACCGTCCATCCCCTTGTAATAAGTCGTATAGGCAGCTTCCAGCTGCGTCTGCTGGTCTTTGTTCAGCGACAACGCCGGACTCAACTTCTCTACGGTCATCTTCACACGCTCCTCTACCGTACGACGCTGGAATCCACCGCCCTGTTGTGCATATACTCCCGCACTTCCCGCCAGTAATAATACCAGCAATAAAAGGATCTTGTTCTTCATAATAATTGTTTTTGTTGATTATCGTTAATGTTTTGATATAGCGCCACTATGGCCGCGTTTTGCCCGTTTGCGCATCCGGGCGGTTACCTCTCCTGTAAGGTCCCGACATCTTAAGCATGACCTGGTGTACCAGCGAGTCAAAACGAGGACGCTGCTCCGGTGTACACAAAGCCCTCACTTCCCTGAAGTGCTGGAAGGTCAACAAATCAATCGCGGATTGCCGCCGGCCTATACTATCGGCCGCTTGCTGCAACACACTATCCGGCACGGCTGCGCGCGCCAGCAAGTTGTAAAACCGCTCCTTCGTAGTACGGATATCTCCTAACACCGGCTTCATACGGCCCCAATGCTGCTCCCTCAATTCCTGGTAAGATTTCATCTGATCTTCTGTAAATCCTACCTGCTCCTCCAGGAATATAGCCACTCCCCTTTTCCCTCTGCCATCATGCCTGCTACCAGGCTTCAACCACACGAAAAAGAATAACATCAGCAAGTTGGTCAGTAGCAATATCACGACCATGATGATCAATATCCTGTTCTTAGCTGTAACTGTTGTCATATTCACTGTTTTTCCCCGTCATAAAAAGTAGTTACCTGCAAATTGTATTCATCAGCAAATGCCTGCATAGCACCTTGCTCTACTGCAACCGTCGCACCTTTATTGCTGCTGAACTGTTTGGCCAGTATCCATCCGTTCAATAACAGGATCAATATCAATGCCGGTACCGCAATCAACGGTCGGGCCATAATATTTCCCAGATATCCCCATCCGCTGCTCGGCTGTTGCAATCGCCCCTGCACACGGGTAAAAAAGAAATCACCGGGCATAGCACGGGATGCCCCGCGTAAACTATCTAATGTAGCCGATACTTCTGCTGCTATGTCTGCCTTCTTTTTCATACTCGCATATATTTAAATTAGACGTCCTTTTTCCGAAAATCATTCGCTCAATCCAAAGATTTATAATACACTCCTAACTTCTTCCTCAACTGCTCCTTACCACGGTGTAATAATCCCTCTACCCCAGCTACCGAAGTCTCTAGTACCTCGCTGATCTCTTTAAGACTTAATCCTTCCAGCTGTTGCAGCACAAAAGCAGCTTGCTGTTTCTCCGGCAACTGCCGGATAGCGTAAAACAATACAGCCGCACGCTCCTTATTCTCCAATGTCACGCCGGGATGCTCAAAATCAGGTAATGAAATCTCCTCCTCCGCGGCCCCGCCAAATAAACCGGATACCAGCCCCCAGCGCTTCTTTCGCTTCTTCTTCCTAAGATGATCCAATGACCGCGTCACCGCGATGCGATACAACCAGGTACTGAACTTGGCATCTCCACGAAATGAACGAATAGACTCATACACCTGCACAAACACCTCCTGCGAAATGTCCTCCGCATCGGCAGCATCCTGCACAATACCTATCACGGTATTATACACCATGTCCTTGAAGACCGTTACGATACCTTCAAAGGCACCGGCATCGCCCGACTGCATCCGACGTACCAACTCCTGTTCGCTGCTAGTGGCCAATATTTTCTCATTTATTAACATGACCAGATGACCCGCACTATGCTAACCATTCTTCTTCTGCACAAAATGATTGAGCTTGTAAGTAAATGTAACCATAAAATATTGCTTCAACACCTGGGTCTGTACATCCTCTACATAAGTCTCTGTAGCCGTACGCGTAATGCTCCTGTTCTGATTAAGCAGGTCAAATATCGTCAACCGCAGATCCCCTCGCTGGCTCTTCAGGAATTTTTTTCCTACACTGATATTCCATAACCAATATTGCTGGTTGAATCCATCTGTAAGACCACTATATAACTGGTTGGTAAGGTCATTCTGGAACACCCACCCATTCTTCGATAACAGGTTCAGCTTAAGACCGGCAGCATGTGAAAAATAGTTGTTGTTCAACTGTGGCTGAATACTGTTCTTCACCACATTGAAATTAGCAGAGTAAGACAACGTAAAATCGACATACTCGCTGATATTACTCGATGCTACCAATCCAAGATTATAGTTGAAATTGTCCGATACGTTACTGACATTATTGATCAGACCGGGCGTACGGGCATAGGTAAATCCTGCATTCCAGTTCAGGTTGGTCTTGATCGCTTTTACCGGTATACCCAATGTCAGGAAAGACCTGGCACTCCAATATCCATCCATATTCACCGGACGGGATAATTGTGAACCCTTAAACAGGGTAACACTAGGCGACAACACCGAATCCTTCGAAGCAATATAGGTTGCATTGGTCACATAATCCTGCGTATTCTGAAAGAATATATTGGCAAAAAAGTTCAGTCCCGTATGCGTATTCGTATAACTATAGCGTGTGATCAGCGAGTGCGTATACTGCTGCTTCAAATCAGGATTACCAGTAGACAGGAACAGTGGGTTCCGGTTGTTGATAACATCCTGCAACTGGCTGATACTGGGTTGATTGGTAGATGCCCTGTACATAAAACGAATGTTGCTGTAGTTGGAGAACTTATACCGCAACATCGCATTGGGCAACAGGTTGACAAAAGTTTTGCTGATCTGACTGCTCATCGGAAACACCTGGTCGCCGGTCAACGTAGCCTGCTGGTAGTTCACCCCCAACACCAACATCTTATCTCGATTACCATACCGGAAACTAACACCTCCGTTCTGTGTAGTATAACGGCTGTCAAACACATTGCTCAAACTGGTATCCAGACTATTGTATTTACCACTCGCCGGATCATAGGAGTAAGTCTGCTGATCTGCCCTGCTCTTGGATATGGAAGGATTATAGTTTAACTGCAGCTGCCCGTTCTTGCCAATAGGCTCCGTATAAGCGATATTGGCAGACAACTGATATCCGTCACTCTCGGGTGCTGATTGCTGACGTAAAGAATCATTCAACGCCGATGAACCTTTGAAGTAGGTATTGAAAGACTCCAGGTAATTTTTGCCGTCTTTTTTATTCGCACCTATATTCAGTCCTACAGATAATGTCCTGCCGCGTTTGGCAAAAGCATGCCGGTATAAGATGCCATTATTCGTATTGAAACCCGAGTTACTGCTGTTCTGCTGATTAACCAGTTCACTCAGCTTAGCACCGTCAGCTTCCGTATTATCTCCGGATGTCTGGGAGAAAGAACGGAAGTTCTGAAAACTAACCCCTGGCGTAAACAAGATCGTATTAAACGAGTCTATCTTATACTCCAGCCGCATGTTGATACGGTGATTGTAGTTTTTTGTAGCAGTAGTCTGGTTCTCGGTATAAAACTGGCTGCTGTCGCCGGTCAGGAAAGTCTGACGACGGAGATCCTGCTCATTGTTATTATTGCTGTTATTGAAAAAGTAACTACCACTCACCGTCAGCTTTTTACCCCACTGATCGCTGAAGTTCACACCAAAGGAATTCGTCTTGCTGATACCATCCTGCTGACCTACCAGGAAATTGGATGCATTGCCCCCACCTCCGGGTCCGCCACCGAAATTACCACCGCCACCACCACGGCCTCCGCCTCCACCACGACCACCACCGCCTCCGCGGAATCCTCCACGGTTACCACTGGCATTACTCAGTACCCCCAGCAAGTCCTGGTTGGAGAAGTTCTGCTGATTGATATTGTTGGCAATACCTATTACAGATATACGCTGATTGCCATTAAAGAAGCTGACATTACCGCCTGCACTATATCGCCCATCCGTACCATAACCGGCAAAGACCTTCCCGAAACGGGCATTCTGCATGCCACCGCGTGTCACAATATTGATGGTCTTAGAACTGTTTCCGTCGTCAAAACCAGTGAACTGCGCCTGGTCGCTTAACCGGTCGAATACCTCTATCTTATCGATCACTTCCGCCGGCAGGTTACGCAATGCCAATGTCGCATCCTCCCCAAAATATTCTTTTCCGTCCAGCAATACCTTTTTTACGTCTTCTCCGTGCGCTTTTACGGTACCTCCGTCAACCGTAATACCGGGCATCTTCTTCACCAGGTCTTCTCCACTCGCATCCGGGTTGGTCTTATAAGCACTGGCATTGTACTGCATCGTATCTCCTTTCACCTGCACGGGCGGCTGCTGCCCCTTTACCACCACCTGTTTTAACTTGGTAGCCGTATTCTCCAGGTAAAGGGTACCCAAGTTACCCTGGCCTCCGTCCACCGTTCTGCGCAACTCCTGGTACCCGATAAAGCTGATACTCATATTGTATCGCCCAGCTTGTACTCCGCTGATCTGAAAACTGCCCTCCGTTCCGGTCACCGCATGCAGCAGCTTACCCATATCCTGCACCGGGCTCAGTTTTACCGTCGCCCCTATCAGGGGAATACCTTCCGTTTTATCCTTTAAGACACCTATAAGCTTCAGCTGTTGCGCCTGTAAAGACAGACCGCCCAATAGCAAAATGACAGCAATGTAAAGACTCCGCATATGCACTCCGTGATGTTATACTACATTGGACGACATAACAGGAAAAATCCTTCGCAGTTTGCTATATTTTTTTTAGGAAATACATAATAAAAAAAGGCGCTGCTTCCGCAACGCCCTTTTTAAACTATGGTGTACTCAACAATCCTTTACAACTTACCCTGTACATCACGCTCCGGTACAGTAGTATAACCTTCGCGCAGTTTAGCGAGGCCAGCTTTACCATAAGCCATACGGGTAATCAATACAAATAATACTGGTACAATGAAGATGGCCAGGAACGTAGCGGTAAACATACCACCCAATACCGTCCAACCCATTGTCTTACGGGCTTCCGCACCCGCACCGCTGGCCAGCACCAACGGTAATATACCTAACAGGAACGCCAGCGACGTCATGATGATCGGACGCAGACGCAGCTTCGCTGCTTCTACAGCCGCCGGCACCAGCTCCATCCCCCTGTCCACACGCTCCTTCGCAAACTCCACAATCAGGATCGCATTCTTCGCCGACAAACCAATCAAGGTGATCAGACCGATCTGGGCATATACGTTGTTACTGAGTGATGGCAGGAAGGTCAATACCAGTATCGCACCAAAGGCGCCGATAGGTACTGCCAGCAGTACCGAGAAAGGTACCGACCAGCTCTCATACAACGCTGCCAGGAACAGGAACACAAAGATCACCGACAACGCAAAAATGTACACCGTCTTGGAACCGGATAACAACTCCTCACGGCTCAAACCGGAGAACTCATATCCATAACCTTCCGGCAACGTCTGCGCCGCTACCTCTTTCAATGCATTGATAGCATCGCCGGAGCTGTAACCCGGCGCCGGACTACCATTGATCTCCGCAGAACGGAACAGGTTATAATGCGGCACGATAGGTGCATTCTCTATCACTTTATAAGAAGTCAAAGTACTCAACGGCACCATCGTTCCCTGCTGATTACGTACATAATACTGCCCCAGATGCTTAATATCCCCACGATACATACTGTCCGCCTGGGCCACCACACGGAAGTTACGGCCATATACCGTAAAGTCATTGATATAGCTACTACCCATGTAAGTCTGTAACGCACTGGCAATATCAGAGATCCTCACACCCAGCTTTTTAGCCTTCTCACGGTCAATCTCCAACTGATAACCTGGTGTCTTCGCCGTAAAGAACGAGAACGCCCTGGCTATCTCCGGACGCTGGTTCACCTGCATCAGGAAGTTCTGTAACACCCCTTCAAATGCCTTGATATCGCCAGCCGTACGCTGCTGTAATACAAACGAGAAACCGGCAGTACTACCCAAACCAGGGATCGCCGGCGGCGGGATCACCACCACATTGGCTTCCTTGAATTTAGCCAGCTTCTGCTGCAACACGCCCACCAAACCAAAGATCTGTTGCGACTTCTCCTTACGCTCATCCCATGGCTTCAGCTGACAGAAGATCGTAGCACTGTTCGACTTGGTCGCAAAACTTACCACGTTCAGACCTCCCAATGCCGCATAGTGCTGTATACCAGGCACACTGTCCAGGATATTCATCATCTCATGCAACACCGTTACCGTACGCTCCGTAGAAGAAGACTCCGGCAGGTCAAAGGTGATATACACACGACCCTCATCCTCCGTCGGGATAAAGCCGGTAGGTTTGCTTTTGAACAGGAATAAAGTACCTACAATGATACATATCAGCAGGATGATCACATACCGGCTGAAACGGATACTCTTCTTAACACCCAGGGAATAACGGGAAGTAATATGCCCGAACCATACATTGAACCGGTAGAAGAACTGGTTCAGACCTCTGGAATTCTTATCCAGATGGCTGGGACGTAATATCAATATACACAACGCAGGTGTCAGTGACAACGCCACAAATGCAGAGATCAATACAGAGATCGCAATGGTAATCGCAAACTGCTGGTACAACCGGCCTACGATACCTGGGATAAAGCCCACCGGTACAAACACCGCCGCCAATATTAGCGCAATCGCAATTACAGGCCCGGATATCTCTTTCATCGCCTGTACCGTCGCTTCCTTCGGACTCATCTTCCCATGGTCCATATTATGCTGGACAGCCTCCACCACCACGATCGCATCATCCACCACTATACCGATCGCCAGTACGAAACCAAACAAGGTCAGCGTATTGATCGTAAATCCTAATGGTATGAAGAAGATGAATGTCGCAATAATAGACACAGGGATCGCCAGTATCGGGATCAATGTAGCCCTCCAGCTTTGCAGGAAGAGGAACACTACCAATACCACCAGTCCTAACGCTTCCAACAGCGTCTCTACCACCTCGTGAATAGAAACCTCTACCACCGTCACTGACTCAAAAGGCACCACGTAATCCACATCCGTAGGGAACTGTTTCTTCAGCTCCTTCATAGTGGCATACACATTCTCCGCCGTTTCAATCGCATTACTACCCGGAGCCTGGTATACCAGCAGGTAAGACGCACGTTTGTTATCTACGAAAGAGTTACCGGTATAGTTAAATTTACCGAGCTGAATCCTCGCCACATCTTTCAGGTACACCAGTGTACCATCAGAAGGACGCGTTTTCACAACGATATTTCCAAATTCTTGCGGAGTGGTCAGACGTCCCTTTACCAGAATGTTATACTCAAAGGTCTGTCCCGCCTGCTGAGGAGGAGCACCCACCGCACCGGCAGTGATCTGCGCATTCTGCTCCTGGAGCGCCGCACGGATATCATCCGCCGTCACCCCCATCTCCGCCAGCTTATCCGGCTTCAGCCACACACGCATACTGAAATCATCCGCACGGGTGAAGATATCACCCACCCCTTTCGCACGCAGCAATGCATCCTTTACGTATACGTTCGTATAGTTATCCAGGAAAGTAATATCGTGCGATCCCTTAGGAGAATACAGCGCTACCAGCATCAGAATACTGGGATTACGCTTCCTCACCGTCAGACCTAAACGCTGCACTTCCTGTGGCAACGTCGGCTGCGCAATACCCACACGGTTCTGCACATCCAATGCCGCAATGTTGATGTCCGTACCTACCTCAAAGTTCACCGTAAGGCTCATCTGTCCGCTACTCGTACTGTTGCTGGACATATAAGTCATACCAGGCGTACCGTTTACCTGTACCTCCACCGGCGTAGCCACCGTCTGCTCCACGGTCTGCGCATCCGCACCTACATACGTACCCGTAACCTGTACCGTCGGCGGCGAGATCTCCGGATATTGTCCTATAGGCAGGCTCGTCATAGCTAGCAGACCTACCAGTACCAACACGATAGATATTACTATCGCGGTAACAGGTCTGCGTATAAAAGTATCTGCAATCATGATCTTCTCTTCTAATGATTCTTTTAATGGGTGAAAGGAAATACCCCTTCTTATATCTGGACTTCGCAGGTCATTCCCTACTTCTTACCACCGGGCGCTCCGGGAGCTCCTGGCCCCTGCTGAGGAGGTATACCGATCTGGATCTTACCACCATCACGCAGACGTTGGAAACCTTCTACGATCACCTTCTCCCCTTGCTGCAGACCATCCATCACCACCACACGCTCTCTCAGTCTTGGTCCCAGTATCACCTTACGCTGCTCCGCAACAGAATCTTTGGCCACAAATACAAAGAACTCACCCATCTGCTCAGCTACCGCTTTGTAAGGAATAATGATACGGTCGCCGGACTGATCGTTTAATACCTGCAACACACAACTCATACCAGACACCAACTCATTATCAGGATTGTTGAACTCGATACGTACACGTATAGTCCCCGTCTGTACATCCACCCCACGGTCAATAGCCCCAATACGGCCACCGTGCGCATAAGGAGTACCATTAGGTAATATCAGGCGGAAAGTAGAATCCCCGTCCGCAATCGTCTTACCCTGCATCTTCGAAAACCTCGACAGATCGATCTCATTCACCACAATATCCACCGCAATAGGATGCTCGCTCGAAATAGTGTTCAATAAGGTATTACCAGGACTCACCTGCGCTCCCAACTTCACCTGCGAAATACCGATACGACCAGTAAATGGCGCACGGATCAAAGAATAGTCCAGATCAGTACGCGCTGCCAGCAAACTAGCCTCTGCCGCTGCCAACGAACTACGGGTAGTCTCCAACGCAGCTTCCGCATTGTCCAGCGTCTGACGCGCAATCGCATCCTGCTCCGCCAAACGGTTATAACGGTCCGCATCCTTCTTCGCTTTCGTAAAATTCGCACGGGCACTGGCAATATTAGCCTCCGCCTGACGCGATGCCGCCTCATACTTACGACGGTCTATCTCATACAAGGGCTTCCCCTTCTGCACTACCTCACCTTCCTTAAAAAAGATACCGGTGATATATCCGCTTACCTGTGAACGCAGCTCTACCTGGTTCAATGCCACCACCGTGGCAGGATATTTATCATAATAAATGGCATTGCCCACCGTCACCTCCGTCAGGTTAACTGGTGTAGGTGGAAAGACCATCGCCTGTTTCGCAGCGGGTCCTTTACAGGCCGCTAACGTCAGCAGGCCTAATGCATAAATAGGTACAATGTGTTGCTGTATTTTCATATCCGATCCGGTTACCTTTTTTAATAATTAGCAGTTAATGAACCCTGCGCTTTCTGTAGATCTATCTTGCTCGATAATACCTGGTACATAGCATTGAAATAATTCAGCTGTGCACTACGCAGATCCGTCTGTGAAATGATCACGTCCAGGTAAGTCTTTACGCCTTCCTTATACTGCATCTCTATCAGATTATACACATCCTGCGCCACCGTCACATTCTCCTTCAATGTAGTATAGTCATTCAAATTACTGCGATATGCCGCCAGCGCCTGCGAATACTCCGTATTGATACGATTCTTCAACGCATAAAAATCATAATCTACACGACGCAGCTGCCACTCCGCCTGACGGATATTATGTATCCGCTTCGAACCCTGGAATATCGGCAACGAGATCTTCAAACCTGCCAGCGAACTGGGATAGTTCTGGTTATACAACTTGCTGAACTTGTCATCCTGGTAGTTGAAAGAATAGTTGATAAACGCTGATAACGTGGGCAGAAAACTCCATTTATTATACCGCAGGTCAGCCTCTAATAACGTGCGACGGGTCTCCAACAACTGATACTCAATTCGTTTATCATAACTTACTCCCATAGACGTATCTCCCATCAGCACACTCGACTCTATACCAACCGTATCATATACTAATGGTAAACTCGTCGCCGATGCAGGATACCCCATCAACTCACGCAGATACACCTGCTTCGCCACAATCTGCTCCTGCGCACTCTTACGCTGCGCCTTCGCATTGTTCAATGCAATCGTAGCCCGCTTATAATCAATCTTATCTACCACACCACTCTGGTATTGATTATAAGCATCCTTCAGACTACGCTCCAGACGAATAATATCCGCCTCTATCACTTCCATCTGCTTCTGCGACAACAACACATCATAATAGGACTTGCTCACCTGGGAGATCACATCGATCTTGTTACTCTCCGTGGTCTGACGTACCTGCTTACGTACGTCCCTCGCCGTACGGTTCGCCAACAATAGATCCCGGTTGAATATGTTCTGGTTCAACGTAAACAACGCCGCAGAAGTATTAGACACCCCGATCTGTACCGGTCGCCTTACACCATTCGCATCCGGAAACAAAGAAGTCGGCAGCTCCAGATAGTGCTGCAGGTTATAATCCAACCCAATCTGAGGATACCAGTCTGCTAACTTACTCTTGATACTGTGCTCCGTAATGGTTTCATCAATCTGGGATTGCCGGACCACAGGCTGGTGGGACAGGGCATACTGAATACAGTCCTGTAAAGTTGCCCTGGTTAAAAGAGAATCTGACGTTTGCTGCCCGTATGCAAGCCCCGCGGTTAGGAACATCACAATGGCAGTCGTCACACTGAATAATGTTTTCATAAAAGACATTTGGACAATCAAATCTTCATTAAACCAATCTGAAAAGAAAAGAGGCTATTTGAGCGGCAAAGATATAGTCAACTCGGTTAACTTTCTTACTGCCCTTTATAGTTATTATCTATAACTTACCTGGAATATGTCTATTTCTGCTAAAATTTTAGCGCACACAAACAAAGCACAGTAAAGGTTTCACTAGTTCTAAATCAATAGGTTCTACACCAGATTCCACGACTGTTAATTAGTGTTAATTTACACAAACGGTACAGTTCTCCCGCTTTATCTGGCCCATCACCGTACCGCCACTCCCGTTACCCTCAACGCCAACGGATAGGGATATGCAATCTGCCTCGCCAGTCTCCCCGCCGACGCCACCGCAAAATCACCGGAAACCGCCAAATGGCGCCCCTTGCTCACATCCATGATACGCACCGCCGCTATCACCTGCCCATTCACAGATACCGCCATAAAACGTCCTATATGCTCGCGGGTATGATCTGCCAGTTTACCCGCACCCGCCACCGTCAACGATAAAGTCATCGTACTGGCATCATCCTGCCCCTCCACCATCACACAACCCGCAATGTCCTGATTACCTAATATCACCTTCGAGGTATCCAGCAAGTACATCGCCCAGGCCGCAGGCCCCTCATCCGCCTCCCCCAACTGCACAGACACTCTCCTCGTCAACCCAATAGCAGGTAACGCCACCCGCAATAATGATAATACCCGCCCAGTATCTTCCGTATGTATCCATCCACTCACTGCCGGCCAACTGCCCTGCTCCGCAATAATCAGAGGCGATACCACCCCCAGCCGCTGCCGCCTCAATACAGCATCCGCCTGCTGCAACCACCTCCCTGTACTATCCGCCACCGGCAACACGACAATACCAGCATTACGCTCTAGCAACTCCCGAGCAGCCAACGTATCAAACCGGCCACGCATCGTAATACATACGTTATCGCCTTGCACGTGTATATCCTGCGGTCCAATTTTTACCGGCGTCCCTCCAAAACGATGCAACACCACCCGGCGGATACTGTCCTGCTCAGCTACCGTCAACGACCGCCCATCCGAAGCAACCAGCGTATAGGTCACCGTATTCAACTGGCCGGGCACAAAATGACGACCCTTGAAAATATTCGCCCACCGCAACGTCGTCGACAGGCTTAACCTCGGCTGAGGCACCGTCACACTCAGAATATGACGGGAAGTCTCCCCATCCATGATATAATACAGCGTAGCTGGCGTACGCTCTCCGCTGGCCGCGTCATACTCCACCTTAAAAAGTACATATGGATACCCTCCCTGCTCCCGTTGCTCCAGATATACAGGCACCGCACTGGAATTTTCCTTCAACGCCTGTGCATACAACCGCGCCACCACCGTCCGCAACCCCGTACTGTCCAACCCCTTCACCGTCTGCCGCAATACCACCGATACCTGCTCTCCCGCCATCGGCCCTTCACCACTCACCCACCGGGTCTGTATATGATGGGAATCCTTACTCACATGCTGCATAGCAGGCTGCAACCGCAATGCCTTCGGCCACCGCACAGAAAAACGGTCCAGCACCGGCGCAGACCGCTGCTGCTGCCCGCAACCGGCCACCAGGATATATAACAGCAAAAAAATAATGCAGTACCTCCGTTGCATATAAATAAAAAAATCCAGCCTTACTCGAAGGCTGGATTTCTATCGATTATTAAACGTAATACTATACTTACTTGTTTCTGCCGCTGAAAATATGTTTTTCAGCATGGTAAGAAGACCTCACCAACGGACCAGATTCTACATAGTCCAGCCCCATTGCATAACCGATCTCGCGCAATTCCGCAAATTCATCTGGATGTACAAAACGGATCACCGGCAGGTGCTTCGGCGTAGGTTGCAGGTACTGGCCCAGGGTCACTACATCACACCCATTGTCATACAGATCCTGCATCGCCTGTACCACCTCTTCCTTCGTCTCTCCCAATCCAAGCATGATACCACTTTTGGTACGCATACCGCCTTCCTTCAACCGGCGGATCACCTCCAGACTACGATGATATTTAGCCTGTATACGCACCTGTTTGGTCAAACGTTCTACCGTCTCCAGGTTATGAGACACCACCTCCGGTGCTACCTCAATGATCCTTGCCAGGTTCTCCCATTGCCCTCTGAAATCAGGGATCAGGGTCTCCAGCGTAGTCTCAGGATTTAAGGCACGGATAGCTTTAATGGTATTCGCCCAGACGATAGAACCACCGTCTTTCAGCTCATCCCTGTCTACAGAAGTCAATACCGCATGTTTTACCTTCATCAAGTAAATAGCTTCCGCTACCCGCTGCGGCTCATCCCAATCCACCGCCTCAGGACGGCCCGTCGCTACCGCGCAGAAACCACAGCTGCGTGTACAAATGTTTCCCAGGATCATGAAGGTCGCCGTACCAGCTCCCCAGCACTCTCCCATATTCGGACAGTTTCCGCTCTCGCAGATCGTATGTAATTTATGTGTATCAACCAGGTTCCTTACTTGCTTGTAACTTTCACCGATCGGTAGTTTTACGCGCAACCAGTCAGGCTTCTTTACCCTGGCGCTCGCCGGCTCTGCGGCTATTACGGGTAATTCTTGCATCGCTTATTCCTTTCTTTAGACTAACAAAGTTACTACTTCTCCTACTTATTCCAGCGTTTACCAAATTGAAGGCTCACATATGCATTAAAGAAAAACTGCTTATTATCGATCAATGCCATAATAGGCACCTTCTTCGTATAATACTCCGCATTCACACCCACCTCCAGCGCACTGACGATCTCGTTAAACCGGGCCCAGTCAAACCGTATACCCGTTTTCGCATGCAATCCCGGTACCACCGACAACTCTCCCCAACCCTTGCCAAATCCGGCACCACCAATGATAGACTGCCGGGACAGGAACACCCCGTCATACAACGGACTCATACCATATTTGATCGACTTCGTCTCCCGGGGATTCAAAGGGTCCTGCACCATCACATAATAAGGCTTCAACAACCCCACAGATATACCTCCGTAATATACACCACTCACTTCCACCCCGTTCTTATTCCCCTTTCCACCTATCAACCGGCGCTGACCTATACCAAACTTAGCCTGGTAAAAATTGTTCTGCTTGCCAAAAATATAAGGACGCTCCGTATACACATACCCAAATCCATCCACTCCCCGGAAATCCCCCGGCTTACGATCCTCCTTCGGATGTTTCTTCTCCATCAACTCAAACTGGAAATAGGTCACCTTCTCTCTCGTCTTACGATAACCCAACTCAAAAAATCCACCATACCCGTCCGTATTCAACCGGGCACCCAAAGACCACTCCCGCTCAAACACATTATCACCTTCCTCCCGCTCCTTAAACAGGGATATACGCTTTAACCGCCGTTGCTCTTTCTCCTCCCGCTTGGCTTCTTTAGAGGATGTACGCGAAGACTGCGCCTGCAGACCGCCACCAATCAATAATAAAAGGAAGAATAATTGTATTTTTTTCACAGTAATGGGCTATTATATATCAAATATATTACTTCAGATTGTGATTAATAAATCCGCTTCCACCAAAACATAACTATGATGTACCGGGAAAGGCTAATATATAAACGCCGGTTTTACGCTATTGTTACACGGCTGCCTACAAACCTACAAGATTTTTCCCACTCCCCCTCATGGCCATAGCATTTAACAGAAATATAGTTACTTTACCTCCCGAAAAAAACATCACAGCCATGCAAACAGCCGAAATTGTATACAACGGACAACTCAGGACCACCGCCACACACGTTAAAAGCCAAACCACCATCGAAACAGATGCCCCGGTAGACAACAACGGCAAAGGAGAACGATTCTCCCCAACCGACCTCGTAGCCGCCGCACTAGGCACCTGCATGGTCACCATCATGGGCATCACCGCCAACCAGCATAAATGGCAGCTGGAAGGTACCAAAGTCGGCGTTCTTAAATTAATGGGAACAGACCCGCGCCGTATCACGCAGCTCAAAGTAGTCATCGATTTTCCCACAGGCCACAACCTGGGCGAAAAAGAAAGAAAAATACTGGAAACAGCCGCACTCAACTGCCCCGTAGCTAAAAGCATCCATCCCGATATCATACAGGATGTTACCTTCAATTGGTAAGAAAAATCATCCCGCCAGACCAGCCCACCAGTTGGTCTGGCAATCTACTCCCATCCACACACAACCAATCCTACCCTCGTCTCAGCACCGCCCACCTCCCCCTGTCAGCAACCCTCCGCCACCTCACTCCTCCCGTAATAACTTCGCCCCTACCGCACACGCCAAACATCGCTTCTCATCACAGTAATGCTGCTTCAGCTGCAATAACGCCTGCGTATCCAACGCCGTACGTACCCCGATGCCAGCCTCCTCCCATACCTGCACCACCCGGTTCTCCTCCGCCGGCAACTGCCCCAGCAACTGCAATGCCCGCTCCTGGTAATACCGCTGCGCTTTCTCCTGCCCATACAGATACAATAAAGGCAATACCGTATTGATCAGGATATTGTGGATCGCAGTCCTGCCCGGCTGCCGCGTACGCCCATCCTCCGTATCAAACCGGTAATGCTGTTGCCAGTAAGCCGACAAGGGCACTGTAAACAATCGCTCCAACACCCCTATATCACCCGCTTCCAATATCCGGGAAAATAAATGAGAAGGCCCGTGTAACAACGCCGCCAACATAGCAATACGCATACTCGGAAACGCCGAAGGCCGCATCCTCAACCACCTCCAGCGATACGCCTCCATCGGCTCCAGCGAATACTTATGACGCAGATAACTGTACTCCTCATACAACTGCTGCGGATACCCCGATGCTAACCCCGCATGCAACATCCCCGCCTGCCCGAACAATAACGCCTCCAGCTGCAACAGGTTCCCCCGGTGACGCATCAGCAACGTATGCGGCAACGACTGCGCCAGCTGCAAAAAAGGCAACGCATTCACCGGCACCCCCAACCCCTGCGCCACCGCCCAAAAACAAACCTCCTCCCAGTTATACCTCGTATGCAGCAACCACGCCTGGAACATCTGCGTCTTCCGCTCCCAACGCTCCGCCAGCAACCGCTCCTTCCAGCTCTGCCACGTCAACGCCGGCACCTTCGCCGCACCCCACGCACAAGGCAACCGATCCATCGTCGTCAACAACTGCTCATACCGCTGCCACACCCGTAACGGTATCCGCTGCCCCAACTCCACACAGGGTATCCCCAGCCGGTCCACCTCCGCCATATCATGCTCCAACACTACATGCAATACCACACTGTCATACTGCCGGTTATACTGATGCCCATGCCGGTACCAGTCCGATGTCCGCATATGCAACTCCACCTGCCCCGCCCACAACGCAGCCCCTATACGAACCCGCGCCGACGTAAAGTCCGGACCCGCATCACGGTTACGAACACCCGGATGCAATACATCCACCGGCTCACCAGCCGTCGTCTCCAACGAAATAGCATTATACAATCGGAACTGCCAGATATGCTGCAGCAGCGATTCCGTACATCCGGGGCCAACGGAGATCATCTTATTATTTGATTTTCAGGGGTTACGAATCAGTTTTTCTCAAACAAAACAAATAAACAAAAAAATTCGCCTCGCAAATGTTAATCCGCCTGCCTTTTTTATCCACGCTTAATCCTCACCTCCACCTTCCCTATAGCTCTCCTGTATCATTCCTATAGCATTCGTATAATCATCCTGTAAGCAAAGCATATAGCTACCTATAGCATCGATATACAAAACATATAGATCACCTATACAATCACTATAGGTTGGATATAGATTGGATATAGAACACTTATACAACGCTTATACAACACTTATACATCCTATAAGCAACCAGTGTACAACCTCATGATTTTCAAACCAATAAGTATTTCCGGATATTTCTTTTTCCCCGAGTATTTGGAATTCTCGTCAAACTACTGTTACCTTTGCACCCAGTTCTTACACAAGACTTATCCAGAAAGGCGGAGGGACTTGGCCCTGCGATGCCTTAGCAACCATCTTGTTCACACAACAGGAAAAGGTGCTAATTCCGGCTCCGGTAGCAATACCAGAGATAGATAAGTTGGCAGAGATTACTCTTCATGTATAAAAATACTTAAAGGCTCTTCCAACACCAGGAAGGGCCTTTTTTATGCCCGCTCCCCCCCTCCCCACCCGATCTGGATAATGTTTGTCGTGCAATGATCTGCCGAATTTGTTATATTGTAATAAGCTTGCAATACCGGCCAGGCCCACACCATACAAGCCCCCGGATGCCAACATCAACCACAGTATAACCTACTAAAATCAGTGAACGGTGAAAACAGCGACGCAACTCATTCACAGCATCCCCGTCGACGAACTGACAGGCGCGATCTCAGTACCAATTTACCAGAGCTCCACCTTCGTCCAGGAATCGCCGGGCATCAACAAAGGCTTCGAATTCTCCAGGGCCAATAACCCCACGAGAAAAGTACTCGAAGACATCATATGCGGACTCGAAGAAGGCTACGCCGGATTCGCTTTCGCCAGCGGCATGGCTGCCATCGATGCTGTACTCAAACTACTCAAATCCGGCGATGAGATCATGGCCGTAGAAGATACCTATGGCGGCATCTTCCAGATGTTCAACCACATGTTCGAACGCTTCGGTATCAAAGTCAACTTCGTAGATACCAGCAACCTCGATAAAGTACTCGCGGCCATCACCCCGCGCACACGCATCATCTGGCTGGAATCACCCACCAACCCGACCCTGCGTATCTCAGATATCAAATCCATTAGCAAAATCGCCAAACAACACGATATCCTCCTGGTAGTAGATAACACCCTCAGCACACCGCTACTACTCCAACCCATCCCACTAGGCGCCGATATCGTGCTGCACAGCGCCTCCAAATACCTCGCCGGCCATACCGACGTTATAGCCGGCCTCGTAGTAGTCAACAGCAAACCGCTGGCAGACCAGCTGAGATACAACCAGAACATCTCCGGTAGCATCCTCAGCCCTTTCGAAGCCTGGCTCACCATCAGAGGAATAGAAACACTCTGCCTCCGCCTCGATAAACAATGCAGCAACGCCACCACCATCGCCAACTGGCTCGCAGCTCACCCACTCGTAGATAAAGTCTACTACCCGGGCCTGCCCACACATAAAAACCACCACATCGCCCGCAAACAACAAAAACAATACGGCGCACTGGTGAGCTTCACCTTGAAAAATGATAACATCAAAAACGCGATCCGCATCGTCAACGCCACCAAACTATTCAAACTAGCAGAAAGCTTCGGCGGCGTCAAAAGCATGCTCGATCACCCGGTCACCATGACCCACAGAAATATCCCGGAAGAGTTTCGCAAAAAAACAGGACTGCAAGACTCCTGTATACGCCTGTCCATAGGCATCGAAGATGCTGATGACCTCATCAACGACCTCAGACAGGCACTCGACAAACTCAATCATCCGGCAGGCAAACAAATGACAGTATTACAATAAGGCAATAGCCGTACAAAACGCCGGCCTTCAGCATCCACAACAGATGCCCAAAGCACGTTACGTATAAAATCAAGTTTTAAAACAAGTATGGAAAACAAGATCATCAATCTGGGAATTTTCGGATTCGGTTGCGTCGGACAAGGCCTCTACGAAGTACTTAACAGGACCAAAGGAATCAATGCACGTATCAAAAAAATATGTATCAAAGATCCTAACAAACCCCGCCCTATTGACATGAGCTACTTTACCACCGATAAAAATGAGATCCTCCAGGATCCTACCATCGATGTAGTAGTAGAACTCATCAATGAAACCGACGCAGCTTTCGAGATCGTTAGCACTGCCCTCCGTAATGGTAAAGCCGTAGTAAGCGCCAGCAAACGGATGATCGCCGAAAACCTCCCGGCACTATACCAACTTCAGGTCGAAAATAAAGTACCCTTCCTCTACGAAGCCTCCAGCTGCGCCAGTATACCCATTATCCGCAACCTGGAAGAATACTACGATAATGACCTGCTCAACGCCGTAGAAGGCATCTGCAATGGCTCTACCAACTACATCCTTACCAAAATATTCGAGGAAAATCTCAGCTTCGAAACAGCCTTGCAACAAGCACAGGACAAAGGATTCGCCGAAACAGACCCAACCCTCGACATAGAAGGATACGATCCCAAATTTAAAATCGTTATCCTCCTCCTCCACGCCTTCGGCACCTTCGTCAAACCCGAAGAAGTATTCAACTTCGGTATCCACCACCTCAACGACTTCGATATACAATTCGCCCGCCAACGTGGCTCTACCATCAAATTGATCGGTAACTGCCGCCGCCAGAACGGCAACGTATTCGCATACGTACTCCCACATCTCATAAAAGAACACAACCTCCTCTATGATGTGTACAATGAGTACAATGGCATCCTCCTCGAAAGCGCCTTCACCGACAAACAGTTCTTCGTAGGCAAAGGAGCAGGAGGTACCGCCACCGGCAGCGCCGTACTGTCCGATATCTCCGCACTGCTCTACAACTACCGCTACGAATACAAAAAGATCAAACAGTCTAACCAACCGGCGTTCACCAACGACGTACAACTCAAAATATACCTCCGCTACAAAACACCGGACCAGGTAGACCTCACCGCCTTCTACAGCATCTCCGAAAAATATGAATCACCCGAATACCGCTACGTAGTAGGTATCATCAATCTCGAAAAATTAAAATCCTCCGGTTGGCTCAAAAATAAAGATGTCAACCTGCTGGTGCTCGAATAATACCGTTTCGCATTTTTCAATCACCAACCATAAAAAAAGGATTGCCGCATCTTCGTATGCAGCAATCCTTACTTATTTTTAATACTATGGTATATCCCGTACCCGTGCCTACCTCCCCTCCAGCAATGCCACAACACTACTGATCGGCAATCCCATCACATTGTAGAAGCAACCGTTGATACCCGCAATACCCACCGCACCGATCCACTCCTGTATCGCATACGCACCAGCCTTATCAAATGGCTGATACTCCTTTACATAATAAACAATCTGCTCCATCGTCAACTCATTGAAATACACTTCCGTCGTCTGCGAAAAAGATCGCTCCTCCTCCCCTGCACGTACTACCACACCCGTTACGACACGGTGCGTACGCCCGCTCAATGCACTCAATATCCGGATCGCATCCGCCTCATCCTTCGGCTTCCCGATGATCGTATGATCTAGCACAACCACCGTATCCGCCGCCAATATCACATCGTTCGCATCACAAAGAGCCGATACCGCCAGCGCCTTATGACGCGCAATATGTACCGGCACCTCCGCAATCTCCATCCCGTCAGGATAAGTCTCTTCCGTAGCTACCACCTTCACCGTAAAAGGTACCTGCGCCTGCTCCAGCAACTGCTTACGCCGGGGCGACTGTGACGCTAATATGATAGGTCGTCCTGTATACATTACAATATGATTTTAAAGAAGATCATAGATAAAATTCCCGTCAGCATAATCAGCTTCACCAACGAACTAACCTTATGATAATGCGCCGGCAAATGCGCTCTTTTCAATAATACCCAGGCATACGCCGATGGCACCTGCACAAACAACAACAAATACAATACCGCCCAATACCAACCCGGCCCCCATACCTTGATCTGTACAATCAGTATCAATAACTCCGCCAGAATAACAAGCGCCTTGCAAAGCTGCTTCGCCGGATCAACTCCCCACACAATAGGAACCGTACGACACCCGTCCTTACTATCCCCTATCATATCCTCCAAGTCCTTCACCACCTCCCGCAACATCGACATGATAAAAGCAAACGTCGCATACACCCCGATGATCTTGATCAGCTTCCCCCCCACATGCGATAATATCGCCTCGAAAGTTTCATATATCTGCTTCTCATAAAAACCAACCACTACCACCGCCAACGCCGTTAGCAAAGAGATCACGACATTACCGATCAAAGGCTGCCGCTTGAATGAAGTAGAATAAAACCATAACAACAAAGAACAGATCACCTGCGTAAAACCCAGGTAAATTTGCCCGATCTGCCACGCCACAATAAAACCCAAAGACACCCCTCCCATATTAAGGATCGTATGCCAGGCCATCGCCCAACGCCGGCTGATGATCTTATCCAGTACCATCTTATCCGGCTTGTTGACAATATCTATGTTAATGTCGAAATAATCATTGATAATATAACCAGCCGCTGCCACCAACACCGTAGAAAGACACAATAAAGAAAAAGATACCGGCGTCAGCGAAGGCGTCTCCCCGTTGCGGATCAGCACAGGCGCAATCACACAGTACTGCAGTAAAAATTGGGTAAGCGCTATATATAATAGGTTAGGATATCGGATCAGTTTGAAAAAAGCAGTCAATAGCTTCATGGGTTTCTAAAATTGACCGTAAATGTAAGCAGAAAATTATTGGCCCCCGGCAGGCACCGGCACACAATAGCCAAAAGATGTCCGATAATATATATAAATCAATCGTCTACTTCGAAGCAATCCCCTCGTCAATCACCCAGTCACCGTTCAACTTCAGGACCTTCTCGATCACATCACGCACACATCCACGCCCCCCGGTCACCGGCGATATATATTGACTGATACTTTTGATCTCCGGAACAGCATCCGCCGGACAGGCAGCCAACCCCACCAGCTGCATCGGCCGGTAATCAGGTATATCATCCCCCATAAACAAGATCTCATCCCAACGCAGATCATGAGCAATCACATACTCCTCCAGCTTCTCCTGCTTATCCGTAATCCCCATGTAAATATCCGTGATCCCCAATCCCTGCAAACGCTGCACCACACTCTCCGACTTACCACCAGAGATCACCACCACCCGGTAACGACGCTTCACCGCCAGCTGCAAAGCATAACCGTCCTTAATGTTCATCCGCCGGGACAACTCCCCACCGGGCAACAACTGTACCGTGCCGTCCGTCAGCACACCGTCTACGTCAAATACAAAAGTGTTGATTGGCTTAAATAGTGAAAGCAGGTTCATCTGATCGTTTTAGATCCACAGGCGCTCCCTCGCAACCCATGGCCGCCGCAAAAGTATCCGTTATCCATCAATTTGACAACCCCCTCCCTAAGCATCCGCCTGCTGACGGGCATAAAAATCCTGTATACTGTCACTCATCACCTGGTACATCAACCGCAGATGAGGTTCCTGCTCCAATAAATCCCGGTGCAACGCCATCGTCGCCTCATCATGCCGCAATGCCGGCCCCGTTTGTACCTGCTCCGGCGCATGTTTCTCCAGCCGCTCAAAAGTCTCCCGTATAATAGGCGCCAGCAACGAAAAATCCAGCCCCTCCCGCTCACAATACGACTTCGCCAACGCCATCAGATGATTCGTAAAATTATTCACCAGCACCGCCGATAAATGCAACTGCAACCGCTGCCGCGAATCCACCACAGCCGTCTGCGATGCAATACTCTGCGCCAACTGCTGTATCCGCCGCAATGTCTCCTCATTACTGGCCTCCAGCAGCACCGGTATCGGCGGATAGTTCTTCAACTCCTTTCGGATCGATTGTAAAGGATACATTACCCCCGTATGCGTAGATATCTTGCTGATCACCGACAATGGTGCCGCCCCCGCCGTATGCGCCACAATCCGTTTACCCAACCGCAACGTATCATTCAATACCGGCAAAGCCGCATCACTCACCGCCAATATATAAGCGTCTGCATCCATGTTAATATCCGCCAGATCAGTACTCCAGCGAGCATTCAGCACCTCCCCCAACCGGGTAGCATGCGCCGCATCCCGGCTCATTACCTGCACGATCTGATGCCCGTGCAGCTTTAACAATTGCCCGTAACAATGGGCTATATTGCCCGCACCTACTATAACAACATCCATATACGTGATTCGTTAATGATCAAAATTAGTGGTTCGTTGATGATCAAAATTATAAAAGGAATGGTCGTCTTATTATCAAAAAGGTAGGAAATAAACACCCCAACATCGGTTTTTCAACAGGATATCCATCCGGCAATTTACTATTAACGGATAATAAATCATTATGGTTTTTATACCCACATACACATTCCGGCAGCAAAAGGGTGTCAGTATGGCAGAAAAAATAATATACCCCCGTTCGCCCTCCCCACCCCACACGCCATTATATATATAATATACCCGCTGGGCATGTCTTACACCTCATCCACCACTCCCATAACTCCTCCCCCATGCACATCCTATATTAGCAATAATCACCATGTCTTGCCTGCCCCTCATTTTTTATTCTCAACCTACTTTTATATACTTGCATAAATCGCAAATCCCTTTTTTGTTAAAAATTTGCGTATCTAGTAGCTAATAAAGAAGGCATTCATGGCAAAAAACCTTGTTATAGTTGAGTCACCTGCAAAGGCTAAGACCATAGAAAAAATATTGGGCAAAGACTTTGAAGTCAAATCCTGCTTCGGGCATATCCGTGACCTGGAGAAGGATGACATGGGTATTGACATTCAGAACAACTTCAAGCCAAAATATATTATCCCTGACGACAAAGAAAAGGTGGTAAAGGAACTCAAAAAACTGGCGAAAGATACCGATGAGGTATGGCTCGCAACGGATGAGGACCGGGAAGGAGAAGCCATCTCATGGCACCTCTGCGAGGTACTCGGCCTCGACCCGGAAAATACCAAACGTATCGTTTTCCATGAGATCACCAAACCTGCCATCGAAAAAGCCGTGCAGCAACCCCGCCTCCTGGATATGAACCTGGTCAACGCCCAACAAGCCAGACGTATCCTCGACCGTATCGTAGGTTTTGAACTATCCCCCGTCCTATGGCGCAAAATGAGCATGCGCAACTCCTTGTCCGCCGGTCGCGTACAATCCGTAGCCGTTCGCCTTATCGTCGAACGCGAACGCGAGATCAACGCCTTCACCGCCGTGAGCTCATTTAAAGTAGAAGCCTTCTTTATCGCCAAAGATATCAACGGTAAGCCCATCACCTTCAAAGCCGAAGGGCCCACCCGCTTCAAAACAGTAGAAGATGCGGAAAAGTTCCTCCAGCAATGTGTTGGAGCAGCCTACTCCGTAAAAGACATACAGATCAAACCGGGCAAAAAATCCCCGGCAGCCCCTTTCACCACTTCCACCCTCCAGCAGGAAGCCAGCCGCAAACTCGGCTACAGCGTTTCCAAAACCATGCTGCTGGCACAGAAACTCTATGAAAGCGGTAAGATCACCTACATGCGTACCGACTCGGTAAACCTCTCCGAGACCGCGCAAACCGATATCAAAAACGCCATATATAATAACTATGGCGAAAAATATCACCAGCATCGTAAGTTCAAGAATAAAAACGAATCCGCTCAGGAAGCACACGAGGCCATCCGCCCCACCTACATGGAAAATGCTACCGTAGAAGACAGCGATACCAAAAAACTCTACGAACTGATCTGGAAACGTACCATCGCTAGCCAGATGAGCGATGCCGAACTGGAAAAGACCATCGCCAAAATAGATATCTCTACCAACCACGAAGAACTCACCGCCAGCGGTGAAGTCCTCAAATTCGATGGCTTCCTCAAAATATACATGGAAGGCCGCGACGAAGAAGACGAAAATGACGAAGATAGCCAGGAAGGCGTTTTACCTCCCCTGCAGGTAAAACAAGCCCTGGAACTCAAAGAGATGAAAGCCAACGAACGATTTACCCGCCCCGCCCCTCGTTATACAGAGGCCAGCCTGGTAAAGAAACTCGAAGAGCTAGGCATCGGTCGCCCATCCACCTACGCGCCTACTATCACCACCGTTCAAAAACGTAACTACGTAGAAAAACGCGACAAAGAGGGCGTAAAAAGAGACCTGCGCATCCTCACCCTCAAAAACGACAAGATCTCTCAACATACCGATTCCGAAAATACCGGTGCCGAAAAGTCCAAACTCTTCCCCACCGACCTCGGAATGATCGTCACCGACTTCCTCAACCAATACTTCGACCAGGTAATGGACTATAAGTTCACCGCCAAAATCGAAGAAGAATTCGATGAAATAGCACATGGCAAAAAGATCTGGAATAAAATGCTCAACGAATTCTATCAGCCCTTCCATAAAGATGTGGAAAACACCCTGGAGAATGCCGAAAGAGTAAAAGGAGAACGCCTCCTCGGTGAAGAAGCCGAAACAGGCAAACCCATCGTAGCCCGCATGGGCCGCTATGGCCCCATGATCCAGATCGGTAAAGTGGACGACGAGGAAAAACCACGCTTCGCCAAGCTGAAAGCTACCCAGAGCATAGAAACCATCACCCTCGAAGAGGCCATGGAACTATTCCGCCTGCCACGCAACCTCGGCTTGTTCGAAGGCACCGACGTCGTAATCAACATCGGCCGCTTCGGCCCGTACGCCCAACACGATAAAAAATTCTATTCCCTCAAAAAGGAAATGGACCCCTACACAGTAGAACTCGACGAAATAGCTCCGCTGATCGTAGAAAAACGTACGGCCAAAGACGAACGTACCATCAAAGTATTCGAAAAAGAAAAAATACAAATCCTTAAAGGTCCATATGGCCCCTACATCAAACAGGGCCTCAGGAACTTCAAAATACCAAAGGAAAGAATAGATCACGCAGCAGAAATAACGGTAGAAGAAGCCAAAGCCATCATAGAAGATGTCAAAGCCAACCCACCAAAGAAAAAAGCACCGGCCCGCAAGAAAAAAGCGGAATAACCGATATGCCAAATATACGCGCGTGAAAAGGCAGCCATACTGCCCGCTGGAATTTCCGTTTGTTGATTTTAATAGTTAACTTAATAGCAGTATTCGCTTTTCACGCGCACCCATACACCCTGTATGATGCTGCACATCCGCATATGCTGCACATTGATATAGTACCATGCACGAAACAAGAGAGATAAACGCCTTATTCCATTTGCTGGACGATCCGGACCAGGAAGTGTTTGATACCGTAGCCAGTAAGATCCTCCTTTTTGGGAAAGACATTATCCCCAATCTCGAACATCTCTGGGAAACAACCATAGACGAATCCATACAGGAAAGAATAGAACTCCTCATACATCGCGTACACTACCAGGACCTCCAGGTAGCCGTCCGCCAATGGGGCCGCTCCGAATCACCCGAACTCCTTCAGGGAGCCATCCTCGCCGCCAGATACCAGTTCCCCGACCTCCAATCCGCACAGATCATGGTCGAAATAGAACGCATCAAACGCAATATCTGGCTCGAACTCAATAACTACCTCACCCCACTGGAACAGGTCAACGTACTCAATAGCATGATCTATAACTACTTCGGCCTCAAAGGCGAAGAGATCTCCTATCTGCGCAAAAACCAGTTCTTTATCAACCAGGTCATGGAATCCAAAAAAGGAAACCCCCTGACCAATGGCATCATCTTCCAAAGCCTCTGCGCCATGCTCGATCTCCCCGTATATGCCGTCAACATTCCCCGGCAATATATACTGGCCTACTTCGACTCCTTCATCGACTTCGATGTGCCTGGCTCAGAAGATGAAGCCCGCATCCTCTTCTTCGTAGACCCCATTCAGGGCCAGATCTACTCCCACCAGGATGTAGAAACTTACCTGAAAAGAGTATCCGTACCCTCCATACCGGCCTACTATAAACCACAATCCAACCAACGCATCATACAAACCCTGCTGGAAGAACTCTCCAAATGTTTCCAGGAAGATAAAGATGCCTACAAACAAGACGAACTGCAGAATCTCGCCAACCTCCTCTCTACCTGATCCCCTCCCGGATCAGATCATCCCGTTATTCATACCATCAGCCGCCTGCATTTGGCATAAAGCCAAAAAAAGTCCGCTGCCTGTTACCGGCAGCGGACTTATACTTATACTAAAGGAGTAGTATACTATCTGTTACCTGCTTTGTTGTTCAGGTGTGGCCCGGACATATTGATCAAATCATTCATCACATTCACCGCCTCATCCAGGTAGATATCCTTGGACCTGAACTTGATCCAATCCTTATTCCTCGCAATCTTGGCAGAATCTGCTCCCAACTTGTCCAAATCAATCTTCAGGTTGGAAATACTCAGTTCCTTGATCTTCTCATTCGCCACATCATACTTCTTCAATGCAGCAGCATTTGCTTTCTGCTCCGCCTTAAAAGTCTGCATATTCAAAGAATAAGATTCCTTCTTCTCAATGCTCTTCAAAGTGTTGATATTCTCATTCACCATCTTGAACGCCTCACTACTATTCACACGTTGTGTACTGTTCTTTTTCAATGCATCTACATTCACCGGACTATGCCAGGGTGTATAAGATGCCTTCGGGATCTCATCCCAGGCCAGTGCATCCTTGTCCTTACGCTCAGCCACTTCATAATAAGGGTCTGGTAATACGATATCGGAAGACACGCCTTTCAGCTGCGTAGAACCTCCATTCGCACGATAAAACTTCTGTACGGTCAGTTTCAAAGCCCCCAGGCTCCCCAGGTCAGCCAGCTTGCCGGGCAACAGGTCATCCAGGTTCAGCATACGCTGCACAGTACCCTTACCATAAGTGGTCGGACTACCGATGATCACCGCACGTTTATAATCCTGCATAGCAGCTGCCATGATCTCAGAGGCCGAAGCACTGAACTCATTCACCATAATCGCCAGCGGACCATCATACTGCACATTCTTATCACGATCACGCAATACCACGTTCTCGCCACCACGGGATCTCACCTGTACCACCGGGCCTTCTGGGATAAAGAGACCTGCCATCTGCACCACATCCTGCAAAGAACCACCACCGTTAAAGCGAAGGTCCAGAATAATACCTTCCACCTGCTCCGCTTTCAGCTTCTGTATCTCTTTAGCTACATCATCACCGGAACGGGCGCCATTCCTGTCCTGGAAATCAGCATAAAACTCCGGCAGGTAGATATAACCGATCTTGTGTTTTCCTTGTATAATAGCCGATTTGGCAAAAGTTTCATCCAATACGATCTCGTCACGTACAATAGGCACATCCTTCACCGTACCATCCACACTTCTTACCGTCAATATCACCGTAGATCCCTTCGCACCGCGGATCACTTTTACCGCATCATCTACCGCATAACCGGTAATATCCAATGGCTCCTTCCCTTTCTCTGCTACCTTAATGATCACATCATTCGCCTTCAGCTGACCTTGCTTCCAGCTGGGACTTCCCGTTACAATACTTACGATCTTGATCTTACCGTCTTCTTCCCGCAGTTGTGCACCTATACCAAAGAATTTACCAGACATCTGCTCCTCGAAATAACGTTTCTCCACCGGTGGGAAAAAGTCCGTATGAGGGTCCATCGTAGTAGTAATAGCATTTACGTACATGCTAAAACGTTCGTTATCATCCTGTTTGTTCTTCAAACGATCAAAGTAACGGTCGTATATCTGCTTCACCTTCGCACGGGCCTCCACTTCCAGCTGCACGTCCGTTTTAGGGGTTGTCCCCGCTTTCGCCTTTTCCTTTTCCTTATCACGGATATCCTGCAGGTCGGTCAGCTTCTCCAGTGTACGATACTTCAGCACCTTGTACCAGGCATCCTTACGCGCATCCTCACTCCCAGGATAATCCAGCTTGTCAGGGTCTAACACCACCTTATCATCCTTCGTAAAGTCAAATGGCTGGTTCAGAATAGCAGGATAGATAGCTGCCGCCTCCGCTATCCGGCGCTTGATAACACCGTTGATAGCCGTAAAACATTCCACCGGTGCTCCCTTCAACTCATCGTCAATATGAGTGGACAATGCATCCAGACTATCTACATCCTTCTTCAGGAAAAACTTCTTCTCCGAGTCCAGGTCCTTCAAATATTTCGTAAAAACAGCTTTTGAAAAGGCATCATCGATGGGTTTTGGCTGATAATGTCCCTCCTTCAACACCTGGCCTACCAGGTTCATGATCACCTCGTATTTGCCGGGAGGATCGTCCGCATGACCCAGCTTACTAAAAGCCAGCACGCCGGCAGATATAGTTAGCAATAGGGCCGGTATAATCACTTTCATTCTCATATGTTCAGCATTGATATTTCAAATTTACCTATAAATACACCGCTTAGGTGAACAGGCCTCGCTTTTAACAAAACATTAGCCGGAGTATTCCGCTTTTCGCAGGCACCAGGGCAACACCTATCCTTGCACACAACTGCTGAAATTAACGAAAATAACTGGCATTTGTGCCTATGGCACGATTACGCTGCTAAAATCAGACCAGAACCACCATTCCACATCGCCCTACTTCACTAGCTTATATATAGCTCCCACAAAACCATTACTGGTAGAAGAACTCGTCAGCATATACAACTCACCAGCCTCATCTTCCCCCCAACTCAGTATCTGCAGACTTTGAGAAGGACGACCACTCAACTGCAGATCCTCCCGCTGCCATTTATTCCCATGCTGCACCAGCACCCAGGTCTTACCGTTATAATCCCCATATACATACTTCCCCTTCAACGCCGGCAATGCCTTCCCCCTATACACATACCCTCCGGTAATACTGATACCCAGGTCATGGTCATATTCATCAATAGGAGCGATCAGTTTACGCTTATCAGCACCCGCCGGCACCTTAAAATCATGGTATCCCTCCATGATCCGCCAGCCATAATTACCTCCTTTCACGATAATATCCACTTCCTCATACTTGTTCTGCCCTACATCACCGGCAAACAATCGCTGGGTACCCCGGTCAAAAGATATCCGCCAGGGATTACGCAACCCATAAGCCCATATCTCCGGCTTCACCCCTTCCTTTCCTGCAAATGGATTATCACGGGGCACCTTATACGGCACACCGTTAACGTCAATACGCAATATCTTACCTAGCAAAGTGTTAAGATCCTGCCCATTGCCGATCGTACCGTGTTTGTCACCACCACCGCCACCGTCTCCGCTGGCGATATACAGATAACCGTCCGGACCAAACACAATATCCCCTCCGTTATGGTTAGACTCCGGCTGCTCAAATTCCATTACAATACGTTTGGATTGTACATCCGCCACATTCCCATTACCGGCAGATACCGTGAACTCCGCAATACGGCTCTTGTGATTACTCCCCTTCTGCGAAGAAGGCACACTGTAGTACACATAAAACTTGTGATTGCTCTTGAACTGCGGATGAAATGCAATACCTAACAACCCTCGCTCATCATAACCAGGGTTGATCTTCACCATCTCATTACTAACATCCAGGAAAGGGGTCGTCAGCATCTTACCTCCCTGTATGATCCATACCTTCCCTTCCTTCTGGCAAATAAATATTCGCCCCGTACCATCCCGCGGTACCCCCAACGCAACGGGAGACAATATACGATCAGTGATCAGCTGCAACTTCGCTTCGTAAGGTGGTGCAGCAGTAGGTGTAACTGTTTTCTCAGGATCAACGGGTCCATTGGCCTGGCTGACAAACGGTCCGGTCAGCAAAACGAACATAAGTCCGGTCTTTAATAAGCAATATCTGGTCATACGTGGTATAATAGTATTGAGTATAAAAATAATCATCTTGCTCGCATACTTCCTACCGTTCGTAACAATAATACCGCCCGGAAATAAGAAAGCCCCCTCTGCAATCGCAAAGGGGGCCGCGGTTTATGTAATCATTCCAGTCTTACCAGCCTGCATTTTGTTTTACGATACCACCACTGCTGATGATCTCGCTCTGCGGTACCGGCCATACATGATGTATAGCAGGATCAAAGTCACGCGCTGGCCATACCACCTTACCATCTGCACCGTGCAACGGTTGTCCGTAAGCAGCCTTTGCATCTCCCCAACGCACCAGGTCCACATGGCGGTTAGCCCACTCTCCTGCCAGCTCACAACGACGTTGTAACTTCAGCTCCTTCATGTCTGCACCAGTTATCTCTACCAGCCCCGCACGACGGCGGATCATGTTGATCTCCGCATCCGCATTTTTCCCTTGCATCAGTTTAGCCTCCGCCTTGATCAGTATCACCTCCGCATAACGCAGCAACGGTACATTCAGATCCGTCGTAGGGTGATCCCCGTTCTTACTAAGTCTCGCACCGTCAGCATAGGTAAATGGCTCCATGTATTTACGGAACTGGTATCCGGATAAGCTCTGCGGCTTATCAAACACCTTTTCCTTACCGAAATATACAAACTTGTCACCAGGCTTCAGGATCGTCGCTTCCCGACGTTTATCACCGGGCAGATACGTATCATACAACTCCTTTGTAGGCATGTAATAACCCCAGCCATTATAAAGGTCCCATCCTTTATAGTCCAGCATCACACCGGGCAATATGCTACCCCAACCGTTAGGCCCGGATGCCGTACCGTAAGCCGACCAGATATACTCGCTGCTCCAGTTGTTGGCAATAGTAAATACGTCTGCAAAGTTATCCAGCAGCTTATGTTTACCGCTCTGCATCACCATGTCCGCATACTTCTCCGCATTGGCATAATCCTTCTTATAAAGGAACATCTTACTCAGGAAAGCATATGCAGCTGTCTTATGCGGACGGCCATAGTCAGGTCCCTGGTACTGGTCGAAATAAGGTAACAAATCCACAGCCTGCAACAATTCCTTCTCCACATACTCATACACCTTGTTCACATTCTCAGAACGGGGAAGTGGTTTGTCACTGCTCATATTGTTACGGTCTACTAGCGGTACTCCCGCACGGGCATCACCATAAGTATAGGCCAGCTCAAAGTACATCAGACCACTGAAGAAATAAGCCTCTCCGAGGATACGCTTTTTCAGCGCCTCATTCATCGTAATACCAGGCACCTTGGTGATGATATCATTCGCACGTTTGATCACAATATAACGTAGCTGCCACTGACCTTCGGTATAAGACCCCCCGATGAAACCACGGTTGAAGTTTTTGATGTTATCACCTTCCGCCTTGATCCTGCCCGTCACCATATCATCGCTGGCATTGATGAACCACCAGTAACCACGACCGTAAAAGTTCTCATCATCAAATTTCTCATACAAGCTGTTCGCCGCAGATACCGCGTCCTTCTCCGTCTTCCAGAAGTTACCGGTAGTAGGAGCGCCTTCCGGTACTATATCCAGTTTTTTGCTGCAAGCACCCAGCGTAGCTATCATGCCGATCGACAGGGTCAGTTGCTTTATAATGCTTTTCATAATTCGCTTTCTTTAATGATTAGAAGTTCACATTCAGACCAAACAATACACTTCTCGCCTGCGGATAACGTCCCTTGTCAATACCAAATTCATCCATCCCTACTTCAGGATCAAATCCTTTGTATTTGGTAAAGGTCAGCAGGTTACCACCTGTTACATATACACGCAGCCCTTTAATACCGGCATGTTTCAGAACGCTGGCAGGCACGGTATAACCGAGCGTTACGTTCTTGATACGCAGGTAAGAACCGTCTTCTATATACCAATCAGAGGCATTACCGTAGTTGTTGTTGCTGTCATCCGCAGTGATACGGGGAATGTTGCTGTTAGGATTGCTGGGAGACCAGGCATTCAGGATGTCACGCAACAGGTTGAAGTTAGCTCCCACACTGGTATTCAAGTTGGTATATTTCAACGCATTGAATAGCTTGTTTCCTTGTACACCTTGTGCAGCAATGTTCAGATCAAAACCTTTATAGCTGGCATTAAAGCTGAATCCATAAGTAAAACCAGGATAAGGACTACCTACGATCTCGCGATCTTCATTACCGATAGAACCGTTACCGCTCCTGTCTACGAAACGGATATCTCCGGGTTTCGCTTTAGGCTGTATCTTCTGTCCAGCAGCATTCTTGTAGTTATCCACTTCTTCCTGCGTCTTGAAGATACCGTTGGTACGGATCACATAGTAAGAATAGAGCGGACTACCTACCTGAGAATAAATAGGCGCCAGCGTACTACGTACGTTCACACCTGGATAGTTGATGCTGGAAACAGACTCCGTCAGCGATAACAGCTTGTTGTTGATCTTCGTCAATGTTACACCTACACCGTATTGGAATTCCTTGTTAGCTGCACTGTTATAGTTTATTCCCAACTCAATACCTCTATCGCGGAAAGTACCGGCATTCTTCCAGGCACCGTTGCTCACACCTTGCGTAGCCGTAGGGCTGGTCTGGAATAACATATCCTCTGTAGTTTTGATAAAATAGTCAGCGATCACGTTCAGCCTGTTCTCAAAGAAACCCAGGTCAGCACCAATGTTCACCTGGCGGGATTGTGCCCACTTGATGTTCGGATTAGAGATCGCATCCTCTGCATAACCGGTAACCGTCTGCGGGTCTTTACCCATATAAGACTGCGTACGACGCATGTTGATATTGATAGCATTGGCGGGCAAACTTCCTAGGTTACCTAACAGACCATAGCTACCACGGATCTTGGCATAATACAACCAGCCATTGTTACGCAGCCATGGCTCTTCCGTCAATACCCATCCACCGGTCACGGCATAATAGTTCGCATAACGGTTAGCTTTACCTACCCTCGAGGTACCATCCCGGCGTCCCAGTACGGACAATAGGTAACGGCCTTTATAATCATAACTCACACGTCCCAGGTAAGACTCCAGCGCCCATTTGTCTTTGCCGCTGGAAGGCACCGGGTTGTTAAAGATGCTACCATTCATCAGGTAACGATACTCCATACGCTCATCTTCAAAACCACTGGCTATCACCGTCAGGAAATCACCCTCACGCTGCTGATAAGTATAACCAGCCAAGGCGGTCAGGTTGTGACCGTTGAAGTTATGATTGTAGGTCAGCGTCTGCTCAGTCAGGTATTCAGAATAGTTAGAAGTACGATAGCTTAACTCATTGCTCAGGTTAGGCTTACCGATCTCCGGGAATCTGGGTGTAAAGTTCTTGGTGTCAGTAAAAGATTTAGTGATGACAAAGTTGGAACGGAACAATAGGTCCTTAATAGGTTTTACCTCTATGTAAGGATTGATGTTGATATTGTTAACCGGGTTCTTTAAGTCCACACGTTGCAGCAGCGCCACCGGGTTGGCCAGGTCGCTATATGCTTTGGAAATACCTTCCGGCATACCGCTGTAGCTGCCATCCGGCTGATAAGGCGTGATATTACGGGGATATCCCAATGCAGCAAAAATAGCACCGGCATAAGGACTGGTAGTATTAGCACCGTTACCGTTAGTATAGGTATAAGACATGTTCTCACCGATCTTCAGCCAGGGCTTCACCTGTACGTCGGAGTTCATACGGAAAGAGAAACGCTCACTGTAAGTATTGAGCAGGATACCATCGCCTTTGCGATATCCCAGTGCCATATAATACCTGGATTTATCATTACCACCATTCACGTTAACGTTGTAGTCCTGTATCTTACCGGTACGGAAGATCTCATCCAGCCAGTTAGTACGGGTGATCTGTCCATCAGGATATTTAGCAGGATCAAACGCATCCTGACGTGGCTTACCGGCAGCATCAGCGGCCTGGTTCATCACATCGGCAAACTCTTTGGCGTTAAGGGTCTGCAACTTCTTGGCCGCTTGCTGAAAACCGAGCTTCACATCAGCCGTTACCGTCGTAGCACCTTGTTTTCCTTTTTTGGTAGTGATCAATACCACCCCGCCGGATGCTCTCGCACCATAAATAGCAGCAGAAGCATCTTTCAGTACGTTGATAGATTCTATATCATTCGGATTGATCGGACCACCAGTGTAGATCGCTCCGTCTACCACATACAAAGGCCCTTCACCGTTGATACCTCCCAGACCACGTATATATACTTTGGGCACAGAGGTCGGATCACCACCCTGGTTCTGTACGATCACTCCGGGTGCCTTACCTTGCAGCGCTTCTGCCAGATCGTTTAATGATCGGGAACCGATCTTATCCAACTGCACATCTGCCACTGCACCACTCACAGTAGAACGTTTCTGTGTACCATAACCAATTACCACCAGCTGGTTCAGACTCACCGTGCTCTCTTCCATCACAATGTTAAAACTGCGTTCAACACCTACGGTGATCTCCTGGGTTTTGTAACCTAACATACTTACTACCAGCGTCAGCTCACTACGGGAGTCCGTGCTGATACGGAAATCTCCTTTACCGTCTGTGCTGGTACCTTGTGCAGTGCCTTTGATCATAATACTGGCGCCTGGCAACGGACCGTTTTTATCAGTCACCTTACCGGTAATAGTGATCTTGTCAGCGAGCTGATTTTTGTACTCCACGCTCTCATCCGCACTGTCGAAGATCAGGATGGTCTTTGAGCGCTCCTCATATTTAAGCGAAGACGATTGCAAAAGATCATGCAAAATGTCTTCTACCGTACGCGTACGGTAACTGGTCTTCGCCACCCGCACCTTACGGAGAGCCGCTTCATCATACGCCAGCCTGATACCGGTGCTGGCTTCCAGCTGTCGTAAGGCAGCCGATAAATGCCCGCTGGTAATGTCCAGCCTCGATACCTCTTGTTGTAACACCTGCGCCGAAAGCGGCAGCGCAGTCGCAACAGAAGTAGCCATCAGCAGTGACAATGACACTGCCAGCTTCTTTCTGTTAACACGCATAAAAAACGATTGTGGTGTGCGTTGCATATTTATTATGATTAAAGTAACCTGTACCAATTAGTAGATAGTCAGTACAGCAGCCTTGTGAGTAAAGTGTAACTTAGGTTGATAACTGATACGTCGCAGAATAACTAGTAACTCCTCCAATGAAGTATTAGCAGGCACCCGCAGCGTATAACTGCCGGCTTTCATATCCAGCTTGGTCGTCACCTTCACCGCGTATTCACGCTCCAGCAACTGTACCAGCTGACCCAGGTTGGCATTGCGTAACACCAGCTCCCCTTTTGTCCAGGCCACGTCTTCCGCCACAGAAACCTCATCTTCCATCACCAGATCATCCTGCGCCTGCACCGTAAATCGCTTGCCTGGCAACAATTCGCCATAGGCGCGTGCCTTGCTCGCTACCTTCACCTTACCTGTAGCCACCGACACACGGCATACTCGCTCAGCCGCCATGTTCTCAACAGTAAAGGATGTACCGAGTACAGTAGTCGTAATACCTTGCGCCGTTACCGTAAATGGATGGGATATATCAGAACGGGTATCAAAGAAGGCCTTCCCCCGTTCCAGGCGTAATGCACGAACGCGCACACCATAAGCATCAGCATATTGTATAGTAGTATTAGGCGCCAGCACCACCACCGAACTATCCGGTAGTATCATTCGCAGGGTCTGCCCCGCACCGGTCTGCTGCGTCACCCAACGTTCACCGTGTACCGTAGTTTTTGTCCTGCCCAACAGGAAATAAACTGCCGTACCAATCAGCAGCAACACAGCCGCCGCCTGCAGCCACTTACGAAGCAATCCGCCACTCCTGCGCACCGGCACCGGCCGTTGTAATATACGCGCCAGCATCACCGCCTTCACCTGCTGACGCTCCTCATCAGTAAAAGCAAGCTGCTCCTGACTATGCGCATCTACAGCATCCAGCCAGCGATAAAGCAATTGCAGCTCCGCCTCCGTACATCGCTGCTGTCTGTATTTCCCCAGTAATTGTGAAAGTGTGGTGCTGTCCATCCGTGATGATCCCCTTTTCATCACCTAGACACGGCTTATAAATGGAATAACTATCGGGAAACAGGGCTTAACATTTTGGTAATATAGACACACACATTATTGATATAACCACCATACCACAACGATCACCACACCATATCCCCATTGCGCTTTGATACGATGCAGCGCCGTATTCAGCTGATTGCGGATCGTCTGCTCAGAAGCACCGGTACGCTGCGCAATCTCCGCCACCGTCAACGATTCTATCCTATGCAGGTAAAATACATCCTTCATCTTACCGGGCAACATGTCAATAGTACGCAGCAACTCCTGCTCCGTATCCTTGGCCTGCAACTGCTCCAGCAACGAATGATCCCCCTCATTCACCACCTGCACGAACAACTCCACGTGATCCTGGTACAACTGCTCATCCCGGATAGCATTCAGCAACCGGTTCTTTAATGCCGTCTTCAGATAACCGGCAATACTAACTACCGCAGGTAAACTATCATGCTTTTCCCATAGGTGAATGAATAAACCTTGCACAGTATCCTGCGCCTGCGGCATGTCCCTCGTGATATGATAGGCATAGGATAATAGTTCCTCCCAGTACAGATCAAATAGTTCCCGGAACGCAGCCTCGTCCCCGGCCTTTAACTGTCCCCATAAAGTGTGCTCGGTAACTTGATGCATATTCACATTAACAGGACAAAGTTATCCCGGTTTCCCCACCAAACCCGGCCGTCGGATTTATCAAATTGTTAAGCCGCATACAACACACTTATCCACATATCATCCATTTTGTTGCCGCACTCCTTATGTAAAATGGTTACCTTTGCGGCACCGCTTCACCAAAATTTCATACGATTGGAAGACCAGGCAACACCCAATAGGAATGATCCTTACGCTTCGTTAAGATTTGCTGAATTCAACTATTATCTGGTGATCCGCTTTGCAGTAGTATTCGCACTCACCATGCAGTTCGCTATCGTAGAATGGAAAGTATACGAGATCTCCCGCGATCCTTTCACCCTCGGACTCATTGGCCTCGCAGAAGTAATCCCTGCCGTCGGCCTCGCCCTCTTCGCCGGCCATATAGTAGATAAAAGAGAAAAAAGAGGAATGATGCTCAAATGTATCATCGCATACATCATCATCAGTGCAGGCCTCTTCCTCCTCACCTGGGATAAAGCCACCGTCGGCATATCCAAAGCATGGACCCTCAACCTCATCTACATACTCGTATTCCTGGGAGGTATCGTCAGAGCCTTCGTCAGCCCTTCCAACTTCACCTTACTATCATTACTCGTACCACGCACACACTACGCCAACGCCTCCACCTGGAGCAGCAGTGCCTGGCAGATAGGCGGCATGCTCGGCCCCGCACTAGGTGGCGTATGCATTCACCTCTTAGGCGTACATTGGTCTATGCTGCTGGTCATGTTCATCTTCTTCGCACCGCTATATAGCCTGCTGCATATCAAACCCAAACCGATCTATTATAAGGAAAAAGGAGAAGGGATACTGGAAAGCCTCACACAGGGTATGCGCTTCGTATGGAAGACCAAAGTAGTGCTCAACGCCATGGCCCTCGATATGTTCGCCGTACTGTTCGGCGGCGCCGTAGCCATGCTCCCCGCCTTCGCCACCGATGTCCTCCACGTAGGCTCACTCGGATTCGGTATGCTGCGGGCCGCACCTGCCGTAGGCTCACTCGTCACCATGTTCATACTGGCTTATCGCCCACTGGTCAATAAACCTGGCCTTAAACTGCTGGCAGCCGTATTCGGATTCGGTATCTGTATCATCGTATTCGGCCTCTCCACCAGCTTCTACCTGTCACTCGCAGCACTGCTCATCAGCGGCATGCTCGATGGCATCAGCGTTATCATCCGCCAAACCATCCTCCAACTCAAAACACCTGACGAAATGAGAGGCCGCGTCGCCTCCGTAAGCTCTATGTTCGTCGGCTCCTCCAACGAACTGGGCGCCTTCGAAAGCGGATTCGCCGCCAGAGCCATCGGACTCATACCGTCAGTCGTAGTAGGTGGTTGCATTACCCTCGGCGTAGTGGTCACCACCTACGTCATATCTCCCGCTATGCGGAAACTAGACCTGAAAGCTGATTAGAAAAAATACTACTTCATCTCCTCCTTTAACCGCTCCAGCACATAATACACAGCCGGGCAGATCGTACTATTGAGGTAAGTAGTGTTAGGTCGCTTGAAAAACTCGTAACTGTCAGTATAAGGATAGTTATGACAATCCCCGGGACGCACGTCATAAATGCTACAGTAATTATCCGCTCCCAGAAACGGACAGGGAGAACGCCTCACCACATAATCACCGTCCTCGTCCAACCGGAGATAAGTCTCAATAAACACCGACTCCCGCATACCCAAATACTTGGAAATACGCTTAATATCCGGCGTCTTAAACCGCGGACTGATACGCTTACAACACCCCGCACATTGCAGGCAGTCAATATGACTGAATGCCTCCTCATGAAGGTCCGGCAACAGCTTCTCTACACCCTTCCCCTTCTTGGTCTGCAACTTCTGCAAAAATTGCTTGTTGGCCTTCTGCTTCTCCTTGGCCTTCACTTCCCAGTTTTGTAACAGCTCGTTCATTTACTCACAAAGATAGCGCTAAAATGACCGATCCCGAAAAGCCCCCTTCCACCCATATCCAATATTTACCAGACAAATACATGACAATCACCTAACTCCTTCATTACCATTTATCACCGTACTATCCACCCTCCCCCCGCCGGTTTGGCCATTGCTTAAAAAGGTCATAGCTTTGCGAATCTTTCAAACTACTACCTGCTTATATCATGAACCTTTTTGATACTCAACAGAACGAGTTCGTACACCGCCATATAGGGCCTAATGACAGTGAGACAACTGAAATGCTCGAAGTGATCGGCGCCTCTTCCGCCGATGCACTCGTAGATCAGACCGTACCTGCTGCCATCCGTATGCAACAGGAACTGGATGTTCCAGCGGCCATCAGCGAGAGCGAATACCTCCGCCAACTCAAGGACATCTCCCTGAAAAACAAAGTGTTCCGTACCTATATCGGCCAGGGATACTACGATACCATCACGCCCAGCGTGATCCTTCGCAACGTCTTCGAAAACCCGGGATGGTATACCCAGTATACCCCCTACCAGGCCGAGATCTCTCAGGGCCGCCTCGAAAGCTTACTCAACTACCAGACACTCGTTTCCGACCTGACCGGCCTCCCGCTAGCCAACGCTTCCCTCCTCGACGAAGCGACCGCCGCCGCAGAAGCCATGACCATGTTCTTCAATACCCTCAACAGGGATCATGAACATGTCACCAAACCTAAATTCTTCGTTGACAAAGAAGTATTCCCGCAAACCCTCGATGTACTCTTTACCAGAGCTACCCCCCTCCAGATCGAGATAGTAGTAGGCGACTATAAAACCGCTCAATTCGATGAACTGTACTTCGGTGCACTCATCCAATATCCTAACAATATCGGTAGCGTAGAAGACTACCGCAGCTTTATAGAGAAAGTGCATGCAGCAGGCGCACTCGTAGCCATGGCTACCGACCTGCTCGCACTCACCCTCCTCACCTCCCCCGGCGACCTCGGCGCCGACGCAGCCCTGGGCTCCGCTCAACGTTTCGGCGTTCCCCTCGGATTCGGTGGCCCCCACGCCGCTTTCTTCACCGCCAAAGATGACTTCAAACGCTCCATACCAGGTCGTATCATCGGTGTAAGCATCGACGCTCAAGGCAACCGCGCCCTGCGAATGGCCCTGCAAACACGCGAACAACACATCAAACGCGAAAAAGCAACGTCCAATATCTGTACCGCACAGGCACTACTCGCCAACATGGCTGCCATGTATGCCGTATATCACGGTCCCCACGGCCTCCGCCAGATCGCTTCCCGTGTGAGCCTGCTCACCAAAGCACTGGCCGATAACCTCACCGCCAAAGGAATCACCCTCCAGTCCGGACAGTTCTTCGATACCATCGTCGTTAATGCCGATGCTAACACCATCCGCCCTAAAGCAGAAGCAGCAGAAATCAACTTCCGCTACCTGCCCTCCGGCGCCATCAGCATCGCCCTCGACGAAACCACCACCTCCGCCGATGTGAACGATATCCTCGCCATATTCGGTGCCGACAAACTGCCCTCCGAAGATCAGCTGACATTCTCTCCCGATCACATCCCCACTGACCTCCAACGTACCTCCGCTTACCTCCTGCACCCGGTTTTCAACAGCCACCACAGCGAGTCGCAAATGATGCGTTACATGAAGTCACTGGAAAATAAAGACCTCTCCCTCAATACCTCCATGATATCCCTGGGTTCATGCACCATGAAGCTCAACGCAGCTTCTGAAATGATCCCCCTCAGCTGGGCACACTGGAGCAAAATGCACCCCTTCGTACCGCAAAACCAAGCAGCCGGTTACCTCCAGATCGTTAATGAACTGAGCGACTACCTCTGCAAGATCACCGCATTCGACGCGTGCAGCCTCCAACCTAATAGCGGCGCCCAGGGCGAATACGCCGGCCTGCTTACCATCCGCGACTACCACGAAAGCCGTGGCGAAACACATCGCAACGTAATGCTCATCCCCATCTCCGCCCACGGTACCAACCCCGCTTCCGCCGTAATGGCCGGATTCCAGGTAGTAGTAGTAAAAGCACTGGAGAATGGGTACATCGATGTAGACGATCTCAAAGCAAAAGCTGCTACCCACGCCGATAAACTGGCTGGTATCATGATCACCTACCCTTCAACCTACGGTGTATACGAAGAGAGCGTAAAAGATATCTGCGCGACCATCCACCAGCATGGCGGTCAGGTATACATGGATGGCGCCAACATGAACGCCCAGGTAGGTATGACCGCTCCGGGCCTCATAGGTGCCGACGTATGCCACCTCAACCTCCACAAGACCTTCGCAATACCTCACGGTGGCGGCGGTCCTGGAATGGGACCCATCTGCGTAGCCAAACACCTGGCTCCCTTCCTCCCCGGACATGTCATCAACGGTAAAGAGAAAAACCAGGCCGTTTCCGCAGCACCATTCGGCTCCGCCAGCATCCTGCTCATATCATACGCCTACATCCGCATGCTCGGATATGCAGGCCTCAAAAAAGCCACACAGTACGCTATCCTCAACGCCAACTACATGAAGGCCAAACTGGAAAAAGCTTATGATATCCTCTACACCGGCAGCCAGGGCACCTGCGCTCACGAGTTCATCGTAGACCTCCGCCCATTCAAAAATACCGCCGGTATAGAAGCAGAAGATGTCGCCAAACGCCTCATGGACTACGGCTTCCACGCCCCTACCATGAGCTTCCCCGTTCCCGGTACCATCATGATCGAACCGACAGAAAGTGAAGACAAAGCAGAACTCGATCGCTTCTGCGACGCCCTCCTCGCCATCCGCGAAGAAATCCGCGCCGTAGAAGAAGGCTCCAGCAACAAACAGGATAACGTACTGAAAAATGCACCGCATACCCAGTTCGTCATCACCGCCGACGAATGGACCAAACCTTACAGCCGCCAACAAGCAGCATTCCCACTGCCTTACGTAAAGGAAAACAAATTCTGGCCTTCCGTTAGCCGTGTCAACAACACCCATGGCGACAGAAACCTGATCTGTACCTGCGAGCCCGTAAGCGCCTACGAAACAGCAGAAGCGTAATAAACGATAATTATAAAATGAGCAAATGCCGGTGAGTAATACTCATCGGCATTTTTTTTACCTCCCCCCTACCCACTTTAAACTTTCCCACACCTATATCGCCCATCAGGATAATAGCCCCAATATCAACCTATCAGGAAGGCCTCGATCAACAGCTTTTCAATACCCCCCTCAAATTCCTCCTTATGAAAAGCTTATCATCGTTCCTTTACATCTCAATCGCCCTCTTTTGTACCAGCGCTACCCCCCGCCACATCCGCTGCCCCCCTACTGCACTCACCTCGCCCACCACGCCTACCACGCCCCACACACCGTCACTGCCGATGAAATCACCAACAGCCGCGTCAACCTTCATCATACAGGTCTGATATCCGCTAAAAACAAATAGCCCTGGAAAACATGCTATACATGTATTCCAGGGCCATTAGATTACTTATACAAGGACTGCTATCCCCTAAAATAACCTTATTCTAACGCAGTCCCGTATATACCTTAGTGGTGCTTTTTAGCAGCAGGAGCAGCTTTGTCTGCCTTAGCAGCAGGCTTAGCTTCAGCAGCTGGTTTTGCTTCAGTAGCTGGTACAGTCTTCTCTTTACCGGCTTTCTTGTCTTTCTTTACAGGTGCCTGCTGAGCAAATACGCTGGAAGCACCAAAAGTAATAGCGGCTGCGAAAAACAGAATGCTGAGTTTTTTCATTTGACTTGATGTTTAAATGGATGTTTAATAAACTGTTCCCCTCTATAACATCCCCCCCACGCACCCCCTCACCTTTGTAAGTGTTAAAAAAATTATAATATAATTGCCCGGCATACACTCCCATTGACTGTCAATAACATAGCTTTTCTCCTTACCTTCATCCCTCCTTTTCGACCCATACTGATCATGAAAGACATCCCGGTAAGACAAATACCTACTTCCCAACAAGAACCTGGCCTCGCCGGCCAGTTTAATATACACGACCTCCGCCCCCTCATGGATGAACAAGACATGATCCAGGAACTACATCGCCATAACTTCTACTACCTCCTGGTACTCCAAAAAGGCGTCGGCTCACACGAGATCGATTTTACCCCCCTCCCCGTCACCGACAATACCCTCTTCTTTATGCGTCCCGGACAGGTACACCGCCTCACCCTCCTGGCTGGCAGCAAAGGTTATCTCTTATCCTTCCGCCCTGGCTTCTTTCCCTACAACGCCGACTCCGCCCGCTCCCTCAGCACAATGGCCAATACCAATCACCAGCGCCTCTCCCCCGACACCTTCGCCAGCATCTGGAACTTGCTCAACAACATAGCCACAGAGTTCAATGAACAAAAAAACGATTACTTCCAGGTCATCAAAGCCCACCTCCATATCCTGTTCATCCATCTCGCCCGGCAACAAAAACAGGACGCTCCCTCCCTACAACATAGCTATACACAGCAACGCCTCGACGAACTCACGGAACTGCTGGATAAATATATCACCACCCATAAGCAGGTAACACAATATGCCGCCCTCCTCAACCTGTCCGTCTACCAGCTCAACGCCATTACCAAAACGACCACCGGCAAGACCTGCTCCGCCCTCATCAACGATCATATTATCCTCGAAGCCAAAAGATACCTGCTCGCTACCACCAACCAGGTCAACCAGGTCGCCTGGCACCTCGGCTATGAAGATGTCTCCTACTTTATCCGCTTCTTCAAAAAACACACCGGCCTCTCCCCCGATGCCTTCCGGAATAAATACAGATAAGTCCTGCGGAACTCTATGTTTGTCCTATCCCCGAAACTCGCCACAGTCCTACCTTTAATCTACAAAATCAATAATAACATGGCACAGAAATGGAACGACAGATACCAGCATCCCGAATTCGCCTATGGCAAAGCCCCCAATGTGTTCTTTGAAAAATCCCTCCCTCACTTTGAAGCTGGCCATATATTAATGCCGGCAGATGGAGAAGGCCGCAATGGTGTATTCGCTGCTACGGTAGGCTGGCAGGTTACCTCTTTCGATCAGAGCAGCGTTGGCCAGCGCAAAGCCCTACAGCTGGCCGCCGAACACAACGTATCCCTGGATTATATCGTCAGTGATCTCGAAGACCTCCACCTTGAACCGGAAAGTTTCGACGCGATAGGACTTATATATGCACATTTCGACGCGGATAAAAAATCCCGCTACCACCGTAAACTAAATGAATACCTCCGCCCAGGCGGTATCGTCATCTTCGAAGCCTTCAGCAAAAGACACCTCGAATTCGTCACCCGCAACCCACAAGTAGGCGGTCCCAGAGGATTAGACGACCTCTTCTCCGAAGAAGAAATCATTCTCGACTTTCCCAACTTCGAAATACTAACCCTCCGGGATGAGATCATCCGCCTCAACGAAGGAATGTTCCATATCGGCGAAGGTGCCGTGATCCGTTTTGTAGGCCGGAAAAAATAGTGGGTATGATACGCCGATTTTTTGCCGTAACTTTAAGTAAAACACCCCATAACCCATGGCAACCCAAAACGGCATTATTACATTTACTGGCCGCCTCGGTAACATGATAGGCTACTACCGCAACGGCCTCCACTACTTCCGGAGCAAACCTACATCCGTACGTCAAACCACTGCCACTAAGATCGCTGCCCGCCTCTTCGGCCAGGCCAGCCGTAAAGGAAAACTCATCAGGCAAGCCAACTTATCACTGCTCAATACCCGCTACGATGGTACCTTGGTGAATAGACTCAATAAGGTACTGTTACAGTCCTCTGCCCTTACGCACCAGGAACTCTGCGGCTTCCGCTTCAACCGTCATACCGGCCTGGAAAAGTTTTTCTCCATACCGCCCGTATGTACAGTCGAAGGCCAGGTAGAAATTCCGGCACAGACCCTGCCTGCAGTGAAAGGCGCAACACGCCTGCACGTCAAACTGATCGCCACCAGGATGGACTTTAACACCTGCCGTATCACCGGTACACAGTGTATATCCGCCTGGATCGATCTGCAATCAACATTCTCCGGCTTATCCCTGTCTGTAGACCTCGCCGGCAATGGTACGCTGCTCCTGACCGTACAGGTACAGGCATATAACCACAAAACACCGAAGACAAACAAAATGGCCATCGCCGCCGATATCGTAGCCGTACAATCGCCAACACCCCGGCCACAACCGGTACGTATCAGGAATCAGGCGCCACATATCAAACGCGTACAGCCTTACAGCCCACTGCCGGTCAATACCCAAGCCAACGCCATTCTCAGACTGCTCAAAGAATGAGTGACTATCAGCTCACCAGTAAAATCGATGGTAAAAAATAACAGGAGTGCAGCACTTCCCGGATAGCTATGTCCCATATACTAAAAGACAAAGGAAAACACTCCTTTTCAGCTATGTCGCTACGCTAAAAATTAACCACTAACACAAAAAAGGACGATAAACACAGCGCCTGCAACCCGGCAAATCACAAAAATCGACCATTTCGATCAAGTCCACCTCTCCTCCACCTATCTCGTAATTTTGCTGTAAGTCCTGTATAATAAGGCTATAGTAAACTTATTACTCAGGTAAGGAAGTGCCTTGTAATAATTCCAGGAGATCCCCCCTCACGAATGCAGGTACGCATCCAATACCGCCAGCCGGATCTGGTTCAGATTGGCAGTACTAGTATTCGATAGTATGATCAATGTCACGCCTTTATCGACCAGGTGTACCCAGGTAGACTCATTACCATACCCGCCACCCTGGCGCTCCGCAAAAATGGTATTGATACCGCCTATCTTCTTGGGATATACCCAGAAACCAAATGCCACATCGTCCAGTTCAGGATAACCCTTTGTCATCAGGTCAACAGTCGATTGCTTCAGCAAGGTATGATGGAAAATAGCCTGGTCAAATTTTAACAGGTCCTGCGCAGTCGAATACATAGCCCCTGCCGAAAAGTGATTGTCTATATAATGGTACGTCGGCATGATCAGCGAGTCAACATTATCATCCTTATAATAATAGCCCTCTGCCAGGTTTTTTACGATGTCTTCATGATGCCAGTAACCGCTGTTGGTCATCTTCAGCGGACGCAGTATCCGCTCCCTTAACACTTCATCATACGGCTGCTGGCAGATGATCTCGATGATCTTACCCAGCAAGACATAGTCTCCGTTACTGTAGTTGGATTTGGTACCAGGTTTATATGCCAGCGGCTCCGAACAATATCGGCTGATAAAAGAATCTACCGGCCACAGGTTCTGATCATAAGCCTCACGTATATACGCAGGGTCCATCTCTTTGGTGATACGTCCGCTGCTATAGGTCAGTAAGTTCCGGATAGTGGCCTTGTGCGCCGCTTCTCCTTTGTATTCCGGGTAATAATAGGCGATGGTGGAATCCAGCTGGATCTTGCCTTCTTCATACAGCTGCATGATCAGGGCGGCTGTAAAGGTCTTGGTCACAGAATATATCTGGCACCTGATCTTATCTGAAAATGGAATATCATAATGACGATTAGCCAACCCCGTATAACGCTGGTATTTCACTTTCCCATCTTGAGCGATCAATACCACGCCGTTAAAGTTGCGATGCCGGATACAGGAATCAATAACATGATCGACTTTTTTGAGCTGCGCTTTCCCATAAGTAGCAATCAGGGACAATAGCACAACGAGGCGCAATAGTTTCATATAAATAGTTAAAGGGACAGTTAAGTATACACAATATAAAAATTGTAGCCAGATAATCTATCACCATGCCTGCAAAATCTTATCAGTACCGGCAGTAGAATAAATGTCATTAATACACCTTCATCTATGGGGCCTTCTTACCAAAGTGCCTGCCAGTATCGGCCTCCTATTCCCAGGAGTTCATATCTCCCCCTTGCTTCGTTTCCTACATCACCTCATTACCGTCTTTACATATCTCCCTCCTCCATCAACACTATTTACACTATTCAAATATTTAATAATTATAATAATTAACTATATTTACATATATTAGCGACCTGAAAAACCACTATACCTATGCAGGCTTACTCCTTTATGTCTACTGAAGAACTATTTTTATTGCAGGATGCGCTCAAAAAGAATAAGAAACAGCTTACGAAATTCATACTGATCGGCATCGCACTCCTGATAGTAGCCGCCATCATACCACAGATCTACCTATATTCCAACAGCGAAACAGATGAAGCCAACGAATCAATCTTCTCCTACAAGAATATCTGGTTCTGGGTATGGCTCCTCTCCTTTGTAGTAGCACTTATCTTCGCCCTCATCAAAGTAACGGACATCCGCTATTGGGCCATTAAAAAAGACCTGATGGCGCTACAAAAAGGTAGCATCGACGTACCACTCGAAGCCGTATACCTGGAAAATAACGACACCCAGACCAACTTCATGGTACTCCTCGAAAACAAACGCAAACGCCTGTTCTATTGGATGAGAGGCGCCCTCGAAGGATTCCGCACCGGCGACCAGGTAGAAATCACCTACGCCCGCCATTCCCGCGTCATCCTCACCATCGACAAAAAACGTTGATCATACACCTCCCTTTAGCAGACATACTAACTGTTCACACACCGCATCATTAGCCGGAATGTCAACCTATTCCATTGATATTCCGGCTTTCCTCACCGATCATCACCTCCCCTCACACCAACAAGCAGATCAATTTCAGCTACAAACAAATTAAAAATATTACTTAAAGAATAAATTTTTTCTATATATTTGAGGAACAGCACCTCCGGGTGTGTTGCCTATGCGCATTCCCTATACCTATCCGTCCATGATCCTTCCCTGTCCAGGTATCATGAGAGGCTTATGAGAACCACTCCGCAATGCTGCGGACAAAAGCCCGACCCTATGGGTGTATATGTACATAGCATAGTAACTACTCGATTAGTCAGTTTAAAAAATATACTATGGCTATTAATCTGGTCAAAGGTCAAACCATCGACCTGCGTAATAACAACGAAAACCAACATTTCGATATTACCACCGTTACTGTAGGTCTCGGCTGGGATATCCCAGGCCGGAATAATGGTAGCCTGCTAAGCAAATGGTTCGGCCAGCATCAAAAAGATACCGACTTCAATCTCGACGCCGTCGCTTTCCTCCTCGATGCCAATGGCAAAGTCGCTAACCTCGGCAGAACCGTTCAAATGAACAATGGCAACAAAGTAGGCCTCTACGAAGGCGATGTCATCTTCTTCAATAACAAACAACATCCCTCCGGCCACATCCGCCTCATCGACGATATCCCCGCCAAAGGCGACCACCAACAGATCATCGTCCACCTCGACAGCCTCCAGCCTCAATATCATAAACTGCTGTTCCTCGTATCCGTATACCAGGGCCGCCAACGAAATCAGCACTTCGGCGCCGTAGAAAATGCCTACATCCGCGCCGTAGACAATAACGGCGTCGAGATCACTCGCTTCAACCTCTCCGCCGACCAAAACTATAACGGCATGTGCTCCATGCTCTTCGCAGAAGTATACCGGCAAGACAACTCCTGGATATTCCACCCAATGGGCGATCCACAAGCATCCGACAACTTCATAGACATACTGAAACATTACGTATATACCCAACACTAACTACCCGGTTGTATTTCCTCTCGCAGTAGCATCGGCTAACTTACAACTGTGTAGACCGTGACATCCAGACCAAACCCTTTTTTTCAATCGAAACAGTCCTATCCTATGTCCGCAATCAAACACATCTCATTCGACCTCTGGAAGACACTGATCCGGCCCAACCCAGCCTTCATTAAAGAAAGAGCTTCCTTGTTCCGGAACCGCTTCCAGCTAAAACACCTGCCCATCGAACAAGTAGCCGCCGTATTCCGCGACACCGATGGCGTATGCAACGCCATCAACGAAATAACCGGCCGCAACCTACACCCGCAGGAAATGTATCTCATGATACTCGATCGCCTCCAGGTCAACCTCCGCATCGTAGACAGACAAAAACTACAAGAGTTCCAGGAAGAAACAGAAGCATTGTTCAATCGCTTTCCACCACAACTCATCCTGCCGGATACCGCCCTCCTGCTGCAACAACTGCAGGCACAAGGATATACACTCAATATCCTCTGCAATACCGGCTTCATCAAAGGAGAACTACTCCGACGTGTACTCCGTCACGAACAACTGGACCAATATTTCCAATTCCAGCTCTACTCCGACGAAACCGGCTGCTCCAAACCAGCACCCGCCATGTTCGCTGCCATGCACGCCGCTGCCGCCACCCTATACCAGGGCAGCCTCCTCAATGGCGAAATACTCCACATCGGAGATAACGCCCACGCAGACCTCGGCGGCGCCCTCCAGGCTGGCATGCAAGGTAGCCTGATCAATACCTGCAGGCAACCCTTAAGCAAATGGCTACACGCCAGCGGAGTATATCTCGCATAAGACCACAACATCCAGCGTTTGCTTTAACACACCCTCAAAAGACACTTTTTAAAGAGACAACTGATAGCATATGAGCCAGATAAACAGATATGTGGAAAGCCTGATGCACAAATATGCGCTCAATGTACCGCCAAGACAGCAGGTTTTGTTCAATAACTTTTTGTCCGCAGCCGAAATCAACACCGCCTGTGATAGAATAAGAATTAACGAAACAACTGATCACCACCCGCATACAGTGCCCGCACGCCACAAACAGCCACTACAGGAAAGCTACGCACTCTCCTTCGGTAAACGTAAACTCGTCATCGCCTCCAAAAAAGGAAATCACCTGACCAACATGCCCGATGCACACGAAGATGCATTCGCATGCCACTACTCATCCGCTACCGGATGGGGCATCATCGCCCTCTCCGATGGCACCGGCATCACACCGCAAGGCCGCAAAGGCGCCGATATCGCCTGCCAGGCCACCATCGAGTACTTCAACTCCCTCATCGCCGGCAACCAGACAGAAGCCATCGACCACGCCATACTCGCCTGTATGGCCGATCCTTCCATCGAAAGACAACAACGCCTCAGCAACCTGTTCATCGAACAATTAGGCAAAGTAGCGTCCTTCGCACAGGAAAAAATCAACGAAGAAGCCTCCCGTAAACAAACTAACTCGAATGATTATACTACTACTCTCATATTCGCACTAACCAAAAAATTCGACAACGGATACCTCATCTGCTCCTTCTGGATCGGAGATGGCGCCATCGGGCTCTATAATCAGGAACTACACGAAGTCGCCGTGCTCGGCGCTCCCGAAGAAGGAGAATTCGCCGGCCGGACCAGGCTCCTGTCCATGTCAGATATCCTGGCAGACAGCTCCTACTCCAACCGCATACGGTTCACCATCATCCCCGACTTCACCGCCCTCATCCTCATGACAGATGGTATCACCAACAGCAAATTCGACCCCGATGGCAATATCTACCAACCCGCCAGCTGGCTCGCCCTCTGGGACGACCTCAACGGCAAAAACAACAAAGGCAGAAAAGTAGACTTCTCCCTGCCAGCACCACAGGTCGCTAAAATGCTCGTCCAATGGCTCGATAGCTGGTCGCCGGATATCCCCGACGACAGAACCATCGCCATCCTATACTGACATCCATTCCGCATATAGCAACTAGCACATCAGCCATGCAGCGCAAAAGCATTCCCTTTTGCGCTGCAATATTTTTGCTAAATTGCTGCCATGAACATCGAACAATTCCGCGAATACTGCCTCTCCCTTCCCCAGGTAACGGAAGAATTTCCCTTTGGCCCCGAAACACTGGTCTACAAGGTAAAAGGCAAAGTATTCGCCCTCACCAACATCGAATGGTTCGAAAGCATCAACCTCAAATGCGAGCCCGAAGAAGCCATAGAACTACGCGAAAGATATGAAGGCGTCACACCCGGCTGGCATATGAACAAAAAACACTGGAACACCGTCAGCGTACAATCCAACATCCCCAATAAACTGATCCTCCAATGGATCAAAAACTCCTACGACCTCGTAGTAGCCTCCCTCCCCAAAAAACTCCGCTTCTAAAACTCAACCACACATATCCCGCCCATCAAGATTTACATACATATATTCCATCCATCCAGATTATACACCCACCACTGCGGTTAAAATCGTACATTAGCCCGCATCTTAACGTCGTATATTAACCAAACCTTTAGCTGATTATGAGAAAATGGCTGCTCCTCGCTTCGGCCATCCTGCTGGTATTCCCCGCAGTAACCCAAGCCTCCAATCCAGACTCCGCATGGATACGCGAACACTACACGAAAAAGGAAGTTTATATCCCCATGCGTGATGGCATCCGCCTCTTCACCTCCATCTACCTGCCAAAAGATAAGTCGGAAAAACATCCTATGCTCATGAGCCGCACCCCCTACTCCTGCGCGCCCTATGGTGAAAATGAATTCCGTGCCTTCTGGTCCAATCACTACCTGCAGTACATGAAAGAAGGCTACATTATGATCATCCAGGACGTCCGCGGCCGCTGGATGAGTGAAGGCACCTTCGTAGACGTACGCCCTTATAATCCTAATAAGAAGACTAAAAAAGATATCGACGAAGCCAGCGATACCTACGATACCGTCGACTGGCTGGTAAAAAATCTCGAAGGCAATAACGGCAACATCGGCGTATTCGGTATCTCTTATCCAGGCTTCTACTCCACCATGGCTGCCCTCAGCGGTCACCCGGCCCTCAAGGCAGTAAGCCCGCAAGCCCCCGTGACCGACTGGTTCCTGGGAGACGACTTCCACCATAACGGCGCCTTCATGCTCGCCGATGCCTTCTCCTTCTACACCGCCTTCGGCAAACCTCGTCCTAAACCGACAACAGTTGGCCCCCATGGCTTCGATTACAAATCCGATGATAACTATGACTTCTTCCTAAAAGTAGGTACCCTCAAAGACTTTGACAGACTTACCGGCGACAGCATCGCATTCTGGAAAGACCTCTATGCACACGAAACCTACGACGACTGGTGGAAAGCACGCAACGTACGCCCTTACCTGAAGAATGTTAAACCCGTAATGCTCGAAGTAGGCGGCCTGTTTGACGCAGAAGACTGCTTCGGCGCATGGACCACCTACCAGGCGATCGAACACCAAAGCCCCAATACTAACAACCGCATTGTAATGGGCCCCTGGTACCATGGTCAATGGTCTCGTGGTGATGGTACCCATCTCGGTAATATCCAGTTCGGTAGCGCTACCAGCAAATGGTACGCCGACAACATCGAAGTGCCTTTCTTCAATCACTACCTTAAAGGCAAAGGCAATGCACCCGATATCGCAGAAGCAACTATCTTCTTCACTGGCGCTAACGAATGGAAAAAGCTGCCTAAATGGCCGCCTGCAGAAGCAAAAGCAACACCGATATACCTGCAGGAAAAAGGAGGACTCTCCTTTAATCAACCTACCGGTAATAACAGCTTCGATGAATACCTCAGCGATCCGGACAAACCAGTCCCCTACACCGACGGTATCCACCTGGCACGTACCATCAACTACATGACCGACGACCAGCGTTTCGCTTCCAGACGTCCGGATGTACTCACCTTCCAGACAGATATCCTCCAGGAAGATCTCACACTGGCAGGTCCGTTGGTAGCAAACCTCATCGCCAGCATCACCGGCACCGACGCCGACTTCATCGTGAAACTCGTCGATGTCTTCCCGAACGATTTCTCCTACGGTCCCAGCGAACCGTCTGAGCACTACCGCGTACCGTCCACCACCTACCAGATGGGTGGCTACCAAATGCTGGTACGTGGCGAAGTAATGAGAGGTAAGTTTCGCAACAGCTTCGAAAAAGCAGAGCCTTTCGAACCTGGTAAACCTACCCCGGTGAAGTTCACCCTCCCCGACATCGCACATACCTTCAAAAAAGGTCACCGCGTAATGGTACAGGTACAAAGCAGCTGGTTCCCACTAGTAGACCGCAACCCGCAGGTCTTCACCGATATCTACCACTGCGATGCCAAAGACTTCCAGAAAGCAACCATCCGTATCTACCACGACGCAAAATACCCTTCCAGCCTCGAGCTGCCTGTGGTGAAATAATAAAGTCAATTACATAAATAAAAGGCGAAGGCCGGTCTTATAACAAGACCGGCCTTCGCCTTTTATACATAAAATACAAACTACTTGGTATTGGCGATCTGTCCGACCCATTCTAATTTTGAAATGTAAAAGGCTTAGCGAATAAACAGAGGAAATCTCTATTACGCAGTACCTGATAATTTATCCCAATAAAAAAACATGCAATCCCAATATTGCTGCTATTATCACTTCCTAAAAGCTCCCAAATGAAAAGATTAATAGGATTAACTTCCATATGCCTTATTCTTACAGGTATTTGCTCTGCTCAAGGTAATTGGATTGATTTACAAGATCCCCAGACAAATTTACTGGGCCGGATGATCACCAACGTTAACAACGGCTCACCTGTATTTGTACCCAACGCCAGTATTCCTCATCTGACCTACGAGGTCGTAGATGGTGCCGAAAGCATCACGGATTATAAAGAGAAATTCAGAAAATATTTAACAGGCATCATCAATATAAATACCCACACGTTAAGCAACATAGAGGTAACCCGGATCAAATACAGGTCCATTAAGGCGGATCATTATAAAGATGGTACCCTGGCCATTGGAACAAAATTCGCCTATGCAGGCCAAACAGCAGACAGCGTTATAGTAACGGTGAAAAGAAAATCCGGCGTTGATTTGGACTTCAAAGAACTATTAGACAAAATTCTTGGCGCAGTGGGTATACCAGAAGAACTAACAGGTGGGATAACAACAGTAGTAAAAAAATTAAGCCTTAATACAAACGATTCTTTAGCTGCAAGAATTCTGATCGTTAATCCTAACGTATACTTCAAAGCCAGGTTCGTTGAGTTTATGGAAGGAAATCCTCCTATACTAACTGCCAGGGGAAAAACATGGGACGACTATTGGATCCATTTTTACAACAACAGTACCAACGTAGTGAATGAGTACACCATTCTGGACGCCTCCAGACCACAAATGCAAAGAGAAACCAAAAGAAATTATGTTCAATTCTGGGGACTCAATGACGATAAAAGCCGCCGCTACTTCTTCAAAACAACCAAAGACGGAGATAAACTCAAACTACTATTCATGCGGGCTATAACTGGCCAGAATGATACAGCAATCTTGGAAATACCAAGTACTAAACATGACGGGAAAGTAACGTTTGAACAGGAATATATCAAAGTAGATGAGTTTTGGCATAGTGGTAAAACAAAATTTGTTTACGTCGCCTGTTTTGCTGAACAACTGGACAATAACCGGATACGGCTTCATAATTTTGATGAAATCGTCAATGACAAAGGGCGTATTATGACCTACATAAAATATCCGGAAGTAAAGTTCAAATATTTATCAAAAAACGATTAGCATTTGTAAGCTTCTCCTTCTCGCTACAATGCAGTGATCTAAACCAGGAAGGATTGGGTCTTCAATCCGATATCCGGCAAGGATAAATTGCAATGAACAGTCTTCTTTAGAGGTGGCATGGCCTGTCTGTATGGGCGCTACTGATAACGGAAAAGGAGGCAATTGCCTCCTTTTCTACTATGGTCATGTATAACATTCCTTATTTAGTTCATGCCGCACAGTTTCTCTTTGTTTAACACCCTGCGTAGCGGGAACATGCTATTAAAACGGATGAAATTGACCCCTTTAAGCTGATCGTTCTTAAAAGTAAAAGTGACCGTTTTTATTTTGTCTTCCAGTTTGGAAAGCTCCATTGGGGCAATTTGAGTATTCGCGTCAATTGCAAAAGTCGTTTCCAAAACCTTACCGGTATTATCAATAGAATATGTTATAACCATGGCTTTCTCATCGGCAATCTTTTGTAGTTTATCTTTTGGAATGACACCTCTGATAAGTTCGCCGACCTCATTCACCCCTTTGCACTCAATACTCGTTAAATCTTCTACGCCTGCAGGAATTTGTGGTTGCTTTGATCCAAGAATATTCTCTGAATTGCTGATATAGAGTCTGTTAGAGTCAATCAGCTTGCATTGATATGTTTTATTGCCTGCTTTCACAATTCCTTCGTCAAACTGACAATAAGATTTCTCTAGAATGAAAAAAGAGGCTAGTAACAAAAATGGCGTCTTGTATTGCATAGCTTTTAATTTTCAATAGTGCATCCACTATTCTTATACAAATTTAATAAAGCTTCGGGTTTTAAATTAGGATCTGTCGGAAGAAAATATGCGGGCCATGACTTTTTAAACAACTCCAAAAAATCGAAGTATTTATCTTGTAATTCGCTAAAATCGGTAGGATGTTTTGTTACGTCCGCAGTAATTTTCCGGAGCCAGTCAAAGTAAGCGGCGTTATCTTCATTAGTTGTCTGAATCGTCAAACAGCAAGGCATAAATTTCTTCATTATTTCGATATCTCTTAAGAGCTTTGCTTCAAACTCTAAATTCGAACCTCCTATCGTCCCATGCTTTCCGGCAATTCCTCCAGGATAATACAGATTTTGATATGCATGAAATAGTTCCTCTGTTAGTACATCATAATTAATCGCTGAATTACCCTTAAAGGAAACTGACATTTCAATTGGTTTAAACCCTCCTTCGCTGAGTTGCATTGGGGTTACTTTGAAATCAAGCTTTACTCCGGCAGTTACCATCTGGTTGAAAAACGCTTTATTAATGCAGCACTCTAAAAATTGCTCTAGTACCCTATTTAGGATCGCAACCTGTTGAACCATCATTGTTGTCGTTGATTTAGCAATTTTCTTCAGGTTTTCGGAAGGTTGGGGTTCTCCTTGTGTTGCACCGGGATAATCATTTGGACCAGGGCTATTGCCAGTTCCACCCCCATTTGGTCCGCCTGACGGATTTCCATTGCCGCCATTCCATCCTCCGCCACCACTTCCACCGTCACAGGCAACTTGTTTACTAAACTCATAACGGCAATAGCTTTGACCGCCGGAATAGGTACAACTGTAATAGTCGATATAACATTTGGTCATTACAACGACTTCTGGATGGGGATTTGATGTGTTTCCCCAAGTCTCGAATTGCCTATATCGGCCACTACCATCATATTCAAAATTCTTGATCTGTTTTCCAAACCAATCTGTGACCAGTACCATTCCAGTAAAAAGACACTTCTTCCCTTTATTTTCCAAAAAAACGGCATTGGGAAGGGTTGTGACCAATTCCGCATGGATTTTATTTTGAGCATCTTTATAGAAAAGCAGATCGGTAACCTGTGAGGTCGTTAGTCGCATTTTGCCGGCATCATATTCAATTGTTAAATCCCTCGCATATAAAATCGGGACAACCACCGCTTCGCCAATACTGATCTTCTTTATTTTGGCGGCGCTCCAAATGGAGAGTTTGGGAATATCCTCGACATATTTTCAAAACAGGTTCTTTTTGGGGGTCCTGGAGGCCAGTTCAAGATCAAAGAATGACTTTACTTCTTGGATAAAATTCGATGTTTGGGCATGATCACCCGCCTGATAATCTTGTTGAGGCTTCTTACAACTCATGGAACTGCAAAAACTAGCAGTAGTAAAATAAGGGATGTTTTTGGGGTCATAAAACGATATTTATTGGTGATGCATTCCAAACAATAGGTTTTTGACAAGGGCCAACGCGGTATTGTCTTTTGCCGTAAATACAAGATTAGCCATAGACAGAAGAACTAATGATTTAATTGAGTCCTGGAAAACACATGGTATTGGGGTAACCTCTTCAATACAGATAGCAGCAAGATAAGCATATATATAACCTATTACCAGCATATAGATAAAATACCGTGATTAATGTAATAGTTATTACATCAATCACGGTGCGAAATAAATGCAACAGCTTCAATCATGGGGCTTTAATTGAACTTTTTTCATCCATTTAAACTTGTAGGCAAGGGTTGCACCTTCATGATACAGGTATTCCCAATTTATGCCCATCAAATCAGCTTAATTGCCGCTGTAAACTGGATACCGTTAGCCGACAACTAACCACGCCCCTCACAACCTATGACCTTTCCTACAAAGAGGCAGCACTATTAGAGTTATTACTGCAACACAAAAATGAAGTACTCGAAAGACACGAAGCCCTGATCAAAATATGGGGCAATGACAGCATCTACAATGTCAATAGCATAATGTATTCATGACGCACCTGCGAAAATTACTCAAAGATGATCCTGCTGTACAGATTCTAAGCCTACGTGGCATTGGTTATAAACTGGTTATATAAACCGGCGTTCTCTGCGTTGCCATCCCCCCTTCCCTCCCCCCGATATTTTTCTTAACTTTAGTCCTCCTGTAAATGTCCATGTTATGAAAAGACCACTGCTTTTGGTAGGGATCGCCTGCCTGTTCATTGCCGTGATGCTCCTCACCGCTATTGCCGCCACCGCCCAGCAACTGCAAGGCGCCTGGCAACTCTCCACACCCGGGCAAGTCCATCAGACCGTCCGTATCATCGCCGACAACTATTTTGTAGAAACCGCCTACGATATGACAGCCAAACAGTTCATCCGCTCCCATGGTGGCACCATCAAAGCCACTACCGACGCTATCGAAGAACGTATTGAGTTCAATACCGATAATAAAGGCACCGTAGGTAGCACCTCCAACACCACCTTCTCCCTGGATGGCAGCAACCTCACCATTGTCCGCAACGGCAAACAGGAAACCTGGAAACGCCTCGACGATGGCAACGCTCCGCTCGCTGGCAACTGGCACATCACCGCACGCGAACAGGATGGTAAAATGAGCGCTATCCACACCACCGGCACCCGCAAGACAGTAAAAATACTGTCCGGCACCCGCTTCCAGTGGGCCGCCATAGACCCCGGCACACAGTCCTTCTCCGGCACCGGCGGCGGCACCTATACATTCAAAGATGGTAAATACACAGAAACAATAGAGTTCTTCTCCCGCGACAACAGCCGCGTAGGCATGTCCCTCAGCTTCGATGGTAAAGTGGATGGTAAAAACTGGCACCACTTCGGCCTCAGCTCCAAAGGCGATAAGATCTCCGAAATATGGAGTCGGGACTAACAAACAAACAATAACTATATCCGGTAACCGATCCCCCATTCTATCCAGTCCGCAGCCGCTCCATTCAGCGTCTTCAACCCTATCTGGACAAAGGTCTTCGTAGGCGTATTATAACGCAGCCCTATCCGCATAAACACATTCCCCTTGTAATTATCCCGCCGGAACCAATACGTCCCTACCTGCGTCACCAGGTCGAATCGCTGTATATGCAACAGATGCCCTACATGCACACCACCCAGCATCTTATCACTGGTATGCGCCTGCTTCCCCTCCATACTGTAAATCCCGCCTAAAGACGCATCATAAAAGCCGTCCAACCCCGCCGTAAAACTCCCCATATGACTGTAACGGCGCGCATAATCCAATACCAGCGATACCGTACCGTAAAACGAACCCGAACTCTTCGAACTCTCATTCTGCACCACCCCGAAAGCACCGTAGATATCTACATTGCTCACCCGCTTCACGGGTGGTATCAGTGTCGTTACAAACACCGGCCGCCGCAATGGCTCATACGTAGAATCGATCTGCTGCTTCACAATACGCCGGATCGCATTGTAGTGATAACGCACCCCCACGTTCAAGCCATACATGTTCAATCCCAGGTTAGGCGTATGCGTACGTCCGTTCGAAAAATGCGTCATATCTATACCATATATCAGGTCAAACAACTCCGAAGCCTTGAATACCCCTCCCACACTCACATTGAAATACACATCCACCTTCGAACTGATCGCATCGTTTAAAGGATTGTTCTTCGGATCATACCCATTCAGATCATAAGTAAACCCCAACGCCATTTCCGCATTGAAATGATGACGCCTCCGCCGCAAAAAAGGGAAATCAAAAAAACCGTAAATACCACTGGGATTCCCTAATATACTAGGATCGCCAATATTACCGCTATACATCCCGATGCCATAGCTGGGATAATTGTACACACGCTGCCACACCTTTTTCCCCGTACTCTGCCAGCCCATCCGCACCTCCACAGAAGTATACCCCTTCTGCAGGAACTGCTTCAGCTCCTCCCCATTATACAAATGACTGCCACTGTGAAACTTAACGGCAATGTACTTATGCCGGCCCAAGTTAGGATTCTGCTTTGCCTTCTGCCATAGATCTACCTGCTGCCCCGAAGCCGACAAACCAGCGCCGAGTAGATACAGTAATACGATTCCGTAAACGTTTTTCATAAAATGCCTGCTATCTATATGCCTTATACCCTTCGTTGTTAACACTTTAACACAACCTTTTGTTAAAAACACCGCTCCATGGCCCTAAAAAGCCCCCGGAGCGTCTACGGCATCCGCCAATTTTATTATCTTGCAGCGCTATGCCAACCAAGCATGGTCTTTATTAATTAACGCTTATGATCAAAAAATACCTGTTACCAGGCATACTGCTGCTGACTTCCCTCGAAGGATATAGCCAGGCTAAAGCCAAACCTAAAACAGCAACAACACCTGCTGCCAAACAACAACAGGCAGCCATGAAAACGAAAATAGATTCTGTAAGCTACGCTATAGGATTGGATATAGGTAATAACCTCAAAGTACAGGGGTTAGACAATATTAATGCCAACCTGATGCTCAAAGCAGTACAGGATGCACTGAAAAATAATCCCACTTTACTAACTAAAGAACAAGGAAGTATGAGTATTAGTAACTATCTGCAACAGTTAAAATCTGAGAAAGTAGCAAAGAATAAAGCAGAGGGAGAGAAATTCCTGCAGGATAATAAATCCAAACCTGGCGTAGTAACATTGCCTAGCGGTCTCCAATACCTGATCCTCAAAGAAGGTACCGGCCCTAAACCAACCGCCAATGATAAAGTAAAAACACACTACCACGGCACCCTGATAGATGGTACGACCTTCGATAGCTCCGTAGACAGAGGCGAACCTATCTCCTTCCCCGTAGGCGGCGTGATCAAAGGCTGGACAGAAGCCCTGCAACTCATGCCCGTTGGCTCCAAATGGCGCCTCTTTATCCCTTCCGACCTCGCCTACGGCGAACGCCAGGCAGGCCCGAAGATCGGCCCCGGTAGCACCCTCGTTTTCGAAGTGGAACTGCTGGAAATAGAGAAATAGTTTTTCCCTTTTTCTATATAAAGCGAAGCGCCGTACAAATAATATGTACGGCGCTTTATTATTTAGTCAAGATATGGTCTGATTAGATATTGCCTGGCTTATATACCCGCGATACCCGCTGCTCCAGCAACATAAAGTCCGCTAATACCATCGCCGTCACCGCCTCCAGTACCACCGGCACCCGCAACGCAATGCACAGATCATGCCGGCCCTTCACACTGAAAGACTCCACCTCCCCGCTTTTGATATTCAGCGTATGCTGCTCCTTCGGCGTACTCGACGTAGGCTTCACCGCAATACGGAACACCAACGGATTACCATTGGTAATACCTCCCACCACACCGCCGGCATGGTTGGTCGCAGTGGTCCCCTTACTGTCAATGATCGCATCATTATGCTCCACACCTTTCATACGGGCCGCCGCAAAACCAGCACCGAATTCAATACCTTTAATAGCAGGGATAGCAAACACCGCATGCGCAATAGCAGATTCGACAGAATCAAAGAAGGGCTCCCCTAATCCCACAGGTAGTCCCGTCACCACACATTCCACAATACCACCCACAGAATCCTTCGCAGCAATAGCCGCTTCCAACCCCTGCTCCGCATCCGGTAAACCTCCTACTTCTGTGATCCTTGCCTGCACCTGTATACCGCCGCCGAGTATCTTCTTGGCAATCACACCGGCAGCTACCAGGTTCAATGTCAACCGGCCACTGAAGTGACCACCTCCCCGGTAGTCTTCATAACCTCCGAACTTCTCCGTCGCCACAAAATCAGCATGTCCCGGCCGGGGAAACTCCCGCAGCTTCTCATAATCCGTACTGCGCGTATTGTTGTTCTCAAATAAGATCGTAATAGGCGCACCGGTCGTATGCCCATTGTACACACCAGACTTGAGGAAAGGAAGATCATCTTCCTTACGGGGAGTAGTCCCCTTCGCTCCCGCCTTCCGGCGACCCAGATCAGCCAGGAAATCCTCCTGCTGCAAAGGAATACCCGCCGGCGTACCGTCGATGTTAACACCTACACTCTCTCCGTGCGATTCCCCAAATACATTTACCCTGAATATTCTGCCGAAACTATTCACCTGATTGTTGTTTTTTATGACGCCATCCGCTTACGCAGACAGTAAAATTAAGAATGATGCACCGCCTCGCTGTCTACCTTACTCACCTGCCCACCCAGCTGCTCCAGGTGATCATAGAACTCAGGATACGACTTATTGATCGCTTCCGCATTTTCAATCACCACCGGACCGTCTGCCGTCAACGCAGCTACCGCACAAGCCATCGCAATACGGTGGTCATTATGTGAATGCACCACCGCGCCTTTGATACCAGTACCGCCATGCACCCGCATCTCATCACCGTTCAGCTCTATAAGGATTCCCATCTTGCCAAACTCCTGCTGCAAAGTAATACCACGGTCACTCTCCTTGTGCGCCAACCGGCTCACACCTTGGATACGCGTCACCCCCTCACAGTTAGCCGCCAGCGCTACCAACGGAGGAAACAAATCAGGACAGTCCGTAGCGTCAAAATCAAAACCACGCAGCCCACTCTTCTCCACGATCATCGTAAACATACCGGGCAACAGCTGCGCACCGGCCTTTTCCAATGCCTCCAGGATCGCCTTATCCGATTGTGCAGAATGTGTATTCAGATGATGCACCTCCGCCTTACCAGCTACCGCAGCAGCCACCAGCAGGAAAGCAGCACCACTCCAATCACCTTCTACCGTATAGTCACCAGCCTGGTAACGTTGCTTGCTACCAAACCGGAATTGTTCAAAATCATGTTGCTCCACCTTCACTCCAAACTGCTCCATCAACTGCAACGTCAAAGCAATATATGGTTTGCTCTTCAAGTCCTTCACCGTAATAGTCACATGCTCCGCCACTGACCCGAATGCCATCAGCAAACCCGTCAGAAACTGAGAACTCAACGAACCGTCTATTGTAATGTCCTTCGCCTGCAAAGGCCCTTGTATCTGCAAAGGCAACTTGCCCTCCTGCGTCTTACATTGCACCCCCAGCTGAGGCAATACCTCCTCAAAGAAATGCATCGGACGAGTAGTTAAACTGCCATGCCCGTTAATCGTAATCGCCAACTCAGCAAGCGCAGCAATGGGCGTAAACATACGTATACCCAGCCCCGACTCACCACAGTTGATCTCATCGTAAAAAGGTCGTACCCCCTGGCTCGTGATCTCTATATGATCCTCCACCCGGCGGATCTTCGCACCAAGGTTCTCCGCTACCTCCAATGCCGCCAGACAGTCATTACTCAATCCGGGATTACGGATAATACTCTTCCCCTGACTCAATAACGCCGCCGCCACAGCACGTTGCATAGCACTCTTGGACGGATTCGCTGTTACCGTTCCTTTTATTACTCCTGGTGATACAGTTACTTTCATATGTTGTATGTTCTGACGCTGAATAAATAATTAACCAATGATCCTCCCATTACAGCTCCTGTAAATACTGCTTCAGATCATCTATCGGAATAGGTTGGGTCAATGCCTGACCAATCTCTTTCAACAATACAAAATGTATCGCCGCCCCATCCCGCTTTTTGTCCAGTTTAAAAAGGTTGAATACCGCCTCCTTATCTGTACTCATCGTTACCGGCAACTGGTAATCGTTGATCAACCGGATCAACCGGTTAGTCTGCTCCACCGGCAATCCCGACAACTTCTCAGACAACTTCGCCGCCGCCACCATACCAATAGCCACCGCCTTACCGTGCGCAATATTTTCTAACTTCTCTACCGCATGCCCCAACGTATGCCCGAAGTTCAACCAACGACGCTGCCCCGTCTCAAACTCATCATTCAATACCACCTGCGTCTTCAACTCCACAGATCGCTCCACCAGGTACTCTAACACAGCCACATCCCTGGCCAACGCCTTATCACGGTGCTGCTCCAGGTAGTCGAACAACTGCACATCCAGGATACAGGCATACTTGATGATCTCGGCAAACCCATTGTGCCACTCCTCATCAGGCATCGTAGCCGGAAGGGTATAATCAAACAAGATAAAAGAGGGCTGATTAATAGTACCCAGCATATTCTTATGCTGACCATGATTGATACCATTTTTACCGCCAATAGAAGCGTCTACCTGCGCCAGTAAAGTACTGGGCACAAAACCAAATGGAATACCCCGCATATAAATACTCGCCGCAAAGCCGGTAAGGTCCGTGACCATACCACCGCCAATGCCCACCAGCATAGTCTTCCGGTCCGCCTCCAACGCTATCAGCCCGTCTATGATCTGCTGTAAAACATCCATCGCCTTGTGCTCCTCCCCATCAGGGATCACCAGCTTCTTCCATCCGGGCAACTTATGCGCATGGTGCTTATCCACATTCTCATCCAACACCAATATAGTGCGGGACATGTCTACATAATTACCAAGATTGACCAGGCTTTCTCCCAGATGGTATTTCGTCGTGCTATGCTGAAATTGATTCGTTAATGTCTTCATATATACGGAATGGATGGCACTTGCCGCATGCCTGTAATGTGTAAAATTGCAGATCACAATATTAACACATCACAGACACACAACGCTATGCTGCTGCATTATGCATTTTTTTCGTCACTCATCACCTTGTTCTGGCGGTTAATAGATTCCAGGTGTACCGCATCAAAATATTTCAGGATGAAATCTTTCGTCAGACCCAGCTTCTCACCTTTCTTGATATTGCGATCCAATATCTCATTCCAGCGGTTCGTCTGAAGGATAGTGATGTCGTTCTCTTTTTTGTAAATACCGATCTTCTCAGCTACCTTCATACGATTGCTCAGCAACAGCATGATCTCATCATCGATCTGGTTGATCTGCGCGCGCAGCTTCTCCAACGCACTGTTGAACTCCTTCTTGTCAGAGTGCTCATGACGCCATACAATGCTGTCCAGTATCTCCGCCAGACGCTCAGGTGTCACCTGCTGTTTGGCATCGCTCCATGCATTATCAGGATCTACGTGAGACTCCAGCATCAGACCATCGTAATCAAGATTAATAGCCTCCTGCGCTACATCCAGCAGGATGTCACGGCGACCAGTGATGTGGCTGGGATCACAGATGATCGGCAACTCAGGCATACGACGCTTCAGCTCAATAGGCAAATGCCACATCGGCGCATTACGGAACTCCGTATTACCATAGCTGGAGAATCCACGGTGGATCAGACCTATCTCTTTAATACCAGCTTTCTGCACACGCTCTACCGCACCAATCCACAACTCCAGGTCAGGATTGATCGGATTCTTGATCAACACCGTCTTATCTACACCTCTCAGTGCATCCGCTACTTCCTGCACAGAGAAAGGATTCACAGTTGTACGCGCACCTATCCACAGAATATCCACATCGAAGTGCAAAGCATCTTCCACCTGCTTGGCAGTAGCTACTTCCACCGCCAGCGGCAGTCCTGTCAACTCACGCGCCTTCTGTAACCAGGGCAAACCTTTAGTACCTATCCCTTCAAAAGAACCAGGACGTGTACGGGGCTTCCAGATACCGGCACGCAATACGTCTACTTTACCGGTCTTGGCTAACGCCAGTGCTGTAGCTAACACTTGTTCCTCTGTCTCCGCACTGCATGGACCGGAAATGATCAACGGCTTCTTGTCGGAGGAAGGATCGGCGAATTTGGTTTTGGCTAAAATCTGTTCCATATTTTTTTTGTTTAGGACCATGGCCCATACTCCATGGTCCATGTAGATAATATTTGATGTTGATTGTACTTGTTACTATTTCAATATTTTCCTGATCTTATTCGATTTCTGTATCAGCTTGTGAAACGCTTCGTAATCCTCACCTTCCAACAACTGCTTCATATGCTGCAATTGGTGAATATGCTCCTCCAATACATCCAGCACATTACTCCGGTTATGTTTGAAGATAGGCACCCACATATCCGGTGAACTTTTTGCCAGACGCACCGTAGACTCAAAACCACCACTCGCTAGCTCAAATATGCGCCCCTGCTCCTTCTCCTTCTCCAACACCGTCAGCGCCAGCGCAAATGAAGTGATATGCGAGATATGAGATACATAAGCAGTATGCAGATCATGCTCCACACCATTCATATATACCAGCCGCATCTGCAACCGGTCCACCAACTGCTCTACCACCTCCAGCGCATCTTCATCACTGTTCCGCACATCACACAACACCATCGTCTTATGCGTGAAAAGATTACGTACCGCTGCTTCCGGACCGGAATACTCCGTACCCGCCATCGGGTGCGCTGCCACAAAACGACCCCGCTTCGGATGGCCAGCCACCAGCTCCAATATCTTCTCCTTAGTAGATCCCACATCCATCACCACCTGCCCGGGACGCACCTTGTCCAGTATACCGGGTAGTACCTTCAACAAAGCATCCACCGGTATCGCCAGTATCAACAGGTCCGCACGTTGCAAAGCATCCTCCAGCGTACTGCCCTCATCAATGATCTTTAACGCCCGCGCCATGTCCAGGTTCTCCTGGGAAAGATCCACACCTAATACCCAGTTCGTCACACCCTTCTCCTTCAGGCTCATCGCCAGAGAACCTCCTATTAATCCCACACCTACTACTGCTGTTATCATTTTATCTGAATAATTGACCTTTAATAATTATTATGCATTTACTACAGCACGGATACGCTGAATAGCTTCTTCAAAAACAACTTCATCCTTACAAAGACTCACACGTATATAACCGTTACCGTTACTACCGAAAATGCCGCCGGGAGTAATGAATACCTTCGCCTCCTGCAATATCTTGTCCGTTAGCACATACCCGTCTTTCACATCAGCCGGTATCTTCGCCCATACAAACATACCCACTTGCTGCTCATCAAAAGTGCAACCCAGCAGCGACAGCAACTCAAATACCTTCTTCCTCCGGCCACGGTAAATAGCATTCAGCTCATCATACCATTCCTTACCCAGCTCCAGCGCCTTCACCGCTGCCATCTGCACCGGCTGGAACATACCAGAATCCATATTGCTCTTGAACCGCAATACCTCATTCAGGAACTCCGCCTTACCTACCAACATCCCCACTCGCCATCCGGCCATATTGGAAGACTTACTCAGAGAGTTCAGCTCCAATACCACATCCTTTGCACCTTCCACCTGCAACAGGCTCTCCGGGTGCTCATTCAGAATGAAACTATACGGATTGTCATGACAGATCAGGATGTTATGCTGCTTGCCAAAAGCCACCAGCTGACGGCCGAAATCAGCGCCTGCTTTAGTCCCGGTAGGCATATGCGGATAGTTCACCCACATCAGTTTCACCTTGCTCAGATCCTGCGCAGCCAATGCTTCCAGATCCGGCAACCATCCATGCGCCTCATCCAATGCATATTCCCTCACAGTAGCGCCACTCAGCTGCACCGCAGAACGATACGTCGGATAACCCGGATTAGGGATCAACGCTTCATCCCCCTCCTGCAGATAAGTCATACAGATATGCATGATGCCTTCCTTAGAACCTATCAGTGGCAAAACCTCCGTATCCGGCTCCAACTGCACCTGGTAAAAACGCTGATACCAGCTAGCCATCGCCGCACGCAACGCCGGAATACCTTTATATCCCTGGTAAGCATGCACATTACTCTTCTGCGCCTGCTCATGCAAGGCAGCTACCACATCAGGATGAGGAGGCAGATCAGGACTTCCGATCCCCAGGTTGATCACCTGCGCCCCTGCCTTATTCATCTCATCTATTTCCCGCAGCTTCTTGGAGAAATAGTATTCTTCTGTATGTTGTAATCTTTTGGCTACTGCTATTTTCATAAAATCGTTATGGTGGTCTGCGTTATATGCGTTGAGTTATGCGTGTGTTTTGCCTTTCTTATAGATACCTAATACCTTCAGGTGCTCCGTCAACGGCTCTATTTTCTCCAACGCCCGGCGGATATGCTGCAGGTCCTCAAACTCCATATCAGCATGGAAATAATAATTCCACTCCTTCGCCGGTATAGGAAAAGACTGCAGCTTGGACAGGTTAATACCCGCATCCGCGATCTTACCCAACACCTTCGCCAGACTACCACGGTCATGAGAAGTCTGGAAATAAACAGAGGCCTTATTAGCATCCTCCGCCGCCTCCACTCCATTCCGGGAGATCACCAGGAAACGGGTGTAGTTGTTCTTCGCAGTATGAATATTCGGTGCAATAATGTCCAGATCGAAAATATCCGCTGCCAGCTTACCCGCAATAGCCGCCACACTCTTCAACTTCTTATGACGCACATGTTTGGCACTCAGCGCCGTATCCTCCGTCTCCACCAGCTTAATATGTGGATACTTCTCCAGAAAATCCGCACATTGTAACAATGCCATCGGATGAGAATGCACCTCCCGGATATCCTCCATGGTCTGACCCGGCAACACCATCAGGTGCTGGTTGATCTGCAGATAAAGCTCTCCCACTATATGAAGCGCGGAATTTTTTAATAAGGTATAGTTGGGCAGTATACTGCCAGCAATAGAATTCTCGATGGCCATCACCCCTCCATCCACTTCATCCTCCTGCTTAACCCTTCTTACGAGTTCAGCAAAAGAAGCGCAGGAAGCAATTTCTGTTTGCTTACCATAATATCGCTCCGCTGCCACCTGGTGAAAACATCCTTCGAATCCTTGTATAGCTATTTTCATTTTATATTCGATTATCGGGTGTGATTGGTTTACAGTAGATTAGTTGCTACAGCAACTAGCTACCTGAAATAAAAAAGGGCCCCGGTGAGTCGGGACCCTTTCTGTTGTAAGAATTTTATGTTGATGCTGTTGGTTCATTACAAAAGAGTCCCGGCCTTTACGACGTAAAAGAAGTAATAAAAAAAATAAGTGCTATAAAGGCAGAAACGTTGCATGTGATCTGTGATCGGTAACTATTTAAATTTAAAAGGGCCTCTCGTATCCGAAAGGCCCTTTTGTTAGTTTTTTTATGTTTATACTACAAACGACCTTACTATTCCTGGTACCAGAAAAAGTAGAAACCATAAAAGTAACCAAAGGTCGAGTGCTGTATCATTTTGTCTATTTGAATCTGGAAGCAAAAATACGGCGTGATTTTAATTTTCCAAGCAGTAGCTATAAAAATTACATTTTTTTTAATGACACCACTTGATTGGTGATTTTTTTCAAATATTTAACTCCTTTAACGATTCCGGGCTGAACAAAATCCTTGTTATAATGAAATTAAACATCAACCAACCCGCAAAAGCCCGGCTACTCCCCTTGGCTCTCCCCAAAATCCCCAAAACCACCAGCCCATCTCAAAAAGGAAAAGCCGCTCCGGAATCCGGAGCGGCCTATTATAACCTTTTTTGCTTACTAATCTAATTAGTGTTTAATGGAATCAGTAGCAGCTTTAGCAACTGAATCAACAGTTTGCTTTGCAGAATCAACTACAGCGTTAACTGCAGAATCAGCAACAGCAGCAGCTGAATCGATAGTCTGGCTAGCTTCAGTAGCAGTAGAATCTGTAGCTTCAGCAGTTTTGTTACCTTCGCCACAAGCTACTACGAACAGACCGAAAGAAAGAGCAAAGAAACCGAGTTTAATAGCGTTCTTCATTGTATTACGTTTTTTAGGTTTTTTATGTTTATTTATTCCTTTATACCAGGTTTTTAAAAAGGTAACCCGGCCAGGGAAAATTTATTTTTAATACCAGGATCCGGAAAAGGTAACCTTTCACAAACCCGCTTTTTTACTTTATACCCTTTCTTTCAAAAGGTAACCCCGCCACAGGGAATTTTATACTTTATACCAGATCTTTAAAAAGGTAACCCTAAGTTTGATAAAAAATATTTTTTGGTACTTTGGGTTACCAAAAGCCATATAATCGTATTAATAAGTGAAGTATAATCAGAACATAGAAAGGGATAGGGAATTACTGGAGGGTTTGGCCCGGAATGAAGATAAAGCGCTGGAAACGATCTATACAGAACAATTTCCGGTCATATTGAGAATGATCCTCCAACATAATGGTTCAGAAGACGACGCCAGAGACCTGTTCCAGGAAGCAATGATCGTACTTTTTGAAAAAGTGCAGCAAGGGGATTTTGAACTGTATAGCCAGTTGAAAACCTATTTATACTCCGTCTGCCGCCGGCTCTGGCTTAAAAAACTACAGTCCGGTACCTTGCAGCGGTCCCTGCCGACCGAACTGGAAGAAATCATCCCAGTCGAAGACGACCTGGAAGAACACCAGAAAAAGGACCTGCAGTTCCGCTCCATGGAAAAAGCAATGGCACAAATAGGAGAACCTTGCAAAACGATCCTCCAGGACTACTATATATATAAACAGTCCATGCAGGAGATCGCTGACAAATTCGGCTATACCAACGCCGAAAATGCCAAAAATCAAAAGTACAAGTGCCTGGTAAGGCTCAAAAAGATATTTTTCGACATATACCAATAATAAAGGGTAGTGAGGATGAAAGACATGAATCAATTATCTAATAATATAGAACGCTACCTGCAGGGAGAAATGTCCCTCCAGGAAAAGGCCGACTTCGAAATGCTGCGAAACAGCAACCCGGAAGTAGACCAGCAGGTAGTGGCACACCAACACCTCCTCCGGGAAATGGAAGCCTATGGCCGCCGCCTCGACTTCCAGAAAAAAATGCAGCGCATCCATGAAAAAATGGACCTGACCGAGGTGAAAAAAGAAGCCGCCGCTGCCGCAGACTCCGGCACCCGCATATTCCTCTTACGCAGAAGAACCCTCAAAAGCATCGCCGCCGCCGCCTGTATCGCGCTGGTCACTTCCCTGTCTACCATTGCCGTATTACAGAACGCTGCCCGCAAAAAATCTACCGCCCAATATGAAGACGTCAGAAGAACGCTGAACAATATCCAGCGCTCCCAAAACGCCCTTATTAAAGATATCAACAACAAAAGCAAAGCGCCCGTCAACCCAGGTACCTACGGCGGTACCGGATTCGCCATCACCGGCAACGGGTACATCGTAACCAACTATCACGTGATAGCCGGTGCTGACTCCCTCTACATCCAAAATACAAAAGGAGAAGCCTACAAAGCCATCAGCGTATTCGAAGATGTATCCAGCGACCTGGCCGTAATCAAAGTAACCGACTCCTCCTTCAAAGCACAACCACTCCCCTACGCACTCAAACCCCAATCCGTTAGGATAGGCGAAGAAGTGTTCACCATGGGTTTCCCCCGCGATGAAGTGGTTTATGGCAAAGGATATATCAGTGCCCAGACCGGTTTCAACGGAGATACTGCCGCCTACCAGGTATCCATCCCCGTCAACCCGGGCAATAGCGGCGCCCCCCTCCTCGATAATAAGGGCAACGTTATCGGCATCGTCACCGGCAAACAAACTACCTCCGATGGCATCGCCTTCGCCGTTAAATCAGCCCACCTGAAAAGATTAATGGAAGAAATGCCGAAAGATAAACTGTCCAAAAAAGACTGGAACCGCAAAAGCCACCTGGACAACCTCAATCGCGTAGACCAGATCAAAAAATTGGAAGAATTCGTCTACATGGTCAAAGTATATAACTGATCACTTTAACTCGACATACAAGCAGAAAGGCTGACCAAATGGTCAGCCTTTCTTTTTAATTACAATATCGTCCACTATTTCTTCTTAGGAGGTCGCTGTAACCAAGCCTTATAAAGATCAGTAATATAATATAAAAGGTCTTCGTGCCGCTGTATTGTCCGCATCGTGTTGTAATCCGGATGATTATCCCGCATAAAATACAGCAAAGAATCTCCCTTCAACCCCGTCACTTGGGATACCAGCAACGGCGTAAACCGGGAATCTACATATTTCTCCTGCTCCGCCTTTTCAAAGTTCTTCTTGAATTCCCGCTTCTGCTTCTCCTTACGGGAAAAACGCGTAATAGGACTGATCGTAATACCAGCGCCCTCCGGTGTATTACCATTACCACCAATCAGACCTACGTCAGATTTATCCAGTATATAACCATACTGCTCCCGGCGCGCAATGGAATCCAGCTGATAAGGAGAATACTTGGAAGATACCTCCACACTCCGCAGAAACTTACTACCCACCGTCAACTGCACATCCCGTGTCTCTGTCCCCATATTTTGCACCACCGTAATACTATCCGGACTATAACCCAGGAAGTTGAAGATCAACACATCATTCCGGTTGGCGATCACTTTATAAAATCCCCCTTTATCAGAAAAAGACCGCTTACCCGTTGTTTTGTTAATAACAGTCGCATAAGGCAATATCAACTTATTGTCCTTATCGGTAATAATACCTGTTACCGTCACCTGCGCCTTCAATGTTTGTACTGCCATCAATAATACTACGGCCAGCACACTTGCGTAAATCTTCATATGGATATTCTTTTTGCTGTTGTTTCTTAAATCCGGATCTGCTATCAGCGGTCATCCCTTCCTTACTTTCCATAACGCATTCAACCGGGTCTCTATCCTAAAGTTAGCCTTCCTGTTCAAATAAATAAAAAAAGTCTTCCGGCTATTCCTGGAAGACTCTTTTTACTTCAACACTCACAAATTATTTTCCCTTCAGCAGGTCGATTACTTCTTCCCTGCTCTTGCCCAGCTTCTGCTGGAGTTTACCTAACAGCTTATCTTCCTGCCCTTCTTCATATAGCAGATCGTCGTCTGTCAGGTCAGCATATTTTTGTTTGAGCGTACCTTTCAATTCATTCCATTTGCCTTTAAGTTCTAACTTATCCATAAAAGATTGTTTTTAGAGATGAAATAATCGAATAATCTACAGGCCTTGTATGACTACCCAAAATTCAAACTCTATGCCAGCCGGTACAATATAGGTACAGGCCGTATACAACAGCATCATTTTCCATAATATTGAGGAATATATACCACAGGTACCTGGGAAAAAACGCTAAAATACCCCAAATCGCAAACCACCTATACCCCAAAATCCCCCCAAATCGCATTTACCTGCACCCGCGTAGCAAAATCAGCCTGCTCACCCGGCCGCACCTCCACAACCCCCATCCCGTTATTAAACGCATTAGGAGCTCCGCTTAGATTTTCAATGGCAATGCTCTGACGATGAGGAGGAATATACAGTTGCAAAATAGGATAACTCTCATCCGGCCAGATATCAATACGTACCCCTCTTTTAGGATCATTCAATACACAAACTGTTTTCTCCGATGCCTGCCTGTCAATAATAAAAGAATTATCCAGCGATAATGCACCTATCTTTTTTAACGTCGTAAATTCCTGGTAAGGGATCAACTCCCCGCTGGGGACCATCTGCTCATTAAACACCACCAATGCTTCCGAAGGAAACTGCAACTCCAACTCATCTACCAGGCTGCCCGTCGTAAAATAAGGATGCCAGCCGTCCATCACTGGAATAGTCACCTCAGCTTTGTTAAATACCGTTGTCTTTATCTCCAGCATCCGGTCGGCCAACAACCGATACACCACCTTACAGTCATACGCAAAAGGATACCCCACATCATCCCCTTCATAAGCATACAACAGGGTAACAGCCGCCTCGCTTTCCCCCACATAATGATCGACCATCTTAAACACCGCATTGTATAACAAACCATGTAAACAAACACCGGGCACCGCAGCACGCTGTATCTGCCACTCCTTCCCTCCCCAGGCATATTTCCCGTCAGGGATACGGCAGGCAAAAGGGCTGAGTTTAACGCCTTTAAAAGATTCGGTAAAATGCTGCTGTAGATCCGTAGCATCCCTGTAACTATCAATTACATTGATACGGCCATTACTGCCATACGGTACACTAAAGGCATGTAACAACGCGCCGTGAGAAGGAACGATATCCACCGTTATCTCTTCCTGCTGCCATCCTCCATCTGATAAACGAACGATATCAAAGCCATCCTGCTGCAATACATCAATCCTGAACATAATGCTAAATATGTTTTTAATTGTTCACTGTTAATAAATATATCGATAGGGTTAAAACGTGTTCTGACACTAAAAATAATAAAAAAGGTCAGCTATTACTAACTGACCTTTCGCTTGATTATGGCAATAATATACGGATCAAATATAACGGTTGATGATATTCTCCAACCATTCCTGCCGGCCACTGCGCTGTTGCGGTTCACCGCTTTCAACAGCAAACGTTCGCAGGTCTTCCAGCGTCAGTTTCCCTTCCTCAAAAGCCTTACCTTGACCATTGTCAAATGAAGCATATCGCTCCTGTCTGAACTGCCGGTAACCTGACTTGGCCAGTATCTCTTCCGCTACCACAGCAGCCCTCGCAAAAGCGTCCATCCCGCCGATGTGTGCATGGAACAGATCCTCCAGGTCAGTGGAATTACGACGGGTCTTGGCGTCAAAGTTCACCCCACCACCAGCAAAACCACCTGCCTCCAGGATGATCAGCATACACTCTACCAGCTCATTCAGATGCATCGGGAACTGATCCGTATCCCAGCCATTCTGACTGTCACCCCGGTTCGCGTCCATACTGCCTAACATACCCGCATCAGCAGCTACCTGCAACTCATGCTGGAATGTATGCCCCGCCAGCGTCGCATGATTCACTTCGATATTGAGCTTAAAATCTTTATCCAACCCATACTGCCGCAGAAAACCGATCACAGTGGCACTGTCAAAATCGTACTGGTGTTTGGTCGGCTCACAGGGCTTAGGCTCTATAAAGAAAGTACCCTTAAAACCCTGCTTACGCGCATAGTCCCTTGCCATACCCAGAAAACGCCCCAGGTGATCCAGCTCCCTTTTCATATCAGTATTCAACAGCGTCATATAACCTTCACGACCACCCCAGAAGACATAGTTCTCTCCGCCCAGCGCTATAGTAGCATCCAACGCATTCTTCACCTGCGTACCCGCATATGCCAGCACTGAAAAATCAGGATTGGTAGCCGCCCCGTTCATATAACGCGGATGACTGAACACATTCGCAGTACCCCACAATAGTTTTACTCCGCTGGCTTGTTGCTTCTCCTGCGCATAAGTCACGATCTGCTGCAGATGACTTTCATAAGACGACAAAGAATCGCCTTCGTCCACCAGGTCTATATCGTGAAAACAATAATACGGCACGCCCAGTTTGGTGATAAATTCAAAAGCAGCATCCATCTTGTCCTTGGCACGCTGTACCGTGTCCGCCGCCGTCAACCAGGGAAATTCCTTAGTGCCAGGCCCGAACGGATCAGCACCGGTGCCACAGAAGCTATGCCAGTAAGCTACCGCAAAACGGAATAATTCCTTCATACTTTTACCTCCGATCTGCCGCTGCTCATCATACCATCTGTATGCTAACGGATTATCAGATGTCGGTCCTTCATAAGAGATCTTTCCGATCCCCTTAAAATATTCCCTGTTACCTAACGTGAAACTCATAAACTAAACTATTTAAAGAGGTGAAGAGGCAGTTGATGAACCCATTGCTCATAGGTAGGGAGATAAATAGACCGCAACTTTGCATCCGGTACAACCGTACCAATACAACTCATACCTTTATGTGCCTCCTCCAACGGATAACAACCCGCTCCCACACCAGCGCCTCTGGCAGCTCCCTGCGCACCATCCGTATTATACAGCTCGATCTCCACGTTGGCAATATTGGCAAATGCTTCCGCAAATAAAGGACTCAGGAACATATTAGCATGCCCCGCACGCACCCGGCGGATGTTCATACCCATCCCCTGCATCACCGACATCCCATAACTCAATGCCGCCGCAATCCCTTCCTGCGCAGCCCTCATCAGGTGTGCACGCTGGTGTATATTAAAGTTCAATCCCCGCACCGTCGCCCCAATATCCTTATTCAACAGTATCCGCTCCGCTCCGTTCCCGAATGGATACACCTGCAGACCATGACTACCTACAGGTACCGTGGCACCAAGCCGGTTCATCGTATCATAATCCACATCCCCACAAATGTCCTTCAACCAGCTATTCATAATACCGGTACCATTCAAACACATCAACACACCATTCCGCAACACTTCCGGTTTATTATTCACATGCACGAACGTATTGACCCTGTTCTCTTTATCCGCCACCGCCTTATCATGCACCGCATACACCACACCGGAGGTACCTGCCGTTGTAGCGGCTTCTCCGGGCTCCAATACATTCAGCGAGAATGCATTGTTAGGCTGGTCCCCCGCTCGATAACAAACCGGCGTACCTGCCGCCAACCCCAGCTGCTCCGCTGCATGAGCGGTCACCATTCCCTGTATGCCAAATACCGGTACCTGCGTGGCTAACAAGGAGGGAGCTATCTCGTAATGTGACAACAGTGGCAACGCAATCTCCTGTGCCAGAAAATCCCAGCAGATACCTTCCGACAATCCGGTATCCGTCGTACAGGCTTCACCGGTAAGACGCATTGCAATAAAATCACCGGGCAACATCACTTTATCAATACGCGCATACAACGCCGGATCGTACTCCTGCACCCAACGCAACTTGGAGGCAGTAAAATTACCGGGTGCATTCAGCAGATGGGTATGGCAGTACGCCTCCCCCAACGCATGCGCCGCCCGCTCTCCAATACCCACCGCCCGGCTGTCACACCAGATAATAGCAGGCCGTAATACCTGCTGATCCTTATCCACACACACAAGGCCGTGCATCTGGTAAGCAATCCCGATACCCCGCACATCCCGGCTGTCAAAAGCATATTTTTTTCGTAGTAAAGAGGTAGCGTGGATCACCTCCTGCCACCATTGCTCCGGATCCTGCTCTGCCCAGCCTGGCTGAGGTGCCTGTATGGCCATCTCCCGGGCAGGACTACTCGCCGTCGCCAGACATATACCACTGTCGGCATCCAGCAATGCGGCCTTCACAGAGGATGACCCTATGTCATATCCCAACAGTAATCGCATATAGAAGAATTTACAACAGCTGCTACCAGTATAAAGTATATAAAGCCACCAGCAATCCGCAAATGATCAACGCACCGATAGTAAATGGAGCAGAAGTTTTGAACATACCTGCATCCACATCCAACCCCTTGGGATTGTGCTTACTCTTAGGATCTGCCAGCGATATCACCACCATACCAATGATACATATCACGAAAACGATCCCCATACGGTCAATAAAAGGTATCTCATACACACCTTTAGCATTGGCAGTCGCCAGCCCTATATCATACAGAGAAGAAAGATCTGTCCACATCGGCAGGAACTTCAACACAATAGAGAGTATAAACCCACCAATCAACGCAAACATCGCTGCACTGGAATTAGTACGCTTCCAGAAAAAACCCATAATAAACATAGAGAACACACCGGGAGATACAAAGCCGGTATATTCCTGGATAAACTGGAAACCGCCTTTTTTATCAATACCCAGGAAGTTGGAGATAACGATCGCTATGATCATCGCCACTACCACCACCTGGCGCCCTACCTTCACCACCTGCTTCTCATCCGCATCTTTATTGTATATCTTTTTATAGATGTCCAGCGAGAAGATCGTAGAGATACTATTCGCCTTACCTGCCAGCGATGCTACTACCGCCGCCGTCAATGCCGCAAAAGCCAGCCCCTTCAGACCAACAGGCAACAGGTTCAGCAACACCGGATAAGCATTGTCCGGATTCAGCTCTCCGCCTTTCATCATCTCTGCCTGGAACATACCCTGCTGATGCAATACGTAAGCCGCAATACCTGGCAACACCACGATGATCGGCATCAACATCTTCAGGAAACCGGCAAACAACAAGCCGTTACGGGCCGTCTTCAAATCAGCACCTAATGCACGCTGCGTGATATACTGGTTACATCCCCAATAGTTCAGGTTCACAATCCACATACCGCCTATCAGAATACTCAACCCCGGCAGATCCAGGTAATGCGGGTTATCTTTGTGAAAGATCATATGGAAATGATCATCCGCGTGCTCCGTCAGCAACGAGAAACCTTTCAATACACCACTTTCGCCAAAATGACTGGCCACCAACTGCAAAGCCAGATAAGTAGTAGCCAATCCCCCTAATATCAGGAAAAATACCTGGATCACATCCGTATATCCTATCACCTTCATACCACCCAGCGTAATGAAAATCGCAAATACCGCCAACAGCACCATACAGGTATAAAAGTTCACACCCGAAATAGTAGTAATAGCCAGCGCCCCCAGGTATAATATAGAGGTCAGGTTCACCACCACATACAACAATAACCAGAACACCGCCATAATAGTACTCACCGTCTGGTTATACCGCTGTTGCAGGAACTGCGGCATCGTATATATTTTGTTCTTAAGGTAAATAGGCAGAAAAAAGATCGCCACTACCAGCAAGGTAGCCGCCGCCATCCATTCATAGGTAGAAATGGCCAGCCCCATCGCAAAGCCGGAACCAGACATACCAATAAACTGCTCTGCCGAAATGTTCGAAGCGATCAAGGAAGCTCCTATCGCCCACCAGGTAAGGGAACCTTCTGCCAGGAAAAAATCCTTGCTGTCAGTGGTCGCGCGTTTCTTCTTTTGGTATATATAATAACCATAACCGGCTACAATAATAAAATACACCAAGAAAACCGCATAATCATAAAAATGTAAGCTCTTTTGCATAAAATGGTAAAACGTGGTCAGTTATGAACGTGGTCAGTTAATTAACGAATCAATATAGAAAGAATTATTTTAAATGTACAATGTACGCGTATTATTTTAATATTTCCACTCAATAGCAGCAACTGGAGTATCAAAAATGGACTTCCCGACGCTCCCCTTTCTTGAGGGACATACTTCGGACCTGGCCTTCATAGTATAGTTTTACCGTACCTCCCAGTATTGAGCGGACCCATGCCTTTTGCAGCCGGTTACCCTCCCACTCCATATCCACTACATACCCTCCCCGGGCATGCAACCCACTGATCGCTCCTGCTGACCAGGCAGCCGGTAATGCAGGCAACAGGGTTATACCATGCTCATTACTTTGCAACATAGCCTCCGCCAGCCCGGCAGTACCTCCGAAGTTGCCATCGATTTGAAAAGGGGGGTGGTTATCAAACAGGTTGTCATAGGTCGATTTTGCCAACAAAGCCTGCATGTTCTCCTGCACCTTGTCCCCCTCTTTCAGACGGGCGTAAAAATTGATGATCCAGGCCCGGCTCCAGCCTGTATGCCCGCCTCCGTGAGCCAGGCGATAGGCCAGTGTTTTACGTGCCCCCTCCAGCAAAGCCGGCGTGCTGTCGTTGATCTGCGTGCCAGGATGCAAACCGAATAAATGCGAAATATGCCGATGCCCCGGCTCCGTCTCTTCATACTCCTGTATCCACTCCAGTATACGGCCATCCTTCCCCAGGCGGGTCGGCGGCAACTGTGCCAGTATCGCCTGCATACTATCCGCAAAAGACTTGTCTGCGTGCAACAAGTGGGCGGCAGCAACATAGTCTTGTAAAAACTCCCGCGCAATCTGGTTATCCATAGTAGGCCCATACGTCAAAGACTCCGGCTTACCGGTTACCGGATGCTTAAACAGGTTTTCCGGAGAATAAGCCGGCACTGTTACCATATACCCCTCCGGACTCTTTACCAGGAAGTCCTTCAGGAACTCAGCATGTTCCTTCATAATAGGGTATGCCTGTCGCCGCAGGAACGTCGTATCACCTGTAAACAAGTAGTGCTCCCAGAAATGCAGACACATCCAGGCCGTAGCCATAGGAAACGTACCATAGTGCATCGCATTCTGCAAACCGGTCTTACCAAAAGCATCCGTGGCATGATGCATCACCCATCCTCGGGCCCCGTACATTTTGCGGGCAGTGATACGCCCTTGCGGACGGATATGATCCAAAAAAGCAAAAAGAGGAGCTGTCGTCTCCGGCAATGCCGTTACTTCCGCATGCCAGTAATTCATCTGCAGATTGATATTGGTGTGAAAGTCTGCCTGCCAGGGTGCATCCAGGTGATAATTCCATATTCCCTGCAAGTTCGCAGGTAACACCCCTGGCGAACGGGAACTACCCATCAACAGGTAACGCCCATATTGAAAATAAAGACTGGTTAACCAAGGATCAAATGCTCCCCGCTTCACTGCCGCCAACCGCTCATCCGTAGGAATAGTGTCCTGTAAGACCGCTGGCCCCAACCGCCATTTCACCCTTTCCATCAGCCGGCGATGATCAGCGACATGCGCCGCTTTCAGCCGGTCATAATCGCCTGCCCGGTAACGCCCCAACCGCTTTTCCAGCTCATTCACAGGCACAATATTATCATTGAGCCCCAAGTGCGCAAAGTCATAGTTCGTCGCACCGTCTATATAGATCACTACACCGTTTGCCTGAGATACGTTCAGAGTATCACCAGACACCACAGTCTTTCCTCCTTCCGCAAACACCCTGGCAGCACCGGCAAATTTCATATGGGCGCCTTCCGGCCCCTTGTCATTATTCCTATCCTGTATATGCCCGGACAAAAGAAGCTGGTTATTACGCACCGTCGTCCGTGCATCCTTACAGGTAACAGTACTATCAGTAGGGTCCCGCCGGTCCAGGTACAGCGCGAGCTGTAACTGCCCGGCCCTATCTGCACGGATACGGATAGCGACCACATTGGCTGGCGCACTGATAAAAGCCTCCCTGGTATAATGTACACCAGCGAGCTCGTAACGGCTGGTTGCCACTCCTGTAAATAGGTCCAACTCCCGGTAATACCCGGTAAAAGGCTGGTCACTCTGCCCGATATGCAGATTCATCAATGTCTGGTAGGAACGAAAACTACGGGCTAACTGTGTGGAATTTTCTGCATTTACCGCTATCATATTAGGCGCTGCCAATGCAGTAGCAGCCTCATTTTTACCGGCAAACAATAACTGCCGCACGGAATCCAGTACTTTCCGCGCATTGGGATTCGCATCATTAAAAGGTATTCCCGCCCATACACTCTCCTCATTAATCTGTACCACCTCATGCTGAGGATTACCCTGTACCATAGCCCCCAAACGGCCATTCCCAAGTGGCAACGAATGTAACCAGTCTTTAGCAGGTTGTCTATACCATAATTTCGGTACAGGCTGTTGCGCCTGTACAGTGTGTATACCTAGCAGCAATAATAAGATCCAACGCATAGACTAAATATACAAAACAGAAATCCGAAAATTACATCGGATTATCTCAGCATATCAGCCAGCTGTTGTCCTACCGCGGTACCGATAGCCACCCCCATCCCTCCTAATCGCACACCAATACAGATATGCTCACTATAACGCTGCACCAGCGGCTGGCGATTAGGCCCGAAAGCCATAATACCCGTCCAGCGGTCCGCAATACGAACCTCCCGGCCGGGTAATAATATCGTGCGCAGTTTTTCTTCTAATATCCCTTGCAGATGATCATTATATGCAAATATCGTCGTCTCCTCCGCCTGCATATCCAGGTGACGCCCGCCACCAAATAATACCCGCCCATGCAACTCCCTGAAATAAAAATACCCCTCATCCATGTGGAATATGCCACGGAACGGGAGATCCGGAACAGGCTCCGTAAGTAATACCTGCCCCCTGCCTGGCTGAATATCCAACTCCGGCAACAGCTCCTTGCCGAAGGCATTAGTACATACCACCAACTCCCGGCAGCTGAACCCGATCTCCTCCTGCAACGTCTCATGCCGCACGACAACAGTTGCCCCCTTTCCCGTATCAGCAATACGCACTACCGGACATCCCGTTTTGATCTCAATACTTTGCACGATGGCCAGGTCTATCAAAGTACGTATCATCTTACCCGTGTTCAACTCCCCTTCATAGTTATTACTCACCAGGGCCTTTACATAACTACCATCAAAACCAAAGCCGGCCAGTTTCGGCGTAGCCAGGCTAAACGCTGCTCCATCCAGTACCGGCTGCAATAACCGGTTCACCTCGTCCAGCTGCGCCAAAGCAGGCAACTCCTTATCGCTGATCAGTTCAAAACTGCCTTGCTCACGATAATCCATACACGCATCCCCTATCCGGGCCCGCAATCCCAACAGCCCCCGCCTTCTTAAAGCCACCAGCGATTGTACTTCGCCGGGAGACATCGTTTTAAGATCTGCTAATATTTCCGTCAGACTGCCAATACAGGCAAACCCCGCATTCTTCGTACTGGCACCAGTAGGCAATACCTCCCTTTCCAATACCAGTATACGACCTTTTTCATCCCGCTCCCGTATACTGATCGCAGTAGATAAACCTACTATACCACTACCAATAATGATATAGTCATATTGCAATAGACTTTGTTTCTCCCAATAACTTAACATACATTAAAGATAGGTGAATTCATACGTGGGTACCCGCAAACAAAAAAGCCGGCTGCCATTTTACCTGCAACCGGCATTGTCATGAACAATTATCTCACAAATATATAAATTATTAAAATATAAACCACACTTTATAGATTCACCCTCCGCCGCTCCTGTTCTCCTCCGCCTGTACGTACACGGGCATTTTTTACCTGCTTGTTGCCAAACTTCCAGTTAAAACTCAAACTGACCCGCCTGTTCTCCCAACGATTCACCCACCGGATCTTCGTATTGCCCTGATCGATATAGGAATCCCAACGTTGCTGATTAAGCGGGTCCTGGAAATATAACCTTAGCCTTCCCTGACCGTCAAAAATACTTTTCTGAATACCCACATTTATACTAAAAATAGACACCATCCGGGACTGCCCGTTTACCATCGGCGTATTATAGTAACTGGTCAGTTGTACCTTCCAGCCGTGTTTTAAACTGAAAGTCTGATCCAACGTAGCACTCATGGAAAAAAGCTCATTAACAAACTGGAATCCGGGTGTAGTCGACCTGTAATGATCATAGGACAACAATGTAGTAGCATCCAGTTGCCACCAGGAAGCAGGATGCAAAGTGGCTGTCAGATTCAACGCTCCCTTTTCAGACAATGCATTGTTGTCACTACGGGTAGACATAATATTGGTCAAGGTATCTAACATCACCAGAGAGTTATCAGCTTGATTGGTACGACTGTATTGTATGCTGGCGAAAAATAGCTGCCGGAAGCCGTATTTCACTTCTATATTGTTGGTAAACTGAGGTGCCAGATACGGGTTGCCGACCATCCTGCTGTACGGATCAATGAAAAATACAAATGGATTCAATTCCTGGTAAGACGGACGATCGATACGGCGCCCATAGGAATAACTGATTTGATGCTGCTCATTGATCTTATGTAATATAAAGAGGGATGGAAATAAATTGAGATAAGTTCGTTTCACCCGCTGGTTGAGCGTAAGTGAAATACCCTCCGATAAAGTATGTTCTCCTCTCAGTCCGGCCTGTATACTCCAGTGCGTCCACTCTTTCGACAAATTAAAATACGCTGCCTTTATCTGCTCAGTATACTTGAAATGACTGGTCTGTATAATATCAGATATCCACTTCCCTCCCAATAATGAGTCATAGCGTATATCGCTATCCGTTTTCACATTGCTAAAACGAAAACCAGTCTCTAACTTCAAAGACTTATTAAAGTACTTCGTATAGTCCGCTTTGATAGAAAAAATATCCACATCAGCAGGAACGAGATTCCGTATCGTAGCCTGCCAGGTCGCAGGTTTACCCTGATCAGAAAACTTATTTTCTATTTGCTCCATGCGGTCCTTGCCATACGTAGCCACATCTATATCGGTATTAAAGCTGCTTCCCAACGTATCCAACTCACTGGCCAGGTTCAGGTTATACCGAAAATTACGCAGCCGCTCTTTACGTTCTGTACCCGCTATCAGGTAGTCGGCCGACGGACGTTCAGGCGTTCTCAACCTAGTCAAACCATCGGTCATACTGTTAGTATTTACCAACGAACCATTCACCAATACACCTAAGGTGGTACGGGCTGTCAGCTGATAATCGATACCCATTTTAAAATTAGAACTATGTGTAAAAGGATGCCAGTAGCTGTTACGGTTCGTATACTCCTCGCCCTTTTCCCTACGTACGGTACTATTCACGTCCAGCTCATTATAGGATTCGCTATAGTTATAGTTATAGTCGCCAAAAACATTCCATTTATCCTGACGAAAATTGATAGATGTACCCGCACTGGCTTTCACATAACGTCCTATACCGGCACTGCCAAACAAAGAACCATTCAATCCGTTACCAGGATTCGTCTTCGTCCTGATGTTGATGATCCCGGCGCCACCGGCAGCATCGAAACGCGCAGAAGGCTGCGTGATCAACTCTATCTTATTGACAGTTTCTGCCGGCTGCCCTTTTAACCAATTGATCAATGCTTCCCCACTGAGAAAAGATGGCCTGCCGTTTATCCATACCTCTACGCCTTTTTTACCCATCATAATAAGGTTATCATCCTTGTCAGCGCTCATGCCGGGTGCGCTCCGCAATACCTCAAATAACGTACTACCCGTAGCCGCAATATTATTGGCCACATTCAGGATCGTTTTATCTGCCAGCATCTCGATATACGGCTTTTTTGCCGTGATGTCTATACTCTTCAGTGCCGTGACAGCCGTTTTCATAAGCAGGTCCGTAGCTATTACCTTAGCTTGCCCATCCGGTACCATTACCCTCATATAAAGTGGTGCATATCCGGTCAATCTGCCCAATAGTAAATAATTACCGGCAGCAATACCTTCCAGACGATAACTGCCGGCACTATCAGCCACAGTTCCCTTTATCAGGGTAGAATCTTTTGTCTTTAACAAGGCAACACTTGCATAGGGTAAATCCCGTCCATTAGGATCTTTAGTGTGTCCGGTGATAACATGTTGTGCCCATCCTGCTATCTGTAGCAATAATAATAAAGCGGTTAGCGCTGATCTCATGGTTGATAATATTTTACTCCCCAAAAGTCTCAAACAGTCAGCCCGATTATTTTTCTTTTATACAAGCGCCCGGTTTAGTACGACAAACCGGCTTGATGGCCGTTTTGCCTCCTTTTCATCCCCAGTAACCGTTTATCGGATAAATTGAGGCGTTTGTCTAACAAAATCCCGTATAAACCCCTGAGATAGATAAATTTGGGCAAACGCATAGAAGGATGAAGCCACAGCATAAATGGGTCAGCAAAGTCATTATATTCCTGTTAGCATTGTTGATGACATTGAATATAAGGGTCAGGTTCGATTTTCACCCAAATATATTCGTATACAACTTTACCTTGCTGAAACTAATCCTATTCTATGTCAATTACCTGTGGCTATACCCCTTATTATTGCAAAAGCGGAAATACATTCAATGGATCATAGCAGCACTCCTGCTCGTTTTCGCTACAACACTGTTACGATACACCCTGGAAGAGGTACTGGCCCGCATATTTTTAGGTATTCACAACTATGGAGAAGGCACGACCATCGCCTTTTATATAGAAGACAACTTTTTATGGCTTTCACCATATATCATACTCAGTACCCTGATACGGTTTGGCCAGACAGCGCTCACACATGAAAGACAAAGAGCAACCCTGGAACAGGCAACAACAGATGCTGAACTGGCCTTTTTGAAGTCGCAGATCAATCCGCACTTCCTCTTCAATACACTTAACAGCATTTATTCCCTGGCCTATCAGAAGTCCGACCAGGCCCCACAGGCCATCTTGAAACTTTCCGAGATCATGCGGTATATGCTCTACGATAGCGAAGACAAAAAAGTGCCGTTGGATAAAGAAGTGCAATACCTGCATAGCTATATTTCTTTGCAGAAAGTGCGATTTAAGGACACGATCTATGTAGATCTGCTGGAAGAAGGGAATACTAATGGTTTGTACATCGTACCGCTGTTACTGATTGCCTTTGTTGAAAATGCCTTTAAACATGGCGTATTGCAGGATCCGTCAGACCCCGTATTGATACAGATCACTATTGAACAGCGTACCTTGCAGCTATATGTACAAAACAAGATCAATCAGGAACAAAAGGACGAAACCGGAGGGATCGGTATGCCCAACATACAACGGCGCCTGGCATTACTATATCCAGGCAAACATACGCTTAGTACGGCACAAAAAGACAGTCATTACATTTGTGAACTGACCCTTCAGTTAGATTAATAAAGTTTATGCAGAAAATACGTTGTATAGCAGTAGATGATGAATTGCTCGCACTGGATATTATTGTAGACTATATCAGTAAACTCCCGTTCCTGCAACTCATACATAGTGGAACGGATGCCCTGGAAGCCTTGCAATTGGTACAAAACGGCCAAATAGACCTGGTGTTCCTCGATATACAAATGCCGCAACTGAGCGGCTTACAGTTCATGAAGATCATAGGCAATAAGGCCCGTGTAATCTTGACAACCGCCTATCCACAATATGCACTGGATGGCTACGAACATAATGTAGTGGACTACCTGCTTAAACCGGTTGCATTTGATCGTTTCTATAAAGCGGTAGAAAAGGCCATGTCCGCTATACAACCTGGGATAGTGCCATCACCTGCCGAAAAACCGGCTACTCCTATCCTGCCGGATTTCATATTCGTAAAAACAGATAGTAAGATGGTAAAAGTGATGCTGGCAGATATCTTATATGTAGAAGGATTGAAAGATTATCTGGCTTTACAGACCACTACTGATAAGATCATTACCCTGCAGAATATGAAACGTATGGAAACCATCCTTCCTTATCCTGCCTTCATGCGGGTACATAAATCATATATCGTTTCGCTGGCCAGGATAGATACCATAGAACGCAACAGGTTATTTATACACAATGAGGTTATTCCTATCGGAGATACCTACCGGGATGCGTTTTTCCGGCAGATAGAACAGCGACAGTAGTATATCCCCAGCTATTTATCATAATAATTCACCCGGGAATATACTACTACACAAATGGACGATCCATGCCCCCTTACACCAGGTAGCCGAATAAATTATCGTCCTTATTCAGTTCTGTATACTGGAAATTGTACTTCTGGAAGTTAGCGATCAGCTGATCATAGTCTTCCCGTTTTCTAAGTTCTATCCCTACCAGAGCCGGACCTGTCTCCTTGTTGTGCTTTTGAATGAACTCGAAGCGGGTAATATCGTCATCCGGCCCCAGTATATGATTGAGGAACTCTCTCAATGCACCCGGCCGCTGCGCAAAACGAACGATAAAATAATGTTTCAGCCCCTCGTATAGCAGGGAGCGTTCTTTGATCTCCTGCATACGGTCAATATCGTTATTACTACCACTGACAATGCAAACCACCCGTTTCCCTTTTATCTCTTCGGCATAGGCTTCCAATGCAGCCATGGACAATGCACCTGCCGGCTCTACTACAATAGCGTCCTCATTGTATAACTTCAGTATGGTAGAACATACCAGGCCTTCCGGCACCAGGTGCATCTTGTGCAGTACCTCCCGGCATATATCGTAATTCAGCTGCCCTACCCGTTTCACAGCTGCACCGTCTACAAAACGGTCGATGTCAGGCAAGGTAACAGGACTACCGTTCTCCAGGGCCTGAGACATAGAAGGAGCCCCCTCCGGCTCTACACCTATAATGCGGGTTTGCGGGCTGTAAGTTTTGAAATAAGTACCTGTACCGGCAGCTAATCCGCCCCCCCCTACAGGAACAAACAGATAATCGATCTTACTGAGGTCTTCCAATATCTCAACGGCTACCGTGCCTTGTCCTTCTATAATTTTGGGATTGTCAAAAGGAGGAATAAAGGTCATCCCTTTTTGTTGGGTGAATACCTGCGCTTCGGCCGCACAATCATCGAAGGTATCACCTACCAGCTGTATACTGATATTGTCTCCTCCGAACATACGTACCTGCTTTACTTTTTGTTTCGGTGTAATGATCGGCATGAACACAACTCCCTGTATATTCAACTGTTTGCATGCATAGGCAAAACCCTGCGCATGATTACCCGCACTGGCACAGGTAACACCTTTGGCCAGCTGCTCTGCAGGAAGACTGCTGATAAGGTTGTAAGCTCCGCGTAATTTGTAAGAGCGTACGATCTGCATATCTTCCCTTTTCAGATATACATCACAATTATAACGCCGGGATAAAGTTGCACTGTACGTCAGTGGCGTACGATTGATCACTGTTTTCAACTTCACCGCTGCATCGAGGATGTTCAGTGAGTTGATATTGTTCAGCACCTGGCTCATGCAATTCTCTGTTTGATATGGCTATAATACAAGTAAGGTTGTAAAGTGCGGACCAAAGTCCGGCAGCCTCACAACCTTACCATTTTAGCCTTGTAAATATTAGTTATTAGGTCTCAGCTTACGAACAGCTGCGCCTGCCTGCCACATTTCGCTTTCACGCAGTTCTTTCAGCTCATCGTTCAGTCTGTCACGGTAGTCAGCTGTGCTATTGGAGGCGATAGAACGGGCAGCCTCGTTACCGGCAGCTACACTGCTGTATAATTCTTCAAATACCGGTTGTGTGGCATCTTTGAATTTTTTCCACCAATCCAGCGCACCACGCTGAGCAGTGGTAGAACAGTTAGCATACATCCAGTCCATACCATTTTCTGCTACCAGTGGCATCAGGGATTGAGTCAGCTCTTCTACAGTCTCATTAAATGCTTCAGAAGGAGAGTGTCCGTTTTTACGCAGTGTCTCATACTGGGCAGCGAAGATACCCTGAATAGCCCCCATCAGCGTACCACGCTCACCGGTTAAGTCAGAGAACACCTCTTTTTTGAAATCTGTCTCAAACAGATAACCGGAACCTACACCGATACCCAGTGCAATCACGCGCTCGCGGGCACGACCGGTAGCATCCTGGAAGATAGCGAAGCTGGAGTTCAGACCTTGTCCGGCCAGGAATAAACGGCGCAGAGAAGTACCGGAACCTTTTGGAGCTACCAGGATCACATCTACATCAGCAGGAGGAATAATACCTGTCTGATCTTTATAAGTAATACCGAAGCCATGAGAGAAATACAATGCCTTACCAGGAGTGAGGTATTGTTTGATAGTACCCCACAGCGTGATCTGTCCTGCATCAGAGAGCAAGAACTGTATAATAGTACCTTTCTTTGCAGCTTCTTCAATTTCGAACAGGGTTTCACCTGGTACCCAGCCATCAGCGACAGCTTTATCCCAGGTTTTGGAATCTTTACGTTGACCAATGATCACGTTGAATCCATTGTCTTTCAGGTTCAATGCCTGACCGGGGCCTTGCACGCCATAACCGATGATTGCGATCACCTCATTCTTCAGCACTTCTCTCGCCTTTTCCATGGGGAATTCTTCTCTGGTTACTACGTCTTCCAGTACCCCGCCAAAATTGATGGTTGCCATGTTCTGATAGTGTTTTTTTGTTTTTATAATTTAATAAAGTGCTATTACTGATTAGTGCACAAGTTTCAGATTATCTGCTTCTTTACGTTGCAGATCTTTTAAGTGATCGTGGAAACGACGGCTCCATTTTACAATGGCAACACGCCCGCTCTTCGAATATTCAATGACGCCGTATGGAACCAGCTTTTGCAGCATATCGATCAGCTCCTGCTGGTGCCCGGTTTTTTCTATTACAAAATACTCCGAGGTAATGGTTAGGATACGGGCATTATTATCCCGGATCAGCTGTTCTATGTTACCGTTGTGCAGAGAGGCTGTTGATATCTTGTATAAAGCCAGCTCCTGGTACACTACCTCACTTTCGTCGTGTACAAACGCACGATGTATTTCGATAAGTTTTTCGATCTGTCCGATCACTTTATCCAGCTTCTCCCTTTCTGCCAGCACGGTGATGATGAACTTGTATACGCCGGGGATCTCCGTCTGTGCAGTCGTAAGACTGGTGATGTTGATATGACGGCGGGTGAAGATGATGGTAATACGATTCGTAATACCGATACGATCTTCCGTATACACTGTTACCGTATATTCCCGCAGCCCACTGTGGGTAGTGCCATTAGAAGCTGCCGCCGTATGTGATGTATTATTATCCACTGTCTGATGAATTCAAGGTGATAAATTAGGTTACTGATAGTATTCCCCGTTCACTATTCCAACCGGATGTGAGAGATGGGAGCGCCTGCAGGCACCATGGGGAATACGTTGTCTTCCTGTTCTACCACTACTTCCAGCAGATAAGCTCCTTTATGTGTCAGCATCTCTTCCACTGCTGCTGCTATCTCCGCACGATCAGTTACCTTACGGCCCGGTACATAAAAACCTTTAGCGATCTGTACGAAATCGGGATTGATCATCTCCGTAGAAGAGTAACGTTTGTCAAAAAACAACTGCTGCCACTGACGAACCATACCCAGGAAGTTATTGTTCAGGATCACGATCTTTACACCTATTTCAGACTGATAGATCGTACCCAGTTCCTGTAAGGTCATCTGGAAACAACCATCTCCAATAACGGCTACTACCTCTTTTTCGGGAGCTCCCATTTTGGCGCCCATCGCTGCCGGCAATGCAAATCCCATTGTCCCCATACCACCGGAAGTGATATTAGTGTTAGGGTCTTTGAACTGATAGTAGCGGGAAGCAATCATCTGGTGCTGTCCTACATCCGTTACAAGTATCGCATGTCCACCGGTCTTTTCGGAAATGATACGTACCACCTCTGCCATTTTCAGCATGCCTTCTTCCGGATATAGTTCCCGGTGTTTTACCTTATCGTATTCCTGTTTGTCTGCTTCTTTAAAGGTTTGCAGCCATTCTTTGTGTTGTGTCGGCGCTATGTGTGGTAGCAATGCCTGCAATGCAGTTTTAGCATCCGCATGCACCGGCACATCTGCCTTGATGATCTTATTGATCTCCGCTGCATCGATCTCTATATGTATCACTTTAGCCTGGCTGGCATAAGAACTTACCTCCCCGGTGATACGGTCGTCGAATCGCATACCTACTGCAATCAATACATCACATTCATTGGTGTTGATATTAGGGCCATAGTTGCCGTGCATACCGAGATATCCTACATATAGCGGATGATCTACCGGTACAGCGGACAATCCCAGCAAAGTAGATGCAATAGGAATATTCGCTTTTTCTGCCAGTGCAATGAGCTCTTTCTCAGCGCCGGAGATCAATACCCCATGTCCGCAAAGTATATAGGGACGTTGGGCCTGATTGATCAAAGCAGCGGCATCCTTTATAGCCTCTTCGCTTAGCTCAGGTACCGGGTGATAACTACGGATATATTCGCACTTTTTATAGTTGAAATCCAGCTTTCCTACCTGTGCATTTTTGGTAATATCTACCAACACAGGGCCGGGACGGCCATTGCGGGCAATGTAGAATGCTTTGGCAATAGCGCCGGGAATATCTTCAGAGCGTGTTACCTGGATGTTCCACTTGGTAATGGGCATAGTGATACCTATCACATCGGTCTCCTGGAAGGCATCGGTACCTAACAGGACAGCATTTACCTGACCGGTGATACATACCATCGGGGTCGAGTCCATATAGGCATCTGCCAAACCCGTTACAAGGTTGGTAGCACCAGGGCCGGAGGTAGCGAAAACAACGCCGACCTCCCCGGAACTACGGGCATATCCCTGAGCAGCGTGTGTAGCACCCTGCTCATGACGGACCAGTATATGGTGAACTTCCTGTTGAAAATCATACAGCGCATCATAAATAGGCATAATAGCGCCGCCGGGGTAACCAAAGATAGTGTCCACTCCTTCTGCTATCAGCGAGCGGATGACCGCTTCTGAGCCAGTCATGGTTTGAACAGTTGCAGGGGTAGTGACAACCCGTTTTTCAGACACTTCAGTCTTCATCGGTAACACATCCTTCTGTTGCATTTTTTACAAGTTTTGCGTACTTAAATAATATACCATTTGATACTTTGAGTGCGGGTTGTTTCCACAGACTTCTGCGCGCTGCCAGCTCTTCATCGCTAACCTCTACTTGTATTTTGTTGTTCACTGCGTCTATCTCAATGATATCGTTGTCTTTTACGAGTGCGATCGTTCCACCTTCCTGCGCTTCGGGAGTAATATGGCCGACCACAAATCCATGCGTACCACCAGAAAAACGACCATCTGTAATGAGTGCCACATTCTTACCGAGGCCGACACCCATAATAGCCGAAGTCGGTTTCAGCATCTCCGGCATACCTGGTGCTCCTTTAGGTCCTACCTGTCTGATCACTACCACGTCACCAGCCTGTACACGACCATTCTGGATACCTGCGATCAATTCAAACTCACCATCAAACACACGGGCCGGACCTCTGAAACGTTCTCCTTCTTTACCGGTGATCTTGGCCACAGAACCTTTCTCAGCCAGGTTACCATACAATATCTGGATATGACCGTTCGCTTTCAGCGGACGCTCCAGCGGTAAAATGATCTGCTGGGTATCAAAGTCTATATCCGGTACTGATTCCAGGTTTTCTGCAATTGTTTTACCCGTGACAGTCATACAATGTCCATGCAGGCGCCCCTGCTTCAGCAGGTATTTCATCACCAGTGGTACACCACCTACATGATGCAGGTCTTCCATCAGGTATTTACCACTGGGTTTCAGGTCACCGATCAGTGGTGTCTTGTCACTGATCCGTTGAAAATCTTCAAGGGTTAATGGCAAACCAACGGATTTCGCGATGGCGATCAAGTGCAGTACAGCATTGGTACTTCCACCGAGTGCAATAATTACAGTAATCGCATTTTCAAATGCCTCGCGGGTCATAATGTCCCGGGGCTTAATATCCCGCTCCAGCAGCAGACGGATATATTTACCGGCAGCAGCACACTCTTCCTGCTTTTCTTTACTTAGCGCAGGATTGGAAGAGCTGTAAGGAAGGCTCATTCCCATCGCTTCAATAGCAGAAGACATCGTATTAGCCGTATACATACCGCCACAGGCACCTGCTCCGGGGCAGGAATGTTGTATAATGCCCTTATAGTCTCCTTCTTCCAGCTGTCCGGCTATTCGTTGTCCTAACGCTTCAAAGGCAGAAATGATATTCAAATCCTGACCTTTGTATTTACCTGGCGCGATAGAGCCTCCATATACCATGATAGCCGGACGGTTCAGACGCCCCATGGCCATCAGTGAACCTGGCATATTCTTATCGCATCCCGGTACAGTGATGAGTGCATCATAGTATTGTGCACCACATACAGTCTCAATGGAATCGGCAATCAGATCACGGCTTACGAGAGAGTAGCGCATACCTTCTGTACCATTGCTGATACCATCACTCACACCAATCGTGTGAAAGGTAAGTCCTACAAGGTCGTTTGCCCACACCCCTTTCTTCACTTGCTGAGCGAGGTCGTTGAGATGCATGTTACAGGTGTTGCCATCATATCCCATACTCACGACGCCTACCTGTGCCTTTTTCAGGTCTTCTTCTGTAAGTCCTATACCGTACAACATCGCCTGCGCTGCAGGTTGTGTAGGGTCTTGCGTGATCGTTTTGCTGTATTTGTTCAATTCCATCTGAATAATGTATTTCCTGTTTGCTTGCCTTATCTGGATGCCAACGTTAGTTATTAAGTAGGATACAAAATACCTGGTAGTTAAAGCAATTTCCAAACCTACAATTTGGGCTTACCCGTTCTCCAAATCTGCTTAAAACCGTCCCAAATCCGCTATCACGGCGGATATAGCAAAGCCGTATTTACAACTCCCAACTACCGGATTTTAAATACCCCTCCCTGTTTTACCGGAACAAGGCACTTAAAATCCGGTGCGGGTAGCTATTACATGGCCGTTATGCTACCTGGGCTTCGCGATTGAATGTTTTCTCCAATACTTTTGCTTTATAAGCCTGTTGCAGCACTTTACCCAGCGACTCCGACCAGGGCTTGCTGAAGGTTTGGTCATCCAATGATTCCCATCCTACTAACTCAGCAGCAGTACCACAATAGAACACACTCTCCGCTGTCTTCAGCTCTTCGATCATGAACAGCTTTTCCTCAATAGGAATATTCAACTCATGACAGATCTCGATCACCGTAGCGCGAGTGATACCAGGAAGTATATTTCCAGCTGGTGGGGTGTATATTTTACCTTCTTTCTCGAAGAAGATGTTGGAACCAGGACCTTCTGCTACAAATCCGTTGATATCCAACAGCAAAGCTTCGTCAAATCCTTGCTGTTTTGCTTCCTGAGAGGCCAGGATAGAGTTTACATACAAACCAGCAGACTTAGATTCAATCTGGAAAGCCTTCGGATTAGGACGTTGAAAACTGGACGTCATCACACGCAACAGCTTCTCACCCAGATAAGCTCCCCATTCCCATGCACAGATCATCACATGCGCATCCTGCGCAGCTTTCAATGTCATATTAGGAGGACAGAACACCAACGGACGGATATAAGCTTCCTCCAGATTATTGAGCTCCAGTACTTTGTAACAAGCAGCAATCAACTCATCGTTATTGAACTTGTAAGGGATATGTATCAGCTCACAAGACCGTTTTAACCTGTCAAAGTGCTCTTTGGCTTTAAATACCTTCACCTCACCACTGGCAGTCTTATAAGCGCGGATACCTTCAAATACCGCATATCCATAGTGCAATGATTGACCGTAAAGGTCCATTTTCGTTTCAGACGCTTTGGCATAGGCGCCGTCCAAGTAAAGAATGGTGTTCTCGTTGTAATAGCTATACATAAATTAAAAGTTAAACGATGTTGTTAAGTATGTTGAGACCAGGAATTACAGTTCAAAAAAAAAGCCTTCCTCGTTGGAGGAAGGCTTTTTATATTTTCAGTAGTGAATATACACGTCAACCTATCCTCCGGTATGGTGGCTAATAATGACAATGACAATCACGACCAATGTGATAGCCCAGTTCAACTGAGACACGATGTGATTAATCTTGTTATTTTCCTTATTTACCCACATGGGAGGAGATAATTTTTGCTGATGACTACAAATGTATTGGCAGATAAATTAAAAAACAATAATCCGGTAAATATTTAGATATTTCTCAATCAAAATAAACGTTTTTGAAAATATTGAAAATAAATACGCATTACTTGCCTTTTTTCTAACCATTATCATCATTTGTTATAAATCGTCTTATCAGTTAATGCGACAGGCAAGCGGTTATTAACTATTTACTTGTTAATACGTCGTTAATGATGCCCTGCAGCACCTCTTCTTTCGCAATCAGCTGCTCTAACAATACTAACTGATTCCTGGCACGGTCATAATTATGTGTGTCATGTTTTACAGGGTAATAAATATCCCCATTAAGGTAATCTGCCAGAAAACGAATGCCTTGCATATAGATCATGAACTTACCGGCATAGAACAGCTGCTCTTTCTCGACAGCAGTCAGTATTTCACCTACTTCAGATAGATAACCTTCTATCAGCGCGCGATAGTAATCCTCACGGATACTGATAAGGTCGCAGTCCTTTTCCTCTTCCGATACCGGACATACATAGGTACGCACCATATCACCCAGGTCAGAAATGATCTTACCTGGCATCAGGGTATCCAGATCACAGACGCAAATGCCTTTGTTGGTATCCTTGTCCAGCAATACGTTATTGATCTTGGTATCATGATGCATCAGACGATCAGGAAAATCCGGATCTGTCTTAAGTTTTTCATAAGTCACTGCTATTTCAGAGTGCCCCAGGAAAGCCGTGATCAATGCAGCTGCTTTATGTTTTCTTTCTTCGCCTGCCTGCCGGATAGCGTCCTGAAAGGCGCTGTAACGCAGGGTCAGATTATGAAAGTTAGGAATAGTAGCCCTGAATGGCTGCAGGTCCACCCCGTTGAGATACCGGGTAAGACGGCCAAATTGCTGCGCCGCTTCATACGCCTGCCTCGGATCGTCTGCCTGGTCGACGGTCATAGAGTCATCTATAAAAGGGATCATCCGCCAATACTCTTCATCCAGTATGAAAAGGTCCTCTCCGGTAACCGTCGGGATAGGTGTAATGAACAGGTAATCTGGTTGATGTGCCGCCAGATAATTCGCCGCCAGCCGCTGGTTGGTAGCAATCACAACTGGTTCTTTAAAGACCTGTGCGTTAATACGTTGCAATACGTATTTGCTGCCATCAGTTTGTTGCAATAGGAAAGTGTTGTTGATATGGCCGGATCCGAAACGATGGATGGATAGCTCGTCCGGTTCAAAGCCAAAAGCCTGTAGTATGGCTACATTAGGTTTGATCTCCATAAACGGGAAATACGTTAATTGTTCACTGTTATTGTTCCGGCGCGGTCGCCTATAAAAGCAGTCCACAGCTTGATGTAACTAATTACAACTTACCGTGGACCGCATATATTTGAGCCATGCATTGTTACCATGGCTATACTGCTACTTATTATTTCCAGAGGTTGTCAGGATATTCTCCACTTTCCACCAATGCGGACAAGCTGGCCTGTACGCCCGGAGCATCTTCTTTATAAGTTACACCAAACCATTGTGCACTGGTAGGAATCACATTTACCACACCGAGGTTATGCTTGATATAACTATCTACTACAATAGGAATGAAAAACTCGGATTTGGCTTCATTGATACGGGTATCCAGGAACGTCTTGAACAGTTTTTCGCTGAGATCAAATACAGAAGGATGGAAACCCCAGAAGTTCATTGAAACCGGAGTGTTAGGCGCCAGCGGGTGTTTGCTGCCGTCAGCATCTTCGTATACGATCTGCTCTCCGTCCTGGTATACTTTGGTCCTTTCGTTGATAGCAGCCAGGTTGTGTTGTGCATCTTCCTCACAAACACCGCGGGACACAGAACCGTGTTCGCTGATCGTTTTGTTCAGTTGATATCCTACTACGCTATATACCTCTTTGCTACACTTGTGCTGCAGGAAGTCTGCCATTTTCTCGAAAGAATCGCGTCCGTAAAAATCATCTGCATTGATCACTGCAAACGGCTCATTGATCACATCTTTGGCGCATAATACGGCATGTGCGGTCCCCCAGGGCTTGCTCCTGTCAGCAGGCACACTGTGGCCCTGCATGAAAGAGGTCATTTCCTGGTATACATAGGCAGTTTCTACCTTACCTTTCAGTTTAGGCTCGAATATCTCTTTAAATTCAGCTTCGAAGTCCTTGCGGATGATAAATACAATCTTGCCGAAACCAGCACGGATTGCATCGAAAATTGAATAGTCGACAATTGTTTCCCCACTAGGGCCAAACTGTTGGATTTGCTTCAAGCTACCATAACGACTGGCCATCCCGGCCGCCAAAATCAATAAAGTCGGTTGCATTGTGTGATATTAGTTTTTAATTTTCAACTGCTTAACTGAAAATATCGGCGATAAATTTAATCATTAAAAGTATTTTCACATCTTCTTTTTAATGAAACCGGTTTTATTTAAACATTATTTAAAGCCCGTAAGTCCACATTGCCGGCAACAGGTGATAGCCAAAACCGGGCCGGTAGCTGCCAGCCAGCCTTTTTTTGAACAATGAGCTAAAGTGAACAAAGAAAAAAACAAACCGACAATAACAATGAAAAAATTACTCATGCTGGGCGCAATGGCCTTTTCATGCCTGCAACCCGGTATTGCGCAGCAAAAGACCCGTCCGGAGGAGATCAAAGAAAAAATGCAGTGGTTTGCCGATGCCAAACTGGGTATCTTCATCCACTGGGGCATCTATGCAGTCAAAGGCGTCGATGAATCCTGGTCTTTCCACAATGGAAAAATCTCCTACAAGGATTACATGCAACAGCTGAAAGGCTTCACAGCCAGTAAGTACGATCCGCAGCAATGGGCCGACCTTATCCAGGCTTCGGGGGCCAAATATGCCGTGATGACCACCAAACACCACGATGGCGTCGCCCTCTGGGATACCAAGTACAGCAAACTGGACGTCGTGAACAGCACCCCTGCAAAAAAAGATGTGCTCACCCCCCTGTTTGCCGCCTTACGTAAAAATGGCATCAAATGCGGCGCCTACTTCTCCCTGCTGGACTGGAGCCATCCCGACTATCCCGGGTTCCTGAAAGATAGCAGCCGCTACAGCCTAAAAGATAACCCTGCCAAATGGGCCAAATTCCTACAGTTCAACTTTGGACAGCTCACAGAACTAAGTACCCAGTTCAATCCGGACCTGTGGTGGTTTGACGGCGACTGGGAACATAGCGCTGCCGAATGGAAAGCCGAAGATGTCAGAAAACTGCTGACCGATCGCAATCCCAATACCATCATCAACGGTCGCCTGCAAGGGTATGGCGACTACGATACCCCAGAACAGAACTTCCCGGTTACCAGACCCAAATACCACTGGTGGGAGCTCTGTATGACCATCAACAATAACTGGGGCTACCAGCCTCAAGATACCGCCTGGAAAACACCTTATGAGGTCATCACCATCTTCGCAGATGCCATCAGCAATGGCGGCAACCTGCTGCTGGACATAGGCCCGAAAGAAGATGGTACCATCCCGGAACAACAAGTACAAGTACTACAGGAACTGGGCAACTGGAATAAAAAACATGCTGCCGCCATATTCAATACGGTAGCAGGCCTACCACAAGGCCACTTCTATGGTCCTACCACCCTCTCCAAAGATAGCACCACCCTGTACTTGTTCCTCCCTGGTAAAGTGAGCGGACAGGTAGTAGTAAAAGGACTGAGCAATAAGATAGAACAGATCAGCGTAGTAGGCGAAGGCAGCTCCCTGACACACAAAATAGTAGGAAAGATATCCTGGAGCGCCGTACCCGGCCTGGTATACATCGACGTACCCGCCCATGTGCAGGACAAATACATGACCGTGCTGGCACTCAAACTGGATAAACGATTAAAACTATACCGTGGCCAGGGAGGATTCCTTACCAACGACAACTAATCAACCAAAATAAGATCCTTACACTTTTATATGCATGCCATGAAAAAAGTACTACTGGCCCTAGGGCTGCTGTTACAGCTTCATATCGGCACCCTGTATGCACAGGATAAAGCTGTTATTACCCCCTTATCTGTAATACCAGCACCCGCTGATATGAAAGCACTGCCAGGCTCTTTCACATTACAGCAAGGCACCTTGTATGTCGCTCAGAGTAAAGCCGCAGCCAACACCATGTCGCTGTTCAGGGATTTCCTGCAACACAACTATGGCATTGCCCTGAAAGATGGTAGCGCAGACAAGCGCCTTCCTGCCATCAATTTTCAGGAAAGCAATAAGCTGCCTGCGGAAGCCTATAAACTGGAAGTAAGTAAAGACAGAATATTGCTGGAAGGAGATGCTGCCGGATTGTTCTACGGATTACAAACACTGCAGCAGCTTTTACAAACGGGCAATAAAGGACAGGCAAAGGTACCGGCAGTAAGTATCAGCGATCAGCCCAGGTTCGCCTACCGAGGGGTGATGCTCGATGTGAGCCGCTACTTCTTCCCGGTAAGTTACATAAAACACCACCTGGATATGATGGCCCAATACAAGTTCAACCGTCTGCACTGGCACCTTACTGATGACCAGGGATGGCGTATTCCCATCAACAAATATCCCCGTCTGGCCACTGTTGCATCTCAACGCAAAGGGACGATCGTAGGCCATCTGGGGAAAAATAATACGCTGGATGGCAAACCTCACGGTGGTTACTATACGCATGAGGAAGTGAAAGATATCGTACAGTATGCAGCTGCCCGCCATATTACCGTTATACCGGAGATAGAAATGCCTGGGCATGCACAAGCAGCACTAACAGCCTATCCTAACCTGGGATGTACCGGCGGCCCTTATGAAGTAAGCACCAAATGGGGAGTACACAAAGAAGTATTCTGTGCAGGTAACGATAGCGTATTCACCTTCCTGGAAGAGGTGCTGACAGAGATACTGCCGCTGTTCCCCAGCAAGTATATACACATAGGCGGAGATGAATGTCCCAAAGATCGCTGGAAAGAATGCCCCAAATGTCAACAGCGGATGAAGGCACTGGGCCTCAAAGACGAACACGCTTTGCAAAGTTATTTCATCCAGCGTATCGAGAAATTCCTGAACAGCAAAGGCCGGCAGATCATAGGTTGGGATGAGATACTGGAAGGTGGCCTGGCACCCAATGCCACGGTAATGAGCTGGAGAGGAGAAGCAGGTGGTATTGCCGCGGCTAAAGAAAAACATGATGTCATCATGACACCTAATACTTACCTCTATCTTGATTACGGACAAGGTATCCCGGCCACAGAACCGCTCAACATAGGTGGATACCTGCCACTGCAGGTAGTATACAACTATGAACCTTATCCGGCTACACTGACGAAAGAAGAACAGCCCTATATCAAAGGCGTGCAGGGCAACCTCTGGACGGAATATATCCCCGAAGGGAACCAGGCAGACTACATGCTCTATCCACGTGCACTGGCGTTAGCTGAGATCACCTGGTCGCCTGCCAGCAAAAAGAACTACACCGACTTCCTGCAGCGCCTGCAGGCACAGCTGGCCCATATGGACAAGACGGGTGTGAATTTCCGCATACCCGAACCTGCCGGGTTGGACAACCTGGTCACTACGGCCGCCCAGGCTACGATGCCCTTACAACCTATGGTCGCCGGGGCTAAAATGTACTATACGACCGACGGTACTATTCCGACCACTGCTAGCCAGTTGTATACGCAGCCTATCCGCCTGGACCTCACTTCCGGCCAGCCGGTAGTAGTGAAATGTATCACCGTTACAAGCAGCGGACGCCAGAGTGCGACCTACAGTGCTACCGCTATCCGCCGGGAATACAAAGCATCCGTCACCACTACTCCTGTCAACAAAGGGCTGCGTTTTGCCGCTTATTTCAAACCGGTAGAAAAAGCCGCGCTGATCTCCGGCACACCTGACAGTACAGGTATACTGCCAACTCCAGATATCCGCCCTTTCAGCTCGCGCAATGAGTATGCGGTGGTGTACGAAGGCTATATCAATATCCCTTCGGATGGCCTCTACGACCTGGGATTGACTAGCGACGACGGCGCTTTGCTTTATATCGATGATGAACTGCTGATTGACAATGACGGCGAACATGCTCCGTCAGAAAAGAAGACCATAGTGCCTTTACGTAAAGGATTCCATAAAGTGCGGATACCCTACTTCAATGCTGGCGGCGGCGCCACTTTACAGTTGAGTGTGCAATTACAAGGCAAACAAACCATAAATTTGCGCAATGCATTTATGCATGAGTAAATCAATCGCCTTGTCCTTGCCCGCATATACGAACATTACATTACAATATTTTACGCCTACATGGCTGCCCGGAACACTCCAGGCAGCCATGTTACGTTTAGACCTGCTGGATCCGGATATTTCCGGCAACAAGTGGTTCAAGCTCAGGTATAACCTGGAGCTGGCAGCCGCCACCGCCAAGTCCACTATCCTTACTTTCGGTGGTGCTTATTCCAACCATATCGCCGCTACAGCCGTAGCCTGCCGGCAAGCCGGTATGAAAAGCATCGGTATCATACGCGGCGAAGCAGCACCGGTACTCAGTCATACGCTGATACAGGCACAGGCCAATGGCATGCAGCTGCAATTCGTCAGCCGGGAAGACTACCGCCGGAAGGAAATCTCCGACTGGCAAACGCTATTTCCGGAAGCTTATATCGTCCCGGAGGGCGGGCACAATGCTGCCGGAGCCAAAGGTTGCGAAGACATCCTTACCGTAACAGATACCCATCCCTTTACTCACATCATCTGCGCTTGTGGCACCGGCACTACCATGGCCGGCCTCATCAACAGTGCCACACCACATCAGGAAGTGCTGGGCTTTGCCACGTTAAAAGGAGCGCAATACCTCGAGCAGGCTGTCAGCGAACTGTTGCATGCAACCCCCTTACCAGTCTGGCAATTGCTGCATGATCATCACCTGGGTGGATATGCCCGTACCACACCGGATTTGATCGCCTTTATCAACGACTTTTACGCTGCTACACGTATTCCGCTGGATATCGTGTATACCGGCAAAATGCTGTATGGATGCCGCCAGGAAATAGCCAATGGCCGCTTCCCGGAAGGCAGCAAATTATTATTTATCCATTCAGGTGGCCTGCAAGGCAATCTTTCTTTGCCTCCCGGCGTTCTTTCCTTTTAGAGCATATAAAAACCGATTCCTTTATTGACAGGGGAATTGTATTTTTGTCAACTTGAGAGCTACCGGTACTGCTCACGATATAACCATCAAAGCCATCTGAGAAGGCCGGTAATTGGATTTGGTAACTGGAAACTGGTATTCGGATTTATGAAGCGTTTTTTAGCAGCTTTAGTCATAATAATAGCAACAGCATCGTCAGCAGCAGCACAGCAAGAATTCACACCGCCGGTACTGCCGGAATTTTCTGCTTTGATCAAGACCGGTAAGATACAGCTGGACTGGATATCCGGTTTTGTAGATGTAAGACAGATCGGTGTACAGCGTTCACTGGATAGTGTACTCAACTTCAACACAATAGGTTATGCCGCCGCTCCCAATGAGTCCAGGAATGTCTATCTCGACAATAAGCCACTCCCCGGCACCAACTACTATCGCCTATTCGTCTTATTCAACAATGGCCGCTACTTATACAGCAAGACCATATTGGCTGTGCCAGACAGCACCATCAGCGCGACGCAGAAACTGACACTTTCTGATATCAAGGATGCTGTCGGTGCTAACAACAAAGACAAAGAACCAGAGAAGATAGCTTGGCGGCCTTCCAACTATATCTACACCACTGCCGACGGCAATGTGAATATCCGCCTGCCGGAAGCACCTCAAAAGAAATATACCATTAAATTCTACGAGCCCAACGGGGTGTTCCTCTTTGAAGTAGAAGAGGTAAAAGAACCTTTTATGATCCTGGAGAAGGCAATCTTCCTGCATTCCGGCTGGTTCAACTTCGAGCTATTCGAAGATGGCAAGCTCAAGGAAAAGTGGAGCCTTTTCATCCCCCTCAATTACCGTACCTGATAGTCTTTCCCTTTTACGATGGCTGCAATAGCTTTTGCTTCTCTGACACCGGAGTACCAGGCACCGTGCACATAAGCATGATGCTCTGCAATGGTGGCTTCGCCAGCAAAACGGATTTTGCCTAATGGCGTTGCCAGTGCTTCAAAATCACGGGTATCAGCTCCCGGGCGCATATGTGAATAAGCGCCACCTGCAAAAGGATCGCTGTACCAGCTTGTCTTTTGTATGCTTTTGAATATGATGTCCTGCCGGGGGAATAGCTGATGTAGCCGTTCCTGCCATTCCCGTTGTATCTGGTCGATGGGAATATGCTCTTGCGCAATGGCAGCTGCACCTACTGTCAACGCCACCAGGATAGGTTGCCTGGTAGCGGGTTTGTAATTGACCAGCAACTGGCAGTCAGCCGCCCGGCTGGCTATCTGGTACCAAAAGGGCTTAGTGGTGTGCCAGAACGTCTGCTCAAAATGCATCACCACCTTGTTCATGATGCCCATCCCTATACGTTGCATGGCGGCTTTAGCAGCGGCCGGTAACGCCGGAGAAAAACGGATCGCTCCTTTCTGCAATATAGACAGCGGCACCGTGACGACCACAAAATCTCCTTCGAATACCTGCGTATCTGTTTGAACCTTTACTCCTGCCGGTGTGTCAATGACTTCCCGCACCGGCTGGTTGTACAATAAAGGGATATCCTGCAGCAAATGGTCTATTAGCTGCTGGTACCCTCCTTTCACCAACAGGTTATCGTCGTCTGTAAAGGTAGACGCGTCCAGATATGCCCGGGCGGAGATATCATGCAGACTGCATCCCATTTCATTTTCTAGATCGGCACAGAGGTAAGCATATATTTCTTGTTGGATGGGGGAGAAATATGTGTCTTTCAGCACCTCATCCAGGGCTGCCTGGAAAGAGCAATCAGTGGCGATACTATGGTAGTGCTTGCCAGCAGCCTGGATGGCCTGTTCAAACTTGCGGGCTACCGGTGTTATCTGCCGTTGGGAAATACGGGTGCCATCGTTGCGGTATACGCCGATTTGCTGGTAGTCCGTATTGACGAGTGGGATGTTTAATAGGGTAGCCAGCTTTGTAAGAGGATTGCGGCTGGCTTCGTGTATCCAGGCGGCGCCCAGATCGATAGGCGTATCGAGGGAAAGAGCCGTGTGTATCCTGCCGCCGGAACGATCTCTGGCTTCGATCACGGTCACTTCAAATCCCATCTGCCGCAGATGATAGGCCGCAGCGGCGCCAGCCATCCCCGCACCGATGATCAGTATTTTCACCGGGCGCGATGGTACATGGCAGCTCATTCTCCTAATATCAATTCTGCATCGAACACATCAGCGAAGTGCTTGAGCAGAGCATGTTTTACCAGTGTCACCGGCACTTCCCGCCCCATTTCCCGGTGCATGGAAGCCACCTTTTTATTCTCAATACCACAAGGGATGATATGATTAAAGTATTGGAGGTCGGTATTTACATTCAACGCAAAACCATGCATAGTGACCCAACGGCTGCAGCGTACACCCATAGCGCAAATCTTTCGCGCTTTACTGATATCATCGGGATCTAACCATACACCTGTTTCACCTGCAGAACGGCCTGCATTGATCTCAAATTCAGCGAGTGTACGGATAATCACTTCTTCCAGGGAACGTAGGTATTTGCCGATGTCTGTGAAAAAACGTTCCAGGTCCAGTATCGGGTAGCCAACGATCTGCCCCGGTCCATGGAAGGTAATATCTCCTCCCCTGTTAGTAGGTGCGAAAGCAATGCCTTTCTCCTGCATTTCTTCCTCGCTGATCAACAGGTTCTTCATCTTTCCGCTCTTACCAATGGTATATACCGGCGGATGTTCGCACAACAACAGGTGATGTGTAGTCTCTGCCGGGCCGCCAGCGGCTGCTACCTTCAACTGTATGTTTTGTTGCAGCAGTCGCTCCTGGTACTCCCAGGCCGCCTGATATGCTACGATTCCCAGATCATCGGTATGGATCAGCTGTTTTACGTTGTTCATAACTTCTGCTAGCCGTTCTTATAGCGCCTGCAAAGTTACCATATATATTCCTGAAATCATACGTTTTAGCTCGACAGCATTGGAAATGAGCTAGAATCAGATATCAAAAGATAGCTATACATATGTGCTAACCGGTTGATTCTCTGTATGTCCTTGTTCATTTACTGCTAATCCGTCGATCCTGATTATCTTTGCAAAAAATTTAACATAACACATGTCGGAAGAATTGCTGGAACTGGAAGATGAGTTAGAAAACGGCGAAGGCAGCGAGGAGCTGTATGAAAGGGTCAACCTGGTAGTGGATAAAGGACAAGAGCCACTGCGGGTGGACAAGTTCCTCATGAACCGGATAGAAGGCGCTACGCGCAATAAAATACAACAGGCCATCGACGCGGAAATGGTACTTATCAACGAGAAACCTATCAAGGCTAACTACAAGGTAAGACCAGGAGACCGTATCGTCGTATATTCCAACAAAAGCCCGGAGAGCACAGAAGTGATCCCCGAAGAGATGGAGCTGCCCATCGTATACGAAGATGAAGACATACTCATCATCGATAAACCCGCCGGGATGGTCGTACATCCGGGTTGTGGCAACTACACCGGTACACTGGTGAATGGCCTCGCCTGGTACCTCGGCGATAAGAACCTCGCCGAGCCTGCTATGCCTCGTTTCGGGCTGGTGCACCGCATCGACAAAAATACCAGTGGACTACTCGTGGTAGCCAAGTCAGAGAAGGCCATGACCGACCTCGCCAAACAATTCTTCGATCACACCGTACAACGCCGGTATATAGCCCTGGCATGGGGTGACTTTGAAGAAGAAGATGGTACTGTCATAGCACACGTCGGCCGTCATCAGCGGTTCCGTAAGATCATGGATGCCTATCCCGATGGGGAATACGGCAAAGAAGCGATCACACACTATAAAGTGCTGGAACGTTTCAACTATGTTACACTCATAGAATGTCGCCTGGAAACCGGCCGTACACACCAGATCAGGGTACATATGCAACATATCGGCCACTCCCTGTTCAACGATGACACCTATGGTGGTAACCGCATCGTGAAAGGAACCGTATTTGCGAAATACAAACAGTTTGTGGAAAACTGTTTTGAGATCATGCCACGGCATGCCCTGCACGCACGTACATTAGGATTTATACATCCCCGTACCCGGCAGCCGGTACATTTTGAAAGTCCGCTACCGCAAGATTTCGTAACCGTATTGGAGAAATGGAAACGGTATGTGACGGCAAGACCATTGAACGATTAATATCTTCATATTCGTATATGCGGAAACGGCAGCTGATGATCAGCTGCCGTTTTTATTTAATGCAATTATTCCTCTTATTGATTAGTCCAATACGTCGCCACAATATGCCTTAAAATGCCCGTATAGGCCTTTACCTGTGCCGGCTGGCTAAAAGCATAAAACTGATCATGTGTCGTATGAAATCCCATGTAAAAGAGCCAGAATCCCAATGCCAGGTAAGGCACAGCCGATAGTTCGGATTCGCTGACGTCCCGGTATTCACGATATGCATCCAGAAACACACGATACGCCTCATCAGCAGCCTCACGGGTCATTCTACCGGTATAGACATCCAACACCAGGTGTTGCCAGAAAGTCATGATGTCGTTGACCAGCCAGCCGTAACCCATAAAGTCAAAATCGAAAAAAGTAACCTGGTCATTTTCGAAATGAAAATTCTTGGGTAGGAAGTCAAAATGGCAATAGCCTGTTGAAAAATGCGAAGTCGGCAGTTGTGATAGTTTATCTTTTATCCTGCCGGCTGTTTCCTGCAACCAGGCATATCCTTCCGGGTCTGCTGTAAAACGGGACGCCAATTGTTCCAGTGGGCCAAAAACAGTCGTCTCCAGGTCAAAGGTCCATCTTTCTTCCGTCAGCCGGAGATCCGCTGATACATTGTGAAAACGCGCCATTTCATGTCCTAATGCACGGAGTTGATTGTCATGTAATACCCGCACCACCTGTCCCGGCGCATAGCTGAACAGTACGGCATGTCGCTCTCCCTCTGCTGCCGCCAGCGACAGGATAGCCGTACCCGTAGCGTCCTGTATCGGATACGACACAGATACCCCGGCCTGCTGCAAGGCCCGCAATAACGCTACTTCAGCTGCTATCTGAGCCTGGCTGCGATGAGAAGACCGGTATACCCGCAAGACAAACTGACCCTGCGCCGATCCTATCAGGTAAGTATCCCCCACCCCTCTGACCAGAAATTTACAGTGTACCTCTTCCAGTTGGTATTTTTGGGCGATCAGCGAAGACAATGCTACGGGGCAAAGCGTAGAATAGGTAGCAGGGAAAACAGTGTTCATACCCCGAAGATACACAATCAATTCATGCAGCTGTTTTATCTTTGCCACTGGTTAACTCCCCTTCAACAGACGACCGCAATCACGATAAGAAACATAAAAAATATAGGGATATGAAAAAGATCATACTGGACCTCGCTGTCACATTAGATGGGTTTATAGAAGGACCTAATGGAGAAATAGACTGGTGCATCATGGAAGAAGGAGAAGGGAATGACTTCATCCACTTCCTGAACGGGATCGATACCATCTTCTACGGCAGGGTAAGCTATGATATGTGGGGCAACTGGCAACCGGATGAAACCATGAGTAAGACTATTCGTGAGGCATACGCGATCATCCATCAGCAAAAGAAGTACGTATTTTCCTCCACCAGGAAGAGTGACGAAGGCCAGGCGACCTTTATCTCATCAGATATCGCGCGTCACGTGCAGGAAATCCGGCAACAACCAGGTAAGGATATCTGGTTATATGGCGGCGGAAAACTCATTCATACGTTTATGAAATTGGGGCTGGTAGATATATTCCGGCTGGCGGTACATCCGGTATTACTGGGAGCAGGTAAGCCCTTGTTCAGCGGCATCAAAGAGCGGGTAGGACTGGAACTGGCAAACGTAAAGACCTCCCCGGCAGGTGTAGCAATGATGACCTACGTCAGAAAATAATTAGCGGTCTGATCCACTCATTATGAATGGATCAGACAAATCAGTCCCCGCCTAATGCGGCCCTCTGTAAGGTGGCAGACATACACAGGTATTGGTAAGGATATTATAATACCCATCACGCCACCAATCCAGGTAAACATATGTAGCTAATTACAGGTGTTAACAGTGACGACAATAGTATTTAGGGGCCATAAGAAGTTACGAATGCCCCGATAAGAACAACTGCCTTTAACAATAAAAGCCCCGTCTGAGACGAGGCTTTTATTGTTCGTATTGTATTACTGTCCGTTATGATCACTCCTTTTTCTGTATCAGCACACTAAATAAGCGCGCGCTTACCTGCGCGCATACCCTCTTATTCGCCTCCACCAAGTTCATATAGCCAGGATCTTTGCTTTCTCGGTATCAAATTCTCCCTGCGACAAGATACCTGCGTCCAGCAACTCTTTCAGATCCAACAGCGCTTTTTTCTTATCCGCCATAGACATGCCTTCATTGGCAGCAGGTGCATTAGCTATAGTGGTCGTGGCGGTCACCGGTTGCGGCGCTTTTTCACCTGGCTTGCTGAATTGCAGGATCAATGCCGTGATCTCATTAAAGCCTTTTATGTTGGAATAATCGATCGCTTTCTGCTCCTTTACATTGACGATGGTCGTATCTGCACCCTGTTCCAGCAGGTATTTGACGGTATCCTTCTTTCCATTGGCAGCAGCATAGTGCAACGGGCTATTCCCCGATTCGTCCTGTATGTTAACCTGAGCCCCTTTCTCTATCAGCAGTTTGGCCATGCTGAGATGCCCGCTTTTAACAGCTACATGCAGTATGCTCTCCCCACCATACTGGTAATTGCTGTTCAGGTTGAAAGAACGATCCATTGCCAGGCTGTTCGTAGATTCCACCCAATCGAGATAGGCATTCATCGACTCATCCGCACCCGATTTGGGCTTGCTGTAGTTCACGTCCAGCCCCATAGACAGAAATAGCTCCACGATCTCCTTCTGGTTGTTGGCAGTAGCATACCAGATGGGAGACAGCCCTTCCCGTGAGGTGATGAAGATATCGGCACCTTTGTCGATCAGCAGTTTGATCAGTGCTCGGTTCGCATCATAACAGGCGATCAGCAACGGACTTTCGCCGGCATGATTGGTATGGTTAGCCTGAGCGCCCTGTTCGAGCAACAGGGTGACCATGGGTACATTTTCGGAGCGGATCGCAAATATCAGCGGGGTATTGCCCTGCTTGTCGGTCGCTGCTATGTTGGCGCCATGGCCCAGCAAAAGCGTGGCGATCGCAGTATTACGATGGGCGGCAGCAATAAGCAGGGGCGTTTCTGCATGGTTGTTCTCCTGGTCTATGGCAGCACCTCTCGACAACAATGCTTCGACCAGCTCTATCTGTCCATTGAGGGCAGACAGATGCAGCAGGTTGTTGCCATTCAGGTCGTTAACATCGATACGAGCGCCTTGTTCCAGGAGGTACAGCGCCGTTTGTTTCTGTTTTTGTAGCCCGGCAAAGAATAGCGGGGTCTCCCCCTGGTGATCTTCATAGTCGATCACAGCACCTTTTTCTACCAGTAACTTTACGAGGTCTAAATAACCACGATGGGCGGCATAATGCAACGCGGTACGGCCTTTTTCATCGGTGTAAGCTACATCGACTTCGTTGTTGGCCAGCAGCAGTTCTGCTATCTTACGTTTGCCTCCTTCACATGCTACAATGAATGATAATGACATTTGTTTCTACCAGTTTATTATTTCACAGATAATAACAATTCGACAGTCTTTGTTTTCAGATTGTCTTGGGCGGCCAGCATCATTGGCGTCTCGTCCTTGTCGTTGGTGATAGTGGCGTCCGCACCGGCTTCCAGCAACAGCTTGACCTTTTTGTAAGTTTCCTTGGCAACGTTCTGTTCGTAGTTGGAATCGATCCGCGATACCAAGTGAAGAATAGTATTGCCTTCCTCGTCCCGCCCGTTTATGTCGAACGCGTCTTTCTCCAATACAGCCTTCAAAATATCTGCCGGTTTTTCTGCAATCCACTGAAGGGCAGATTTACTTTTGGAATAATAAGGAGCGGTCTGTTGCAGATCGGCCCCATCGTCAAGTAGCCTTTTTAACAGGCCGATCTCCCGGGGACTCACATAATTAAGCATCCGCAGATAACCCAGGAAGGGGCTTTCGCCATCGCTGTTAACCAGGGAGAAGTCCGCCTGCTCATGAGCCGCCAGCAGTTCATACATCTGCGGATCAAGCAGATGTACCAGCGCGTAATAAAAAGGGGTCTGTCCTTTTTTATCACCTTCATTGGGATGGGCACCTTTTTCAAGCAGCCAGGTCACCATGTCCTTATTGTTACGCTCTACGGCGATGTGTAAAGCCGTTTTTCCGACGATATTCGGCTCGTTGATAGCTACCCCCGCGTCGAGCAGGATATCAAGATAAGGCATCCGCTTTTCAGGCCGCAGGGCATTGTTGTTGACCACCTGCGAGAGCAGGTGCTCTTCAGCAGTATTCCGGAAGTCCGTCCGGACTCCAGCAGCTATCAATACACGGATCACCGCCGGGTCTACCCCGATCTCAAGCGCGTAACTCAACAGTGTCTGTCCGCTGACTTCATCATTAATATGCTCAAATTTAGGCAGTACTGTAGCCAGGTATTCCAGGAATGCCGGCTCCGCCTGCTGATAACGCACATTGTTCAGCAGACTCTTGAAGATGCTCTTATCGAACTTTTCATACTCATACACGTCAGTCACAATGCTGCCGTTGCCGATCAGCTGATCAAATACAGCGTAAGCTTTGGCATTCAGTATCTGGTCGTATAATTGATACAGGTGATGCTCCTGCAACTCGTCAGGAAGACGTTCGCCGGCGGTCAACAGTGAATGGGCCTGCTCGAAATCGCGTTTGCTGATGGCTTCTACCAATGGACTTTGTGTAGTCATACCAGTTAAGTTGTTTCGTTGACAATATTGCTATCCGATCTGTACAGAAAGATCAGTAATTACAGGAATGATGGCAGGCAGGTGTCAATATTGATATGGCGTACATGACTGCTTGCTCCTCACAAGTTTACAGGAATTATCCGTATTAACAAATAATATTGTCCCTTGCCGGTAGGACACAAACACAAAAAAAGCGGCCGCCAGGCCGCTTGCAGTTAGCGCACTAACTGTTAACTTCTCTCTTTGCGAAAATAAAAACTGAAATGCAGCCATTTGCTAACTGGAAGTTAACAGAAAGCAGATTCCCCCCCTCTTCCCATAAAAAATATTATATATATATTACATAATTCGCTTAATTTAGCGCTCGTCCATACCACATCATTCTTTCATGAGAAGCCTGTCAACTAGAGTACTTTTTACGGGTCTGCTGATCCTGCTCATCGTTCACTGCATCCCCGCCTCGTCGAGGTCTGTATTACCGTCTGCACATAATACAGCTCTTTTCAGGCTCACCCCCTTCCGTTATTCCAATACCTGTGTAAATGATAAAGTGACCTTCCTGATCGATAATACCAATGGCATTACGACCGTGCAGTGGAATTTTGGAGACCCTTCCTCCGGAAATGCGAATACTTCTGCCAACATCCGTCCTGAACATACTTATACCGCCACCGGTACTTACACAGTCACGTTGACCGTCAATCGCAATGGCGTACAGGACGTAACAACGCAGGATATTACCATCGTAGCGCCCGTACCACACGATTTCGGACCACAGGATATGATACTCTGTGAAGGACAAACGGCCGTATTGAATGCCCCGGTAGTGCCGGGTGCTACCTACCTGTGGCAGGACAGTTCTACAGGTCCCAGCATTGTCGTAGATACCACTACTACTTATAAAGTGAAGATCAATGGATGCCTGGTTCCCGACTCCGTGAATGCCTTCTTTACACCTATTCCCAAGCTGGACCTGGGAGATGACCATACATTGTGCCTGGGAGAAAGCATACGGCTGGATGCTACTTCGCAAAACAGCACCTATCAATGGAATACAGGCGAAACTACCTCTACCATTGTCGTAACCAAAAGCGGATATTACGAGGTGCAGGTAAATGCCGCGGGTTGCGGTACCTATACGGATGCCGTGACAATCAATATCGCCGGCGGCCCCTATCCACCTTTCAGCCTAGGACCGGATACCCTACTATGCCCCGGTGAATCAGTAACACTCTCCCCCAATGTACCTGGCGCTACCCGCTACACCTGGAGTACCGGATCAAGAGCGCCCAGCGTAACGGTCCGTAACCCCGCCGATGTATGGGTATTTGTACAGATCGATAATACGTGTGAAGTATTGGATACCATCGGCGTCCGGTTCAATGCGTTGCGTAATATCAACCTGGGTAATGATACCACCATCTGTAAAGGGGAATTCCTAGTGCTGACAGCCGATTACGGGCAAGGCAGCTATCTGTGGCAGGATGGTTCAGAACAGGCCACGTTTTACGTACGGCAGCAGGGCATTTACTACGTGCGGGCGCAGATAGGCCGTTGTATCTCCTCAGATACGATCATGGTACGTTACGACGATACCTTGCGGGTCAACCTAGGCCCCGATACCGTATTGTGTAAACAGGAAATATTAAGACTATACCCCGCAGGTGCCGGTGGCAACTTTAAATGGCAGGATAGTACTAACGTACCGGTATACACGGTTACACAACCTGGTATCTATGCATTGGTAGCCAATAATACCTGTGGCCGTGCCGTAGACTCAGTAACAGTACAATATAAGGATTGCGAATGCCAGCTGTATTTACCAACGGCATTCAGTCCGAACAATGATGGCAAAAATGATCTGTTCCGGCCGGTATACCGATGTCTGCTGGCAGAATACCAGTTAAGTGTCTATAACCGGTGGGGAGAGCGGGTGTTTTTTACCACCGATCCGCAGCTCGCCTGGACAGGCTATAAAAACGGCAACCCTATCGACATAGGCACCTATGTCTGGATACTGGATTATAAAAGCGCGGATACCCGTCAGCAAGTACATAAGACCGGTACCGTCACCGTAGTATATTAATATCGGAGTACGCCGGATGTCTACCGGGCAAAGTCATGGAATTTAGCGATAAAAGCGGCAGTTTCCCGTTTCTTGAAAGCCACATCCCAGGTACCGCTGTAAGTCACCAGCGAGGGGATGAGCAGACCACCGTGTTTGGTCATTTGTACATTCATCTTCACATCAAAGTCGAACAATAATGTCTTGTAAGACAGCGCATATTTACGCCCTACTATCTCGAAGTTTTCCTTGTTGAAATAGGTGATCAGCTCGTTGATAACGACATCTGCACGGTCAATGCGGTTCAAATCCTTTTTTGTTTTGGCAGAAAATACATAACAAGCCGTACCAAGGTATTCTTCGGAAGTGATGGAAAAGTCATAGAAACGCATCACATCCCGGTCGAAGATGGCTACCTTATGCCCAACGATGGGCACACCGCGTACAGGTTTACCAGGATTGAAGATCAGCTGCTTAAGTTGGGTTTTATGCTTTTCCATGCTGCCGCCTGACTTCTCCGCAGAGTTGCCATAGGCGTCCGTACAAACAGTACCTTTTGTAAAGAAGAGATTGGCGTATAGTTCAGCAGTATAAAAGTTATAGTTGCCTTTGGCAGTGTAGAAGTTGCCCGTGGTCTGCTCGTCGAGCACTTTCATGGTACGACAGTACCCCTCCATGGTTTGCTGGGTACGGCTTTTAAGAGATGCCTGTACTTTACCGCCACGGTCGAATATACGGATATCATTGTCAGCAGTAAACCCCAGGAGACGCAGATTTTTAAAGGCACGGTAGAAAGTGGTATCATCTTCCACTCTTTTGATGAAACTGTTGATATCGAAGCCAATGCGTTTTGCATTAACAGTTACTTCATCCAGGTTAACAGTCATTCCTTTGTAAATAGCGGTGTCCTGTGCAATCAGTTGTAGTTGTAGGAGGCCCAGGCAGGTGCATAGGCCAATGCTTTTCCATAATTTCTGCATATGCGCAAATTATGGATTTTTAGATAGATGTAGGAGAAAAAGGACAGGCCTGCGGTTGTAACACCGCAAGCCCGTTGATTTTTATAGTAAACCGGTGTCGTCAGCGATTAGTCGACTTTTCCGGCTACGTACATCTGATCCAATGTTGGTGCAGGTGCACCACCTTTTTTCTCAAGTGTTACGGCGAACATCTGAACGTTGGTCGCAGCTCTCATCTTCAGGACAAGTGCTCTGTCACTGCTGATATCGAATACGCCGACGTCAACTGGTTTGCCATCTACGATTGCCCACAGTTGATATTGTTTGTCTGCAGCAGGCAACGGTAATTTATTAACATGGAGGTATACTTCGGAAGAGCTGGTATTCCAATATACCGTAGCGGTAGCATCCGGATGAGGAGCCGTACCAGGCAGGTGTATTGTTTTAGTAGCGGGGTCTGACATAGCGTATACGGATTGCTCCAGTTGTTCAGCCCTTGTACGATAGAGTTGTTTCTCTGTCGCCAGGTTCTGGTGCTGGGCATATAGTATGTCATACTTTTCCTTGTAACTATTGTATTTACCGAAGTAGACATAGTTGATGGCAAGGCTGGCTAGTAGCAGCACAAATGCCGCTATGGCGACCCACTTCCAGGGATTGGGAGGAGCAGATGCTGTTGTCATGGTGGATAGTTGTTGTGATTATTAACGGTTAGGAAATATGGTTTTAAGGTGCTGTCAGGAGACGGACACACGCTGCAGCAAGTTATTCTTAATTCTGATAGGCGGATGGATGGCACTTAGCTGTATATATCTTTCAATATCCAGTCGGCAGGCTTCTACTTCGGCGGTAAGGGCTGGGGATAATGACATGGCTACTTCGAGCTCGCGGGCGTCTTCCTTAGAGGCCATGCCAGTGATATACATCTCTATGATACCGGATGATATAAAACGTTCGTCGTTCACTCAGTTTTTGTTTAGAATCCCTTTAATATAGTCCGCAAATGCATAATGGCATTGCGCATGCGGGTCTTTACCGTCCCCAGAGGGATCTCAAGTACTTTCGCTATTTCTTCTTGTGTACAGCCCTTGTAATAAGCCAGATCGATGATGGCACGTTGCTCCTTGTTCAATTTTTCCAGTACTTTGGAAAGACCCAGGTGGTCAACAGATTGGTATACGGCCAGGTGACCAGTATATAAATGTACGTCATTACCTATGTCTTGGATTTTTTGATCCAGCTTGAAAGACTTTGAACGCAGGATATCAATAGCTGTATTACGCGCAATATTCAACATCCACGTGAAAAGACGCCCCTTCTCATTGTCATACCGGTCAATGTTCCTCCATATCTTCAGGAATACCTCCTGCAGAGCATCACCAGCAATATTTTCTTCATTGAGGACTTTCAATATTACGCCGTATAGCGCCGGGGAGTAATGGTCATAAAGATAACCAAATACCTTCTGGTCTCTGGCTTTCAGACCTTGTACCAATTCCGGCTCCGAATATGTAAATGCGGATTCCAAATCAATAAGATAGTTATATGTTTAGTACAATGGGTGTAGTTAATCAGTTGTCTAGCACACACTTAGACGATGGATAGTAATTACAATCGAACGGGGTCTTTGTTAATGGTAACCGTACAGATGACTGGAAGTTAGGAAAAAAAAGTAACAATTGTAAATAAAAAAACTATCAGTCTAGTGTTGTCATGGAATACTACTGTGTTACTTTACCGGTTACGAACAGTTGCTCCATAGAAGGGGTCCTATTGCCGCCCTTTTTCTCCAGCGTAACGGCAAAAGCCTGTGCCCGGGCAATGTTCTTCATACGCAACATAGTACCACTTTCATGTTCAGGAGAAAACACACCAGCGTCTACCGCCTGATCATTAACAATAGCCCAAAGCTGATATTGCTGATCGGAAGCCAACCTAGGCAGTACCTGTGGCAGAATGTAAAGCACCTGGGTCTGCGGATTCCAGCAAATAGTAGCAACACTGCCAGCATGACCCGATACACCAGACATTTTGATCCATTTGAAACCAGGGTCCTTCATCAGATCCAGCTCCTTCTCCATATCCTGCATCTTCGTCTGATAAACCTCGTTATTTTTGGTTAGCTTGTTCTCCCGGTCCGACAATATAGCCACCCTTCCCTTCACGGTACTATACCGGCCGAAATAGATGAAGTTGAAGTAAAGGCTGCAGGCAAGAAGTACAAGGGCAGCAACAGCAGCATATCGCCAGATCTTGTTTGATGAGAGGGGTACAACATGACTATGATTTTTATGGTTTTCGAGGTTGTTGGGGACAGGGGTCGCAGAGGTGCTAGTGCTACGTTTAACAGTTGTTGTTGTTATTGGGGGGCCCTTAGGCGCATGGTTCGTCTGACCGTTACTGACGGCATGTTGCTCCAGTATACCCGGAATAATTCGCTTTTTGAGCTCCGGAGGAGGAATTACAGCATTGAGATGTACAAGCGCTTCCATATCTTCCTGGCATTGTCCTACCGCAGCACGGATCTCAGGATATCGCAGCATAAGCCGCTCTAATTCCTGCATGTCATCTGCAGAAAGAAGACCCGTGACATAGTTTTCTATGACCCCGGAAGATATGTAGCGTTGTATATCCACCAGCTTAAAACTGTTTTAAGATATTCCGTAATTGAATGATAGCATTACGCATTCTGGTCTTTACCGTACCAAGCGGGATATCGAGCACCTTGGCTATCTCCTCTTGTGTACATCCCTTATAATAAGCCAGGTCGATAATAACACGTTGTTCTTTGCTCAATTTTTCTACCACTTTGGATAATCCCAGGTGGTCAACAGATTGATGCACCGTTAGTTGCTGCTCAAACAATGGACTGCCACTTCCCAACTCCTGCACCTTCTGCCCAAGTTTATGAGCTTTCGAACGCAAGGTATCTATCGCCGTATTACGGGCAATGTTAAGCATCCAGGTGAAAAGACGTCCCTTTTCCGGGTCATAACGGTCTATACTGCGCCATATCTTCAGAAATATCTCCTGCAAGACATCACCAGCGACGGTTTCGTCGTTGAGTACTTTAAGGGCTACACCATACAGAGCCGGAGAATAATGATCATATAAGTAGCTGAAGACCTTTTCGTCCCGGGCCATCAAACCTCGGACTAGCTCAACTTCTGTATATGTGAGTGCGGATCCCAAGACAGATAATGGATATTGGTTGTAGATAGCAAAATAGCAAGTTAATATAACATTACAAAATTTTGCCCTATTTTATTATTTATGGAAAACCATCTTATAATCGACCTTGATCTTCCCTTTGGTAATGTCCTCCAGCTTGCCTTTAATCATACGCCGCTTCAGAGGCTTCAGATGGTCGATGAATAGCTTACCGTCTATGTGATCATATTCATGGAAAATAACCCTGGCAGTAATGCCGCTAAAGGTACGTTCATGGGGCTCGAAATTTTCGTCAACATAGCGTACTGTTACAGTTTCAGGACGATATACGTCCTCTCTTATTTTGGGGATACTAAGGCAACCTTCATTATACGGCCAGTCGTCTCCATCCGTCTCCACAATATGAGCGTTAATGAACACCTGCTTAATGCCATTATCACCCTCATACTCCGCTCTTTCGTCTTCCTCCAGACTATTGATGATCTGCTCACTATCTACAACAAACAGACGTATAGGTTTGTTTATTTGCGGCGCTGCCAATCCCACTCCGCTCGATGCATACATGGTCTCCCACATATTATCAATCAACGTCTGCAAGTTGGGATACGCAGGAGTAATATCTTCACAAACTTTTCTCAACACAGGATGTCCGTAAGCTACAATTGGTAAAATCATTCTATCAATATATTTTCAAATTCTTCAAAAGTACGGATTTTGACGGGAATGGGAAGACCTCCTATTTATACTGCAAGTATTCCTGCAGCAGGATCGTCGCACTGATCTCATCTACCAGCGCCTTATTTTGCCGGTCCTTTTTACTCAATCCACTGTCGATCATCGTACGAAACGCCATCTTGGACGTGAACCGCTCGTCCATCCGACGGGTCGGTATATCCGGAAAATGCTTCTGCAAAATACGTACACACTCATTTGCCATAGCAGTAGCATCCGTAGCATTACCGTCCAGTCCTTTAGGCTCCCCAATGATGATGAGCTCTACCGATTCCTGCGCCAGGTATTTTTTCAGGTAAGGGATCAGCTCGTGTGTAAGCACAGTAGTAAGTCCGGAAGCAATCAGCTGCATCGGATCAGTAACCGCCAGTCCGGTTCTCTTTTTCCCATAATCAATTGCCAGTACACGGGCCATATGCAAGTAGTATTGTGGTGATATTTAATGTTATTAAACAGGTGACCCTAATGGAAAATCAGCATATCCGCAATAGCAAATACAGCAAAAACAACACTGGCAATACCATTGGTGGTCATAAAAGCCAGGTTGACGCGGCTGAGATCGTTTGGCTTCACCAACAAATGTTGAGAAAGAAGCATAGCAATGAAGACACCGGCCCCTATCCAGTAAAGCCAGTGGAACTGCCCATATACGCCAGCACTGATGACCATCGCCGCAGATATCAAATGCAGGAACTCCGAGAAACGTAACCCACCAGCCTTTCCCAACCAGGTAGGAATAGAATTGAGCTGCTGGGAACGGTCAAAATCTTCATCCTGCAAAGCATAGATAATATCGAAACCAGATACCCAACAGATAACCAGTATAGAGATCAGGATCGGAAGCAGGGCGAACTCGCCGGTAACAGCCAGGTAAGCGCCTATCGGCGCCAGGGAAAGACCAAGACCGAGTACAAGGTGGCACAAAGCAGTAAAACGTTTGGTATAGCTATACCCCAATACAACCAGTAATGCCACAGGTGAAAGCGCAAAACAAAGCGGGTTGATGAACCAGGTGGTGACGATAAACAGCAGCGCATTGCCAATAACAAACAGTAGCGCATTACGGGCAGAGATAATACCGGCAGGAATCTCCCGGGAAGCAGTACGCGGGTTGCGCTTGTCGATCTCCGCATCCAACCAGCGGTTAAATCCCATGGCAGCACTGCGGGCAAACACCATACAAAGCACCACCAACAACAGCACCATCCACCGGAACGGTTGATCCGCCTTGATAGTAGCCATAAAGAAACCAATCAGGGCGAAAGGCATCGCAAAAATGGTATGCGCAAACTTCACTAAGGAAAGATATTTATTAACAGTGGCAATCATTGCGGCCGGCTATTTTTAAGTTTTACAAATATATCCCATACTACAATACCAGTGCTTACCGAGATATTCAGCGAATGTTTCATACCCAGCTGTGGTATCTCGATACAACCGTCCACCAACTTCATCACTTCGGCGTCTACCCCCGATACCTCATTGCCAAATACAAGCGCCAGCGGCTGACCAACCGGCGGCTGGTACTGGTCCAGCATATGACTTTGAGCCGCCTGCTCAATAGCCACAACATAGTACCCGGCCTCCTTCAGGCTGTTCACAGCGTCTACCGTAGTAGGGAAATACTGCCATTCAACAGTCTCCGTAGCACCCAACGCTGTCTTGTGGATATCACGGTGTGGCGGAATAGGCGTGTATCCGCAAAGAGCAATTCCTTGCAATAGGAAAGCATCTGCCGTACGAAACACGGAACCCACGTTGTGCATGCTCCGGATATTGTCGAGTACAAGCAGCAACGGCGTTTTATCTGCCTCTTTGAACTGGGTAACCGTTTTGCGGCCCAGTTCGTCCATATTTAATTTACGCATAAACATTACAAAGATACGTGCCAATTACGAAGTTACCACCTACTACCGGCACGCTCCCCGCCATGCCGGCTGTAACCCGCCCCACTCCTGCCTCCCAGCCGGCAACAACACCAATGTGGGTTAAAAGCGGCTTGGAAATTGGCTACTGGAATATATATTTGCGCATGGCTAAAAGCAAATCAGAAGAAACCCCGCTCATGCTACAGCACAAGGCCATCAAAGACAAATATCCCGATGCCGTGCTGTTATTCCGTGTGGGCGACTTTTATGAAACCTTTAACGAAGATGCCGTTATCACCGCCAAGGTGTTAGGTATCGTACTGACCAAACGTGCCAATGGCAGCGCCTCCTATGTAGACCTGGCAGGTTTTCCACATCATGCGCTGGATACCTACCTGCATAAACTCGTCAAGGCAGGCTACCGCGTCGCCGTATGCGACCAGCTGGAAGATCCCAAATCAGTAAAAGGTATCGTAAAACGAGGCGTGACAGAAATGGTAACCCCGGGGGTCGCTATCAATGATAAACTTCTGGAAAATGCCAGTAACAACTTCCTGGCAGCCGTACATTTTGATGGAGAAATAGTAGGCCTGGCCTTCCTGGATATTTCTACCGGCGAGTTCTTCGCAGCACAAGGCAACGAAGAATATGCCGACAAACTCCTGCAGAGCTTCAAACCTGCCGAAGTAGTATACGCCAAACCACAACAGAAACACTTCCGCCAGGTATTCGGTACCAAATTTTATACGTATGCACTGGAAGAATGGGTGTTTACCACCACTTATGCCAACGAAGTGCTGCTCAAACATTTTGAAACCCATTCCCTCAAAGGATTCGGCATAGAAGGTCTGTCAGCTGCCATCATAGCCGCCGGTACTACCCTGCATTACCTGCGCGAAACAGAACATCCCCACCTACAACATATCACCGGCATACAACGGGTAGACCAGGACGACTTCCTCTGGATGGACCGGTTTACCGTCCGTAACCTGGAACTACTGAACAGCAGCGTAGAAAATGGCTATACCTTACTCAACGTACTGGATAATACAGTAAGCCCCATGGGCGCACGCCTCCTGAAACGCTGGCTCGTATTCCCATTGCGGGATATCGCCCAGATCAATGAGCGACTGGATGCAGTAGAATATTTCATCCGCGAGACAGACCTCTCCAAAGCATTGCGCCATCACCTGAAACAAATGGGCGACCTCGAACGGCTAGTATCCAAAATACCACTGAAAAAGATCAACCCAAGAGAAGTAATGCAACTGGCCCGTGCCCTCCAAGAAGCCGGACACATCCAACAACTGCTGAAAGATACCGACAACCCATACCTGCAACAACTCACAGCAAAACTCGACCCCTGTGTAGCCATTCAGGACCGTATCATGAACGAAGTAATGGAAAATCCACCAGTGCTGGTAAATAAAGGTAATGTGATCCGGGAAGGTATCCACGAAGTGCTCGACGACCTCCGGAATATCTCCAGCACCAGCAAAGATCACCTGCTACGCGTACAACAGGAAGAGTCCGAAAAAACAGGCATCCCCTCCCTGAAAGTAGCCTTCAACAATGTATTCGGATACTACCTGGAAGTAACCAACGCTCACAAAAACAAAGTACCCGATACCTGGATACGTAAACAGACACTAGCCAACGCCGAACGATATATCACCCCCGAACTGAAAGAGTACGAAGAGAAGATCATGGGGGCAGAAGAAAAAATACTGGCACTGGAAGTACAACTGTTCGACAACCTGCTACAAGGACTACAGGCATATATACAACCCATACAGCAAAATGCCCAGGTACTGGCCCGCATAGACTGCCTGTTATGTTTTGCACACAATGCCGTACAATACAAATACCGCCGGCCACAACTGACAGAAGGATTTGACCTGGATATCAAAGAAGGTCGCCACCCCGTGATTGAACGGGGACTGCCCGCCGGCGAATCCTATGTCGCCAACGATATCCTGCTGGATAAAGAACAACAACAGATCATTATCCTCACAGGCCCTAACATGAGCGGTAAGTCAGCATTACTGCGGCAAACAGCTCTGATCACCCTGATGGCACATATGGGTAGCTTCGTACCTGCCAACGCCGCCGTAATCGGTCTCACCGACAAAATATTCACCCGCGTAGGCGCTTCCGATAACCTGAGCGGCGGAGAATCCACCTTCATGGTAGAAATGAATGAAACAGCCAGCATCATCAACAGCATTACACCGCGCAGCCTCGTAATACTGGATGAAATCGGAAGAGGTACCAGTACCTACGACGGTATCTCCATCGCCTGGAGCATCGTGGAATACCTCCACGACATGACCACCCATCAACCCAAAACCTTATTTGCTACCCACTATCATGAGTTGAATGAGCTGGAAAACAAACATGCACGGGTAAAAAACTATCATATTACTAACAAGGAATCAGGCAATAAAGTAATCTTCCTCCGTAAGCTGGCGCCAGGAGGCAGCCGCCATAGCTTCGGTATACATGTCGCCAAGATGGCCGGTATGCCGCCACAACTGCTGGAACGTGCCAATGAAGTCCTCTCCCACCTGGAAGAAAAACATATTGACGCCCCCTTACAACAAAACATCAAAAAGGTGGCAAATACACCTGCCCGCATGCAACTGAATATCTTCGATGCCCACAGCGATACCTTCCAGCAAATACGGGAAATGCTCACAGCAACCGATATCAACCGCCTGACACCAGTAGAAGCATTGCTGAAACTGAACGAGATCAAAGAACTGTTGAAATAACCTTTATCTAACTCATTATACAAAAAGGCGGACCATTGCCGGTCCGCCTTTTTATTTTTCCTGGTACTATCTGCACAAATGACTAAACACAAGTTGGATAATCTGCACATCTATCCTCCACAAATACCTGCCAGCCAGCAAGTTGCATCTTTACACATTCATCATCTTATTGATTACCAACCCATTGCAAACTGTTTGTATAAGCAAGGTATAAGCGTTGTATAAGCGTTGTATAAGCGTTGTATAAGTATCCTATAGCTCTCCTGTATCATTCGTATAGCATTCGTATAAGGAACCACACAAAAAAAGGGCTGACCAGTTTATTGGTCAGCCCCTTGATATCACACAATATGTTTACACTATTTTTCGTCGAGCACATACTTATCCAGGGACTTATACCCCGTAGTCAGTTGCTCATCGACGACATACACCTTGGGTAAGGTGACACAAATAGTGTGGCAGCGCTCTTTACATTCCTGCAACAGATAAACAGGTTGATAAATGATTGTCGCTAACATTAGATTGCTCTTTAAATACAATAAGGTGACATGCTATTTTTCAACGGGTTACTATACACGTACAGAGGGAAGCACAAAGGGAAAACGAACCATGTAACATCCATATGAACATCTCCTCAATCCACGAAGCGTTGTTCAATACAAAAGAGGCAGGTCTCCTGACTTGTAACCAGCTGGCCATCCTTCCCGCTTTTAAAGCAGTGGCATATTAAGACCGCGGGTTTTGCAGGGGTGTGGAAAAAAACCGGGGCTGGCCAGTTGGCCAACCCCGGGTCGTCGGTAGATATAAAATCTGATATTATCTCTTATCCCACCATACACGGCCATTGTTAATATCCTCGATACCACTTCCATATTCACCGGTCTGCTGCATTTCCTTTACAGCAGCTTCAAAGTTAGGACGGTTCTCGATATTCGGCAGCGGCAGTGACCAGCGGCGGGGCACATTCACTTTGATTCCATTAGTATAGAATGGCTCAAAAGCAAGCACCTGACCACCTTCTTTAGGATAACCCGTACGTTTGTACGTACCCCATGCCTCATGTGGCATCTTGAACAGGTTGATCAGCTCCTGTACACCTATTTTCTCCAGCATATTGTCAGTAGAACCACTCAGCTGATTTACAGGTTTCGCCAGGTACGCCTGGATCTCCTGGTCGTTTACCGCCTCGTAGTCTTTTACCTTCGCAATAGCAGCCATTCTATCATAAGACTTGACAGAAGCAGTCACCCCTTTGTTGAACCATCCTTGTGCATCCTGTGCAATGATACCGCGAACAGACAACTCCGACATCATAAAGCACAATTCAGCATAAGTCAGGATAGGCTGCGTATACTGTCCACCACTGATGTTGTCCTTACTCAGGTCAAACAACCTTTTCTGCAGCGGAGAAAGGGTATCGAAACGAACAGTCAGGTCTTTGCCGTCTACTTTCACTTTGTATTCCTTGGTAGCATACAGCGGGGCGTTAGCAGCTACCTGGCGGGCATCCGGACTGGCAGGCAACCCTACGTACTGACGAGGATTGTATACCGTGCTGGCCGGTAATATACCCAGCTTCTTCAAGCTATCGATCGTTTTCTGTGTATATTGATTTTTCTGGAAGAACAAGCGGATACGTGGATCACCATTATCATACATGAAATCGATCATATTTTTGGCAGCAACCATCGGACTGCCATCCACATTCCAGTTACCATCATTGGCAAACGAGTTTTCCGCTGCGATAAATTTCCACTCCTCTTCAACGGCAGTGAACAAACCAGCTGGACTGGCGATCACTTCCTGCGCGATTGCCCGCACTTTTTCCTGATCACGTTTCAACAGGCGCATCGCTATCTTAAGACGTAATACGTTAGCTGCTTTCGCCCATTTACCACGGTTACCGCTGTAGAAAATATCGCCGCCGCCGTAAGTAGCCTGGTTAGGCAGATCCTGGGCAAGCAGACCAATAGCATCTTTCAGCTCTTTATCCCAGGTGGCGAACAAAGCGGCCTGGTTGTCATATTTGGGCGTAAATAGGCCATCCTTTGCTTTCCAACCCTCCGTGTATACAATGCTACCGTTAGCATCCGCTACTCGCCATGCCGCATATACTTTGATCACAGTAGCGATAGATACAACATGCTGATAGCGGGTCCGCTGCGCTTCAGGCATGGCAGCCACAAGTCGCTGGATCTCGGAGAGGTTACGGCCGATCGCTTTTTCACCATCGCCGTAAAGTGCCTTATAAAAACTATTGGTATTCGTAGGGCTGAACAGGCCGCCGGTGCTGGCCGTAGGCGTAGCAGTAGCAAACTGTGTCCAGCGCATCAGGTATTGATAGTTGTCGTAAAACCACTCGAAGTCACGGTCCACCACTGATTTGACAGCAGAAGTGATAAGCAGCTCCGGCGGTACGTTATCACTTACATCCGGGCGTGTATTCAGTTCTTCGAAGTCTTTTGTACAGGCGCTTAGCGTAAATGCCAGTGCCAGTGTTCCTATTCCGAATTTATTTATAAGTTTCATGTGGTCAAGTTTAAATGTTCGACTGCATATTTAGAATCCTACCTGTACGGTGAATGCCATGTTACGAACAAACGGTACAGCACCGTATTCGGAGAATGCGGAAGTACTGTTGTTACGGATACTTTCCGGATTCAGGCGATCAGGCAGGTTGTTGTAGAGATATCCGAGGTTACGGCCTACCAGCATTACACGCAGGCTGTTCATTTTCCAGCGCTGGGTCACGTTGGAAGGAAGCGTATATCCCAGGGATACTTCCCGCAGTGCTACATAAGAAGCATCGAAAACAGAAGTGGAACGGATACCGATACCCCAGTCGCCCTGCATACCGTAGTAGCCATAAGGTGTCATAGGTGTCACATATCCTTTATCATAGGCTTCACGATAAGTCATACCGCCCAGGTTGATCTCCTGACCATTTTTGCTGATCTTATAACCATCCTGGAACACACCATCGGGAATCATACCGTCGTCGCGGGTCTTGCCGTTCGCATCAGTATAAGTAATACCGCCGTTAGCAGCATCACGGCCATGCATCGTGCTTTCAACAGTACCACGGCCAGTACCGAACTGGTGAGAAGCAGAGAAGATATCACCACCAATACGGGCCTGTACCAGGAAGCCCAGTGACCAGTTCTTATAAGTGAAGTTATTGCTGAGACCCAGGTTGAAATCAGGTGTAATGTTACCGACTACCTGGTAGCCACGGTTGTACTTGTACGGCAGCTCAGAACCGGTAGCAGAGATAACAGGCTTACCATTGTTCGGGTGAGCAACAGGATTACCGCTGGCATCTTTAGCCTGGTAAGGCGTGAAGCCATAGTCCGTTACGATCACACCATATGCCTGTCCCACAGCAGCGAGCACCCGTACATCCTGGTCGTTATTCAGTTCGATCTGGTTGACGCCCGGCGCCAGGGATTTGATCTTGTTCCTGTTACGGCTACCATTCAGGGTAATGTCCCAGGTAAAGTTCTTATGCTGTATGGCAGAAGCGTTGATCGCAACCTCAATACCAGTGTTCTGCATACTACCAGCGTTGATATAACGCTCTTTCACCCCAGTTTCCATAGAGGTAGGCAGCTTGATGATCTGGTTGGTAATGTTGGATTTGTACCAGGCCACATCAATACCGATACGGTTGTTGAAGAAACGGATATCCGCACCTACTTCAAAGCTCCTGGAAATAGAAGGTTTGAGGTGCAGGTTAGGCAGCGTGTTCTGGTTGAACATGTTGATCTGCGGCAATCCTTGACCGGTAGAAGAGCTGTTCCAGAATCCTTCCGTGAGGTAACCGGGATTGATCTCGAACGGATCAGTGTCGCCACCTACCATCGCATAAGATGCTCTCAGTTTACCATAGCTGATAAAAGAAGGTATGCTGTTCTTCAGGGACTGGGTAAATTCCCAGGCACCACTGAAGGATGGATAGAAGTAAGAGTTAGTACCCGTACCGTTCTTATAGGTCAAAGCAGAAGACCAGTCGTTACGGCCGGTGATATCCAGGAAGAACGCGTTCTTATAAGCCAGACTGGCAGCAAAGAAAGCCGAGTTGATGCGTTTGCGCAGCAGGGGCGTCTCTTTGGATACCGGGTTGTTCACGCTATTGCTGATAGCGAACATCTTAGGGATGCGCAAGCCGCCCTGTGTACGGTTCTCCATTTGAGTACCAATACCGCTGTTCCAGGTTTCCACACCCAGGTTCAGGCTACCTTCAAATTCACCACCCAGTTTAGGCGTGAGCATAGCCATACCCGTGAAGGTATGCTGCGAGCGGTTAACCGTCTGAAGGGCGAAAAGACCATCAGGACCGGAGAAGTTAGCAAGCGTACCTACTTCTTTTCTCCTGTCAGTATTCTGTTCGTTACTGAAGTTGCCTTTCACAATAAACTTTAACCAGTCAGTAGTGGTAGCAGTCAGTGCGAGATTGGCAGAAAGAAGACGTTCGTCACGTTCCCAGGTATAGTTCTTCAGCGCAAACCAGTAGTCAGCACCTGGGTTCTGCGCGAGGTCCGCACGGGCATTGGCAGGTGTGAGGTATCGTTTCTCCCAGTAGTCGGGATCATAGTTACGTGGGAATACATATATCCATTTACGGCCAATGTTCAGGTTAGTATAGTCACCACCCTGACGGTTAGGATTACGCGCAATACTGGTAGCATAGTTAACACCACCGTCCAGGCTGAACACCTTGGATATTTGCGCAGTAGATTTCAACGCAAAGGAGTTACGGCTGAATTTATTGTCAGGCGATACACTGTTGTTATCCAGGCGGGAATAAGAAAAGCGGAAAGTTGCTTTGTCATTACCACCTTCCATGGATACGTTGGTGTTGAAGTATTTACCCAGCTGGTATCCATCCAGTGCATTGCTGGATTTGGGAGAGTAGGCTACTTCTTCTCCATTAGGGAGTTTCACCATTTTACCATCCATTTTAGGACCGAAGCTAAGACCACCTACCCAATCCAGTTCGTTAGTGGTATTAGGTTTGAAAGTACCGAAACGACCAGCGCCGTAGCTGTTCTGCAAAGCGATAGGCTGACGGTAGGCATGTTCGAACTGTACGGTCTGGCTGAGGTTTACACCTAGCCCTTTACGGGTAGTTCCTTTTTTGGTGGTGATGAGTATCGCCCCATTGATGGCACGGGAGCCATACAAAGCGGTAGCAGCAGCGCCTTTCAGTACAGTTACAGATTCAAAGTCGTCCGGGTTGAAGTTTTTAAGTACGTTACCGAAGTTCACATCGGCAGCACTTACTTCGTTCTCAAATATGACCCCGTCTATTACGAAGATAGGCTGGTCCTTACCATTGAGGGATTTGGCGCCACGCAGTACGATCCTGTTGGCTGCCTGCGGGCCACCAGCAGCACCGGAGATATCCACACCCGCTACTTTGCCCTGGAGGGCCGCTACGGGGTTGATAGAGTTGGTCTTTGCCACTTCCGCACCTTTCAGCTCAGTAACAGCATATCCCAGTTTACGCTGTTCGCGTTTAATACCCAATGCAGTCACAACAACTTCATTGAGATTCTTTTTGTCTTCCAGCAGTGTGACGTTAACGGTGCTTTGACCGTTTACCGGAATTTCCTGCATTACATATCCTACAAAGGATAGTACTAAAGTGGCGTTAGGTGCTACAGATACCTTGTAAGTACCTTCTGCTGTGGTCATGGCGCCGTTGGCGGTGCCTTTCTCTTTAACGGTTACGCCCGGTAACGGTGTACCTTTTTCATCTTTTACAATACCTGCAACAACTGTTTTGTTTTGAGCAAGCGCAGTGATACAGCAGCAAAAGTATAGGAGCGTGAATAGAAGAAGTGATCTTCGTAAAGTTCGCATGGCTACCTGTCGATTTTAGTTATAGATGGTTGTTATATCATTGTTCATACCGTGGCATGGTGTACCGCGTCCTGTATACTTGCTAAAGCAGCATATTATTATAAGATCCGGTTTGATAAGGCGATCTGTCCCCTCCGCCTGTGAAATAATAATTGATCTAACAAATTCGAAAAACACTAGTTATAAAACGTTTTAGCAACGTTTACTAAAAAAACCTGTTAACAGGTATCGTACACACACTGTTGCTAACAGGAAGCTAATTCATCATTGAAAACGGGGCCAAACATAGAAAATATTATGCTAGCTGCAAAAAAGATTTAACATTTTGTTGATTATTGTTTAACAACGCGGTAACAGCCCAGCAACTGGCAGGAAGGAAATGTTAAAAAAACATCAGGAAAGTCGGCGACAGCGATCATCATGCAGGGAGTGTAAATGGTCGATACAACCGACAAATCAACACACAATAGAGATCACGAAGATGGATATGGATAGCAAAATAACACCAGTAAAAATAGGGGCCGCAGTGTCCTCTTTTCGAGAACGTTCCCGCTGTATAAATGGCAAACGCCACCGGAACTGATCCGGTGGCGTTTTATACAAAATGTGTTTATCCGCGTATTACTGTTCGACGCTGACTTTCTTACCTACGGAAGATTGTCTGATCTCCAGTGCCGGTGAGAGTACCAGCTGTTGTGGTTCAGCAGAAGGCTGGTTCAGTTCTTTCATCAGTACGTTCACGATCTGTCGCCCTATTTCTTCGATAGGCTGCGCAACACAGGTGATGGAAGGACTAAGCAACCGGAACAGGTCATGATCATCAAAGCTCACGATCCCCAGGTCTTTACCGATCGTGAGGCCCAGCGAGCGGATGCTTTCGATCCCGCAGATACCCAGGTAGTTGGTGGCGAAAAATACGGCATCCAGTTCCGGTGTCGTTTGCAGGTACTTAGTGATCTCCCGCGTAAAGCCGATCCTGTCCATTTCGAAAGGCAGGCGTTTGACCATGTTCTTGTTATAGGGTACCTCCGCTTCTTTCAGTGCAGCCACAAAACCATCCAGGCGTTCGCGCATCTGGATCTGATCCGACGTAGTCGTAATAATAGCGATATTTTTGTACCCTTGTGCGAGCAGGTGTTTGGTAGCAGTAAAGGCGCCACCATAGTTGTCTACTACCACGTAGTGAGAATTGATGTTAGGGTAGTAGCGGTCCATCAACACGACAGGTTTGCGCGCAATTCCCAGTAACGCGATCTCCTTTTCGAGACTCTTGGTCGGCGTGATAATGTAGCCGTCTACCTGCCTGTATTTGAGTACTTCGAGCAGGCCTTTGGCTTTTTCCGCGTTGTCTTCTGTGCTACCATACAGTACTTTGTATCCGAATTTATCGGCTTCTTCCTCCACTACTTTTGCTACACTGGCGAAGAAGTTGTTGGCGATGTCTTCGACAATAAGGCCAATGGTCTTGGTCTTGCCGGTACGGAGGCCTCTGGCGAGTTGATTAGGTTTGTATTTCAGCTTGCTGGCAATCTTCAGTATTTTTTTGCTGACCTGCTCGCTGATCCTTTTCTCTCTGGCTTTACCGTTGAGCACAAATGACACAGTGGTTGGTGATACCCCTGCCTGACGGGCAATATCTTTGATGGATATACCTTTCATTAGAAAAAACTTATTTACTTCAATGTTAATAGAGTGTTTGAAATCAACCGGCAGCCGCATGAGGTTCTGTTATGTCGCTGATGTAGGATGCAGGCTGAGCGAGCTGATTTCGTCAGATATTTCAGTATATTCGAGTAGCCATCAATACGTAAAGGAGCCAGATCAGTTGGTTGTTCTGTAGCTGTTGGTCTTGGTGGCAATTGCAACTATGCTATGCTTAATCGATTTAGCCAAGTGTAAGATACAAAAATCCTATTTTCCAAATACTTTTTTTTGTGTACCCTATATTACCTGCCATGGGATATTTTCCTGCAGTCCAATAAATTATTTGTCCCGAGGATCATTAAAATGATATTTTTTTAACCAAATTTTAATAATTTGGCAACAATCATAGGAAACATACCCTACACGGGAGTCATTAGAGAGTTATCAAAGCCAGTCAAAATCTTATACTGAATGAAACCCATCCTTATTAAAGTTGGGGCTTTTGCCGATAATCAGATCACTATTATTGAGCGATGCGATCCACATTTCAACACACCCTTTCATTTTCATCCGGAGTGTGAGCTCGTTTACGTGACAGAAAGCCACGGTAAACGCATAGTCGGTGACAGTATTGAAAGCTTTGAGGTCGGCGACATGGTATTCCTGGGGCCACATATACCACATGTATGGTATAATGACGAGGCCTATTACCAGGGAAGTGAACAATTGAAAGCACGGTCCGTAGTCATCTATTTTCCCAAAGACATTTTCGGGGAGAAGTTCTACGGCTTGCCGGAAACCAAAGCATTGACCGAACTTTTCCACCGCGCACAGCGGGGCATGAAGATCATCGGGGATACACATGAAATGCTGAAAGACGAAATCCTGCAATTGCCACAGAAGGATGGACTGGACCGGATCATCTCCCTCCTCCACATCCTGAAGACACTGTCCGAGACCAAGGATTGTTATTTCCTGGCCAGCACCGGTTATTCCCATGCCTACAACGTGAAGGACAACCACAAGATCGACGAGGTGTTTAAGTACGTCATGAACAATTTCTCCAAGGAGATATCCCTGCAGGATGTCGCCAGCATTACTAACCTGTCACCGCAGTCCTTCTGCCGCTTCTTTAAGAACCGTACCAAAAAGTCCTTCGTGCAGTTCCTGAATGAAGTGCGTATCGGGCATGCCTGTAAACGGTTGACAGAGGAAGACTGGTCGATTGCAGAAATCGCTTATTCCTGTGGATTTAAGAACCTGTCGAACTTCAACCGCTTTTTCAAGGAGATCGTCGGCAAGACACCAAAGGAATATAAGAACGAATTACGGATGAAAGAAGCATAGCAAGGGTTAAAATACTGTCATTCTGCGGAGTATATGAGCAAATAAGATGTGCAACTCCACTTATTCTCCAGTCAAAAATATAGGTTTACGATTTTATCGATGGCTAAAAAGCATTTTTCCGGAGGGCATTCTCTTTCGGAACAGGGGAATTTTTTGCTGTTAAAATCCCGCGAGCAAGAAAAATAACGACATATAATAGCGGAAACTCACATTACTTTTTTTTTACCTAAAATACATAGCATATTCTCTATCAATACCTAAAGAAATATGTGATGTTTCTGTTAAAATTATTTGTGCATTTTCGAAACAATATCCTTAATTTACCTTCCTGCTATTTTATCAACCAAGATTTTTTCGCCTGTAGTTTTAGTTATACTCATGTACAGCAGTTATACAGATGACCAATTACTATGCTTGCTAAAAGAGAATAGTGTAGCTGCTTTCAATTCTATTTATGAACGCTACAGTAAGCAGCTGTACCTTTACATCTTCAGCAAAACCGATACAGGAGAAACTGCAAAGGACATCCTGCAGGAGTTGTTTACTATACTATGGGAGAAACGTAAGACGTTGACGATCAGCGATTCTCTGAAAGGATACCTCTATCAGGCTGCCCGGCACAAGATTATAGACCTGTACCGTAAGAACAGTAACTACCGGAAATACCTGCAGCAACTGATCGAACACTTTGATACACAGCCACATGCTATCAACGAAACCCTGGACTACAAGGTAAGGACCCAGGAATTGTTTGAAGCTATCAACCATCTGCCGGAACGAATGAAACAGATCTTTATGATGAGCCGGCTGGAGCACCTTACCGTAGAGCAGATCGCCCAGCAGTTGGGTTTATCACAGCAAACGGTAAAAAATCAGATCACCAAAGCACTGAAGATATTGCGTACCCACTATGCCAAATCAGATGTGATATTACTGATACTGGCGACCTGGGCACTGGATAAATTATAAGTTTATCGGAAAGGCACTGTTACGCCGTCTGTTTTCCACGTTAGACAGATGATGGTCCACGTTCCCGCCAGCCGGCTATTTATACCCCGCAATAGTACTTTAGTCCCTTTTAAACGACTACTAGTCAGAATCATAAAACCAACAAGGTGGATATAGATCAGATCAGACATATGCTGGACCGCTACAACCAAGGTAGCAGCACAGATGAAGAGTCTGCCATTATAGAGCAATGGTTTGAGGGGATCAACCAGCATCATTCCATGCTGGTCGACGAACACTACCTGCAACAGCAGCTGGATGATGTGCATCAGCACATACAGGAACGGATACAGCCGCCGGTTCGTCGTAACCGGCTCAGGCGGATATATTCCCTGGCTGCCGCAGCCGTACTGTTAATTGCAGCAGGTATTTTCGGCATCCGTTACTATATGGCACAACAGCCGGCCGCACTACCTGGCCTGGCAGTTAAATCCGGCAACGGGAAAACCAACCGCATGATCCGGGATGGCTTTGTGGAGGTCTCTACCAATAAAGGTGCTACAGAACGTATCGTACTGTCCGACGGTAGTACAGTGGTAGTGAATGCTTCCAGCAAGATCAAATATCCGGTAGGTTTTGGCAGTCACAGCCGGGATATTTACCTGTTGGAAGGAGAAGCACATTTTACAGTAGCTCAAAATGGTGGCGCCAGCTTTGTCGTACACACCGGAGAGCTCAATACTACAGCATTGGCAACGGTCTTCAACATACGGGCCTATGCTTATGAACAAAAGATCAAAGTGTCGCTGCTGGCTGGTAAAGTCAAGGTAGACCATGTCAAAGAAGGTCAGCCGCAGCCGCCAATTATACTTTTGCCTAGCGAACAATTGGATTTTGACCTACATTCGCTTGTACTGGAAAAAGTTAACTTCAGTAAACCAGAGGAAATAGTGGGATGGAAACAAGGATACCTGGTGTTTAAAGATGCTTCTTACCAACAAGTAATCAAGGAAATAGAAAACCGTTATGGCGTGACGATCATTAACCAAAGTGATAAAACCCAGTGGGAATATACCGGTTTCTTCAAAGATGAAAGTCTCCAGGATATTATAGAAACTATTTGTCTTACAAAAGGTCTGTCCTACACGATCGACCAGGATTCGATCTTTTTAAAAAATAAAAACTGATCGGTGTTGTCTCTATGCTCAAATGGTCATGCCTCCTAAAGATCTGTGCCCTGTCATGTACCATGATAGCCTTATTGAACCAGGGAGCAAGTACCCGGGCGGTTGCTGCTGTTACTGTACTACATGAAGATGTTTTCGTTACCCTCCACCTGAAACACAAACATATTGAGGAGGTGATGGTTGAATTGGCAGCCATCACAGGCCTTAATTTCCATTATGATAAGTCGGACCTGGACCTGCGTAAAAAGATCACCGTACATTTTGTAAAAACGCCGATCACAGAGGTATTACAGCATCTATCCAAGTTAACAGGTTTATGTTTTACCCTCAAAGAGCAGAAAGTGATTGTCGCGCCCACCTGCAATACACCGGTTGGTCAGGAAAAGCCATCGTCGTCGGTGACCCTGATCCGTGGTAATATTCCGGAGCGGTCCGTTTCCGGTAAGGTCTATAACACGGCAGGAAAGCCGGTGGCAGGCGCCTCCATATGGGTACGGGATAGTCAGCGGGGCGCCCAGACCCAGGAGGACGGAAGTTTTACCATCGCTATCCGGCAGGGAGATGTACTGGTGATCCGCTCTATAGGATATAACAGCCGGGAGATCAGCATTGATAAACAGGAAGAGATAGCAGTGACGCTGAATGAGGCTATCAAGGGGCTTAATGAATTTGTCGTGACAGCACTGGGGCTCTCTAAGCGGACCAAAGAGCTGACCTATGCTACGCAGCAGGTCGGCGATGAAGATATTACTCGGGTGAAAGATGGCAATGTGATCAACAGCTTGTCGGGAAAAGTAGCCGGAATGATGGTCAACCGCAGCAGTGCGGGACTTGGAGGGTCGGCCCGGGTAATATTACGGGGTAACAAATCCACCCGTGAGAACCAGCCCATGTATATTATCGATGGTGTACCGATGGCCAACTATACTCCTGCCCAGCCACGGGATATATGGGGACAGGCATCCGGCATCATTGGCAGTGGCGGCAGAGATGGCGGGGATGGTATTTCTAATATCAATCCGGATGATATTGAGACTATCAGCGTACTGAAGGGCGCATCCGCAGCGGCATTATATGGCAGCCAGGCAGCCAACGGGGTAATCGTGATCACCACCAAACGGGGAAGGCCCGGCAGAGGACGGCTCGAATTCTGTTCTGATTTCACATTGGAATCCCCATCGATCATGCCCAAACTACAGTATCGTTACGGGCAGACCACAGTACCTTTTATCGATGCCAACAGAAAACCACAACCTGGTTCGCCGGATAGCTGGGGTGGCGCTGTACAAGCCAGCGATCATGTATCTTCTTTTTTCCAGACCGGTATCACAGCGATCAATTCCCTCTCTTTCAGTGCAGGTACCGACAAAGCGCAGACCTATTTCTCTTATTCCAATACCAGCAGCAAGGGCATATTACCTACCAACCGTTTTCTCCGGCATACCTTCAATTTCCGGGAGACGTTGAAACTATTTGATGACAAACTCTCTGTAGACATCAATGCCACTTTGCTCGCGCAAAGTACTTATAACCGGCTGTCGTCCGGTTTGTATTACAGCCCGCTCACCGGGCTGTATAACTTTCCAAGAGGGCTGGATTTCAACCGCTACAAACGGGAATATGAATACTTTGACAACGGACGTAATATGCCTTTACAGAACTGGTGGAACATACGTAATTCTGCAGGCTGGACCGGTGACGACGATCAGCAGAATCCCTACTGGGTACTGAACCGGGACATCCATACCGATAGCCGCTATCGCGGATTGGGCTCCATGTCATTACGGTATAAGGTGAATGACTGGCTGTCAGTACAGGCAAGAGGAAGTTTTGACAAATCGTTCGATGAATATGAGCTGAAGGCCTATGCCGGTACCCAGCAGGTGCTGGCTCCTGCCAACGGCCGGTATACCCTGGAAAAAGAAGCCAATACCCAGATATATGGGGATATCATGGTCAACATGACCCACAAACTGGGCGCCAATTATAATTTGGCTACCGCCATTGGTACCAGCATATTGGATGTAAAGGCGCATGACCGCACGCTGGTGAGTACAAACCCGTTTGTCAAAGACGGATTGAGTTATGCCAACAAGTTCTCAGTAGCAGATATACTCAGCACAGCATTGGATGCACAACGTTCTATTGAGCAGAAGCAGCTGCAGGCGATCTTCTCCAATGTACAGCTGGGATATAAAAATGCCCTGTTCCTGGACCTTACCGGACGTAACGACTGGTCCAGTACTTTCGCCTATACGCCTATACGCAACAAAGGATATTTCTACTATTCTGCGGGGATGGCAGGTATTATCAGCGACCTGGTCAAATTGCCGGCTGTCATCAATTTTGCGAAGCTGCGTGTATCCTATGCTCGGGTAGGCAATGACATTGCCCCCTATGCTTCTAAACCTGCCAGGTTTATGTTGCAGACGGTAGCGGGAGTTACACGTGTATCTTTCAACACACATAACCCTTACCCCGGTATGTACCTGAAACCGGAAGATAACCATTCGCTGGAGGCCGGTATGGAAATACGCCTGTTTAACAACCGCCTCAATTTCGATCTCACACTTTATAAGAACAACAACTATCAGCAATACATGGAAGTACCCGCTCCTCCCGGTTCGGGTTATCTTACCTATTACCTGAACCTGGGTAATATCCAGAACAAGGGCATCGAAGCTACGCTAAGTGTAGCACCAATACGTACCAAACGATTCAACTGGACTTCCGATGTTAATTTCACCACTAACCAGAATAAGGTAGTAAAGCTCAGCAATGCTGCCATACCCGGTGCGAATGCAGACAACTATTTTATACTCACGGATTTTGCGGTGAATATGTATGGCTCTTTTGTGAAGGAAGGTGGCTCCTGGGGGGATATATACGCCAATAAGGAATTACAGCGGGGTACAGATGGCAAATACGTTATCGGAGCGGATGGTAACTTGAAGACCAATACGGTATTCAAAAAGGTGGGTAATCCGAATCCCCGTTTTACACTGGGGTGGAGTAACACTTTCAGCTACCGGAACCTGACACTGAGTATGCTAGTAGATGGCCGGTTTGGCGGACGGGTCATGAGTGTGACACAGGCGGTGCTGGACAAATACGGCACCAGTGCCGCCAGTGCGGCTGCCAGGGATAACGGCGGGGTGATATTGAATGCAGAAGATGAGCATCAACAGCCTTTCCCGGGAAAATATGACCCCCGGAAATACTATGCTACTGTAGGAGGCAGGGCCGGTATCGGTGAATTGTATATGTATGATGCCACCAATATCCGGTTACGGGAGCTATCACTCAGTTACCGGTTGCCCATAAATAATAAATGGATACAGTATATACAGCTTGGCATTACAGGAAAGAATCTCTGTTTTTTCAAACTGGAAGCTCCATTCGATCCAGAGGTATCTATGAGTAGCGGGAATGGCCTGCAAGGTATAGACGTATTTGGCGTACCGGCTACCCGTAGCTATGGTATCAGCCTGCGGGCAGGCTTTTAGTTATTTATCTATTTAAAAAGTTCGTCCAATGAAACAGACCTTTGTTGTGATAATGCTGACGATCTTGGTGTGTGGTTGTACCAAACATTTCGATGAGATCAACAAAAACCCATACGATTTCAATGAAGAGGAACTGAAGCCTGACTTCAAGCTCCTGGGGGAACCGCTCGTGCAGGTGATGCTGAACTATGTGGTGGTGGAAGATCCATATCGTGCACAGGTCACACAGAACCTGCTGGGTGACGTGTATGCAGGTTATATGATGTGTCCGCAGCCATTTGAGGATAATCGCAATAATACCACCTATGTATTGCTGGACAAGTGGACTAACCTGTTGTGGGAGAGGACGTATGGCTATATCATGGCCAACTGCAATTATGTAATGGAGCGGGCTGGCAGAGAGTATGCAGACTTTTATGCCTGGGCGCAGATATTACGGGTGATCGGCATGCACCGGATCAGCGATATCTATGGGCCGGTGATCTACACCAAATATAAGCAGATCAACAGCGATCATAGTATAGACTATGACTCACAACAGGAAGCCTACTATGCCTTTTTTAAGGACCTGGATGGGGCTATCCGTGTATTGGAAGGATATGCCAATACCACCCAACAACACTTCAAAAAATTCGACCTGGCGTATGACGGGGACTATCGTAAGTGGATCAAACTCGCCAATACGCTGCGTCTGAGATTGGCGATACGCATCTCTGGTGTAGACCCGGTAAAGGCGAAAACCGAAGGAGAGGCCGCCTTACGTCATCCATTAGGTATACTCAGCGCTACCGATGAAAATTTTTCCATCAACACCGCTCCCCTCTCCCACCCTTTGAATGTGATCGGTCATACCTGGGATGATACCCGTATGGGAGCTCCTATGGAATCCATCCTGACAGGATACAATGATCCCCGTCTGCCGAAGTATTTTGAATATTCAAAACTGGAAGACCGTGTTTATCATGGTATCCGTAATGGTATCAGTATTACGTCCAAGGAGACGTATGAGGGATTTTCGCAGCTGGCAGTATTACCAAACCGTATCCAGTTCCTGACAACGGCGGAAGCGTGGTTTTTGAAAGCGGAGGCTGCCTTGTATGGATGGAATGGGGCCGGTGATGTCAGGAGTAATTATGAAGCCGGCATACGGGCTTCTTTTGAGCAATATGGGTTATTACCCTATTTCAACAGCTATATAGCTGATCATACGGCCATTCCCAAACCATACCGGGACCCGCTGAACTCGGTTAACAATGTCAGTACAGGGGATGAAAATCTCTCTACTATTACAATCAGGTGGGAAAACGACGATACCCCTGCCCGCAAACTGGAGCGCATTATTACACAGAAATGGATTGCTATGTTCCCTGAGGGACAGGAAGCCTGGAGTGAATTCCGGCGTACGGGTTATCCCAGGCTATTCCCAGTGGTTGTGAACAACAGCGGTAATCTTATTTCTACGAAAGATTTTATACGAAGAGTAAATTTTGCCAGATCTGAGTATACAACCAATCCATTAGGTGTAGCCCGGGCCGTAAGGATGCTGAAAGGCCCTGACAATGGCGGTACCCGTTTATGGTGGGACCAGCGCTGATATTTTATGCCCCCAATAGTACCTGCGTGCCTATTCCACGACTTCTTTCTGCAGCTGATACAAGCGATGCCCAACAGTACAGACCCATGACCAACAGTAAATAGAGCGTTTGTATCGATCAACAACTAAACCTAAAATAATGCTACCAGCCTCATTACCTGTTTGATCGTTACAGGTAAATGGAAGCGCCCCTATTTTTAAAAAAATATCCATTTAATTTAAATACTCCCGTACCCCCGCGTGTTGCATGTTATACGCGCCACTGTCGTATTCGTTGCAATCGGATGCGAAAAACGCAAAGACATTGCGCTATGGACCATTCATGTCTGCTATTGACCACCATGCTATGCACCCATAATAATACATCCATTCATTCTTAAAGCATTTGACACGTATGAAAATGACCTTTTTAAAATTCGGCGGAGCAGCCAGTCTGTTGCTGTTATCGCTCGTTGATCCCCTGCCGGGGGCCGGTCGTCCGGTCGCCGGGACGATATTCCAGCAGACGCAGGAATTAAGTGGCGTCGTGCAGGACAATAAAGGAACCCCCTTGCCAGGTGTAACAGTAGCATTGAAGAATAGTAAGCGAGGCACGCAGACCAATGCCAACGGCATCTTCCGCTTATCTGTACAAACAGGGGAAGTGGTGGTATTCAGTTTCGTTGGTTATGTCAATAAAGAAGTCGCCGTGAGCGACGACCGTAATATTACAGTTGTGCTGGAGGAGCAGGTGCGTGGATTAAGTGAGTTTGTTGTTACTGCGCTTGGTATACAAAGAAAGCCCAAAGAGCTGACCTATGCGACACAACAGGTGAAAGGAGCCGATCTGAGCCAGGTAAAGGAAACGAATGTAGTAAACAGCTTGGTGGGAAAAGTATCGGGGCTGCAAGTCAGCAGAAGTGCCTCCGGTGTCGCGGGTTCGGCCAGGGTGATATTACGCGGTCAGAAGTCCATACGGGAGAACCAGCCATTGTATGTGGTAGACGGCGTACCTATGGTCAACTTCACCGCAGCGCAACCTACCGACATATGGGGACAGGCTTCCGGCACCGGCTCCAGCGGTCGTGACGGTGGAGATATCCTGAGTACTATCAACCCCGAAGATATTGACAACATCAACGTACTAAAAGGCGCTTCTGCCTCTGCCTTATATGGTAGTCAGGCCGCTAATGGGGTGATCATGATCACGACAAAAAAAGGCAGATCAGGTCATCCCCGCATCCATTATTCATCCAACTTCACATTAGATCAGGCAGCATACAAGCCCGATCTGCAGTATGAATTCAACCAGAGTGGTGAGGGCAGCGCTTACAGCTGGGGACCTAAAGGCAGTAATCCCGATCACGTAAAACCGTTTTTCCGTACAGGGAATACATGGATCAATGCTATTAATCTTTCCACGGGCAGCGATCAGGCACAAACCTATTTTTCTTATTCCAATACAACCAATAACGGGATATTACCTACCAGTACTTTTAATCAACATACTATCAATATCAGGGAGACCGCACAGTTCCTCGACGGTAAACTCTCCATGGATGCGAATGTGCTGATGACCACGCAGAAAAGCCACAACCGTGCAACCTCCGGGCTATACTACAATCCCCTGAGCGGTCTCTATCTCTTTCCCAGAGGTTTAAACTTTGACACCTACAAGGACTATGAGAAGTTCTCTCCTGTCAGGAATACTTATCTGCAACGCTGGTGGAACATCGACTTTGACAACAATATGGCAGGGCTGGATATACAGCAAAATCCTTACTGGGTATTGCACCGTAATATTACGGATAACAGCAAAGACAACCTGCTGGCATCGCTCCAGTTGCGCTACCAGCTGACCGATTGGCTGTTCTTGCAAGCCAGGGGAAATGTGAATAAAGCCTGGGATAAATACGAACTGAAGGCTTATGCCTCCACACAGACGACGCTGGCAGATAAGAACGGACGCTATACTTTTGATAAATTCAGCAGTACGCAGTATTACGGCGATCTGTTGCTGGTGGGCAACCGCAAGCTGTCCCAGCGTGTAGGTCTTAATTTCACACTCGGTACGAGTATTACTGATCTGAGACAGGAGCGGGAATTTATTGATTCCAAAGGTTCCGGCCCCGGCCTTGTTGCAGCCAATGTATTCCATATCGGAAATGTGGTGCCGACGAATGCGGCTACGATCCGGCCTACCGGTGTACGCAGGCAGCTGCAATCTGTATTTGCTACAGCGGGTGTAAACCTGGATGAAAAAGTTTTCCTGGACCTGACTGCCCGGAACGACTGGTCGTCTACACTGGCGTATACGCCGGATGTAAAAAAAGGTTACCTGTATTATTCAGCCGGTATCAATGCTATCCTGCATGAGCTGGTTAAACTGCCCTCTTTTATTGATTATTCCAAGATACGATTCTCGTATGCCCGTGTGGGTAATGATGTGCAGCCTTTTGCCACTTTACCGACCAATACGCTCGTGTCTGGCGTACTTACTTCCAATACTGCCGGTCCTTATCTGAACAGGCCCTTGAAACCCGAGGTGACGCAGTCTATTGAAGCGGGTATGGAATGGCGTATGCTACATAACCGCTTGTCGTTTGATGCGACCTGGTATCAATCCTATACACAGGATCAATATTTCGACTTCCTGATATCTGTCGGGTTCCTGTATCCCAACGTGTTTATCAATGCGGGTAAGATACAGAACAGTGGTGTAGAGGCTACACTCAGTTACGATGTTATTAAGAAACGTGCTTTCAGCTGGCAGACGACGCTGAACTTTACACATAACAAGAACAAGATCATACGGCTGGCGGAGCAGTTAAAGGGTGATTATCTCATCGGGCCTAAAGGAGTAAATGTGAATAACTATTCTTTACGTATCCGGGAGGGCAGTTCTTACGGCGACATTTACGGCCGCAGGTTTGCGCGGGCTGCTGACGGTTCTATCCTGGTAGATAATACTGGTAAGCCCTTACAGGAAAGTGGTCCATTGGCCTACCTGGGGAATCCTACTCCCAAGTTCTTACTCGGCTGGGGTAACAATTTCAGCTGGAAGAACCTGACGTGCAGTTTTCTGATCGATGGTCGCTTTGGCGGGAAGGTGATGAGTATCACGCAGGCGATGCTTGACGAGTATGGCGTATCGCAGGTGACAGCGGATGCCCGTAATAACGGCGGCGTGAGCATTGATGCCAGCAAAGCCAGTGGGGGTAAGTTCACCGACAAGATCCCTGCAGAGATCTTTTACCGTACTGTGGGTGGCCGTGCCGGCATCACTGAATACTACATGTATGATGCGACCAATATCCGGTTGCGGGAGCTGGCCATTGGCTATACGATCCCGCTGACCTCGAAGGTGGTAAAAGACCTGAAGGTAGGACTGGTAGGCCGGAATTTATTCTTCTTTACGAAGAAGGCGCCTTATGATCCGGAGATCAGTATGAGTACGGATAACGGCCTGCAAGGTGTGGATGTGTTCAGTTTACCTGCCACCCGCAGTTTTGGCCTCAGTGTGAAATGTTCCCTTTAAGAAAGGTTGAGTTTACCCTTTATTCTTTAAAAAAAATATTATGCTATATAGACCGCTATTGTATTTAGGTATTCCGGTATTGCTGGCGTTATCCGGATGTACTAAAAATTTCGAGGAAATCAATAAGAACCCATTCGGATCGGTGGATACAGATCTCAATCCTGATTTTGCGTTAACGGCTGCGCAGTTGCAGCAGGCACAACGTAGCATTTACCTGTTTCAGCCTGTGGACCTGTTCCAGTTACAGCAGAACCTGAACGGGGATGTGTACGCTGGTTATATGATGTCTCCCAATCCGTTTTCCAGCGGGAACAATCTCAACTATGCATTAATTGACAGCTGGAATAGTGCTGCTTTCGATGTGGCGTACACCAATGTCATGAATCCAACTACAAAGGCTGCTGCCTACTCTAAAGAGCGGATCAAAGACCTCTACGCGATGTCTAAGATCATACGGGTGGAGGCGATGCATCGGGTAAGTGATCTGTACGGCCCTATCATTTATACTAAATATGATCAGGTGACACCTGACAATAGTATTGAGTATGATAGTCAGCAGGAGGCTTATTACGCTTTTTTTGCAGACCTGAAGACGGCTATCGACATTCTTACTCCTATATATACGCAGCCTGTATCGGATGTATTCAAGCGGGCGGACCTGGTCTATGGGGGCAGTTATAAACAATGGTTACAGTTTGCCAATAGTTTACGTTTACGGTTGGCGATACGGATCGCTATTGCTGATCCTGCCAAGGCAAAGGCGGAAGGGGAGGCGGCGCTGGCGAATGCTGCGGGTTTGCTGTCGGCCGCGGGAGATAACTTCCAGGTAGACATCGGCACTACCACACATCCGTTGAACACGATCAGTGGCAGCTGGACGGATATCCGCATGGGGGCTCCTATGGAATCCATCCTGGGAGGGTATGCTGATCCCCGGATAAGTAAATATTTCCTACCTGCCAAGGACCCTGTTGTTGCCGGCCAGTACAAAGGTATCCGTAACGGCGTAGATTTGGACGCCAAGATCAGGTATGAGAATTATTCGGTGCTGGCGGAATTGCCCAGCAAGTTATTATTGATGACGGCGGCGGAGGCCTGGTTTCTGAAGGCGGAGGCAGCTATACGAGGGTGGGCTGGTGCCGGCGAGGCGCTATTCAATTATAATACCGGTATCCAAACCTCTTTCAACCAGTATGGGCTGGGAGATGCAGCAAGTTACTATACAGATAACAAAAAGGTGCCGAAGCCATATATAGATCCCAAGTCGGTTGTGGCCCGGGCGAATGATGTGCCTGCAGGTGATCCTCATTTGAGTACGGTGACTATACGGTGGGAGGAATCGGATGCTTTTGAGCGGAAGCTGGAGCGGATCATTACGCAGAAATGGATTGCCATGTTCCCGGAAGGAGAAGAAGCCTGGGCGGAATTCAGGCGTACAGGATATCCCAAATTGTTTCCGGTAGTGTTGAACAAGAGCCAGGGGGCTATTAAGGAAGGGGATTTTATCAGCCGGTTGAATTTCAGTATTAATGAATACGCGACTAACCAGGCTGCGTTGTTGCGTGCGGTTAGTTTACTGGGAGGCCCGGATAATGGGGGCACTAAGTTATGGTGGGATAAGTAATCCGCCGTTTTATCGATCGATTGCACGCAGGTCATGCTGGCATATGATCTGTGTGCAATTCTCTTTTTCTTTTCATGTGAGTGAGCGTCGTTAGTAATTTCCCTATTAAATCCTCCACTTTATCTGATCGGATAAAAATTTTTTTTATCCGGATGGTACTTGTCATTTTCTTCCACGACTTCTTTGTATTAACGCGGATAGACCTGTTTGAAAAATTCCAGGTACAATAGAGATGAAAAACAATTGAACGGTTACAGACCTATGCACACGTAAATGAGGAACAGAGGTAGGCAGGCTGCTGTCCTACCTTACAACAAAATCTGCATATCTAATGCTATAGGGAACACAATATAGCTATCGCTGGTAAGATCGACCATCAGACCGGTATGTAGAAGTATTGCCCTGAAAAAACGGATTATATGAAAAAACTATAGAAGCGATCACCTGTAAGATAGGGGGCCACTCAATAGGAAAATGAGAAACAAACCAGTATTGTCAACCATAAAAGTACGTCACACCATGGACAGAAGAAAGTTGCTTATACATCGCAAGGCATCGCCCTGCATTACGTTTTCCCATACCATTCATCACAATTAAAAAAAATCTACGTACGTATGAAAAGAAGATTACGGCTTACAAAAGTATGCGTATCTGCGGGATTGGCTTTCAGCCTGCTTTGTGCAGACAGCGCGTATATGACAGCTGCTGCCTATGCGGCTTCGTCATCAAATGCCAACTATTTCAATGACATCAGCGGTACTGTAAAAGATAGCCAGGGTAATCCGCTCCCCGGCGTTACCATCGTAATAAAGAACAGTAAAAAAGGGGTAAAATCAGGGGCAGACGGCAGATTTGTTATCAATGCCAATGAAGGTGATGTATTGGTATTCAGCTTTGTTGGTTTTTTAAGCCAGGAAGTAACTGTAAGCGGGAATAATAGTCTGAACATAGTATTACAGGATAATGTAAAGGGATTAAATGAGCTGGTAGTAACAGCCTTGGGTATACGTAAAGCAGAGCGTAGTGTAGGTTATGCTGTATCAAAGGTGAGCGGTGGTGAGTTCACCAAAGCCCGTGAGATCAGTGTAGCGAATGCGCTGGTAGGTAAGGTAGCAGGTGTAAACAGTACTGCTCCTGCTACGGGTGCGGGTGGTTCTTCCCGCGTAACGATCCGTGGTAATACCTCTCTGAACGGGGATAACCAACCGCTATATGTGGTAAATGGTATGCCGCTGAATAATGAGAACATGGGTAATGCAACTAAATGGGGTGGATCTGATCTTGGCGATGGTATCTCCAGCATTAACCCGGATGATATAGAAAGCATGACGGTTCTGAAAGGCGGTGCTGCTGCGGCGCTGTATGGCCAGCGCGGCCGTAACGGTGTGATCCTGATCACAACTAAAGGTGGTAAAGCCCGTAAAGGGCTCGGAGTAGAGCTGAACAGTAACGTGATGATAGATAAGATCAACGACTTCACCGATTGGCAAGATCAATACGGATCCGGTAGCCGGGGTATCAAACCTACTACCCTGGATCAGGCCCGTACAAATGGGTTGCAATCCTGGGGTGCTAAACTGGATGGATCTGATGTGATGCTGTTCAATGGCCAGACCGGTAAATACACTGCACAAAGCAAAGACAATCTGAAAGACTTCTACAAAACAGGCGTTACTTATACTAACTCCATTGCATTCTCCGGTGGTAATGAAAACACCACATTCCGTCTGGGTCTGGGAGATTTGCGCAGTTCTTCCGTATATCCGAATTCCAAATATAACCGTACCAACGTCAACCTGTCAGTAGGTTTTAAACTGTCAGATAAATGGAGTGGTGATGTGAATATCACTTATTCTAAAGAGACTGGTAAGAACCGTCCTAACCTGAGTGATGCTCCCGGTAACGGTAACTATGGTATTCTTTTCCTGCCCCCCAACATCAAGGGTTCTTTGTTAGCTCCCGGTTATGATGCGGTAGGTAATGAGATCAGCGCCAGCAGCGATGTATATACTACCAACCCTTACTTTGCTGCCAACAAGTTCCAGAACAACACGCAAAAAGACCGTGTACTGGGCGTAGCCAGTCTGCGCTACCAGGCGCTGAGCTGGTTGTATATCCAGGGTCGTATTACCAATGACTTCTTTGCCTTCAATGGTACCTCCATCACTCCTACCGGTACTGCTTACTTCCCTGATGGCCGTATTGACCTGGAGCGTAACTACCAGTTCAACGAAACCAACATGGACCTGTTAGTAGGCGCCAACAAGGAAATCGCAAAGGACCTGAACTTAGGTGTAACATTAGGTGGTAACCTGTTGAAAATGCAGGCAAAAGACAACCGTCTTGCTGCCAGTGCACTGGCTTTCCGCGGACTTTACAGCCCTGCTACTGCAGGTGTATTGAGGTCTACCCAGTTCCAGCAACCCCGTAAGGATGTGCAATCCCTCTACGGATCTGTGGAGTTGTCTTATAAGAGCACTTTCTACGTGAGCATTACTGACCGTAATGACTGGTCCAGCACGCTGCCTAAAGGCAATAACTCCTACAATTATCCTTCTGTAAATGCTTCATATGTGTTCAGCGAGCATCTCAAGTCTTCCTTCCTTGATTTTGGTAAGATCAGAGCAGGTTATGCTATGGTAGGTGGCGATGCGGATGTATTCAAAACACAACTGTACTACAATACTTTCGGTGCGATCGGTTCTGCTGCATTGGGTAATCTGAGCAATGAGCTGCCCAATCCGAAACTGGAGCCACTGAAAGTAAAAGAGCTGGAATTAGGTGCTGAATTGAAATTCCTGAATAACAGATTGGGTATCGACTTTACCTGGTATAACAAACAAACACTGAATGACATCGTAGCAGGTACGGTATCCAGGGCTTCCGGTTTCCAGACTGCACTGGTGAACGTAGGTAAGATCGACAACAAAGGGGTGGAAGTATTGGTAACAGGTGTTCCTGTACGGACTAAAAACTTCAACTGGACTACCAGTGTGAACTTTGCACATAACAAAAATACCGTGGTACAACTGGCAGAAGGACAGAACTTCATGCTGACAGGTGAAGCCCGTACAGAAAATGGCTATATCCAGCAGCGTGTAGGTCAGACCTATGCACAGATCATGGCTTTCGATTACAAACGTGATGCTAAAGGCACTATCGTATTGGATGCGAGCGGTCTGCCGCTGCAAGGTAACCTGATCTCTATGGGTACCGGTATTCAACCGACCACGGGTGGATGGAGCAATGATGTTTCTTACAAGAACCTGACCCTCTCCTTCCTGATCGATTTCAAATCTGGTGGTAAGATCTATTCTGGTAGTAATGCCAGAGCTTACCAGAATGGTCTGCACAAAGAAACACTGCCCGGCCGTGACGGTGGTGTGACTGTAAAAGGTGTGGATGAAAAAGGTGTAGCTGTGGAAAAAACAGTAAATGCACAGGATTATTATAACAGGTTATTCCAGATCTCTTCCTTGTATGTATATGATGCATCTTTCATCAAGTTCCGTTCTGTGAGCCTGACTTACAATTTCCCGGCTAGCGCTTTCAACAACAAGATCCAGGGTCTGAGCTTATCACTGGTAGGACGTAACCTCTTCTACTTTAAGAAGAACACACCTAACATTGATCCGGAGGCTAACTACACCAACACCAACGCTCAAGGTTTGGAATATGGTGGGTTACCCAGCACCCGTTCTTTTGGTGTGAACCTCAATGTGAAGTTCTAAGCACCCCGTGTTCGAAGTAAAGTACAGCGATGTTTAAGCGCACTTAAAAACAAAATCATGAAAGCATCAGTATATAAAACATTACTACTTCTGGCGATCCCCACAGCTACGCTGTTGACCGGATGTACCAAAAATTTCGAAGATATCAATACCGATAAGAACCAGGCTACTCCTGATACTTATAAACCAGAATATAACCTGACGCGTGCTCAGTTAGAGTTTTCCGGTAACAATGACTTCAGTTATGATACCTGGCGTGTGAACATCATCTATTGCGGGATGATGACACAACAACTGGCTAACGTTACCTGGTATGCCGGCGACAAGTATATGAGCAATCCGGCTCACTCTGCCGCTTCTTTTGATGTGGCTTATAATGATCAGGTGAAGTACATCGTGGATATGATCAATCTTACGAAGAACAAGCCACAGTACAGCAACCTGCACCAGATCGGGCGTATTATGCGTGCCTTTATCATGCACCGTCTGACTGATATTTACGGCGATATTCCTTATTCTGAAGCAGGCCGTGGTTATTCTGATCGTATCCTGACACCGAAGTATGACAAACAGGAAGATATCTACCGCGATATGCTGAAGGAGCTGGATGAAGCTACTAAGGCGCTGGATGCTACCAAAGATGTAGTAGGTAAAAACGACCTGATCTATGGGGGTAATCCTGACAAGTGGAAACGACTTGGTTATTCGCTGATGGTGCGTCTGGGTATGCGTCTCAGTAAGATAGACGGTCCTGCTGCCAAGACATGGGTAGAGAAAGCGGCGCAAGGTGGTATCATCACCGGTAATGAAGAAAATGCTTATATACAGCATGATCTGGGTGGTGGCCGTGTTACCGTGAACAGGAATAGTAATGTGCTGGGCTCCGGTGGTCCTGACGATTATAACGCTACCGGCTGGGACAGAAGCAAAAGTGCAAAAACAGAGGTATTCCTTAGCAAGACCTTCATCGATTATCTGAAAAACAATAACGATCCACGCCTCCAGTATATGGCATTGGTTCGTGGCAGTGGTGTAACTACCCCATCTGCACAGATCGGCTTACCTAACGGTTACGATATCAACGGCGGTGCCACCGACATCAAAACAGCGCCTAACTACCCCGGAGATCTGCTGAACTATTCCACTATCCGTGGAGACGTATTACTGAAACCTACTGGTATCACAGTGTTCCTGACCTATGGTCAGACCGAATTACTGTTGGCTGAAGCAGCACAACGCGGATGGAACGTAGGTGGAAGTGCAGCTGATCACTATAATAAAGGTGTAACGGCCTCCATGCAGCAACTGGCTCAGTATGATGCAAAGGCCAACATTGGAGATGCAGCGATACAAGCTTACCTGGCAGCTCATCCTTATGATGGTGCTAAAGGGCTGGAGCAAATCAACAGCCAGTACTGGGTAGCCAGCTTCTTGGACTGGTATGAAGTATGGTCTAACTGGAGAAGAAGTGGTTATCCGGTATTAGTACCTGTGAACTATGTAGGTAATGCTACCGGTGGTACTATTCCGCGCAGACTGCCTTATCCTACTGCTGAAATAGCAGCTAACAATACCAACTACGCGGCAGCTGTTGCCAGACAAGGCTCAGATGTGATGACGACCCGTATGTGGTGGGATAAGCAATAAAACCGATCGTATTTAACAACGATATTACATTCATCATTAGGACTTACATTTAACACGTTTAGCCGTTTGTGATCTCACAGACGGATTTCTAAAGCGAAAAAGATATTTAGGTATATACATTTTCCATACGCTAATCATCTATACCGCGATAAAAGCAGCAAATGACAAGCCGGTTCTTTTCAGAACCGGCTTTGTTTTTTTCCGGCGGTTGTTCAGTCAACCTCCTGATTTTATTTTGCCGTTCTCCGAAAAAGATTTAACTTAATATCAAATTGATATCATAATAAATTGTAGCACTATGGAAAAAATTATTAAACCGGTATCTGGTTTTCTCGCATTTGCCTTATCTGTGGTCTCCTTACCTATTTGTATTTATTGTTTTGTATTGTTTGGAGAAAGTCATTCCGCTGTTTTCCTTTGGTTGGGAATATTGTCATTCCTGTTTTTCCTTTTTATGGCCAAGGGGATTATGATCATTAGTCCTAACCATTCCCGTGTGCTGACCTTTTTCGGTAAGTATACCGGCAGTGTAAAGGAAAACGGATTAATGTGGGTAAACCCACTGTATAAGAGTTACAACATATCCTTACGTTCGCAGAACCTGAACGGCCAGCAGCTGAAAGTGAATGATAAGCTGGGGAATCCGATCGAGATTGCGGCGGTGATCGTATGGCGGGTACAAGACACTTACCGGGCAGCCTTTGAGGTAGCTAACTTTCAGCAGTATGTGCAGACGCAAAGTGAGGCGGCGGTACGTCATCTGGCGGTAAGTTATGCTTATGATCAGATGGAAGACGAGCAAGCGGATATTACGCTTCGTGACGGTGGGGATAAAGTAAATGAGATGTTGGAAAAGGAGTTAAATGACCGGCTGGCTCCTGCTGGTATTATGGTAATGGAAGCGCGTATCAGTCATCTGGCATATGCACCGGAGATTGCTGGTGCTATGCTGCAACGTCAGCAGGCTACAGCTATTGTAGCGGCAAGGTCGAAGATTGTGGAAGGTGCTGTGGGAATGGTTGAAATGGCGCTTGCCAAATTATCTGAGAAACAGATCGTAGAATTGGATGAAGAGCGTAAAGCGGCTATGGTGTCGAACCTGCTGGTGGTACTTTGCGGAGAATCCAAGGTAAGCCCTGTTGTGAATGCGGGTACTTTACATCCATAATGTATTACCCGGTGTAATACGAACTGAATTGATAGCACATGTCTGAGAAGAAAACATTTGTATTAAGGATCGACTCAAAGACCTATGAGGCCATTGAGAAGTGGGCAGGAGATGAATTTCGGAGCGTTAACGGGCAATTGGAATGGATTATCCACCAGGCGTTAAAAAGTGCATCTCGAATGCCCAAGAAGGAAGAGGTAGAGAAAAAAGGGAAAAAGGGATAAAGGGATAACACTATGAGAATCGTTTTTATCATAATTCTATTGACGGTCGGTAGCTTATCTATCAGTTATGCCCAGTCAGATCCCTGGGTAGGTACCTGGCGTATACAGACGAAGCAATATAATCATGCTATTACTACAGAGTTGCAGATAGGTCAGCCAGAGCAGGGATTATACCCTGCTCTGCTGACGATCCGGGATAATGTATTTTCCGGTACTTACGAGGTGTTGCTGGCCAAAAAGAATGCACATCAGCTGGGGATAGGCAGAGGAAAGTATCCTATTAACGAGACTCCTTTTAAAATAGGCCAATGGATGATATACCTCAACGGTACATTGGACCTTGACCGTTCCGGGACCGTAATGAGCCTTCACCGGATGTGGATCAATCAGTTTGGGCTATGGATGCGGGGGTTGTATGACGATGATGAGATCTTTGTTCACAGTAAGACGTTTTTGCGGGATCTGTTATACCGGGAGCTGGACACGTTGAAGAAGGTGAACCGTATCGCCTGGCAGCATCCGCATACGCAGCGTATCCTGCATCCGGAAGGGAATAATATTTATTATGGTATTTATGACCGGATCGATACCCGATCTGCTAAGGCTACATTACGGCTGTATGATGAAGAAATACTCGATAAAGACACGGTCACGCTGTCGCACAATGGGCGCCTTTTACTGGACAAAGCAGAGATAGATACCAATAACCGGCAGCGGGAGATCCCGTTGGATACGGGGATGAACATCTTTATATTTTTTGCTGATAATTACGGGAAGCGGCCGCCTAATACAGGTAATCTGCATATGGCCTTGGGTGAGAAGCGATACGGATTTGATTTTACGCATCGCTCGAATGCGTATGCCACTTTTATGGTTGCCCAGATATACCGTCAACCCGGCAAAGACACGGTCCTCCCCTCCTCTCCTGTTGCGCAGGCACCTGATACACCAGGAGATACCACAGTGCTCAGTCAGCGGGCTTCCAGCCGTAAGAGTGAGGCGGTTATTACTATTCCCGTGGATCGCCCGGATGTGACGCTTGAATTATGGGATGGTCAGACGGAAGACGGCGACAGTATTTCTATCCGGCTTAACGACCGCTGGATCCTGACCGGGTTTCCTGTAAGGAAAAAAATGCAGCAGGTCTCTATTCAACTGCAAGCGGGGGAAAACCGGCTTTTATTCCTGGCGGACAACCTGGGTAGTATCCCTCCAAATACTGCCGAATTGCGTATCCGGTACGGGAACAAGAGCAGGATGATCGGCTTGAATACAGACATGAAGCGGAATAACGAAATATTGCTGCTCTATCAGCCAGAGGAGTGATAGCAGCTAAAGATCTATTAACTGTGGTTGTATTATTACTGATTCGTTTTTGCCCGCTGCATGGGGTTGGTACCGCCGGAGGAGCTACCTCTGGGTGCCACGGATTGTTTAAACAATTCGAAGCGGGAAGGATTTGCCTGGCGTGGCCAGTTGTTGTTGTCTTCATCGATATCTGCCGTTTCACGTAATGGATCCAGTTTCACGGCTACCACTTCTTTATCTTTAGCAAACAACTTTTTCACTTCATATTCATTCTTCCGCCAGATGTAGGCAGAGATACGGTCTGTTTCTTTTGTACCATCTGCAAATGTCCACTCGATGATCAGCGGCATTACGAGTCCTCCTTTGTTGGTGAATGTCAGTTCGTAAAAGTTCTTTTTGCTGTCATACAGTTTTTTCTCTTCCGGAGACAGGCCATTTGTGAATTCTGTAAAGGCGGCTTTATCTGTGTTGTTGACAGCAAAGCGATCCCATTTCACATAAAAATCCTGCAAGCTGGTATCCTGATCTACTGCAAATTTGATCCCTTCTGCTTTATTACGTTGACGGGCTATGTGGTCTATATCTTTATCATAAGCAGCTTTTCTTTCCGGGTTGTTTACACTTGGATCGTGGTTATCCAGGCGATACCATTTAACGCTGTCGAGGGCAATATCTACGGGTTCGATACCAAAGAACCATCCTCTCCAGAACCAGTCCAGGTCCACGGCGGAGGCATCTTCCATGGTGCGGAAGAAGTCTGCCGGTGTAGGGTGTTTAAATGCCCAGCGGCGTGCATATTCACGGAATGCGAAGTCAAAGAGTTCGCGTCCCATTACTGTTTCCCGGAGGATATTCAGGGCGGTGGCAGGTTTTGAGTATGCGTTAGGACCGAACAGGATGATATTTTCGGAATTGGTCATGATTGGCTCCAGTTGGTCTTTGGGCATTTTCATATAGTCTACGATCTTATGAGCCGGGCCGCGTTGGGATGGGAAGTTATTATCCCATTCCTGTTCGGTAAGGAACTGTGTGAAGGTATTAAGGCCTTCATCCATCCAGCTCCACTGGCGCTCATCGGAGTTGACGATCATGGGGAAGAAGTTATGTCCCACTTCGTGAATAATCACGCCGATCATCCCATTTTTGGTAGCTTCGGAATAGGTACCATCTTTTTCAGCTCTTCCATAGTTAAAACAGATCATAGGGTACTCCATGCCGTTGGCAGCTTCTACTGAAATGGCTACCGGGTAGGGGTATGGAATGGTATGTTTGGAGTATGTTTTTATGGTATGAGCGACTACTTTGGTAGAGAAGCGGCGGTACAAGGGGTAGGCTTCGGGACCGTAGTAGGACATGGCCATTGTTTTTTTGCCTTCTACCTGTGTGGCCATGGCATCCCATACAATACGTCTGGAGGATACCCAGGCGAAATCGCGTACATTCTGTGCTTCGTAAACCCAGGTTTTGCGGTTGGCAGATTTATTTTTCATCATCTGCTTTACTTCATCCAGGGTTACGACCTCTACCGGTTCTTTTGCGGACTGAGCCTGTTGCCAGCGCTGGAATTGAGCGCCGGTTAATACTTCCTTGTAGTTCTGGCATTCACCGGTAGCGCCGATGATATGGTCTGCCGGTACGGTCATGCGGACGCGAAAGTTGCCGAATGTGAGTGCGAACTCGCCCCTGCCGGTGAATTGTTTATTCTGCCAGCCCTGGAAGTCGGAGTATACCGCTAATCTTGGATACCACTGTGTCATGGTATAGAGATAGTTGCCATCTTCGGGGAAGTATTCATATCCACCGCGGCCACCTTCTGTCATACGGTTAGACACATTGTACCACCAGTCTACTTTGAACTTATATTTTTCTCCCGGCATCAGTGCTTTAGGCAGGTCTATACGCATCATGGTCTGGTTGATCGTATAGGGCAATGCTTTCCCGGCAGCATCGACGATCTTCACGATCCTTACTCCCAGGTCTTTGTTGCCACCGAGGAGGGCGTTGACGGCGCGCATGCTCATCTTCTCACTCATTTTGCTACCATCAAAGCTTTGGTTGTCGCTTTTGGGGTCGTGCTCATTTTCGTCGAGCTGCAGCCACAGGTAGGTGAGCGGGTCAGGAGAGTTGTTATAATAGGTGATGGTCTCGGAGCCGGTGAGTTTCTGCCTGGCATCGTCCAGTTCGGCAGAGATATCGTAATCGGCCCTTTGTTGCCAGTATTTAGGTCCGGGAGCGCCGGAAGCGGACCGGTACATATTAGGGTCTTGGATCATGGTACCTAGTTGCTCAAATCGGTTACCATGGTTGGAGCCCGGATTTTGTGCACTGGCAGCGGTAGCAAAGCAGGTTGCCAGTAGCAGGCAGAATTTGCTCTTTGTCATCAGTTAGCATTTATGAATTGACATTTGCAGTATTTCGCCGGGATATTTATCAGGCGCCTACCAATAAGGAGCGGAACCGTTCGACAGACATCATAAAGGCAATACCGAAAATGGCGGCAGAAATAAACATATTCCAATCCCGGCGTTTTACGCCGGAAATATTTACGATAATACCTGACAGCAGCAATACTACGGCGACTATCAATATCTGGCCAAATTCAAGCCCAATATTAAAGGCAAGCAAGGGCTGTACAATATTTGTCTGGGAGCCCAACAAACTCTTCAGGTAGTTGGAAAAGCCCAGTCCGTGTATCAGTCCGAAGAAAAGAGCAAAAAGGTAGTTCAACTGTACTTTTCCTGGTTGATCTTCTTTACGCAGCACATTAGAAAAAGCTGTAATAAATATAGTTACAGGTATCAGGAATTCGATCAGGTCACCTGGTATACGGACAATATTTAACACACTTAAGGCGAGCGTAATGGAGTGTCCGAGGGTAAATGCTGTAACCAGGATCAATACTTTTCGCCAGTCCCTTAACAGGTATATGGCGCATAACGCTGTGACGAAGAGAATATGATCGTAACCTTCCCAATCTACAATATGCTGCCAACCCAGTTGAAAGTACAAGTCGAATTCACTCATTGGCTAGATTTTGTCTAAATTTGGTAATTATATAAACTCTGATCCAATTATTAAAATTTTTTAGTCAAGTGGGGCTATTATTATGCAAATGGTGGGTTGCTGCGTGGTTGACCTTTTTTCACCCATTCTATGTCAGTGTAACGGAGGTAAGGCATAATGCCAGCCGTCAGACGTTGGAGATCAGTTGCCGTATATTTGCGGACGACCTGGAAAACGCCTTAAAATCACAATATAAAGTCCCTTTTGACATCATTCATCCGGCAGACCGGAAGAAGGCGAATGAGTTGCTTTATCGTTATTTAGGGCAGCATTTGCGACTTACGGTGAATGACCAGCCGGTAACTTACCAGTTTGTTGGTTATCAGATTGAGGAAGATGCTGCCTGGTGTTTTCTGGAAGTGACTCATGTTGCCCAACCGGTTAAACTCGGTATACGTAATGATATTCTCTACCTGGAACATTCTTCCCAGGTGAATATGATACATGTTATTGTCAACAATCAGCGGAAGAGTACTAAACTCGACAATCCGGAGGCCAGTACTGTCTTTAACTTTTAGCGGCAGCTTTATTAAGAGAGACCGGAGGTACGGTTATCGACGAATTTGATAGGCTTACGGGTATTTTCCGGGAATAGCATTTTCATGATGGCTGCCTGGTTATGGTATTGCACCTGGGGTATTACCCTTAGCTTGGCTTGCAGGTAAGAACGGATCTTACGGTCTGTCTCTTCTGTTTCCTGTGTGGGCCAGAGATGTAACAGTATTTCGTCTGTTCCCAGTTCGTTAGAGAACACTTCTACCACAAATTCCCTGATTTCCTCCATATCGTTTAACAGGTCGAACAAAGCAGGTGGGTATAAGGTAGTGCCTTTATATTTGATCATCTGTTTCTTCCGGCCAATTACGGGAGATAGCCGCAGTGTATTACGTCCACAGGCGCAGGGTTCTTCTGTGTAGGTACAGATATCACCGGTCTTATATCTCAATAGTGGCATTGCTTCTACTCCCAGTGTGGTGATGGTCACTTCTCCTTCCTGCCCTGGTGCTACCGGGTTATTATCTTCATCGAGCAGTTCTACATAGAGTAATTCAGGGTGGTGGTGTCCTCCCTGTCCGGTCTTACATTCGGTGAAGGCCGTCTGCATCTCTGTGGAGGCGTAGGTGGAATACAGCTGGATGCTCCATTGTTCGGTGATCTTTTTACCCAATACATTTAGTGAGAAATCGGTATTGCGGATGTTTTCGCCGATACAGATGGCTTTCTTCACGGAGGTGGCGTTGATATCTATGTTATGTTCCCGGGCGAAAGCGATCAGTTTTACAATAAACGAAGGGACGGCTACGATGGTGGTGGGTTGTATCCGTTGTATATTCTCCCATTGGAGGGAGGGAACACCTGGTCCTACTCTCAATACGCCCGCTCCCAGTTTTCTGATACCGGTATAATATGCCATGCCGGCCATGAACTGCCTGTCCAGGGTCAGCATTAACTGGTAGATATCATCATTGGAACCATCTGCGCAGCAGAAGGAGATATATTCGTTATAACTCAGCCGCTCGAGATCTTTAGCGGTAAGTGGTAATATTACGGGTCGTCCTAAGGTACCTGAGGTGGTGGTATATTCAGCGATCTTACTTTTATCGACGCACAGGAAATCCCAGTTACGCTGTTGTAATTCTTCTTTTCCGACCGGGGGGATCCGTTTGAGGTCATTAAGCGAGCGGATATCATCCGGGGTAATATTGTGTTTGGCCAGCCATTCTCTGTAAAATGGGGAGCATTGCTGCAGGTAGCGCAGTAATTGCAATATTTCTTTTTCCTGAAACTGTCTTATTGCAGTTTTTGATCTTAATTCTATATCCGGGATGTACATTCTTCGACTTTACTGATTTCAAACTTACGATTTCCTCTCGTGAAATGAGATCATTCAGACTTCGACAATTACCATGGCCATGGCGGTGTCTTTTATATGAGACAGGCTGGCATGGATACATTTGATCTGCAGGGATGCCAATTTATCGGCGGCATCTCCTACCAGGTGGAGGATGGGTTTTCCATATTTATCATTTACGATTTCCACTTCATTGAAGTGCAGGTTCCCATGTCCCCAGCCGGTACCCAATGCTTTGAGGAAAGCCTCTTTGGCAGCAAAGCGGGCGGCATAACTTTGATAAGGAGCTGCCTGCTGTTCGCAGTAGGTGATCTCGGCGGTGGAGAAGATTGTTTCGCGGAATCCTTTCACCCGGCGTATTTTATCTTCCACTCTTGCCACTTCTATTATATCGGTACCTATACCATATATCATAGCTTTTATTTTACGCTTTCCTTTTTTGCCTTTTGCAGCTGCCGGCGGATATGGTCTTCTTCCTGTTTGGTAGCGATAACTTTCGTCAGCGCAGTTTCATAGTATTGTATCGCGGCAGTATATTGTTTATGTTTGAAGGAGTAGTCTCCGGCCAGTACATAGGCATGGTAGTGTTCCGGGTTTGCATCGATTATTTCCCGGACATTTACTTCTTTTCCGGACATGATCTTTTCCTTCAGATATTTATACTTCACAAAAGAGCGGTACTGTTTAGTCAGCAGAAAGCTGTCTGCCGGGATTGTCTGTACACTGTCGTATACTTCGTGGTCATACTTCAGTCCTTTCATCGCAAATATACTGTCGAGGTTATAGGCGACAAATTCTCCCAGTTGGTAAGGCGCGGCGGATACCCATACCATATGTTTTTTAGGTTCAAACACGATAGCGTGGTGCGCGATAAGCTGGTTAATTGCCTTTTCATTGCCCATACCAATATTCTGATCATGCAGGCCAAAACGGTCTCTGAGGATATTCACTGTTTTCTGTACGGTGTTAGGACCACCCCGTTGCAACAATTCAGTGAGGCGTTCATAACGGTACGCGGAGGCACTTTCTGCTATTTGTTCTTTGTTGGATGACAGTTTTCCTAGTTGTGCGCCCTGAAAATGATTGGTGCAGGTTATAAACGATTGTTGAGGATCATAGAGGTCCATTCCTTCCGGTGTTTTCTCTATTACTACTGCTTTATTATCTTCTGCAGATCCTACCAGGAAGGATTCGGAGACGAACATCTTCCTTTTTTGTGCGATCGTCCAGGCTTCTTTTATATTACGCGCATATTGCAGTATTTCCCTGGCTACCAGTGACACGGGGGTAGCGGAGCCAGAAGGAATACTTGTTTTTGCGGCGTTGATAGTTACGGTAAGGCCATGTTCATTCATACCTGACACTACGCCGGTGAAACCTCCCCAGGTGATCATCATGAACCGGTGTCCTTTTTCCGGATGATAGAAAGTGACTATTTTATCTTCTGCGAATTTGTCTCCTACATAGAAGTCAAAGTTGCGGCCAATGATCAAATTGCTATCTGCGGATAATGAGCCCCAGGTCCCAAACGACGTACAACCTACCAATGCCATGCTTTGTAAGGCGTGTCCAATATCATGGGCTGCATGATAATTCATGATCCGTTCGTAGTTATTGCCGATGTAGTCGTATCCATTGGCTGCTGAGAATGATACCCCATATATCTCCTGTTTGTATTCGTCGATGACATTTTCGGCCAGGTGTCTGTTGAACCATCCTACGAAGTACTTGAGAAAACGCAGGTACGAGGTAGAGGGGATCATCTTTTTGATCTGGTCTACAAAATGCAGTTCTTGCCGTTTTACCAGTTCCGCTGATAATTTGCCATTTATCACTCCTCTTTCGAAGGGAGCACCTTCGACATACATCTCGTAGAGTCCGCTCTTGCTTTTACGTAACCAGCTATTACCTATAGTGTAGCAGGTGGAGTCCAGCTGTGTACGTTGCCAGTCTAGTGCTGTTTTATCTTTTATCTCCGGAGCGTTAATATGTGCAACACTTACTACGTATATGACAAGCGCTATGAGCATTAACAGGAAGGTTCCTGTTATGAATAACAATATGCGTCCGATTTTCCTCCAGATACTGCGTTTCTTTTTGTCCAACTATCGTGATTTAAATATTTATGATCGGTTGCGAATAGCATCCACCAGTTTTTCCAGGCCGATGAATTCTCCGCATGTCATTACAGCGCTCATGGTAACGCCCAGAATACCGTGCAAGTTCAGGTTTTGTCCGGTAAGATACAAATTAGGCACTCTGGTCCGGGGTGAGATGCGGGTACGTAAGGGATCTTTGTAGTCCTTGAGTACGCCGTACATACTCCCATCGGTGGTGCCGAGGTAGTCCCTGTAGGAAAGTGGGGTAGCTGCATAGTAGCTATGAATGCAGTTCCTTAGTCCCGGGAATCTCTTTTCCACCCTGTCGAGCAGGCGATTTGCTTTTTCTTCTTTGAAGGCCTCGTAGTCGGGGCCTCTGTCTGTTTCGTGTGATACGGTATTAAAGGTGTTTTTCCATTTGTCTAGCTCTCCGTAGCGCATATATGTCATGATAGCCAGGCTTTCTGCGAAGGCCGGTTCTTTCGAACCGGCGGCAGCCATTACTGCGAAAGTCTGCGGCCAATCATCTGTTGTATAATCAATTCCGGCCCAGGCATCCGAGCTTTCATGGTGGTATACGTTGTAGTTCAGATAAGGGAAGGACTGTGGCTTTAATACGACATTGAGCACGAAGGGACCGATCCCGTTTTCCAGGCTGCTGACGCGGGCCCTATAGGCGTTCCGTATCAGGTCTGATTCGGTGATGGCCATTGTTTGTGCCGGATGCAGGTTGGAGATAAAATGTGTAGCACGGGCGATCTGGCCATCGCCCAGTTGAACATGAGATATATTTCCTCCTGTATCGACAATACGTTTCACTTCTGCGTGGCGTCGTATTACGCCACCATTATCCATAATACAGCGACCCAGCCATTTGGCGATCTGGGAGCCGCCATCCACACATTTCCAGGCACTTTCAATGTAACTGTTCAGTACCAGCGCATGTATATAAAAAGGTGTTTTATCAGCTACGCCCGCATACAATAAGTTATTTCCTGCCAATACCTGACGGAGACGTTCGTTGTCAGTGATGGATGCGATGACCTCTTTAGTGTTCAGGCCCATCACTGATTCTTTTTCCTGTCCATCTCCGACACGTAGATTATACAATGGGAACTTTGCGCATACTTCGCGCACCTTGCTGCAATAGTTATGTAGGGCAGTCCGTTCTTCAGGGAATTCCACCAGTAGCTGACGGATGAAGTTATCGTACCCTTGTGCTATTTTAAATTCTTTGTTGCTATCTCCGAAGGTGATCCTGTCGAAACCATCTTCATCCATCTGCCTGATCTTGAGATGCCGCATAATACCCAGATAGTCGAATACTTCGTACAGGTTCTGGCCGGGCGCCAGTCCTCCGATGTAGTGTACCCCTGAATCAAATATCACTTTATCGCGGGCATATGTCTGTAAACACCCCCCCATTTGTTTGTTCTTTTCATAGATGCATACTTTATAACCATGTTTACTTAGTATGGCACCACAGACCAAACCACCTAGTCCACTTCCTATTATGATGACATCATAGTTGTTCATGTTGCTTGGGGGGATTTTTCCGTATAACAAAAATGATATTGGAGGTAAAGCGAGTATTATCGATACGTTCGCAGATCGCACCGGCATTTACCATCAATTGTTCTATATGAGCGGCGGAGAAAAAGGCCAAAGGTTGGCTGGTCTTGTTAAAGCCCAGGAGACGGGTAGAGAAAAGCTCTGTCAGGCGGGTACGTTTATGCCGCTGTTTCATATCAGCATCTCCATCACGGAGTAATATCATGCCACCGTCATTTAGCCGGCTGATACATCGGAGTAGTAGATGTTCCTGTTGTTCCGGCTGGAGATAATGCAGTACATCGCTGATCACAAATGCATCTGCCGGTGGCAGGTCATATGCGGTGATATCTGCACAAACGAAATCCAGTTGTGCTTTTCTGAGGTAGGCATGTGTCGCTGTTGCTATTTTATCTTCGTCGTAATCTACACCGGTAATGCGACGGGCCGGCGACAAAAAGTGTAACATATAAGGCAGGAATCCATATCCACATCCTACATCCACAATCCTTCCTTCCTGTGGCAACAACTCATGGAACAAAGCATAGTTTTTTTCCATGCTGGTTTTGATACGCATGTACCATTCCAATACCGGTCCTTTATACAGGTAATTGTAGAGGAGTTGTTCGCGGTAATATGCAGGTATCTCTGTTGCCTGTCTCAGCTGTTCATATTCTTTCTTAAAATAGCGGCTGATCTGTTTGGTGCGGGCGGCGTATCCCACTCCCCATTGCAGATCGTCCTGTTTGATACGAGGAAGATATTTTACGGTTATCAGTCCGTCTTTCAGCAGAAAATCTCCTTTCGACATGGTATAGGCGGTACCATGGATCACCATTGGCAGAACATCCAGGTTCAGTTGTTCTGCGATGAAAAAAGCGCCTTTATGAAAGCGTTTGATAACAGGGTCCGGTGAGCGCGTGCCTTCGGGATATACGACAATGGAGTACCCCTGTTCTACTTTTTCTCTGAGTTTATCTATGCTACTTTCTGCACCATCTGCCACCGGATAATATTCTGCCATCCTGACGACGGCACCAAATACGGGAGAACGCCATACCCAGTCATTCGTCAACAGTATTACTTTCGGATGCAGCATAGTAGATACCAGTATATCCAGGAATGACTGGTGATTGCTGATAATAACGGCCGGTGTTTCCAGCTGTTCATTCAAAGGATTGACAATACGTTTTTTCACATTTGCCATGATGTACAATAGCGAATGTGTGTATGCAGACAAAGCTACATGGTACAGATATTTTCCTTTTTGCTTGTTGAATGGGTTGAGCCGGATCAATACAAATCCAACTACCGTCAGCAACAGGCTACCTATGGTAAAGTAGAAGAAGGCGAATACTGATTTACCCCAGCCGGTCAGGGTCCAGGGGGCCAATCCTTTGGTGACACGATCAGTGATCAGCCAGTTAAACAGGAAAGGTATGAGTACTTGTGATATGAGTACTACACAGCCGATACCGATAATGGAGATCAATGCGATAGAGCGAAGGGAAGGATGTTGTGCAAATATGAGTACACCTAATCCTAATATCGTGGTAATGGCGGAAAAGAAGATAGAAGACCGGAAAGAGGACAGGTATTGTTTTCCGGATTTATATTGCTGTATCAGCCCATCCATCGTGAAGATGCTGTAGTCATCTCCCAACCCGAAGATGAAGGTGCTCAATATGATGTTTACGATATTGAACCGGATGCCGAATAATCCCATGATCCCGAGTATCCATACCCAGCTTACCAACATGGGTATAAAGGTGATCAGGGCCAGCTCTATACGGCCATATGATAGTAGTAAGGCGAGAAATACCAGTACGGAAGTCATCCAGGCGATACTGTTGAATTCATCCCGGATGATCTGTGCCAGCCGGTTGGCCGTATATTGTTTATCCAGCGCGGTGGTATTTTCCAACCCTTCCAGTGCTTTATAGACGGATGGTTTATTCGCGGTCTCTACTTTCAGTAGAGTTACCAGGGAGGTACGATCTGTTTTCTCTGTGATAAAGTCTGATAATGGTCCTTTTTTAAGCAAGGCTAAGTCTTCGGCAGACAAGGTAATGAAGTCGTTGTGCAGCCATTCTGCAAACGGCGTAAATGCAGCAGGTCTGAATCCGACGGCAGGTCCCTGTTGTTGCAGGTACGCTAATAACCGTTGTTTCTTTTCCGGCGTCCAGAAGCGGTTCCAGCGCTGGATACGTTGTTGCTGCTGCTGCAGGGAAGGTAGTAAGCCGTCCACGCTTACTGCTTTCCTGACCAATCCCTGCTGCTTTAGCTGCTGTATCAGGGGCATCATCTGCTCCTGGTGACGCAGTGCTTCTTCCAGATCTTTTCCTTCGGTGACAACGTAGATGGATTGGGCTGCATAGGCATTGATATGATTTAACCGGGCTTCTGCGTCCTGTAACGCAGGCGACATAAAGTTCATCCGCATCATATCGCTTTCAAAAGATACATACCGGGCGGTAAAGAAAAATACGACGGTAAGCAGTAGTATTCCCGCTATCAATAGCTTACTGCGTTCCGGGCGATATTCAGCGATCTTATCCAACCAGGTGTGCCGGGGTATGCTGTCTTTTGCAGGCTGTTTACCCATTACTATCCAATGGGGCAGGAATATCAGTGAATATAAGGCGGCTCCCACCAGGCTTAGGGCGGCGAATAAGCCGACATCCTGCAGAATAGGGGATTTGACCAGTTGAAGACACAGGAATCCGCCGACGGTGGTAAAACTGCCAACTGTCATTGGAGTGGCCAGGTCTTTTATCACCTCGCGGATATCGGGCAAGTGGCGATAGTGATTAAAGACATGCAGGGAATAGTTGACAGCGATACCTAACACTACAGATCCTCCACCCAATGCAATTACTGAAATGCTTCCCTTTAATAAGGCTACTCCTCCCAGGGAGAACAGTCCACCGAATGCTACTGGTATCATCACAAGCAATGGTGCTCTTTTCTTACGGAAGAAAAACGCGATCAGCACAACCAGCAGCACGACTGTGATACCCTGCGTAAATAAGGTATCGCGTCTAAGCTGGGCGGCATTACCAACAGATACGGCGGTAGCGCCGAAATAGCTTGCCTTCAGCAAAGGATGCTGTTGCTGGAGACTATCCAACGTTGTATCCAGTAAGCGCAGGAAAGGGGCATTTTTGCCTGTAGCGCCGGGAGGATATACAGGGGTGATGAATAGCAGCAGGTGACGTTGATCTTTGGTCATCACGTACCCGTCGTACAATTCAAACTGTTCATCGTACTGAAGACGTTGTAACTTACGGATACCTAACCAGCTGATACCTACCGGGTCGGCCTGTATCATTTGTTTCATGACCAATCCTGCCGGAGAGATCAGGGTTTGATAGTCCTGCTGTAAAGTTTGTTGTAATCTGTTTGTGGTAATTAATGCATCAATGGAATCATAATCTTTTTCTTCGAGGAAAACAGGCAGATGTGTACGGATGACCGTCATCAGGTCCATTACGGAGGCATCTTCTGTTTGTCCCTGCAGTTGTTTGATATAGGGGGACAATTGTGTAGCAGCTATGGAAGAGAATCCGGCAGCGAAAGTGGTTAAGCTATCCGGTTGGGGGATGCCGGTAGTATCTTTCAGGGATAACGTCAGTACAAGTTTATCCGCAAATTTAGAATCCTGGAAGACCTGTTGCAGTTTGTTGAGTTTCTCGTCGCGGGGCAGGATGCGGGTGATATCTTCTTCAAGTCTGATCCGAGAAGCGAAGTAGCCAGCTATCATGAAACAGGCTATTGCACAAAACCACAATAGCCCTTTGCGTTTTTCAAAAAATTGGTAGATATAAATAAAGAAACTCCCCATTACTTAGAACATTCCGATTTACAACATGTGTTATTTAAGTGGCTGGCGGGCCAGTAGTAATTGTACGGCTGGTACGGAACCATTGCAACAGCAGGTAAGTGATACCTGTTGCGACCAGGCCGGCCAGTATTGCCAGGGTGATACTGCCGTACAGATATTGCACAACATTTTGCTGGATTGTTTCCAGCGTAAGTGCTTTTGTGAATACCAGGAAGGTTGCGTCTGTACCTACCCAATATTTACCCATCATGAAGCTGGCGAATACGATCAGCGGGATCATGGGAGGTATGCTGATATTAGCGGCAATGATCACCAATACCCTGTTGAGCCGGAATAAGGTAGCCAGCAGTAATGCTATCAGCATTTGAAAGCCCCATACCGGTACGATCCCCATAAATACACCAAATCCTATTGACAACGCCTTTTTTATATTAGACTCGTTGGGGTTCAGTACATGCTCGTGCCATATCTTTTTCCAGCTTTCTTTTTTGAACAGGAAGCGGATGAAGTCCCTCGGTTTTATGTACAGGAAGGTGATCAGTACCAGTACGGTATTTAATACGCTGATACGGGAGAAGTCTCGAAAAGGTCTGAAGTGAGAGACCCTTTCTTCGGCAGGTGGATAATATACTTGTACCGGTGTCCAGTCTATTTTGATCCCTCTCCATGCGCAGCGCACTAATACCTCTACTTCAAATTCGTAGCGCGTGCAGAAGAACCTCATCTTTTTCATGAGTAACAGTGGATAAAGGCGATATCCCGATTGTGTATCGGGTGCCTTTATACCAGTTTCCACATAGAACCAAAAGTTGGAGAAGCGATTGGCGAAGGTGTTTTTACCCGGCATATTCTTTTCGCGGATATTGCGGGCACCTATTACCAATGCCTGGTTGTTTTCTTGGAGTTTATCCAGGAATACCGGCAAATCGGATGCGAAATGTTGTCCATCCGCATCGATAGTGATCACATAATCATATCCCTGTTGTAATGCATAGGCGAAACCCCGGCGCAGCGCAATCCCTTTGCCCCGGTTGGGCATATAGGTAACGAGCTGTATACCAGGATATTGTTCCAGTATATCTGCAGTATTATCGGTAGCACCATCATTTACGACGATCACGTGTGACGTGTATGCTAATACCGATTGCAGTACCGCACCCAGGGTAGTCCCATTGTTATAGGTGGGTATCAGTACCGCGACCTTGTAGTTATCAAATAATTGCCTGTATGTATCTCCTGTTCCGCTCATGGGTTCTTAAATACTCCCTGGAATTTCATAAACGTCAACGGATCACTTTTCAGTAAAGCATTTACTTTGATAGTGCCATCTTCCTGGGTGGTGTGTTGCAGTTCAATGGCAACTTCCGGGTGATGCAACGGGTTGATAGCGTTCAGGAACTTCATGCTGTTCGCTTTTTTCAGCTGCAGTTTGCGTTCCAATTTTCTTTCCAGCAGCTCCTGGATGGTCTGCATCATACAAACACCCGGAACAACCGGTTGGCCCGGAAAATGTCCTTCAAAAATCGGGTGAGCAGCATTTAATGCTATTGACAACCGTAGTGGCTGTCCTTCTTCTGCGTGCTCCTGCACGATGGTATAAAATGTTCCTGCCAGCATTATTGTTGTACGCGTTGTAGTGAAATATTAAATTTAAAATTCTGATGTTGAATACAGATACTATCGGGTACACCGTCCTGATAGTGGCTCATCCAGACCTTTACGACTGCTTTCCTGTCGGAGGATTTTTCAATCCGTTCTAGGCGGGTGCAATGCGGGTCGGTGATATAATAATTGGCACCTTTTTCGGTCGGCATCTTCACGTACTGATAGTTGCTGTCTCTGAGTAACTGTGCCTGCCGGTAATCCGGATTCAGCAATACCAGTTCAAAGTCTTTACGCAGGGCGTTCACTATGATGGCTTTGTCCATTTTAGGCATCATATAATGTTTGGTAAAGTTACCATCCTGTGCAAAGGCGAAGTCAAAGAACTTGAATCCGACTTCGTTTGTAAACACTATCCGCAGGCTGCTATCCGGCATTTGCTTAAAGAAGAGCAATCCGCTCAAGTGGTGTTTCAGTACGTCGACCTGTGTACTGTATAAGGCCTGTGTGAAGCGTGGTTTAAAACGGGCTACGCATGCAGGATCTCCCGCCGCCGGTCTTAAAGAGCGATAGGCAGATACACAGCCGGACAAGGCCATTATACACAACATACTATTTAACCGCAAAGATCGCATCCGGGATGTCCGTGTTGAGTTGTTTATGTAAAAATGTGATGTTGGTATCATCGCCGGATACTTCCAGCATACGGATACCGGACACGCTGAAATCCTTTTTATCTACCAGTAGCTGTATTGCTTTAAAATACTGCTTCAAGGCGGCAGCAACCGGTACCATCTCCAGCTGATATTGCTGGTTATTTTCCAGTATGCGGCTGGTGAAGTCTTTGTTATCCAGTACGCTGCCTTTTACACAGTCTATTGTGATCTTATTGATCTGTTCGAATAGTTTGTTGGATTTTGCAGATACCTTATGTTCCTTGTGACCATCTTTTGTACGGATATCTTTTCCATTGATGACCAGCAGATAATAACTGGGCTGTTGATATTCCATCCGTACCTTGTCTTCTTTTTTGAACCAGAACTTCCCTTTTGAGGTGATCTTATCGGAAAGCATGCTTAAATTCTTTTCCTGTACAAAATCAGCCTGTATGGTACGGGTTTGCTGGGCAGCTTTTGCAAACTGTTGTCTGAAAGCGGTAACATCTGCGACCGGTTTAAATCCGGAGTTCTGTGCCAGTAGTTGTCCGGCAAGCAGTAAAAAACCGCTCAATATCATCCATCCTCTACGCATAAGCAGGTATGTTTAATAACTTGTCAATCCTTTCGATGGTATAACCCTGTTGTCTGATACGGGTGATCAGTTCGGGCAATACTTTCCGGGTTATTTCGCAGGTGTCGTGTAACAGCAGGATGGCACCCGGATGTAGTTTTTGCAGGATACGTTGCAGCAGTTCCTGTTCGTTGGTAGCAACAGTATCCAATGATCGTATGCTCCACCCTACCGGCAGGTAGGCTCCCTGCAGGATGGCTTTTTTCAGATTGGGGTTTGTTACTCCGTAAGGAGGCCGGAATAGCTTCGGTACCAGCCCCGTTGTTTTCTCCAGCACCTGATCTGTCTGGCGTAATTCAGCTAACATCTTTGCCGGTCCAAACAAGTCGAACCAGAAGTGATGTGAATAACTATGATTTGCCAGCACATGCCCTTCCGCCTGTATACGTGTCAGCAGGTCCGGATGCTGTGCGGCCCTTTCGCCGATACAAAAAAAGGTAGCCGGTACTTCTGTGGCTTTCAGTATATCCAGTATGGCAGGCGTATGTTGTGGCAGCGGGCCATCGTCGAAGGTTAGCGCCATACGTTTGTCTGGGATATCGCTTTTACATATTACGGGCAGGTAAAACCCCGCATTGATATTACATGCTCCCCATGCTGTCAGCCCGGTCCAGGCCAGCAACGGCAATATCCACAGCCACCAGGGTACAGGCTGCCAGGCCATGTGCACCAGGAGCAGGATACCTAACAGTATCCCCGTGATAATATTTGTGCGCCGGTAGTTTAGCATGCGGTTAATAATATCAAAGTGTGGTGCGTACCACTATGACAGTTATATATCAATATGTTTTTGATCGCTTGTTTAGCCGTTCCGCTATAGATAGCTGCTGCAGGCAACTGACCATCGCTTATTATCTTATTAGCCAGCCAGAGCGCGAAGGCGGTGGCCGTAGGATATTCTCCACAAAGTTGCTTAAATGCGGCAATACAATGCGATGTGAATAAGTGTTGTGCGATCGTGTCGTATAGGCTATCGGTGGTGTGGTCTCCGTTACGGCCATCCAGTAGCAGGTCGATATCTGCTGTCGTAATACGGTGTTTCGTTAAGAAGTCCTGAATAAAACGGATGACAGTATCTATATCAGCAGGCTTGTACAACGTGGTGTGACCTACGATAGCTGCTTTTGTTGTTGCTGATGGGGTATGACCCAGTACAAAGAAGGCGCTTCCTTCGCCGGCAACGGTGCCTGTCGTGTTGCTTTGTAACAGTCCTGTTGTTTCATTGTATGATGTTTTGTACAGGCCGAAGCGTGACAGTATCTGATGGCTATAGGTGGTGATCTCATCCACGCCGCCTACCAGTATCTGATCGGCACTTTTTTCATGGAGCAACATTATACTATCCAGCAAAGCATTTTCGAATGAGAAGGCCCTGTGTACGAATGTATTGTTATAGCCATGATTACCCAGCATGAGTGCGATCTGTCCACCGACGGTATTATGGGTAGACTGTATGAACGCTGTTGGTGTCAGCATTTCTTCCTGTTGGCGGACCATTTTACCCAGGAACACGCCGGTATCATCCAGGCAGCCATAGGCAGTGCCGGTGATGATCATATCCGGTTGGGTGATGGAAGCTGCTTCCAGGGCGCGATAGGCGCCAGCTACTCCCATCTTCACCACTTTACTCATGCGGCGGATCATTTTGGCATCGATCCATTGTTTGTAATCAGGTTCGGCTACTTTGAAGCGCATACCTTCTGAAGCTGGTATAGCAGCCTGCAAAGGCGCTTCGCCTGTCATATCCTGCGGAGATACTCCACCGGCTCCGTGTATGTAGATACGCATCTGTATATTCTTACTTGTCAGTCAACTATTGTGCAGAGAACACCAGGCTGGAGCAGTTACCCCCAAATCCAAATGAATTGGACATGGCATGGGATAACTGAACGCCGGAGGTATACGCTGTGGCCGGTATCACCGGCAATTCTTTCATGGGGGTGCTAAAGCGTGCATTGGGATAAATGATCCCTTCCTGTACGGCTTTGGCAGCGAATACGGCTTCAATGCCACCGCTGGCTCCCAGGGTATGTCCTGTGAATGATTTGGTGGAGCTCATCGGCGGTAGTTGCGCTCCAAACAACCGTTGGATGGCGGTTGCTTCGGAGCTGTCATTATTCTGGGTGCCGGTACCATGCAGGTTAATATATGCTATGTCTGCAGGCGATAGTCCTGCCATGTCCAGTGCGCCTTTCATCGCCAGGTAGTTGCCGGTACCATCGGGGGATGAAGCTGTCTGGTGATAGGCATCGTTGGCATTGGCATAACCACTGAGGCGACACCAGGGTGTGATACCCTGTTGGTCCAGGAGCGATTCGCGTACCAGTATTACATAGCCGGCGCCTTCTCCCAGGTTAAGCCCTTTACGGGAGTCATCGAATGGGCGGCAAGGTTCCTGGTCCAGTATCATCAGGGTATTAAAGCCATTGATCGTAAATCTTGTGAGGGCATCGGTACCGCCGGCTATCACTATATCGACGATGTTATTCTTTAACAGGCGGGCGCCGTACATAATGGCATTGGCACCGGAAGAACAGGCAGTGCTGATGGTAGAGATGTGATGAGTGATACCCAGTGCATCTGCTACTCCTTCGGTAACGGTACCACATTCGTGATGTACAACCTGATGCAGCCGGCCTTTTTGCGGGTCTTGCAGGAAAGGTTCGAAAAAATCTTCCGTTTTGTCCATGCCCCCAACGGTATTGGCAGATACGAATCCTACGCGGTATTGCCGGATATCGCCCAATCCTGTTGCCTTCCAGGCTTCGCGGGCTGCTATGGCGCTCAGCAAGGCGGTACGGCTCCATACCGCCGACATACCAGCCATCTCAGCCAGCGTAGTATTGTCCGCTTTTACTTCTGCTACCGGGAAAACAGGTTGATGTATAGACCGCAGGTATTGCATGACTGCCATACCTGTATGGCCCTGGCGGAAAGACTGCAGACAGTCATTCAGGTTAAAGCCGATACCGCAGATCACCCCTCCGCCTGCTATCCATACTTTGTCACTCATCCTTGTTTACTTTGATGTGCAGTAATATATTCCGCCATTGAACGAACAGACTTGAAGATAGCCGGTCCGTCGTCCGGGTTGGCTATACGTACGTTATAGTACTGCTGCATCAATACGATCAGTTCGAGTGCATCGATAGAATCCAGTCCCAGTCCCTCTTTGAATAAAGGTTCATCATTGTCGATGTCTGCCGGTTTTACTTCCTGTAAATTCAACTGCTCAATGATCTGTGCTTTCAGATCTGCCATCAATTTTTCCATATTCAATATTTGATAAGAGATATCCACTATCTCAGCATAACGCGCTGATCGCTTCACTGGTAAACGCTTGCTGCAAGCCCTGGGGTTGCTGTTCTACCAGGTATAATACTACTTCGTATGCATCCTGCATTACTTCCACCCAGCCACAGATAGCGGCTTTCATGACACCTGTATCCAGCAAGTATTGGACATAAGTGTGCATCAACGCTGCGTCATAACGGTCTGCGGTAAAAAAGGTCTGTTCACCTTTAAAACCATGACGTATGCTGATCTCTCCCATAACGATGTTGGGGAGGGTATAGACAAATACTGCCGGACTGGCGATGCTTTGTACGGTATCGTAATAGCGCAGGTCTGTATCCAGGCTGGCGCTCCGGTTGACCAATACTATGCCCACCTCTTCTGGGTTATATTGGCTGAGCGGACGCTGTTGTAACAGTACTTCTGCTGCCAGCCATCCCAGTTTGCTGAGGGTATCCATCTTGTGGAACTTAGGGTACTGCCCGCCGAAGTGGTCGTATCCGGCTCTCAGGAAATCGGGTAAAGCCATACCAGGTTGCTGCCAGCGGGGTGCTCCGTTGACGGCAACCTGGTGGTCCCTGATGGTGCAGGTAGCGGTGATATATGTTGTTAGGTTACTCAACTACTTTCTTTTATTCTTTCTGTAAGCTCGATGGTCCTGGCCAGTCGTTTCAAGGCAGTACCATGTGCTTTGACGTATGGGTTGCTCATGTCCCACACATATCCTGCCAATACGGAACATATTTGTTTCTGTATCTCGTAGTCCGGTTCTTTACAGAAAAATATGGTGTCGAGCGTTCCTTCATACCAGGCTGTCACATAGGAGCGGAAGGTATTAACACCTTGTAATGTCGGCGCCATATATTCCTGTTCCCAGTCTACATCTTCACCTTTCAGTTTGCGGATCACAAGTTTTGCAGCCGTCTGGCTGGATACACAGGCCAAAGTTACGCCAGAAGAGAAAATCGGGTCCAGAAATTCGGTTACGTTGCCGGTGAGTACATATCCTTCACCATAGAATTTCTCTGTGGTGGCAGACCAGGATTCCAGCACCCGCGGTTCAAATACCAGGGGTACATCCCTGAAACGTTCACGGGTGTAGGGTTCAGCCTCGAGCAATGCCCGGAATTGTTGTTCGGCATTGCCACCATATTGTTCAAAGAAGGAAGGATCTCCTACGAAGCCTACGGAGGTTACGCCGGTAGAGAAGGGGATGATCCATATCCAGACGCCTTTTTTGTGTACTACAGCAGTGATCCGGTTGGGTTCGTCTGCCATAGAACGGCGCTGGTCTACGGTATGTGCGAAGAGTGCTTTACGGGGTTGTAGTACGGAGGTACCTTCCAGGTTGAACAAACGGGGGATCACACGTCCATATCCGCTGCCATCCACGATAAAGCGGGCAGCGATCTCACTTTCATTTCCCTGCTCATCGACGATGGTGGTCACTGAGTCGGAGCCATTAAATCGTATGCCGGTAACGGTCGTCTGGTAGGATACAGGCACGCCCATTTCGGCTACTGTATCGGCCAGGGTCTTGTCGAAATCGGCCCTGGTGACTTGCCAGGTCCAAGTCCATCCCGGTGTATATTGCTCCTTGAAAGTAAAGTCGCAGACGCTGTTGTCTTTAACGAACTTGGCGCCGAACTTTTCCTGGAAGCCTTGCTTTTTAATGGCAGGCAAAAATCCTGCTTCTTCCAGCGCTTCCATACTGCGGGGTAACAGGCTTTCGCCTATCACAAAACGCGGGAACTGTTGTTTTTCGACGATCCTGACCTTATATCCGGCCTGATGGATGATAGAAGCGGCCACCGTTCCGGCAGGGCCAGCTCCGATCACTAATACGTCTACCTGCTCAGTTTTCATTTTTTCAGGGATTTATAGCTGCGGTTAATTATTACCCCGGGGTCTTGCGACCTCAGGCTTTTTTACATTGAAGTAATGTATAGCTCAAGCCCATCTGATTATTCTCCGATATGATCTGTAGTCCAGCGTCGGCTATACACTGGAAGAAATCGTCGGTATGATACATCTGACTGTTGCCGTTTGCCATCGCGGTGAAATAAAGCGAGGTCTGTTGCAGACAGAAGGCGGCGGACTTAAACACTTGCCTGTTCCAGAACGGCTCCAGGATATAAATCGTGCCATTGTCTGTCAGCGCTTCCCGGCATCTTTTGAGGATAGAGGTGATCTCTGTCTCGGAGAAACAGTCCAGGAACTGACTCATCCATATGGCGTCGAATCCTTTGGGGAATGGCAATGATTCATCCAGTATATTGGCGACATGGAAATGTACACGATGCGCTACGCCGGCATCCAGCATTTTCTGCTGTGCCAGTCCTACCTGTCCCGGCAGGTCAAAGATGGTCATTTCCACGTCTGCATCGTATCCGGTGCATGCCAATGTCCATTTACCGGTATTGCCACCTATGTCGAGTATACGTGCAGGTTTATGTTCAAACACGATCGGCAGTGCCTGCGGAAATGCCAGGTCGGAGTAGTAGTGATCGAAGTCGAACCAGCTCTTACCCACTTCCGGCGGCAACAGGGAGAGGCCGGGATAGATCGTATCCCAGGGGCCTAACTCTTTCAGGCCCGCCGGCTTCCCTTCTATGAGACTTTCCTGCAGATGGTACATCCCTTTGTAGCAGATGTCCTGCGTAAAATCCATGTTGATACGGGTCAGCCTGTCATGTTCTATGAAGTACCCGGTTTTTGTCAATATATATTTCTTATCATTGACGATCAGCATCTCCATTCCCAGACCTGCTTCCAGCAGTACGCGGATGGCATATCTGGAGAGTTTTACCTGCTCCATGATACCTTCGATGGTAATGCCGGTCATTCCGCTGTCGCTGATCACTTTCAGTATTCCCAGGTCGCGCAATGCTCTGGCGGCCTGGAATGCTACCGGCGCAAATGCGATCCGCAGCGCTGTCTCCTTCGCCTCTAAAGCCGTCTTTGTTTCTTTGGTAAAAAATTGCATAGTTGTGATATATATATGCTACCCTGTCAGTAACAGTTATTGATCCCCCTGTTGAACTGGTCTTATGCGACCGAAAATATCATGGCAGCATTACAGCCGCCGAAGCCGGATACTGTTTTCAGAAAATGTTTCACCGGCTGTCGTTGCAGTGTTGAACAGACATTGACAGGCTGCGTGACTCCCAATTGTTCAAATCCTTTTGTGGGCAGTATCAGTCCTGCTGTCATGGCATGCATGCTGATGATCGCCTCTACCAGGCCTGCTGCCCCCAGTGTATGCCCGTAGTATCCTTTCAGGCTATTGACGGGGGTATGCTGCAGTCCTGCTATGTTCAATGCTTTGGCCTCCATTTCATCGTTATAAACGGTAGCGGTACCATGTGCGGAGACAAAGCCGATATCGGCCGCCTCGAGTCCTGACCTTTCCATTGCCTGGCGCATGGCGGTCGCCAGCTCTGCTCCGGTGCGGGAAGGTCCTGATATATGATTAGCATCATTGCTTACGGCACCACCGCCGGTCAGTATGGCCGGTTGTGTCAGGGCCTGTGCCGGGTCCGTACTCAGGATCACCGTTGCGGCCGCCTCTCCCAGCGTCACCCCGTTACGACCAGCATCGAAAGGACGACAGGGCGCTGCGCTGACAGCCTGGAAAGACTGAAAGCCTGACAATACGAACTGTGTCATCACATCGGCACCGGTCACCACCGCACGATCATATTGCCCGGAGGCGATCAGGCGTTGTCCGATCAGGATAGCCAGCAATCCGGATATACACGCATTGCTTACTACGATCGGACGTTGCAGATACCCTAAATGACCGGCGATACGTTGTGCGGATGCATACAGCTCCAGTTGTTCCATTGGCGGCTGCTGTGGATACTGTTGCTCGATCCGCTCGATGTTGCCTTTAGTCGTGGAGATGATAAAAGCGGTGCGTTCGTCTCCCAGGTTGATATTGGTATGAGACAATGCATCTTGTACAGACAGTATGATCAGTTGCTCGAACTTCGTATATCCGTCAAGTGAATGCCCGGTACTATATTGCAGTAGCTGCGCTGCCGACAGCATAGCCGCCTGAAAAGGTCCGGCGGACATGTCATTATCTTCCTGCAGCCGAATGCCACTATGCCCTGCTACGACCTGCCTGAAGTTGTCCCCTGAAGTGTTGCCCAGCGCCGACACAATGTTGTCTGCTACTGCATATACCTTTTTCACCTACACGCTTTAAATGATCGATTATAATAGATTCCTTCTTTAATGCCCTGCACCTACCTGGTGCTTTTCTTTCCATGCTGCAAAAAATGCAGGGATGGTCAGTTGAAGCGTAGAAGAGGCAGCATCCAGGAATACCTGTATGGAAGAGCCATCTGCTATCAGTTCGCCTGTCGCTTCGTTGAACAGGCGATACTCGAACTTTATCTTGGCTGCCGCCGTACTGATGTATGTCGTTTCCACAACTACGGTATCGCCATAACGTAGTGACCGCTTGTAATTACATTGTATGTTAACAACGGGTACGGTATAGCCCTGTTCAAAGATATCCAGGTACCGTAATCCGTATTTTTCGCCGAAGGCTTCCCGTCCGTCTTCAAAGTAACGCACATAATGTCCATGCCAGACGATCCCTAGTGGATCTGCCTCATTAAATCTCACCCGGATGGTCGTTCTTTCGGTTAAAACCTGTTCCATAAATATTCCGCTTAACGCCTTATTGATACTCTTATCTGATCAGGGATTGGTGAAGATCTTCATTTCGCACTGTGCCATCACTTTACCATCTAATACTACCTTACCCAATACGCTGGTAGCGTTGAAGACTTCATTCTGTATCTCTACGGTCGTTTCAATAAACGCGCCAACCGGAGGAAAATCAAATATTTCCAGGTCTTTGATAGCGCCGATATATCCTACCGGCACTGGTGTATTATGCTGCAATGCAATATAGCCGATCCTGGCAGCCGCTGTCTGCGCGATATTTTCCGTAAGCCCGGGCGTCGTGAGCACGTTATGTTCCACAAAAACGTTATCGGCTTTTATTTCCAATGCAGTACGCGTGATCTTCTCTCCTACTTCCAGGATACCGCCGATCATGACGATAGGGGTACGTTGCGGAATGTAATTCGTAATGTCGTCTGTATGAATATATTGCATATCAAGTACTTAGCTGGTTCCTGTATACCCCGATTGAAGGGGGCTTTAAAAGTGATACTGATAATAACTGCGAATTAAAACTAATTATACGACTTATCACATACGTATAAGTACTAATTATTTGTTATGTATATTTATCGCGTCCGTAGTGGGTCCTTCCGGCATATCCCAGAAGTCGTAGTAATTAAACCATTGTTCCGGGTATTGCTTCACCTTTTGCTCCATTTCGGTGATAAAATGCTGTACATCCGCTCCGGCGCTGCCGTCTTTGGGTTGTCGCTGATAAGTCTTTGGGGAAGTGGCATACAGGTGATAGTGGGTGGCAGATTCTTTAAAGGCAAATACCAATGATACGGGTACTTTAAAGGCAGCTGCCAGTATGAATGGCCCTGCCGGAAAACGGGCCGCAGCACCGAGGAATGGCGCTGTAATGGTCTTATTACCTGGCAGGAACCTGTCGGCATGCATACATACCAGTTCTTTGTTGCTCAACGCTTCATGAATGGCGTATATATGCGACAGGTCGTCTTTCAAAACAATGATATTCACATGCCTGCCGCCGGTTACGCCGGACAGGTATTTTTTGATCCTTTCGTGTTCCCCGTCAAACATGACGATATTGATAGGCGCCTGTAAGCGGCGGAACAAATGTCCTGCTACTTCCCAGTTGCCCAGATGGGCACTGAGCAATATGCCTCCTTTACCGGAAGAAACGATGGAACGCAGGTGTTCTTCTCCATCAAAATGAAAGCTGAATTTATTTTCCATATCCGCCATCACTACGATCTTATCCAGCAATGTCTGCCCGAACACATAGTAATTGCGATATACGCTACGCAAAGAACGCAGGGGACTATACCCTATCCTGGTGCGGAAATAGTGATAGATAGGTCGGGAAGAGCTGTAAGAAAACAGGAAATAATATCCTGCTACGAACCTCAGCAATATATACGCTGGATATACGCCTCCATAACGTAGTATCGCAATGAAGATACTATATCCAAGTTTATTACCTTTTGACTTTCCCTGCCAGGAAGGCATTACACCAGTTCTTTTTGTTTTACACGAGCCAGCACGTAATCGTAGAAATGCTGGAAGGTGATAATGCTCTGGAAATCTTCCGGATTTACTTTGAAACCAAAGTTGTTTTCGATCACGACAACGAGATCGATGTAATCCAAACTATCCAGTTCCAGGGTAGCTTTCAGGTTGGCACTTGGCGTAATGGCTGCAGGTTCAGCCTCAAATTCCTCTACCAGGAAAGCATTTGTTCGTTTTATTACTTCTTTAATATCCATAATAGTGTACTCTCAGGTATAGGTCGATTTAAAAATAAGTAAATGGTTTATTGTAATTCGCGTGACAGTTTATATTATTCGAAAACCCGGCTATAGTACAAAATTAAGCAATAATATCAGCAGTCGAATGATGAAAAACGATGCTCATAATATGGCCCTTGCTGATAATAGGTCCTCCCTAGTATATTTCCCTTGTAATCAATTATTTGCCATCCCATTTCCGGACGATCAGGGAGGAGTTGGTGCCTCCGAATCCGAACGAGTTAGACAAAAATATATTAAAATCCTGATCGATCGTGGATGTAGCGATATTTAGCTTCGCTGCGTCTTCGTCGGGGTTATGCAGGTTAATATTCGGTGCAATAAACCCGTGTTGCATCATCAGCATCGAATAAACGATCTCGCTGGCGCCTGCCATCCAGCATTCATGACCGGTCATAGACTTGGTCGAGCTGATATGTGGTCTGGCGGAACCGAACACTTCATATAAAGCCTTGGCTTCGCTGGCATCTCCTGCTTGTGTGGAGGTAGCATGTGCATTGACATAGGCGATATCTTCCGGACGTAATCCTGCATCTTTCAATGCTATCTGCAAAGAACGTACCGGTCCGTCTACGGTTGGATTGGAAATATGTGCACCATTGGAAGAATAGCCATAGCCGATCACTTCTCCCAGGATAGGTGCTCCCCGGCTTTGTGCCGATTCCAGGCTTTCCAGTATGACGGTTGCAGCACCACCGCTGGGTACCAGTCCGTCCCGGTCGCGGTCGAATGGTCTGGAAGCTGCTGTCGGCTCCTGCTCTCTGATAGAAAAGGCGGCAATCGCGTCGAAGTTGCCCATCGAATAAATATTGATCTCCTGGGCCCCTCCACAGATCACGCAATCCTGCATACCGCTGCGGATGAACATATATCCCAGGCCAATGGCGTGAGAGCCGCTGGCACAAGCTGCACTGACACTGAAATTAACACCCTTTAGCTTGAAGATAGTCGCCAGGTTCATGTTCACCGTAGAGTTCATCGTCTGGAATACAGAGCCTGAACCCACCAGCATCGTATCTTTTTTCTCCCGCATAATATCGGTCGCTTCGATCACAGGTTTGGAAGAGCTGTCGTTACCAAACAACAACCCTACTTCTGTCCGATCTATATAATCAGCGTCCAATTTAGCGTTATGCAATGCTTCTGTGGTAGACATGAATGCAAATTCCGCCTGCTCCGGCATCATCAACCTTGCGCGGCGATCCAGTAATCCCTTGAGATTAGGACGGTCCAC